>NZ_JAQFVG010000273.1 GCF_029439455.1 Caballeronia sp. BR00000012568055 | reverse complement strand
CGCCGCGCGCCCGGATACCAGTAGGTGAGGTACAAAATGATGCCGGGCCAGAAACCCGCCTCGGCGGCACCTAGCAGAATGCGCGCGATATAGAACTGCGCCGGCGTGGTCATGAAGGCCATGGCGGTGGAAATGCCACCCCACAGAATCATGATGCGCGAGATCGTCAGGCGCGCGCCGATCTTCTTGAGCCAGAGCGTGCTGGGCACTTCCAGCAGGATATAGCCGATGAAAAACAGGCTTACGCCGAGGCCGTAGGCGGCATCCGACAAGCCGAGATCTTGCTTCAGGTGCAATTGCGCGAAGCTGACATTCACGCGGTCCAGATAGTCCAGCACCCAGCAGACGAAGATGAACGACATCAACCGCCAGGTGACTTTATGGTATGTGGCTTCGACGCGCGCTGCCGTTGCGTCCGATTCCGACATAAATTGCGTAACTGTGGATTTGGCCACCAAACGTCTCCGTTTCCCGTGCTCAAGAGGACGACGCGCCACGGTCGAAGCGCATCCGTTTTTTATTCGATATCTAATTATTATGGTAAAGAGAGCGCCGGCACGGAACAAGTTCGGGTTTGCACGGAGAGGCACTCTGACTCTGTATATCAGCAGCGTGACGAGGCCACCGGCTATCATGTCGAAACAGACGATTTACGGAAAAACGACATCGCCATGACACGAAAGAAGTCTGTAGACGGCGCGCCGCGCGAAACCGCTGAGATGCTGCGCCACTGGCATGAATCCGTGCCGAACGACCGCCTCGCCCACTTGGTGAAGGACGCCACGCGTTCAATGGTGCGCGCCTTGCAAATGCGGCTCGCGGAACATTCAGTATCGTTCGGGCACTGGACTTTCTTGCGCATCCTGTGGGAAACCGACGGCCTGACGCAGCGTGAATTGAGCGAGCAGGCAGGCGTCATGGCACCCACCACGTTCGCTGCCGTGACCGCGATGGAAAAGCTCGGCCTGCTAGAACGACAACAACGCCCGGAGAACAAGAAGAATACGCACGTCTATCTGACAGCCGCAGGCCGTGCGCTGAAGGACAAGCTCGTACCGCTTGCGGAGGAAGTGAACGAAATCAGCGTGACAGGGCTGAGTGAGCGCGATATCAAAGTCGCGCGGAAGGTGCTGCTCACCATTATTGAAAATCTGGCGGACGATGAATCGGAATCGACCAATCCGCAGCGACGCGTGTTGTCCACGCGCGAGATCGGGAAGCTGATCGCCGAACGTGGCGAGAGTATGGAGGATGCTTGAGATATCTATGAGGGCCGCAATCCAGAATATTGCAAGAAGCTTTATATATTGAGGCTTGCGTACCCCTCAACACGCGAATAAGCAGTTGATCTGGCACCCGAGGCTTACCGGAAGAACCTGGATCTATAGGACGCATCGTATCGATGAAGGCCAGTTGCCGGAGTTTCTGCAGAAAGGTATCCACACCAGAGGAGCATTGCATGGCGGCCGTTGTTGGTCGGATCCACCGCTTCGAGTTGTTGCTGGAAAATCCTTAGGCTTCGGCACCATCGCCCTTCTCCGCCAGCGGCGGCTAACATAAATGAGAGACGCTCGAAATTGACCTTACATAGATGACATTAACGCATTTTAACTAGTGGTCCTTATTGATCGTGCGTCCCTTGACTTTTACCTAAGCGGCCAAGACATCTCGGACACGAAATGAGCGATAGTTGCTAACGAAGGGGCGCGCTTGAACGCACCGTATCGAACCCGAACAGACATCGAGAGTGCTCTAAATGTAACCGCCCGATCCTGACCGTATAGACGTCCGATGAAGGCGACGCCATGCTTTCCCGGGGCACAAATGTGACTGTGTCCACAAAGGATCATGGACACAGTGACCGAACTCACCGAAGTCAAACCGGCCCGCAAGTATCGGCGGCGCACGGCGGACGAGAAGTGCCGCATCGTCGAGAAGACGCTAACCGGTGGCCGTTCAGTTGCAGAGATTGCGCGCAGTCACGAAGTGAACGCAAATCAGGTGTTTGACTGGCGCAAGCAGTATCTTGAGGGCCGGCTCGGCGTGAGCCATCACGAATGTACCTTTCTGCCGGTGGCAGTAAATGAGACTGACGACAGCAGCGTCGCCGATCCGCCAACATCTGAGCTTGCAGCACCGCTGCCCGGCAAGATACGGATTCAACTGGCCCGAGGGGACGTGCACGTTGAAGGGAGTGTTGATCTCGATACGCTGCGCGTGGTTCCGAAGTTCGCCTCCAATCTGGGCGCAGACTACGACCTTCCGTGGGTGCCGGGACTGAGCGTCAACGGGCGCATCATCCACATAGGCGCCCAATACTAAGATTCCAGTGACATGCTTCGCTTGCCTTCGTGGACACACTACGGCATCGGTCTGCGTTATGGCATGCGTGTAATCGGCAAGGATGTCGTATTGCGTGCAAATGTCGAAAATCTTCTTGAAGTCGCTATTGGATTCAGCAAGGTACGTATGTGACAAATGCTGCACCTCGCACGCTGCTGCATTCTGCAGAATTCAATTTCTGAGGATAGTCGCACACGCATCTCAGATAACGGATGGAACTGTCCGACACCATCAGGCATTCGGTACTGACTGCCTCTCTTTGCGGAGCAGCGTGCCAGGCTCATTTCTAAAATACATTGCCTAGGGTGCCTTAACACAAATTTAAAATTCCTACGGTAGCTGCGATATTGAACGCGGAGTTCGACGGACAATTGCACTTTTTCGTGAGAACGCACGCGTCCGATCCGCGCTCACATGCGGGCTTTCAATAACGGAGGCAGTCGCGGCGAACAAAATCGCTCGGATATGTTGTCTCGCGGCGTCCTCCGCGCCGTCGGGATAGCGCCGAATGATTGCCTCGACAATCGCGTGGCTTCTCCGCACGCCAGCCTCGATACGTCCCGAGACGCTCAACGTCATCGGACCAAGCAACAAGATCTTGCGGTAACAGACATCCTAAGCAAATTTCGGGTTATCTCCGTTACGACATAAACATCCCGCCATCCACGTTGATCGTTTGGCCGGTGATATATGCCGCGTCGTCCGAGGCCAGAAACGTTACAAGCCCCGCGACATCGCCGCCGTTGCCCGCGCGTTTCATCGGGATACTCGCCACCCATTCCGCCATCAGTTCGCCCGGCTTGTAGTCGCCGAGCAGCTTGCCCCACGCCTCGTCGTTATACGACCACATGTCGGTCGTGATAATCCCGGGGCAAAACGCATTCACCGTGATGCCCGTTGGCGCGAGTTCCTTGGCGAGACTCTGCGTGATACCGAGCACTCCGAACTTGCTGGCCGCGTAGTGCGGCGTGTAGACGAAGCCCTGCCGAGCCTGACCCGACGCCGTGTTAATGAGACGCCCCGTCTTGCCGGTACGCAGCATGCGCGTGGCCGCTTCCTGACAGCACAGGAACACGCCTTTGGTGTTCACCGCCATCACCTTGTCCCACTCGCCTTCGGTCAGCTCCGGCAGCTTCGCGATGGTGATGACGCCCGCGTTCTGCACCGACACGTCGACCTCGCCGAGCGTGCTCGCGACTTCCTCGTACAGCGCGACGACCTGCGCCTTGTCAGTTACGTCCATCTCCACCGAGAGTGCATCGAAGCCCGCTTCGCGCAACCGCGCCGCGGCATCGTGCACGCTCTTTTCGTTGGCCGTCACGCACACTTTCGCGCCTTCCTGCGCGAAACGCTCCGCGATGCCCAGCCCGATGCCGCGGCTGCCGCCCGTCACGACCACGACCTTGTTTTCGAACCGCTTCAATGCTTGTGCCACGTCAAATCTCCCGATGATGTTCAAAGCCGCCCGATCCAGCGCAGCCACTGTGCATGGTTGTCCGCGGCGGCAGCCACGCCCGCGCCCGGCTCGACGCGCCGCGCGACGACGCGCTTCGCATGCCACCCATCGAGCGAAGCGACCAGCCGCGCCTGGCACGCCGCCAGCGCCGCCGCGCCCGCCGCCGAGATCTCGCTCAGCGCCAGCGTGCTGACGGGCCGGTTCAGCGTGTCGGACAGATACTGCAAAAGAAAAGGCCGCTGCGTAAGGCCGCCGTCCAGATAAAGCTCGGCCAGCGGCACGTCCGCTACCTGCTCCATCACGGTAATGACGTCCTTGATCTGATAGACGATCGATTCGTACGCCGCGCGCGCCACGTGCTGCCACGACGTCGAAAAGTTCAGTCCAACCACCTGTGCGCCGCCCGGATACTTCCAGTGCGGACAGCCGATACCCGAGAACGCCGGAATCACGAACACGCCGCCGTTGTCGTATTCGGTGAACGCCTGCTCCGCCTTCGCAAAATCGTCGAACAGGTTGAGCTTTTCTTTGAAGAACGCGGGCGTCGATCCCGCGCTGATGACGATGCCCTCCAGCGCGTAATCCACGCGGCCATCCATCGTGAAGCACAACGTCGAGACGAGGCCGTGTTCGGGCGCGTGTGCGCGAGCGCCGACATTCATCAGGATCGACGAGCCGGTGCCCATCGTCGCCTTGGCGACGCCCGGCGCGAGGCAGCCTTCGCCGACTGCGGCCGCGTGCGAATCGCCGATCATCGACAGCACGGGAATGGGCGTATCGAGCAGGCCGTCGAAGTCGGTCGCGCCGAACTCCGAGGCGGAAGGCCGCAATGCCGGCAGATGCAAACCGGCGAGACCGAAGGCTTCGAGCAGATCGCGGTCCCATTCCAGCGCGCCGAGATTGAGCAGCATGGTGCGCGACGCGTTCGTGTAATCGGTGCAGTAAGACGCGCCCTTCGTGAGGCGGTACAAGAGCCAGCTATCGACGGTGCCGAAATACGCATCGCGCGCCGCGATGGCCGCGCGCACGCGCTCGTCGTTCTCGTTGAGCCAGATGAGTTTGGTGCCGGAGAAATACGGGTCGATCAGCAAGCCGGTTTTTTCCGCGATGAGCGGCGCGAGTCCGTCCACCTTGAGCCGTTCGCAGATGCCGAGTGAGCGCTGGCATTGCCATGACACGGCCGGCACGATCGGCTCGCCGCGACCGTTCCACAGCACGACCGTTTCGCGCTGGTTCGATATTCCGACGCCCGCGAGCTTGCCTTCGAAACCGTCCAGGCATGCGCGCACGGCTTTGAGCACGGAGTCATACAACGCGTGCGCGTCCTGCTCGACGAAACCCGTGCGGGGCGTCGTGCACGCGACCGGCGCGAAACCGCGCGCATGCACCTGGCCTGCGCTGTCGAACACGAGCGCCTTGGTGCCGCTCGTACCCTGATCGATGGACAGAATGAATGTCATCGCACGCTCCTCAGGCCGTCAGCGAAACCATGCGCGATTGCAGCCGCTGCTGCAATTGATCGACCACCACGGCGAAGATGATGACGAGCCCCTTGATGACCATCTGCCAGAAGTCGCTGATGCCGCACATCACCATGCCGTCGCCGAGAATGCTGATGACGCACGCGCCCACCACCGAGCCGAACACGGTGCCGCGTCCGCCCATCAGCGCAGTGCCGCCGAGCACGACCGCCGCGATGGCGTTCAGCTCGTAGGTCTGCCCGGTAAGCGGATGCGCAGTCTGCAACTGTGCGGTAATCACGAGCCCGACCAGCGCCGCGCAAAAGCCCGAAAACATGTAGACGAACAGCTTCACGCGGCTCGTGCGGATGCCGGAAAAGCGTGCCGCCTGCTCGTTGCCGCCGATCGCGTAGATGCGCCGTCCGAGCGGCGTCTTCTTCGCGATGAAGATGGTGATGACGGCCAGCACGATCATGATCCACACCGGCGTGGACAGCCCGAGTATCGTGCCGTTGCCGATGAACTCGAAGCCGGTGTTGCCGAGCGCAGCGTTGCCTTCGAGGTCCGCATAGGTGCTGCCGTTGTTGACCAGCAGCGCCGCGCCGCGCACCACGTACAGCATGCCGAGCGTCGCGATGAACGGCGCGACGTTCAGCATCGTGATGAGATAGCCGTTGATCGCGCCGATCAGCGCGCCGAGCGCACACGCGATCAGCGTCACGCCCCACGGGTTGAAGAACACGACGTAGTGCCCGATCTTCACGCCTTCGAGCAGCAGATAACCCGCCGCCATGCCGCTGATGCCGACGATCGAGCCCACCGACAAATCGATCCCGCCAGTCAGGATCACGAGCGTCATGCCGATGGAAAGAATCGCGACGATGGTCACGTGCTTTGCCATGATGAGCATGTTACCGGTCGACAGAAAGTTCTCGGTTGCGAGCGAAAACACGATGACGATCGCGAACAGCGCGATGAAAATGCGCAGCTTGAGCACATTCACCGCGATACGCGAAGCCATGTAGGCGGTCTGCCGGTTGTGCTTCGCGTGCACCGGCGCCACCGGCGGATTGCTGCTGTTGGGTGTGTTCATGGTGTAGGTCTCTGTTGCTTCACACGACGGCAGTCGCGGGCGTCGAAGCGCGCACGATGCGTTCACTGTCGAATTGCGCGCGCTCCATGATCGCGGTGAGCTTGCCGCTCGCCATCACGAAGACGCGGTTGGATACGGCCATCGCCTCGTCGAGTTCGGAGGTCGCGTAGATCACGGCGATGCCCGAGCGCGCGAGCAGGCTGATCGTCTTGTAGACGTCCTCTTTCGCGCCCACGTCGATGCCACGGGTCGGCTCGTCCATCAGCAACACTTTCGGTCTGGTCAAGAGCGCCTTGCCGATAACGACCTTCTGCATGTTGCCGCCCGAGAGCGACGTGATGGGCGCATCGACCGAGGACGCCTTGATGGCGAGTTTCTTCACGATGTCGCCGGCCGCGTCGACCTGACGATCGCGCGTGAGCGCACCGACGAAGCGGCGCGTGAACTTCTCCAGGCTGGAAAGCGTCATGTTCTCGAGAATGGTCATCAACTGCACCATGCCCTGCTTCTGGCGGTCTTCCGGCACCAGCGCGACGCCCGCCTCGATGCGCTTCGGAATCGGCATGTCCTCGATGGCGCGGCCCGCGAGTTCGATCTCGCCGAGCGCGAGCGGATTGGCGCCGAGAATCGATTCGAGCAGTTCGGTGCGTCCCGCGCCCATCAGGCCGTAAATGCCGATCACCTCGCCCGCCTTCACCGAGAACGACACGTGATCCACCGCGTAGATGCCGTTCGAACGCTTGAGCGCGAGATCCTTCACCCTGAGCACTTCCGCGCCGATCGCGTGCTGTTCGAACGCGAAACGCTTCTTCGACGAACCGACCATCGCCTCAATGATCCACGGAATATCGACGTTGGCGATCTCGTCCTCGGCCACCAGCCGGCCGTTGCGCAGCACCGTGATGCAGTCGCCGATCGCCATGATTTCTTCGAGCCGGTGCGAGATGTAGATCACCGTCACGCCTTCTTCCTTCAGTTGCGCGATGATCCGGAACAGAATCTCGACTTCCGCTTTCGACAGCGCGGAAGTGGGTTCGTCCATGATGAGCACCTTGATGTGCTTGGACAGCGCCTTGGCGATCTCCACCAGTTGTTGCTGGCCCACGTACAGATCGCCCAGCCGCGTGCGCGGATCGATGGCGATATGCAGGCGTTCGAGCAGCACTTTCGCCTGATGGTTTTCCATCTTCGAGCGGATCACGCCGGACTGCGTAATCTCGTTGCCCGCGAAGATGTTCTCCGCGACCGTCATGTCCGGAAAGAGATTCAGCTCCTGAAAGATGATGCCGATGCCGTGCTTTTCCGCGCTGCGCACATCGGCGATCTGCGCGATCTGGTCGTCGATCCAGATTTCGCCGGAAGTCGGCGTTTCCGCGCCCGCGAGCAGCTTCATCAGCGTGGACTTGCCCGCGCCGTTCTCGCCGATCAGCACGTTCACCTTACCGCGCCGCACCTTGTAGTCGACTTCGACGAGCGCCGCCGTGCCGGGATACTGCTTCGACAGGCCGCGCGTCTCGATCACGTTGACGGGGTTCATCGTGCGCGGACTATTCATTTCCAGGCCACCGGAATCGCGCGGATCTCGCCCGTCGGTTCGCTCCAGCTACTGTAGACCGCCGCCACGTCCACGCTGTCGCCCACCTTGAGCTTCGTCGACTGCGCCTTCGAAACGACGAGCTTGTTGAGTTCCTGGCCGAACGCGGCGAAGCGCGTCTGGTCGTCGAAATCGCTGTACTTGACGCCGGGGAAGCCATCGCGCACGCCGGTGCCGATCACGACCGGGCCGGTTTCGAGCACGACCTGCACGGGGTCTGCGCCGCTCACGGGCGCGACTTCCACATAGGTCTTGCCGACGCGCGAAGTATCGTCGACCTTCGTCACCTTGCCCTGCACGCGCAGCCAGAAATTGCACGGGAACGCATTGCTCTGACGGAAGCCGTATTGCTTGCAGGCATCGTCGAAATTCTGGTTGAGCGCGCCGATCACCTGCGCGGCGGGCTTCGCCTGCTTGTCCGCGTAAGGAATGAGCTGGTCGCTCAGCATCTTTGCGGCGTCCGGGCCCTTGTGCTGGCCCTGGCTGCGGATATCCGCGAGTTCCTTGTCGGTCACGACATGACACGCGGCGAGACTCGCGATGCCGAGCGCCATGAGCGCGCGCCGCGCGGCTGGAAGAGATTGAAGCATTACGACCTCACATGACAAGTCTTGCACGGGCGCGACACGCGCCGCGCCCGCTCGGTGCGTGCTGCCTTACTTGTTGTAGTAGAAGTCCTTGACGTGCGACGCGTTATCTTTTGTGATGAGAATGCCGCGCGTCAACTGGCGCTCCGGTTCGCCCGTCTTGCCGGTGGTGATGTACTTGTCGAGCAGATCGACGCCGTGGATCGCGATGCCCTGCGCCTGCAGCATGACGGTGGCCTTCAGCTTGCCCGCGAGCACGGAGTCGCGTTCGTCGTTGCTGCCGTCGATACCCATCACCGTGACTTCCTTCTTGCCCGCCGAGTCGAGCGACGCGATCGCGCCGAGCGCGACCGGACCGTTGCCGCAGATCACGCCCTTGATGTTCGGATGCTCCTGCAGGATCGAATCCATCGCCTGCTTGCCGGGCAGGAGCGCGCCCTTGGCGTCCTGACGCGCGACCATCTTGAGATCGGGATACTGGTCGAGCACCTGATGGAAAGCCTGCGAACGCGTCACGCAGTTCTTGTCCGCGAGATTGCAGGTGAGTTCGACGTATTCGCCCTTCTCCCCAATGGCCTCGACGAAGCGTTGCGCCACTTCTGTACCCGCCTGAAGATTGTTGTGGCTCAACTGCGCGATGGCGATGCCGTCCTTCGGAATTTCGCGATTGATGAGCACCACGGGCACCTTCTTGTCGGCGGCCGTGCGGACCGTCGCGACGCTCGCGTTCGAATCGGCGTTGTCGAGCACGATGCCCTTCACGCCCTTGCCGATCACGAGATTGACGAGTTCGTTCTGCTTGTTCACGTCCTCGCCGTGCGACAGCACGATGGTGTCGTAGCCGAGCTTCTTGGCTTCGGTGTCGGCGCCCTTCGCTTCGGCCGCGTAGTACGGGTTATCGAGCGCGTTCACGAGAATCGCGATGGTGCCCTTGCCTGCGGCATTCGCGACCGTCGGCGCTGCGGCCGCGAACGAAACGGCTACCGCTGATGCGACTGCAATCTTCTTCCACATGTTCCTGTCTCCGGTTGAATTGGTCTTATCTGAAAGGCGTGGCGTGCTCAGGCGATCGTGTAGCCTCCATCGATCATGATGTCGGCGCCGGTAATCATGTCCGCGCCGTTGGACAGCAGAAAGAGAATCGCGGCGGCGATCTCGTCGGTATAGGCGAAGCGTCCCACGGGAATCAGCTTCTTCATGTTCTCGCCCTTCTCGCCTTCCCACGCGGCCGCGCCCATCGGCGTGAGCACGACGGTGGGCGATACCGTGTTGACCGTGATGCCGCGCGCCGCCCACTCCTTCGCGAGCACCTTCGTCATGCCGATCAGCCCTGCTTTTGCAGAGGTGTAGGCGCAATGCTGGTCGATCGCGACGGTGGCCGCCTGCGAGGCGATATTGACGACCTTGCCGCCATGCCCGCTCGCCAGCACGATGCGCGCGAAGTGCTTTGAGCACAGGAACGGGCCGGTGAGATTCACGCCGATCTGGCGCTGCCATTCGTCGAAGCCGATATCCACCGCGGGCGTGAGCGTGATGCAGCCCGCCGCGTTCACGAGCAGATGCAGATCGCCGAAATGCGCGTGCGCGGCCTGCATGGCGCGCTCCACATCCGCTTCGTTGGCGACATCGCACGCGAAGGCGCACGCTTTGTCCGCGCCGAGCTGTTCGATCGCGGCGGTGACGCGCGGCTCCTCGAAATCCGGATACAGGATCGCGACGCGCGCGCCCTTCGCGATCAGCGCGGCATTGGTCGCCATGGCGATACCGCCGAGGCCGCCCGTCACCACCGCGATCTTGCCGTCGAGCCGGAACTCGAAGTCCACGCCGTGACGCAGCGACATGTCGTACTGAGTGCCCATCTGGTGTCTCCTATTTTTTTGGCGCTTGTTTATTGCACGTGTTTATTGCGCGTGTTTATTGCGCGCACTGAGCACGCACGGCATCCGCGATACCCGCCGCGTCGATGCCGTAGTGTTTGCGGATGCCCTTGCGCGTACCGTACTTCGCGAACTCGCCCTCGGTGATGCCGAGCATCGACAGGCGCCGATGCATCTGACGCCGCGCCATCAGCACCGCGACCATCGCGCCGATGCCGCCGTGCAGCGAGTGCTCCTCGACGGTGACGACCGCGTCGTGGCGCTGGATGATCGAGGCGAGCGCGTCCTGATTCAGCGGGCGCAGCGACGAGAGATTCACCAGCGTGGGATCGAGCACGCCTTCCTTTTGCAGCGTCTCGCAGGCTTCGAGCGCTTCGCCGACGACCGAGCCGAGCGCGATGACCGCGACCTTCGAGCCTTCGATCAGCACGTTCGGGCGGCCCGGCTCGAAGCGGTACGACTTGTCGTGCACCACCGGAAATTTCGCGTTGTCGAGGCGGATGTAGACAGGTCCGTCTACCGACGCCGCGTAGTCGATCATCTGCGCGGCCTCCACCTCGTCGCACGGCGCGAGAATCTGGACGTTGCCAAAGCCGCTCATGATCGAGATATCGTCAATTGCATGATGCGTCGAGGCGAGCGGGCCGTAGGCGACACCGGCGTTGAGGCCGAGCATCTTCACGTTGGTGCCGCTGTAGCAGACGTCGTTCTTCACCTGCTCGTTGGCGCGCCCGACCAGAAACGGCGCCGCGTTCGCGGTGAACACGATATGCCCGCCGAGCGCCATGCCCGCGGCCATGCCCACCATGTTCTGCTCCGCGATACCCACGTTGATGACGCGTTCCGGATAGCTTTCGAGATACGGTCCGATCTTCGAGGTGGAGGTGGAATCGGCCACCATCACGATGATGTCCTGCCCGGCCGCCGTCAGACGGCTGATGGCGCTCACCACGCCGTCGCGCAAGTCAGCGAGTTCACGCATGGTCCAGCTCCTTGAGCGCCTGTTCGAGTTGTGCTTCGTCGGGGAACTTGTGATGCCACGCCGGCTGGTTCTCCATGAACGACACGCCACGGCCCTTGATGGTGTGCGCGATCACCGCCTTCGGCTTTCTGTTGCCGTAGTCGAGACTTTCCAATAGTTTCCAAATGGAGTCGGCCTGGTTTCCGTTCACGTCGTGCACTTCGAAACCGAAAGCACGGAGTTTCTCGTCGAGCGGGTCGAGATCCATGATGTTGTGCGTGAAGTCGGCAAGCTGAAGCCGGTTGCGGTCCACGATCACGACGAGGTTCGACAACTCGAAGTGCGCGGCGGCCATCGCGGCTTCCCAGTTGGAGCCTTCTTCGAGTTCGCCGTCGCCGGTCAGGACGAACACGCGACCGGTGTTGGCGGACGCGTTGTCCTGCTTCGACGCATGGCGCTGCTTGGCCATCGCGAGACCTGCCGCGATCGGGAAGCCGTGGCCGAGACCGCCCGTGTTCACGGTCACCCAGCCGGGTAGCTTCTGCCGCACGGGATGCCCCGGCAGACGCGAATCGTCCTTCAGATAAGTGAGCAACTCGCGGTCTTCGAGCCAGCCGAGTTCCGCGAAGCAGGAATACAGACCGCCGACGCCATGCCCTTTACTCAGCACGAACTCGTCGTGCCAGCGCACGTTGGTGTGCGCGGCGCTCGCCGCGTCGATCTCATAACGGAGCACGTGAAAATAGAGCGCCGCGAGAATATCCGCCTCCGACATGTCGCCACCCGTATGGCCGCTCTTGGCGGTGGCGTTCATCACGCAGATCTTCTTGCGGATCTCTTGGGCCCGGCGATGAAGCGCGTCGCCGGACTGCTTGAAGGGGTTTTCCATTCCTGCTCCCAGACTTCCTGTTTGCTTGTTCGAAAGTTTCTTTTACTTTCTTTAGAAAGTCAAAAGGAAATTGATGCTGACAGGGTAAGTACTGAGCTGCGTTCTCAGATCGGTTGAATGAGGCAGAATACGAACTATTGGCTCGCACTTGTGCAGCGCGCCGCTGGGAAATAGAAATGGATCAACGGACCAGAACAGAAAGAATCCTCGAGCGCGTGCAGGCGGCGAAGCTAGTGAAGCTTTCGGAGCTTTCTAGCGAATTCGGCGTGTCAATGCCCACCATCCGCAAGGATATTGATGAACTGCAGCGGCTTGGATCCGTGGAGCGCGTCCATGGAAACGTGCGTCTTAAGTCTGTTCAACCGGAGCATTCGCGACGCGCCAATGTAATCCCTCAGTTGCCGACCAGCGTAGAGAAGGCGCTGATAGGCAAACGCGCAGCGAGCCTTATTGAAAGCGGCGATTCCGTGATCCTCGATTGTGGTGCGACCGCGACCGAACTCGCGAAAAATTTGGTAGATCGTCAGAACTTGCGCGTTGTGACTAACGCTTTGAATATCGCAATCCTGCTTGGTGCGGAGCCGTCCAATCAGGTCATGCTAACGGGCGGAGTTTTTAAGGCAGAAACCGTTGCGGTATCGGGTGAAAAGGCTTCCATGTTTTTCGAGGGAATGTTTGTCGATAAGCTGTTTCTAGCAGCGGGAGGCGTGTCGATGGAATCCGGCATTTCATACCCCGACTTCATCGATTTGCACGTGAAGCGAGCGATGATCGATGCCGCCAAGACAGTGTATTTGCTTGCCGACTCAAAAAAGTTCGGAAGAAGAGACTTCGCGACATTTGGCGCGATGGACCGCGTTGACTATTTAGTTACCGACGCGGGATTGGGGGAAGATTTTGCAACGTGGCTAGCTTCAAACGGAGTGCAAATTATCTATTCGTGAACCCTGGCGAAAGCCTGAATTCGTTTAATCGCCGAGACATCGTCCAGCGTCTTCATCCGAGAATGCAATCGAATCCTTGATATCCAGGCGCTTTGGCGCGGCAAGCGTGCCGACGTCTCTCGCATCTTGAACAGGGCGTAGCGAAACTAACCGGGCTGCGTTTCGAAATTGAATCGGGTAAGCATCAATGGTTGATGCAACAACATCCTCTCCGATCAGCTACTAGAGGAGTACTAGTTTCTCAATACGAGAAGCAAATGGCTGTGAGCGATCCGCAAACCAAGAACACTGCGCGATAACGCTTGGATTAATTTCTATAACTAATATGATCAACTTTTCATAAGTATCACATACTTAATCCCGCCAGCCATCATTTAGCGGTATTGGTCAGCGGACTATTTTCAGAATGGTCTATTTCGCCGACGCTCACGGTTACGAATCCAATCGATGCTGCAGGCGCTAAACGGAAACAGAAGAAGTCTGCTGGCGGCAGGACCAGAATCGCCGGACGGCGGCTTGCCCCGCTTTACGCACGCCCTGGCTTCTGGCTGCGGCAAACGCACCAGACTTTTTATCGCTATCTTCAAAAGCGCTTGTGCAGGCATTGGCATCACACCCGAACAGCTCTTCGTGCTGACAGTGATCAACGCTCATCCCAGCATCGAGCGACGCTTGGAAGCGCAAGCCATGCTCACCCGTGAGAATGTCGATCATCGACGCGGTGTTTGCCTGAAGCTGACCACTGCGGGCATCGCGTTGCTGGATACGGCCGAGCCATGCATCAAAGATGCTTATCAACGTCTGACTTCAGCGCTGACATCCAGCGAATGTGCGCGGCTCGTAACCTTGTCGGACACGTTGAACAATCGGCTCCAATCCCATTCGCGCGCGCCGTTCCGGCCGCTCTGAGTCCTGTTGGAAAATTGGCTGGGCACCCGTTGCAGCGCCCTGACCTCTCAAATCTTTTACGGGCAAAAGTAAAGCAGAAATCAATCTTTTGGCGCCCGAAAGCCAATTGCTAAGATCGCCGCTCGCTTTCAACGGACCGCCATAATCAGAATGAATCTGCCCCGCTCGATTGCACCCCGCCGCGCTGTTATCGCACTTGCTGTCGCCAACGTCTTCACCCTCGCCTCTTGCGGCTCGTCAAATGACAGCCCGCCGGTAACGCCCGTCGCCGCAAAGCGGCCCAACATTGTGTACATCATGGCCGACGATCTCGGCTATTCCGATATTCACGCGTTCGGCGGCGAGATCAACACGCCGAATCTCGATGCGTTGGTCGCTTCCGGCCGCATTCTGACGAACCATCACACCGGCACGGTTTGCGCGATCACGCGCGCCATGCTGATCTCCGGCACCGACCATCACCTTGTCGGCGAAGGTACGATGGGCACGCCCACCGACGAACGCAAAGGCCTGCCGGGATACGAAGGATATCTGAACGATCGCTCGCTCTCCGTCGCGCAGTTGCTGAAGGACGGCGGATATCACACGTATATGGCGGGCAAGTGGCATATCGGATCGGGCATCGTCGGCAGTACGACGGGCGGCGGGCAGACACCGGATCAATGGGGCTTCGAGCATAGCTACGCGCTGCTCGGCGGCGCGGCGACCAATCACTTTGCGCACGAACCCGCGGGGTCGAAAAACTACACCGAAGACGGTCAGTACGTGCAGCCGGGACAGCCCGGCCAAGCGGGCGGCGCAGGTGGCAGTCCGGCCGTGTTCTACTCGACCGACTTCTACACGCAGAAGCTGATCGCCTATATCGATTCGAACAAGGGCGATGGCAAACCGTTCTTCGCCTACGCCGCCTATACCTCGCCACATTGGCCGTTGCAGGTGCCGGAGCCGTATCTGCATAACTACGCCGGCAAGTACGACGCGGGCTACGACGTGATCCGCAATGCGCGCATCGCACGGCAAAAAACGCTCGGCATCATTCCGGCCGATTTCAATCCGTATCAGGGCGCGCCGGAGACGTTGAACTCAACGCCCGCCACGGCGAACAACGGCACCGCAAACGCGAAGTACATCAGCGCTGTGCACAGCGCCGCGCAAGGCTACAGCGACTATGGTCCCGGCACCGTCAACAAGTCGTGGAACAGCCTGTCCGCCGCTGAAAAGAAAGCGCAGGCGCGCTATATGGAGATCTATGCGGGCATGGTCGAAAATCTCGATCACAACATCGGCCTGTTGATCCAGCATCTGAAGGACATCGGCGAATACGACAACACGTTCATCCTGTTCCAGTCCGATAACGGCGCGGAAGGCTGGCCGATCGATTCCGGCGCCGACCCCACCGCCACCGATACCGCCAACGCGTCCGACGCGATCTATTCCACCCTCGGCACCGACAACGGTCTGCAGAACGCGCGGCGTCTGCAATACGGTCTGCGTTGGGCCGAAGTGAGCGCGACGCCGTTCCGCCTGACCAAGGGCTTCTCTGGCGAAGGCGGTGTATCGACTCCGCTGATCGCGCATCTGCCCGGACAGACGGCGCAGTTGCCGACCTTGCGCGCCTTCACGCACGTGACCGACAACACCGCGACTTTCCTCGCGGTGGCGCAGATCACGCCGCCGGCGCAGGCCGCACCGGCATCGATCAATGCGTTGACGGGTGTCGATTCGAACAAGGGCAAGGTGGTCTACAACAATCGTTATGTGTATCCGGTGACGGGCCAGTCGATGCTGCCGCTGCTCAAGGGCGATGCCACCGGCGAAGTGCACACCGCCGCGTTCGGTGATGAAGCCTATGGCCGCGGTTATCTGCGCAGCGCCGATGGCCGCTGGAAGGCGCTGTGGACCGAGCCGCCGAGCGGGCCTGTCGATGGTCACTGGCAACTCTTCGATCTCCAGGCGGACCGTGGCGAGAACAATGACGTATCGACGCAGAATCCATCGGTCATCGATTCGCTCGTGCAGCAATGGAACAGCTATATGACGTCGGTGGGCGGTGTCGAGCCCTTGCGTCCGAAAGGCTATTACTGAGCACGCGATGAACAAGCGATGGCGGTTCATCGGCGCGGCCGGTGTGGTGGCAGCCTTGTTCGCGGCGGGCTTCGGCGCAGCGCTCGCCGTCAACGACCAACACGGTTTCGATCCGCGCAACTTCACGCGCTCGCTCGCGCCGCTCGGCTCCGAGCAGCAATGCGAACGCTACTCGGGCATTCCCGCAAAGTGGCGCGACGATCCGCATGCGGGCATGGTGCATCTGCGGGGCGGCGAGTTCATCTTCGGCAGCAGGCGGGGTTATGAGGATGAGCGTCCCGTCGGCGATGGCAGGACACAAGTCGGCGCGTTCTGGATCGATCAGACCGATGTCACCAACGCGCAATTCGCCGCTTTCGTCGATGCCACCGCTTATGTGACCGAGGCCGAGCGTCAGGGCGGCGCGGTGGTGTTTCACGTGCCGACGCGCGAAGAGATGAACGCACGCGATCTCGCATGGTGGTCGTGGGTTAAGGGGGCATCGTGGAAGCATCCGCGCGGCGCGTCGAGCACGTGGAAGGGTCACGAAAACGAACCCGTGACGATGGTCACGCTCGCCGATGCCCTCGCCTACGCGCATTGGCTCGGCCGCGATCTGCCGACCGAAGCGGAATGGGAGTTTGCGGGCAAAGCGGGCCGCGAAGGCGCGCAGCTCGACGCCGCACCGCGCGACGCGCAGGGCAAGCCATCGGCGAACTACTGGCAGGGCGTATTTCCGGTGCTGAATTCCGCCGAAGACGGTCACGCGGGTTTGTCACCCGTAGGCTGCTATGCCGCGAACGACTTCCGGCTCTACGACATGATCGGCAATGCATGGGAATGGACCAAAGACCCGTACACGGGCCCGCGCCAGCCGCATTCGAACGGCGACACTGCTGCGGTGGTTCCGGCGCGCAGGCACGACACCGCAATGGTCATCAAAGGCGGCTCGTTTCTGTGCGCGCAGGACTATTGCGTGCGATACCGCGCGTCGTCGCGGGAGCAGCAGGAAGCGGATTTGCCGGCATCGCATATCGGCTTTCGTACTGTGGCGCGGGAGGGTTGATGCGCTCGCGCTTTTTGCTGGCGGCCGTCTGTTTCGTGACGGGCGTGCATGCTACGGACAAGCCGATACGTATCGGCGTGATGCCGGGCGAGGAAGCGTCGGTCGTGGCTCAGGTGCGCGAGGTCGCTGTGAAACAAGGCTTGCCGCTCGAGATCGTCACATTTGACGATGCCGCGCGCATCGACGCCGCGCTCGCCAGCGGTGCAATCGATGCCGCGAGCGCCGAAGACGAAGCGAGCCTCATCGCCCACAGCACGCGCCAGCGCTACGCGATCCAAAGCGTCGCCGCAACCGTCACTTTGCCGATGGCGCTCTACTCGCGCAAGCTCACGTCGATGGCCTCGCTGCCGCGCGGCGCAAGCATCGCCATTCCCTCCGATGCAGCGGGCACGGCACGCGCGCTGATCCTGCTGCAAAACTACACACTCATTACGCTGGACGACCGTGCAGGCCTGCATCCTGCGCTCGCCGATATCAGCAGCAATCGCCTCGATCTGAAAATACGCCGCGTGGAGCGCGCGAAACTGTATGACGCGCTCGACACAGCAGGCATTGTCGCTATGAATGCTGATTACGCTGCGCGCCACGCGCTGAAGCCGGGGCGCGACAGCATCGGCATCGAAGACGCGCGCTCGCCCTATCAGCATGTGCTCGCCGTGCGCACGAGCGACACGAAGTCCGCGTGGGTCGCTCAACTAATCCGCGCTTACCATTCCGATGACGTCGCGCATTTCATCTTTACGCAGTATCAGGATTCGGTGCGGCGGCCCTGGTGAACGCGTATTCGTTCGAATGCACCGCATGCGGCAAGTGCTGCAACAGCCCGCCTGCCTTGTCGATCCGCGAACTGTTCCGGTTTCGCGATGTGTTCATCGGGTGCATCGCAATCGGACGCGTTCGATATCACGCGGTCCCACCGCCGCATGCGTTTGTGGTCGATGACGCGAATGCCATCATCGTCACCACGCTCGCGTTCGACTACGCTTCCACCGCGCGCTGTCCCGCGCTGATGGAGAACGGGTTGTGCAGCCTGCATGCGCGGGGCAAGCCGGATCAGTGCATCGCGGTGCCGCTCGATCCGCTCGTGACCGATGACCTGCAACATGCGGTGCTTGCGCAAAGATCGCGCGGCGCGGGTTGGATTGGCGAGCAATGCATCAAGCCGGGTGAAGACGAAGGCGCGTTGCTGTTGCGCGGTATCGAAATAATTGATGCAAACGCCCGCGACGCCATGCAGCGGAGACGGCAGGCATTGCAGATCGAACGCGAGATATGGAGCACTGCGGTTTTCGATGGCTTGTTGCGCGATTTCCCCAGCCCGCGCCACGCGCTATCGATGCTTCCCGAAGAAGGTTATCGGACCATCGCCATCGCGCCCGCGCTGCTTGCGATCGGATGCCTGTCGCGGGTGCTCGCGGAATTGTGCATCACCTATATCGATGGGCAGACCGCGATGATCGAGCGGTCCGTGGCGCGGGCCATCGAACGCCGTCGACTCGACGACCGGCCAACGACGCAGACCATGCGTGGTTTCGCCGATGCGCTGCAGTACGCGCGCCGTCATTTGTCTGCGATGACTTTCGGAACCGAAACAACATCGGCAGCACAGCGTGCTGAGGAATGGCTTATTGATTGAGAATGTGTTCCTAATTGCCCGTCGCCGCGTTAATTTCTTGTGGGCGCAAGACAGACCGAACCGTTGAAAAGAGCAGCGCTGCCGCTTTTAGATCTACAAGCCTGAAAGACCGCGCAATAGTTCGGCATCGGTTAGTGCCGCTTCGATAGCGGAGTTACCTCGCTGCATTGACCGTCGATGAGTGAGTAATATCGACCCGGAGCGGCCGGTCGACTGAACCGGCGGCCAATGACCGGTCTCTAGCGGCAATCTTACCGACGCCCCCTCATAACATTGATCGCAGCGATATGTCGACGAGGTGGCATTTTTGATCTACAGTTACCGCCGTTGTTTATTGAATTCAACTTAAAATCGTAAATAACCGTGATCGAATTACCAATCAACTTTTCGCTTCCTAAACCCTGGGTCGGTGGTCACTTCAACCGGAGCAGGATCGGCTTCATTAATTTTCTGGTTGGCCCGAACGGTAGCGGAAAATCGCGCTTCGCCCAATCACTCAGGGCGGTTCTGCCGAACTCACGCCTTCTCGGTACCGATAGGTTATCAGGTATGGGCGTTTCGGCGACAGCCAGCATATTCGGAGATCAGTTGGCGTCAGGTTTTCAGAAAGGCTGGTTTCCACAATTTAAATCGATAGGAACTACGCAAGGTTCGGGGTTAGACACCTTCATTCTGCTAGAAGAGCGACCAGATATTAGGATTATGGTCGAAGCCACTCTGAGCAACCTTTTTAACAGAAGCATTCATATTGAATGGGATTCTGGCAATCTCGTCCCAAAGGCGACTTCGAGTAGATCAGGTGATTCTTATCGACTCGACAGAGATGAATGTCATGGAATTAGGGAGCTACTGGTTCTCCTTACCCACCTATATAACG
>NZ_JAQFVG010000272.1 GCF_029439455.1 Caballeronia sp. BR00000012568055 | reverse complement strand
CCGTGATACACATTCGCCTGACTCATCTCGATCTCCGTTTCGTTGTTGAGAAAGTGCGTGAGTGCTAGTATCGGCACGCAAGCCGTTTGAAGGAATGACCGAGCGTCCAGTTATTTTGCGCAGGACGCCGAATCTGCCGGATTGACTTATGGATGCGCTTTCCGATGTACTGCGTCATGTGCGCTTAAGCGGCGCGGTTTATCTAAATGGCGAATTCACTTCGCCGTGGTGCGTAGTCGGTCAGCCATCGCATGAAATGAGCGTGACCTTGCTGCCGCGCGCGGAACGCATCGTGTCTTATCATTTGGTCACCGAAGGAAGTTGTTGGGCCGCGCTGTCGGATGATCTTGCGTCCGCCATTCGTGTCGATGCAGGTGAATTGCTGGTCGTGCCGCAAGGCGAAGCGCACCTGATGGGCAGTTCGCTCGAACATCAACCTGCGCCTGCGGAAGTGTTGGTATCGACTTATCTGCGTACATCACCGGGCGATGTAATGAAGCTCGATTACGGCGGCGGCAGCGAACCGCGCACGCGACTCATCTGCGGATTTCTCGGCTGTGACGATACGCTGACCAACCCGGTTTTATCCGCGCTGCCGCGTCTGTTCAAGGTCGATATGCGCAACGATCCACAATCCGCGTGGCTCGAATCGTCGCTCAGACTCGCGGCGGTGGAAGCGGCCGAGGGACGCGTGGGCAGCGCGATCGTGCTGGCGCGCTTATCGGAATTGCTGTTCGTGGAAGCGGTGCGACGCTGTATCGATGCCTTGCCGGAGGATCGGCGCGGCTGGCTCGCAGGCGTGGCCGATCGCTTCGTGGGCCGCGCACTGGCCATGTTGCACGCGCAACCTGCCCACAACTGGACTGTCGATGAAATCGCCCGCAAGGTCGGCTTATCGCGTTCAGCGCTGGCGCAGCGCTTTACGCAATTACTCGGCCAGCCGCCGATGCAATATCTCGCGCGCTGGCGATTGCAGATCGCGGCGCAAGAGTTGCGCAACGGCACGCGGTCGCTCGCGGCGATTGCGGAGCACGTAGGATACGAGTCGGAAGCGGCTTTCAATCGCGCGTTCAAACGTGAGTTCGGCATGCCGCCCGCAAGTTGGCGGCGCAGCCATGCAGTGGCGGATCATGCCGAAACGCTGGCGGATGACGACGCGTTCATCATCGAACAATGTGCGCCGCAAAGCGTCCCGCCCGCGCGCGCCGATTCGACTTCTCCCTGATCTAAATAAGCGCCGATTGAATATCCTTAGCGGAATAAATGCGTTCAAACGCGCGCGTTCGCTCGCTAAGATAATCGATCTCAAGCCGCGTCTCGCTTAGTCTCGCTTAGTCTCGCTTAGCTAAAAGGCTTAGCTAAGCGAGATGCGGCCGCCCAATATTCAAGGAGTAGCAATCTTGTCCCGAAGCCATTCATCGCGTGCGCCGCTGGTCGTCGGTATCGGTGGCACGACGCGGCCGGAATCCTCGACCGAACGCGCGCTCGCGTTTTCGCTGCGCGGCGCAAAGGAAGCCGGCGCGCGCGTGCAGTTGTTCGGCGGCGCGTTTCTGCATAGCCTGCCGCATTACGCGCCCGAATCGGGCACGCTGACCGACGAGCAGCATGAACTGATCGAGGCCGTGCGCGCGGCGGATGCGCTCATCATCGCGACGCCGGGTTATCACGGCGGCATTTCCGGGCTGGTAAAGAACGCGCTCGATACGCTGGAAGCATTGCGTCAGGACGAGCGTCCCTATCTCGATGGACGCGCGGTTGGCAGTATCGTGACGGCTTATGGATGGCAGGCAGCAGGTACCGTGCTCACCTCATTGCGATCGATCGTGCACGCCTTGCGCGGCTGGCCGACACCGTTCGGCGCGACCATCAACACGCTGGAAACACGCTTCGAATCCGCCGATACGTGCTCCGACCCGAAGGTCGTGGAACAACTTCGCACGGTTGGCAAACAGGCATCGAGTTTTGCGCTTGCGTTTGGTGCGCAGAATGGCGACGCGTATCACGCAGTTGAACGCGACGTAGCTATTGCGGAGCACTAAAGATCGTCTAAGGCCGACTTCAACGCGCGCGCTTTCTTGGCAATAGCCGCGCGTTCCTCTTCGGGCATACGTTCGAGTTGCTTATAAACCATCGTTAGCCGATGGTTGCGTCCAAGCTTAGCCTCGTTACGCGCAAAGAAATCCCAATAGAGTGCGTTATACGGACAGGCACCGTCTTCCGTACGCTTCTTTTTGTCGTACGCGCAGTCCTTGCAGTAATCGCTCATCCTGTCGATGTACGCCGCGCTCGATACATACGGCTTGCTCGCCATCAATCCGTTATCGGCAAACTGACTCATGCCTAGCGTATTTGGCAACTCGACCCATTCAAAGGCATCGACATAAACGCCTAAGTACCAGTCGCAGACTTCCTGCACGGAAAGCCCCGCCAGCAAAGCGAAATTGCCGATAATCATCAGCCGCTGAATATGATGCGCATGCGCCTCATCCAGCGATTGCCCGACCGCGTGCGCGAGACAACGCATGTTGGTATCGCCCGTCCAGAACCATGCGGGCAGTGGCTTTCTATGGCGGAACACGTTCTTCTCGGCATAGCGCGGCATATTCTCCCAATACACACCGCGCACATATTCACGCCAACCAATGATCTGCCTGATGAAGCCCTCGACCGCGGGCAAATCCGCTTTATGCGCGCGATACGCCTCTTCCGCCGCGTCCACCACTTCGCGCGGATTCAACATTTTCGTATTGAGCGCGAACGAAAGCAGCGAGTGAAACAAACGCGGCTCGTGCGTGCTCATTGCGTCCTGCCATGCACCGAAATTCGGCAAGGCTTCATCGATAAAACGTTCGAGTTGCTTAAGCGCTTCGGCGCGATCGAGCGGCCACGGTATGTGCGATTCATGCGGCGTGCCAAAACTCTTTACGCCCGCATCGACAATTTGCTTCCACAGCGCTTGATGGTTATGGCGATGCGCGCGTAAATCATCGGGCGCTGCCGGCGTACCGTGCCATGCCTTGCGATTATCGTGATCGAAATTCCACTGACCGCCTGCGGGCCGGTCTTCGGTTTCCATCAGCACGCCATGCAGTTTTCGCATATGCCGATAGAAATGTTCCATCAGCCATTGCTTGTGGCCGTGGTCGCTGTAGTAGCGTGCGGTTTCATCGCGTGCGGTGTAGAAATGCTCGGAATCGTGCATTGCGGTGTCGATCGGCAAGGCTTTCGCATAGCGCGCGAGTTGCTGATCGAGCCGCCATTCGTCGGGCGCCTGATATTCGAATCGATCGACTTTATAGCGTTGAATAAGCGCGTCGAGATTCGCGGGAATCGAATGCTCGTTTTGCTTATCGTCGATGGACAGATAGTGAACGCGATGGCCCTTCTTGCTTAACGCATCCGCAAAATGGCGCATGGCTGCAAAAATCGCGATGATTTTCTGCGCGTGATGCAGCACATAATCCGTTTCCTGACGCACTTCCATCATGACGTAGTGCACGTTGGAATCGCGCGTGGCGAACCAGCTATGTTGCGGGTTAAGCTGGTCGCCAAGGATCAGGCGCAAGG
This sequence comes from Caballeronia sp. BR00000012568055, assembly GCF_029439455.1. Taxonomy (GTDB): domain Bacteria; phylum Pseudomonadota; class Gammaproteobacteria; order Burkholderiales; family Burkholderiaceae; genus Caballeronia. The sequence goes on along the minus strand of NZ_JAQFVG010000272.1, from coordinate 1,858 downwards.
TTGGCATCTTTAGCTCTGCTTTGCAGGGACCTTGACTGCGTAGCAAAGACAAAGCCAGCCCTTATTTTATCGACGCGCTTCCGTCGCCATTCTTAGCGCGAGACCTGCCAGCACGGTGCCCATCAGCCAGCGTTGAATCAGCAACCACTTAGGCTTATTCGCGAGAAATATGGCGATCGTGCCCGCCGTCATCGCGACCAGGCAATTGATCGATATCGACAAGGCAATCTGTACTGAACCCAGCACCAGCGATTGTCCAAGCACGCTGCCGCGCGTGGGATCGATAAATTGCGGCAGCAACGACAGGTACAGCACCGCAATTTTCGGATTCAGCAGATTGGTGACGAAGCCCATCGTGAAGAGTTTGCGCGGGCTATCGGCGGGTAGATTGCGCACCTGGAACGGTGAGCGTCCGCCGGGTTTTATTGCTTGCCACGCGAGCCAAAGGAGATAAAGCGCGCCGCCGAAACGCAAAGCGTCATAGGCAAAGGGAATAGCGATCAGCAAAGCGGTAATGCCAAATGCTGCGCTTAGCATATAAAACACGAAGCCAAGCGCCACGCCACCAAGCGATATGAGACCGGCGACGCGGCCCTGACAAATCGAACGTGAAATCAAATACACCATGTTCGGTCCCGGCGTAAGCGCCATACCAATCGATACGAGAGCGAAGGCGAGTAATTGCGGGGCGTGCGGCATATTTTTCTTACTCCGGCAAGTGAACTTTATTGTCGCATTCGATTTGGCCGCCGCGCCATGGACAAAACTGCGTTTGGCCGTCGATACAATTCTGCTGATAGATTTCAAAGGCTTCGTTCATACCATCGCCGCATCAAGTCTCATCCGATGGTGCGATCATGCTCAAACAACGCAATACATCCTCCGCCGACTTCGGGCCACGGCTGGCGAAGTTGCGCAAGGATGCGGGTTACACACAAGTGGAATTTGCTGCCGCGATCGGCGTCTCACAGCGCATGATTGCCTACTACGAAGCGCCCGACGCCATGCCGCCCGCGCACCTGCTGCCAGAAATGGCGAAGGTACTCGGCATATCAGCGGATGTGCTGCTGGGCACCGCACAGCCGCGACGCCCTGCAAAGGTCGGAACCTCACGCCTCGAACGGCGCTTGCAGCAAATAGAGAAACTCGATGCCACTGAGAAGCGGCAGATTCTGCAACTGATCGATGCGTTCATCGAGCGCAGTCAGTTGCGAAGGAAGGTGAAACAAACGTAGCAGCGTTCGAAGAAGCGCGGCCCGTGAGGGTTACCGGCACTCGCGCGCCGCTGACCACTCATCGATTGGCCTCAGGAGTTGATATGGCAGCTAACGCCAATCTTAAAGCACGTCCAACCGTTTCTGAACGGTTCGTGACCATTCAGCAATCCCGGCGTGATAGCCGCACTCCGATCCAACCCTTCAAGAAACGCACTGATCCGCCTTTCTTTCCGTGGATCAGACTTGCCGGACGATGGATCGAGCACGCCGGGTTTCACGCCGGGCAGCGTGTAAAAGTCGCCGTTGAGCACGGCAAACTCACCATCACCTGCGAGTAACAACACTAAGGGCCGCAAACGCGGCCCTTGGTGCATTGATTAGCCTAGTCTCACTATACGAACCCCTAAGCTTTTCAAACGAGTGAGCACGGCCGCGGATAGCTCAGAATCATTTATCGGCAAATCGAACTCGCGCCCTTCCGCGTTCCTATAACAAAGCATTTCGGACACCGGGCTTTGTTCAATGAAATAATCTTCCAACTTCAACCCTCGGCCGAATAGGAACTCATCAGCCGAAATTTTCAAACCAGTCCTTTCCATTTCCACATCCTTACCGAGGCAATGGGGTTTTACCAAACCCCG
>NZ_JAQFVG010000271.1 GCF_029439455.1 Caballeronia sp. BR00000012568055 | reverse complement strand
CTCGCCGTTGGGCGTCAGCACGGTCTTGGGACTGGTGCCATTGCGGTGGTTGCCAGCCTTGCCCTGCTCGGTCTCGCTTTCCAGATGGTGGCTGAGCTCGGCGGCAAGCATACGCTCGGCCAGGCGCTTCTTGAGCTGGCCGGCCAGCCCCGATTCGCCTAGTACCGACTCGGCATCCTTGCCCTGGACTTGCGCCAGCAATTGGTCAATCAGTTCATCGGAAAACAGCTTCGGTGCTTTCGGAGGTTTGAGCTTTTTTGTCACAGTTGCTTCGGTCATAAAACGGTATTTCCCTTATCGTCTCATGACCTCGGCACACGGAAAATCTGACAGGCTCGCCGTCGAGCTTATGCCAGCAGCAAACCTTTCTTTTCGATAAACCCGATCACCGCATCCAACCCATCCAGCGCCTTGAGGTTACACATCACAAACGGCCTTTCCCCGCGCATCTTTTTCGCATCGCTTGCCATGATGTCGAGGTTCGCGCCGACATAAGGCGCAAGGTCCGTCTTGTTGATGACCAGCAAATCCGACTTGGTAATTCCCGGTCCGCCCTTGCGCGGAATCTTTTCCCCACCCGCCACATCGATCACATAGATCGTCAAATCGGACAGCTCGGGACTGAACGTAGCCGCCAGATTATCCCCACCCGATTCGATAAACACGATATCCGCATCCGGAAACTTCGACACCATGCGGTCCACTGCCTCAAGGTTGATCGACGCATCCTCACGGATGGCGGTATGCGGACAGCCGCCCGTTTCCACGCCCATGATGCGTTCCGCCGGCAATGCGCCCGCCACGGTCAGCAGGCGCTGATCTTCCTTCGTATAGATATCGTTGGTGATGGCGACGAGGTCGTACTTATCGCGCATCGCCTTGCAGAGCATTTCGAGCAGCGTGGTCTTGCCGGAGCCGACCGGCCCGCCGACACCCACGCGCAACGGTGGCAGTTTCTTGGTGCGTCGCGCGGCGGCGGAATAAACAGGAGCGTTCATAGGGCGTATCAGGAGCGGAAAAGTCGTGAGTATTGCGATTCATGCCGCGCGGACAGCAAGCCCAAATGCGGTGCGAACGTATTGATTTCATCGGCCGATGTGGCGAGTGCGCGCTGAACCGCATCATCGATCGGCGCGCGCAAGGCGACGATGATTCGCTGGCCCGCAAGTTGTCCGAGCGGCACGGCTTTCAACGCAGCCGCAGCCTGATTCTCGACCCAACTGAAGGCATAGGCTGCGAGCGTGGCATCGACGGCGGCATCGTGAGCGAACGCGGCGAAGGCGAAAGCCGTCGGCTGTGCGATCGGTTTAAGCGATGCCAACGTCATACGCCGCGCCGCATCGCCCCATTCGAGCGATGCGCAAAGCTGCGCGAGCGACCATCCCATTTGCTCGGTTTCGCGTCGCAGTTCGGCGGACTCGCGGCTGGCGAGGTAGTCATCGTTCAAGGCGGCGATGGCATTTGCATCATGCGCGCGCCAGTGTTCGATCATATGCGCGAGCATCGGCAATTCCCCGCGTGCGAGCACATGCGTCAGACCACTTTCGATCCACACGCGCGCGCTGTCGCCATCGTGAATCAGGCCGTGCTCGATCGCCGCTTCCAGTCCTTGCGAATAGCTGAACGCGCCGATCGGCAGCGCAGGCGAGGCAAGATGCAGCAGCGCCGTGAGTTCAGCGATGCGCATGTCCATGATCGTGATCGTGGTGATGATGATCGTGACCGCAGGACGAATGATCGTGGTCGTGGTCGTGGTCGTGATGTTCGTGGAACACCTTCTGCGCCAGCGCATAGTCTTCGCTGAACGTTTCGTCATGCCCGTGCTTATGTCCGCCGCCATATGCACCCGTTTCCGGCTGGAACGGCTGCGATTCGTGCGCGACGAGACATCCCAAACGCTTGAGCATGTCCTCGAGCACCGGATCGGCTTCGAGCTTCAGATACTCCGCGCCGACTTCCACCGGCGTATGCCGATTACCCAAATGGTAAGCAGCGCGCGTCAGCAAACGCACGCTCGGCGCACGCACAACCAGCACATCCTCCGCCGCCGCGACGATACGCACGAACCCGCCATCGTCTGCGACGAGCATGTCGCCATCCGCGAGGACGGTGCCACGCGGCATCACCAATGCGACTTCCTCGCCATTGTCGAGCGTCGCGGCAAGACGGCTCTTGCAACGCGCATCGAATGCAAGCGTCAGAGTAGGCGCGCGTTTGACAAGAACCGGTGCGAGCTTCGCGGTAAGACGTTTATCGATGGTACGCATGGCTTCAGAACAGAAAATAGCGTTGCGCCATCGGCAGCACGGTGGCGGGATCGCAGGTGAGCAGTTGTCCGTCAGCGATCACCTGATAGGTCTGCGGATCGACGTTGATGGACGGTTGCCACGCATTGTGGATCATGTCGGACTTTTTCACCGACCGGCAATTCTTCACCGCGACGACTTGCTTCGACAATCCATAGCGATCCGCGATACGCGCTTCCATCGCCATTTGCGAGACGAAGGTGAGCGATGTCTTGCCGAGCGCGCCGCCGCGCGTGGCGAACATCTCGCGGTAATGCACCGGCTGCGGCGTCGGAATCGATGCGTTCGGGTCGCCCATCTGCGCCAGCGCGATCATCCCGCCCTTGACGATCAACGAAGGCTTCACGCCGAAGAACGCCGGTTCCCAGAACACCAGATCGGCCCACTTGCCCGGTTCGATCGACCCGACTTCATGCGCGATGCCATGCGTGATCGCCGGGTTGATCGTGTACTTGGCGACGTAACGTTTGGCGCGGAAGTTGTCGTTGCGCGTGGTGTCTTCCTTCAACGCGCCGCGCTGCACTTTCATCTTGTGCGCGGTCTGCCAGGTGCGAATGATGACTTCGCCGACACGGCCCATCGCTTGTGAGTCCGACGAGAGCATCGACAGCGCGCCGAGATCGTGGAGGATATCTTCCGCTGCAATCGTTTCGCGCCGAATCCGCGATTCCGCGAACGCGATATCTTCCGCAATCGACGGATCGAGGTGATGGCACACCATCAGCATGTCGAGATGTTCGTCGAGCGTATTGATGGTGTAGGGGCGCGTCGGATTGGTGGAAGAGGGCAGCACGTTCGATTCGCCCGCCACCTTGATGATGTCCGGCGCATGGCCGCCGCCCGCGCCTTCGGTGTGATACGTGTGGATCGTGCGGCCCTTGAACGCGGCGATGGTCGTTTCCACAAAACCCGCTTCGTTCAGCGTGTCGGTGTGGATGGCGACTTGCGTGTCCGTATCGTCGGCAACGCTCAGGCAGTTGTCGATGGCCGCAGGCGTCGTGCCCCAGTCTTCGTGCAGCTTCAGGCCGATTGCGCCCGCCTTGATCTGCTCCGTCAGCGGCTCCGGCAAACTCGTGTTGCCCTTACCGAGAAAGCCGAGATTCATCGGCCAGCCATCGGCGGCTTGCAGCATGCGTTCGAGGTGCCACGGACCCGGCGTGCACGTCGTCGCGTTCGTGCCGGTGGCCGGACCGGTGCCGCCGCCAAGCATGGTCGTGACGCCGCTTGCCAGCGCTTCGTCGATCTGCTGCGGGCTGATGAAGTGAATATGCGTATCGATCCCGCCCGCCGTCACGATCAGCCCTTCGCCCGCGATTACTTCCGTGGCCGCGCCAATCGCAATCGTCACGTCCGGCTGAATATCCGGATTCCCCGCCTTGCCGATGCCGTAAATCCGCCCGCCCTTGATGCCGATATCCGCCTTCACGATGCCCCAGTGATCGAGGATCAGCGCGTTGGTCACGACGGTATCGACGACATCGGCAGCGGGGCGTTGCGACTGGCCCATGCCATCGCGAATCACCTTGCCGCCGCCGAACTTCACCTCTTCGCCGTAGGTGGTGAAGTCGCGTTCGACTTCGATGATGAGTTCGGTATCCGCGAGGCGCACACGGTCGCCGGTGGTCGGGCCGAACATTTCCGCATAAGCGCGGCGGCCGATGCGTAGCGTCATATCTGTCCTTTTTAAAGCGGGCCCATGACGAGCGCGTTGAAGCCGTAGACGTGACGGTCGCCTGCCAGCGCGACGAGTTCCACGGTGCGTTCCTGACCGGGTTCGAAGCGCACGGCGGTGCCTGCCGCAATGTTCAATCGAAAGCCGCGCGCGGTCTCGCGCTCGAACTTCAGCGCCGCGTTGACTTCGTAGAAGTGATAGTGCGAGCCGACCTGCACGGGCCGGTCGCCTTCGTTCGCGACCACGACGGTGACGGTTTCGCGGCCCGCGTTCAACTCGTGCTCGCCGTCGTCGATGAAATATTCGCCGGGAATCATGCTGTCCTCACGGGATCGGATGATGGACGGTGACGAGCTTGGTGCCGTCGGGGAAGGTGGCTTCGATCTGGATGTCGGGGATCATCTCCGGCACGCCTTCCATCACATCGTCGCGCGTGAGCAGCGTGGTGCCGTAGTGCATGACTTGCGCGACGGTCTTGCCATCGCGCGCGGCTTCCATCAGCGCGGCCGAAATGAAGGCGACCGCTTCAGGATGATTCAGCTTCAGACCGCGCGCGCGGCGACGTTCGGCCAACAGCGCGGCCGTGAAGATCAGGAGCTTGTCCTTCTCTCGTGGAGTGAGTTTCATGGGCGTGGTGGCTTTTGATTTGCGTCAATGCTACTTCATAAGCAGAAAGAAAACAGCAGCACGTTTCACTGCACGAAACGCTGCAGTTCCACGGTCGCAGGCCGCTCGAAAATATCTTCCGGCGCGCCTGATTCCCACACGCGGCCCTGGTGCATGAACACCACCTTGTCGCTGACCTTGCGCGCAAAACGCATCTCGTGCGTGACCATGATGAGCGTCATGCCATCGCGTGCGAGGCTCTCTACGACGGCCAGCACTTCGCCGACGAGTTCGGGATCGAGCGCCGAGGTGATTTCATCGCAGAGCAGGACGCTAGGCTTCATCGCCAGCGCACGCGCTATCGCGACGCGCTGTTGTTGGCCGCCCGAAAGCTGATCGGGATAGGCATCGAACTTATCGCCCAAGCCGACGCGTTCGAGCACGGATTGCGCCGTCGCGCGCGCCTTGACCTTGGGAATCTTCTTGACGACCGTTTGCGCGAGCATCACGTTCTGTCCGGCGGTGAGATGCGGAAACAGGTTGTATTGCTGAAACACCATGCCGACTTTCAGACGCAGCGCGCGCAAGTCGGCATGGCGCGCATCGAGATGTTCGCCGTCGATTTCGATCGATCCTTCGTCGATGCTTTCCAGCCCGTTCAACGTGCGCAACAGCGTGCTTTTGCCCGAGCCGCTGCGCCCGATGATCGACACGACCTGTCCGCGCTCGACCGAAAAGTCGATGCCCTTGAGCACCTGATTCGCGCCGAACTGTTTCTTGAGATTGCGGGTTTCAACGAGCGGCATTCCATTTCCTTTCGAGCACGCGCGCATAACGCGTCAGCGGATAACACAGGACGAAGTAGATGATGGCGACGAGTCCGTAGACCAGAAACGGCCTGAACGTAGCGTTCGAAATCATCGTGCCCGCTTTGGTGAGTTCGGTGAAACCGATGATGGAAACGAGCGCGGTGTCCTTCACCGCCTGCACCGCGAAGCCGATGGTCGGGCCCACGGCGATACGCATGGCTTGCGGCAGGATCACATGGCGTAGCTGCTCGAAGTAGTTCATCGCCAGACTCGCCGACGCTTCCCATTGGCCCTTTGCCACCGCTTCGACCGCGCCGCGCCAGATTTCCGCGAGATAGGCGCTGGTGAAAAACGTGAGGCCGACCGTCGCCGCTAGCCACGGCGATACATCGATACCGAGCAGGGGCAAGCCGAAGAACACGAGGAACAACTGCATCAGCAGAGGCGTGCCTTGGAAAATCTGGATATAGCCTTTGACGATTGTTTGGAGAACTTGCGATTTCGATACGCGCATCACCAGCAGCGCGAAGCCGACCACGCCGCCCAGCACGAACGATACGATCGACAACACCACGGTCCATCGCGCCGCGAGCAGCAGATTCTCGATGATCTGCGCGAGCGTGAATTCGATCATCGCGCGGCGCTCCGGTTATTTTGACCATTGGCGAGAAAGCGCTTGCCCGCCGCGTTCAACACTGCGCGCAGCAGAAGCGCCATCACCAGATACGACGCGGTGATAAAGAAGCACGTCTCGAACGCGCGGAAGTTGCGCGATTGAATGTAGCTCGCGGCATATGTCAAATCAGGCACCGATATCTGCGATACGACCGCCGAGCCAAGCATCGTAATGATGATCTGACTCGTCAACGCCGGGAACACTTTGGCAAGCGCCTGCGGCAAGACCACATGCCGGAACGTCTCGCCACGCGACATCGCCAACGATGCAGCCGCTTCGTGATGCCCCTTCGGCACGGCAGCAATGCCCGCGCGAATGATCTCGATCGAATACGCGCCGAGATTCAAAGTCATCGCAAGAATGGCCGCGACGTATTCGCTCAGATGAATGCCGAGCGCGGGCAGCCCGAAGAATACGAAGAACAACTGAACGATAAACGGCGTATTGCGGATCGCTTCGACATAGCCGCCGACGAGCGAGCGCACCCACGCCTTCTGGCTGTCGCGACCGGCCGCACCGGGCACGCCGAGCGTCACGCCGAGCGCAGTCGATACAGCCGTCAGCGCGAGCGTGGTCGCCGCGCCGCTCGCGAACATGCCGGCGTATTGCGTGAGATCGCCGAACTGAAATTCATAGGCCATCGGAGACGCGGTCCTTCTTCGTTACAGCGTTGCAGGCAGCGGCTGGCCGAACCATTTCTTCGACATCGTGTTGAGCGTGCCGTCTTTTTTGGCTTGCGCAATCGTGTCGTTGACCTTCGACATCAGGCGCGGCTCGTTCTTGTTCAGGCCGACGAAGCACGGCGAGTCCTTGATGATGAACTTGGCTTCCGGACGACGCGGCGGGTTCTTGGCCAGAATAGCAGCCGCGACGATATTGCCCGCGGCGATCAACTGCACTTGTCCCGACAGAAACGCCGAGATAGTCGCATTGTTATCCTCAAAGCGCTTGATGGTCGCGTTCGGCGCCATTTGCGACAGCGCGATTTCTTCGAGCGCGCCGCGTGTTGCGCCAACGGTCTTGCCGGTGAGATCGGCGGGGCCGCTGACCTTGATATCGGCGGGACCGAATACGCCCTGGAAATACGGTGCGTACGGCGCGGAGAAGTCGAGCACCTTCTCGCGTTCCGGCGTTTTGCCGAGCGATGAAATCACCAGATCGACCTTGTTGGTGGTCAGGTACGGAATGCGGTTCGCGCTGTTGACAGGCACGAGTTCGAGCTTCACGTTCATCGACCTGGCGAGCAGCGCGGCCATGTCGACGTCGTAGCCTTGCGGCTTCATATCGGCACCGACGGCGCCGAACGGCGGATAGTCTTCCGGCACCGCAACGCGCAAGGTGCCGTTCTTCGCGATGGTATCGAGGCCATCCGCGTGCGCTGCGAACGAAGCGAACAGAAGGGCGATGAGTGTGGCGCGACGAGCGTGAGAAAACAGAGTGGGCATCGATGATCCTTCGTTCTTTGGTGTTGCTTCTGAAAAGAGCGAGGACTTAAAGCGAGACTCGTGCCATCGATGCTTTGTGCTTATGTGGCTTGGGTTTGGTTTTTGGTTTCTTAGCCAATGCACGATTGATGTGCGTTGCAATGCGCTATCGTGGTGCGTGTACTACGTGGTCCAAAGGCGCAATGGTTTCGCTTGCACGCCGTGTATCAGCGGTCGAAGCTGCATCCAGCAATCGGTGAGAGCGCGTTGCAGCGGTTCCATCGAACGGCTGACGGCGCGCACGATCATTACGCCCGGTGCGACGCACGATGCGGCGGCGCGGATCGACTCGTCGAAGGGCAGTTGTGCGGTGAGAGATTCCGCGAGTGCGTCATCGCAGGCAGGGCCGATGGCCCATAGCGTGCCGTAGGCCGCGAAGCCGTTGAGACCTTGCGCGGCGTTACGTAACGGATCGGTTGCATCGAGCAGGCTGCGTTCGAACCAGATTGCCTTTCCTTCGCGATTCGATATGCGTGAGACCGCCTTGATATGCCCTTGCGTCCAGCGTTCGCCCGCTGCGGCGCGGCCCAGCAGCATCGCGTCCCAGCCGATGAACGTAGCGGTTTCATCGAGCGTCACATTGAACGCAAGCTCGATATTCGACGATTCAAACACGATGTTGTTCTGCGGCAGCCAGTCGAGCTTCGCATGCGCGCCGAGATCGATATCGATACGCTGCGTGGCGAGCTTGCCGTTGGCCTTGTACCACTTGGTCGCGCCTGGCGTGGTGATGACGGCGTGCGTGTGCGCTTGCAATTGCACATCGATATGCAGACGATCGCCGCCTGCCACGCCGCCCGGCGGATGCACGATCACCGAATGGCAGATCTCGCCTTCGGGATAGAGCGGGCGCTGCAAACGCAACGGCCCTTCGTGCTTGCGATGGACGCAAACCGTGCGGCCATGCTGATGCGCGTAGCCGAGTTCTAACGAGCCGCGCCAGATGTTGGGATCGGCGAGCGTGGCGTGGGATTCATGCAGCATAGGGCACTTGCGATAGAGAGCGAGCCGCCATCATACGGCGATCAGTTCGCGCACTCCATGCGCATCCATCTCCGATCCCGCGCCGCCCGCGACGATTTCTCCGCGGCTCATGACCCAGTAGTGGTCCGCGAGTTCGCGGGCGAAGTCGTAGTACTGTTCGACGAGCAGGACCGTCATGCCCATTTCATCGACGAGTTGACGCAGCGTGCGTCCGATGTCGCGGATGATGGATGGCTGGATGCCTTCTGTCGGTTCATCGAGGATCAGGAGTTGTGGTTCGCTCATCAATGCTCTTCCGATTGCTAGCTGTTGCTGCTGGCCGCCGGATAGGTCGCCGCCTCGGCGGTGTTTCATGTCGCTTAGGACTGGGAATAGTTCGTAGATTCTTTCTGGGATTTTTGATGGGGCTTTGCGGCTTGCTGCGCCTACTAGCAGGTTTTCTTCTACTGTTAGGCGGCCGAAGATGTCTCTTCCCTGTGGGACGTAGGCTAGGTCGTTTGATACGCGGGTGTGGGTTGGCAGTTGGGATATCTTTGTGCCTTTCCAGCTTATCGTGCCGCTTTTGGTTGGGACTACGCCCATGAGGCATCTCAGGAGCGTTGTTTTGCCTACGCCGTTGCGGCCTAGTAGGACGGTTAACGTGCCTTCGGTGACGGTCATTCGCACGTCTCTTAGGATGTGGCTGCCGCCGTAGTATTGGTTTAGGTTTTCTACTTCTAACATGATGGGTTCCTTGGCTTGCTGCTGCTTTTATCTCGCGTTTTCGTTCAGTAGCCGCCTCCCCGGCGGGGGGGTAACTTTCTTTGCTGCTGCAAAGAAAGTCACCAAAGAAAGCAGCTTTTTCAACCAGGCACTGCCTCTTGAGGCGGCAAGTGGATTAATAGATTCGCTTGGTAACAATAGCCCGCCGCCACGGAGGCCTGCCCGGCCTG
>NZ_JAQFVG010000270.1 GCF_029439455.1 Caballeronia sp. BR00000012568055 | reverse complement strand
ATTTGACGACGACATCGTTCGGTGAATTGAGCGGCTTGCCGTCGTATCGATCGGCAAGCACGGTGATGGAACCGTCGTACTCGGTGCGCGTCACGCGGCGCGTCAGATGCTCGCACGTCACCAGCCGCCCTGCGCGATCGCGCGTGTTGCCGTTCGCATTGTTCGACGGCTTGCGGAACTCGCCGACCTGACCGCTTTCTTCATCCCATCGCAGGATGCGGTTGTTGGGAATATCGCTCCACAGCACGTAGCGGCCATCGCCGAACCAGACCGGCCCTTCCGACCAGCGCGCGCCCTGATAAAGACATTCCACCGATGCAGACGGCAGCCGCAGCGCGTTGAAACGCGGATCGAGCGTGCGGATGGCGGGATCGGGATAGCGGCGGTCTGACTGCGTCATGCGGTGTGTCTCCTTGTTGGGCGATGCGGACGATACGATGCGAACGATAGCGCGAAGGATAGCGTCAAACGCTCAGTTCGGTCCCAGCTCGCCATCGCGCAGTCGCCACAGGCTCAGCGGATTGTCGTCCGCGAGCGCTTCGGGCAAGAGCGTCGCCGGCAAGTCCTGATAGCACACCGGGCGCAGGAATCGTTCGATCGCCATCGCGCCGACCGAAGTCGAGCGGCTATCGGATGTCGCCGGAAACGGGCCGCCGTGGACCATCGCATAGGACACTTCGACGCCGGTCGGAAAGCCGTTCGCCAGAATGCGCCCGACCTTGCGCTCGAGCACCGGCAACAGACGGCGCGCGAGTTCGATGTCATCGCTTTCCATCAGCAGCGTGGCGGTCAACTGACCTTCGAGCTTGCGCGCCGTCGCGATCATTTCATCTTCGTCGCGGCATGTGACGATCACCGATGTCGGTCCGAAAATCTCTTCGGCCAATTGCGGCGTCGCCAGAAACTGCTCCGCCGTCACGCGATACAGCACCGGCAACGCGCCGCTCGCCGCCTTACCCTTCACGCCGGTCGCGAGCTGCTGTGCGCCCGACGCATCGCGCGCTTCGATTCCGCTTGCATAAGCCTTGGCGATGCCCGCCGTCAGCATCGACTGCGTCTCCTTCTTGCCGATGGCGACCGTCGCGTGATCGATGAAATCTTCCAGATCCGAGTCCGCCAGCGCGAACACCAGACCGGGATTCGTGCAGAACTGGCCGACGCCCAGCGCGACCGAATCGATGTAGGCGGCGGCGAGCGTGTCGCCCTTTTTGGCGAGCGCGCCCGGCAGCGCGAAGACCGGATTCACGCTGCTCATTTCGGCGTACACGGGAATCGGCACGGCGCGCCTGGCGGCGATATCGACGAGCGCCAGACCCCCGCGCCGCGATCCGGTGAAGCCGACCGCCGCGATCGCCGGATGCGCGACCAGCGCTTCGCCGATCGCATTGCCTTCGCCCACGATCAGCGAGAACACGCCTTCCGGCAAGCCGCTGTCCGCGACCGCTTTCTGCACCGCGCGCCCGACCAGTTCCGACGTGCCCAAATGCGCCGGATGCGATTTCACGATCACCGGACAGCCCGCTGCCAACGCGGACGCCGTATCGCCGCCCGCTACCGAAAACGCCAGCGGAAAATTGCTCGCGCCGAACACGGCGACCGGGCCGAGAGGAATCTTCTGCAGACGCAGATCGGAGCGCGGCAGCGGCTTGCGATCCGGTTGCGCGGAATCGAGCGTGGCGGCGAGCCATCGCCCTTCACGCACCAGCGATGCAAACAGCCGCAATTGTCCGACCGTGCGGGCGCGCTCGCCCTCGAGCCGCGCCTTCGGCAACGCGGATTCGGCATGCGCGCGCTCGATTAGCGCATCGCCGAGCGCGATGATGTTGTCGGCGATCGCTTCGAGAAATTGCGCGCGGGTTTCGTACGGCGCTTGCCGATACGCGTCGAACGCGGCATCGGCGAGTTCGCAGGCGCGCGCGACTTCTTTCGCGCCGCCGCCGCCGAATGGGGGATCGAGATCGATATTGCGCGCGGGATCGAACGCGCGGAGCGTGGCATCGGCGCCGCGTACCGCCGATGCGCCGATCAGCATTTCTCCGGTGATGTTCATGTCAGTTCCTCATTCGGGCATGCGGTGAATGTGGATTGGGGCGGTCGCATGGCGCGTGCCCGCGTATCGACTGAGCCTGGAATCAGCCGGGAAAAGCTATCACCGTCGGAAAGCGAGTGTCAAACGGCGAACGTTCAATGCGCGGGCGGCGCTTCAGGCTTCGGCGCGCCCGTTCCCGCCTTGCGGAACGTGATATGCGAAATCCGCCGCACCAGCAAACTCGCGGCGAGCGCGGCCACCGCCGTCAGCATCGTGCCAATATGAATCGATGCCACCAGCGCGTCGCGGGCGGCATCGAACAAGGCGGAAGCGTCCAGACCGGCGCGGGCGAGTTCGGCCATCAGACCGTCACGCATGGTTTCATCGACGAGAATGCGCGGGTCGGTAAAACGCGGCACCCATTGCGCCGACACCTGCGTGCCAAGCACGCTGATGGTCCGCCCGACCACGCTCGCATAGTGATGCGCGACAATCGTCCCGACGATACTCGTGCCCATCATCCCGCCGACCATGCGCGTGGATTGCAGCAGCGCCGTGGTAATGCCGAAGCGCTCGCGCCCCGCAATCTCCTGCCCGAAAATATTCATGTTGTTCAGGATGAAGCCGAGCCCGATACCGGTCGCGCCCATCGTGATTTCGACCCACAAGTGCGGCGTCACTGCGCGCACGAACGACAAACCGATCGACGACGCCAGCAGCAAGCCGAAGCCGATCGACAGAATCATCGTCGGCTTTTTGAGGTGAATCACGATGCGCGTGTTGATGAAGCTGCCCAGCGCAATACACAGCGCGATCGGCGTGGCGAGCAGCCCCGCTTCCTGCGGCGACAGGCCGAAGCCGCCTTGCAGCATCAGCGGCGCGAAGAAGATCAGCGAGAACATCACGAAGCCCGCCAGAAACGACAGCGTGAAGAGCGTCACCAGTTGCGGATCGCGAAAAATATCGAGCGGGATGATGGGATGCGGCGCGCGCTTTTCGCAGATCAGCAAGGCGATGGCCGCGACCACCACTGCGCCCGCAAGCGCGATATTGCGCGGCGTGACGCCGTCCTGCGGCACGGCTTCGATCAGCGTCTGAAAGCCGCCGAGCACCAGCGCCACGAGCGCCGCGCCAAGCCAATCGACCTTGACGCCGCCCGCGCGCGGCCGATGCAGATTCGGCAGATGCGACCAGATGAAATACAGCGCCGCCGCGCCCACCGGCAGATTGACCAGAAACGTCGAACGCCATCCCCAATGCTGGCTCATCCAGCCGCCCAGCGACGGCCCCGCCGCCGTGCCGATGCCGTATGCCGCCGCCAGCACCACCTGCCAGCGCACGCGGGCGCGCGGATCGGGGAACAGATCGGGAATCGCGGCGAACGCGGTGCCGACCATCATGCCGCCGCCCACGCCCTGAAGCCCGCGCGCCAGCGCCAGAAACAGCATGCTCGGCGCGAGTCCGCACAACACTGACGCCACCGTGAACGTGATGACCGCCGCGATCACGAAGCGTTTGCGGCCGAAGTAATCGCCCAATCGGCCGAAGACCGGCACCGTCACCACCGATGCCAGCAGATACGCGCTCGCAATCCACGCGTAAAACTCGAAACCGTGCAATTCCGCGACGATCGACGGCAGCGCCGTGCTCACCACGGTCTGATCGAGCGCCACCAGCATATTGACCAAGCCGATGCCGAGCATCGCGTAAAGCGCGGTTTTGAAGGATAAAACAGGCGAAGGCGGAGACTGTGGCGGAGTCGTGGGCGACATGCGGCTGGCTGGAAAAATGCGGGCGACGATGCAGGAAACGTGAGCGCCGCCCTTAATTAAGCGGGCGCTGACGGCGGGCAAATCGCATTGTACGTGCTGGCTTGCGGCGAATCGACTCATCGCAAAAATACGCGGCGCGCATACCACGGCGCTCCGTTATTCTGGAACGTCACATAAGGTCACATCACAACAAGGAGAAAGCGCCATGTTCAAACGAATCCTCGTCGCTATCGACGGCAGCCGCACTTCGCAACGCGCGTTGCAGACCGCGATCGATCTCGCCGCCACTCACGGCGCGGTGTTGCAGCCGTATTACGTGGTCGAAAGCGGGCCGCTTTATATGGATGTGCCCGGCTACGATCCGTCCTCGCTGCATACCAGTCTGATGGAACAAGGCGCGACGCTCGCCCGCGAAGCCGCCGACGCCATGAAGGCGCGCGGCGTGACCGGCGAAGTCGTCACGGTGGAAGCCACCGCCAGCGACGATGTCGCCACGCTGATCGTCGAAGCCGCAAACACATTCAATGCCGATGTCCTCGTGATGGGCACGCACGGTCGCAAAGGCTTTCAAAGGTTGATAGTCGGCAGCATTGCCGAACAGTGTCTGCGTCAAGCCACACTTCCAGTTCTGCTGATTCCGTCGGCGGCGGGTGGCGACACTGCGGAAAAGTCCGACGCGCCTTGACTTAGACGGATTTCGAAACATGGCGCCGCGTCACTTTTTCACAGGGTTGGAAAAGGGGGACATGGGACAATGTTCTTGCCATTGATCAAGGAATGATCGTTATGTCCGAACCTACCCGACCCAAGCGCAACACCGCTCACTGCCCGAGCTGCGCCATGCGTCATCTGTGCGTGCCCGAAGGCCTGCGCGCTCCCGATATCGCCCGGCTGGAACAGGTGATCTCCAACACGCGCGCGGTACGGCGCGGCGAAGCGCTGTTTCGCGCCGGCGATCCTTTCGATGCGCTTTATGCCGTGCGCTCCGGCTCCATCAAAACGGTGGTGACGCATGAAACCGGCCGCGAGCAAATGGTTGGCCTCATGCTGTCCGGCGACGCGCTCGGTCTCGACGGCATCGACCATTGGGAACACGCGTGCAATGCGCTGGCGCTGGAGGACAGCAGTGTCTGCGTGGTGCCCTTCGGTCTGCTCGAACGCGCCTGCCGCGAAAGTGACGCCTTGCAACGGCGCATGTATCGCATGATGAGTCAGGCGGTCAAACGCGAGTCGGACCATGTGTTGCGGCTCGGCATGTTGCGCGCGGATGAACGCGTGGCCAAGCTGCTGCTCGACATCTCCGCGCGTCTCTCCCGGCGCGGTTACGCCGCAGCCGAATTCACGCTGCGCCTGACCCGCGACGAAATGGGCAGTTATCTCGGCATGACGCTCGAAACCGTCAGCCGCACGCTGTCGCGCTTTGTCAAAGCCGGGCTGATCGAAGCCCACGGCAAGTCCATTCGCATCTGCAATTTCGACGGTTTGCGCGGCGTCTGAACGACGTGGCACGCGGTTCGCTAATCTCCATGTTTCCCTGACGATCGAAGGCGGCGCTTCTGCGCGGTCTTCGATTTCATGCGAAGCTGACACGCTTGCTACGGAGACTGGGCGACATGAACCGCGAACCTTCCCTGCGTCACCCTTTACTCGATCGCCTCGCCGAAGCGCGCCGCGTCACCGACGAATTGTTCGACGTGGTCAGGCCCGAGCATTTGTATGACCGTCCGATCGCCGAGCGGCATCGGATCGTGTTCTATATCGGGCATCTCGAAGCCTTCGACCGCAATCTCTTCGATCAACGCCTGTTCGATCTGCCGAGTCCCAACGAGGCTTACGATCAGTTGTTCGCCTTCGGCATCGATCCGGTGGACGGCGGCCTGCCGACCGACCAGCCGCACGACTGGCCCACGCTCGATGAAGTGCACGCGTACAGACAACGCGTGCGCGCCGATATCGACGCCAAGTTCCATCCGCTCGAACTTGCGGCCAACCCGCTTTCACCCGGCGAATCGCCTGCGCAATTGCTCGAAGTGGCGATCGAACATCGGCTGATGCACGCGGAAACGCTCGCGTACATGCTGCATCAATTGCCGGTCGATAGAAAAATCGCGCCTTCCGAGGCGCATTCGCGGCGCGCATCCGAACGGACGCTCGAACATGAAACCGTGCGCGTGCCAGCGGGCGAAGTCACGCTCGGTCTGACGCGCGAAAGCGGCGTATTCGGCTGGGACAACGAGTTCGGCGAAGTGCGGACCGAAGTGCCGGCGTTCGACATCGACCGTTTCATGGTGACGAACGGCGACTACCTGAAATTTATCGATGCAGGCGGCTACTGGAATCGCGCATTGTGGTCGGATGCGGACTGGCAGTGGAAAGAGGAATCGCGCATTGCGCATCCGGCGTTCTGGATTCCGGATGAAGACGGCTGGAAGCTGCGCACCATGTTCGAAGAAATCGATCTGCCACCCGACTGGCCGGTTTATGTGAGCTATGCGGAGGCCAACGCGTATGCACGCTGGTCCGGCAAGTCGCTGCCGACCGAAGCGCAATGGCAACGCGCGGCGACGGGCGCACCGCACGTCGCGGACGGCAACTTCGACTTCCGCCGATGGGACCCGTCGCCGGTTCAGGCGCATCCGGAAAATCGCAGTGCGTTCGGCGTGGAAGGCCAGTTCGGCAACGGCTGGGAATGGACCACGACGCCGTTCGGCCCGCTCGAAGGCTTCGAACCGTTTCCGTTCTATCTCGGCTACTCGGCGAATTTCTTCGACGGCAAGCATTTCATCATCAAAGGCGGCTCGCCGCGCACGGCGGCCTGCATGCTGAGACCGAGTTTCCGCAACTGGTTCCAGGGGCATTATCAGTATGTTTATGCCGGCTTCCGCTGCGTAAATGCCTGAACGCGTGATATCAGGCGACGGCCAGCTCCGGCCGAAACTGCGACGCCAGCCATAAGGCTTCCTCTTCGTCATTCACAAAAGTGACGAAGAGGTCGCCGGGTCGCTCGGCATGCGGCAGCGCCACGCTCCACATGCCGCTTTCCTCGCGAACGATGACGGGCGTTGCGTCCGTCTGAAATTCAGTGATCATCGCGCCTCCTCGAAGCGCAAGACGCCGCGTATTCGCGTACGCCTCTCTCAGATTATTTGGATTGGTTACGTGCTTATTTTGACCGGTACAAATTACGCGAGACGAATGAACGTCGGCTTTTTTGTCCGGATTCCATTGTGGCACGGGTTAGAAATATAGTCACTGCATCGGCTGTAATTTGCGTAGTTTCATGGAGTTAGCAACGCTTTTTAGCCGATGATCTCAACTTTTATCGTCTGATAAAAAGAAAAAGCCGACTCGACCGTGGATCGAATCGGCTGAAAAGTTCTGACATTCCGAGGGCCGCCAGAACCTGAGAGAGGGTACTTCAGCGATCAATACGTATGAATAAAGCTAACGGATGCGTCTGTCGATTTATTTTCTCGTGCTTTTCCGGAGTGCCTGCATAGATTGGTTAGCGTCCCGTATGGCGCAAACTTAAGATTACGGGCGCAATAATTATAATAACGCGCCTGTTAGCTTCGAGCGGCGATGTACGCGCGAATGATCTCGGCGAAGGACGCATCGCCTGCAAGCCCTGCGGCCCGCGCACGCTCGGTGTTCCACGCGCCCGGCCAACTGACGACAATCTTTTCGATGCGCTCGTCGCGCTGCCAGTCGATACGCGCGACCGCTTCATCGCCCGCAACTTCGCGCAGGGCTTCGACCATCTCGTTCACGCTCACCGACAAACCCGGCAGATTGATGATCGGCCGATTGCCCAGCGCGGCGCGACCGATTTCGCATCCGGCGATCAGCGCATCGGTGGCGCGTTGCGGTGACAGCAGCCACACGCGCGTGTCGCCATCGACGGGACACGTGGAGCGCTCACCGTTCAGCGGCTCGCGAATGATGCCGCTTACGAATGACGACGCTGCCGCGTTCGGCTTGCCCGGACGCACGCTGATGGTCGGCAGGCGCAGCACGCGGCCATCGACAAAACCGCGCCGGGTGTAATCGCACAGCAGCAGTTCGGCGATGGCCTTCTGCGTGCCATACGACGATTGCGGATTGAGCGCCGTATCGTCCTGCACGATGGCGGGCAAATCGCCGCCGTACACCGCGACCGAACTCGTGAACACGACGCGCGGCGCATGTCCCTTTGCGCGGCACACTTCGAGCAGCGCACGCGATGCGTCCAGATTGATCTTCATGCCGAGGTCGAAGTCTGCTTCGGCCTGACCGCTGACAATGGCGGCGAGATGAAATATCGCTTCGGTATCCGTATCGATATGCTGATTCAGCACTTTCAAGTCGGAGATATCGCCCGTTTCGGCGCGGACACGTCGATCATCGAACGTCGCACGCACCACATCCAGCAACACGATTTCATCGATTGGCTTGCCATCGAGTTCACCGCGTTCGAGCAAACGCTTCGCCACACGCTGGCCGATAAAACCCGCGCCGCCGGTAATCAGAATCTTCATGCTTGTTTTGGCCTCCAAAAATCATTCGATACGCTGGCCATCCGAGATATCGAATGCGACCGCTTTCGATACATCGAACACCAGTTCCATATCTGCACCTGCACGCGCGTTCGTGGCCGGATGCACGCGGCTGACCAGACGCTTGCCGTTGACCTGCGCGAACACGAGCGTGTCCGGGCCGGTCGGCTCGACCACATCGACACGTACTGCGAAACGTTGCGCCGTTGCAGCGCTTTCGCCATGCACGCTGCGCGCATCGGTAATGCGTTCCGGTCGGACGCCGATAATGACCTCTTGCCCCACGCGCGAGCGCAGCGCATCCGCATGCAGCAACAACACGCCACGCGTGATACCCGTATCGATCTCCAGTCCCACGCCCGCGCCTTGCGCAACGAGTCGGCCTTGGATGAAGTTCATCGGCGGTGCGCCGATAAAGCCCGCAACGAAGAGATTCGCGGGCGTATCGTAGATTTGTTGCGGCGGGCCGAACTGCTGCACGACGCCGTCCTTCATCACCGCGATGCGATCGCCCAAGGTCATCGCTTCGATCTGATCGTGCGTCACATACACGATGGTCGAATTCAGGCGTTGATGCATCATCTTGATCTCGGAGCGCATTTCTATGCGCAGTTTCGCGTCGAGATTGGAGAGCGGTTCATCGAACAGAAAGAGCGATGGATCACGCGCCAATGCACGGCCCATTGCCACGCGTTGACGTTGACCGCCCGATAACTGCCCCGGCTTGCGATCCAGCAAATGCTCGATCTGCAAGGTTTCCGAAACGCGGCTCACAATGCGCTTCTGCTCGTCCTTCGCCACCTTGCGAATGTTGAGACCGAAGGAAATATTGTCGCGCACGCTCATCGACGGATAGAGCGCGTAAGACTGAAACACCATCGCGATATCGCGGTCCTTGGGCGAGAGTTCGTTCACCCGCTTTCCGCCGATACGAATTTCGCCTTCGCTCACGCTGTCGAGACCGGCGATCATATTGAGCAAGGTCGATTTACCGCATCCCGATCCGCCGACGAGAATCAGAAACTCGCCATCGTCGATATCGATATCCACGCCCTTCAAAACAGCCGCGCCGTTTGCATAGCTCTTGTGTACGTTGTCGATCGAAAGACTTGCCATGTCGATATCCTTTAGCCTTTCACTGCGCCGGCGGTAAGGCCGCGCACGAAATATCGTCCTGCTAACAAATAAATCATGAGTGTCGGCAAGGCCGCGATGATCGCCGCTGCCATGTCAACGTTGTATTCCTTGGTTCCTTCCGATGTGTTCACGAGATTGTTCAGCGCGACCGTGATCGGCATGGAATCCGCGCCTGCGAATACGATGCCGAACAGGAAGTCGTTCCATATCTGCGTGAATTGCCAGATGAGACAGACCATCAGAATCGGCAGGGAAACCGGCAATAAAACGCGCGTAAAGATAGTGAAGAAACCCGCGCCGTCTATGCGTGCGGCCTTCACTAATTCACTCGGCACGCTCACGTAGAAGTTACGGAAAAACATCGTCGTGAAGGCGATGCCGTAGATCACATGCACGAGCACGAGACCCGTTGTCGAGT
>NZ_JAQFVG010000269.1 GCF_029439455.1 Caballeronia sp. BR00000012568055 | reverse complement strand
CCATCCGTACGTTCTTCAATGTATCGAATCCGACGAAGCGTTATGTGAAAACATCGCTGTCGATCCTCAATATGGGCTTTATGCGCGGCCTTTCGCCGTACTATATGTCGGGCACGCCCGCGATCAACGACTACATCAAAGGTCTCGTCGCAAGCGATCCTTATCTGCGCGACAAAGGCTTCACGATTTTGCGCGAAGTGGCATCGCTCGGCTTTCGCAATCGCTACTATGAAACAGCGGTCGAAGCGGATAGCCCTTATAAGAAGATGTTTTCTGCATTGTGGCGCGAGAATCCGCTGTCGCTCGCAGGCGATGGCCAGCGCCTCATGACCATGGCCGCGCTGCTTCACACCGACCGCAACGGCCGCGCCCTGCTGCCCGCATTGATCGACGCATCGGGTATTGGCGCACAAGCATGGCTCGACCGTTATCTCGATGCCTACCTCGCGCCGCTCGTGCACTGCTTCTACACGCACGATCTGGTCTTCATGCCGCACGGCGAAAACCTGATTCTGGTGCTGGAAAACCACGTTTCGGTTCGCGCGATCATGAAGGATATTGCTGAGGAATCCGCAATTCTAAACAAGGACGCGAAGCTGCCCGACAACGTCAAACGCCTTGCCGTCGATGTGCCCGAACGCGTCAAGCTGCTGGCGATTTTCATCGACGTATTCGATGGTTTCTTCCGCTATATGAATCAGATTCTGGTCGAGCACGGCTGCTGCACCGAGGACGATTTCTGGAACGCGGTGGCACGTTGCGTCGCGCGCTATCAGCACGCGCATCCGCAACTCGCGGACAAGTTTGCGCAATACGATATGTTCGCGCCCGAGTTCCTGCATTCGTGTCTTAATCGGCTTCAGCTTGGCAATAACCTGCAAATGGTGAATCTCGCCGATCCCGCTGCGAACCTCAAAATGGCAGGCAATCTGCGCAATCCGCTTGCGGGACGTCGCGATGTTCCGCGTATGACGCAACGCGCCGCCGAAGCGGTCGAGGCATAAGCATGACGGTGAACCGCACGCTGCAAGATCTGCTGCGGCTCGCCGCGCAACTCGTGCCGGGTTTGACGGGCATCGTGCGGGAAGGCGAATGCGAAGCGGACTATAAGGCGTTATTCACGCATTGGTCCGCTTCGTACCCCGAAGCAGGTCGCGCGTATTGGTCCTCGCGATGCTGGGGCATCGTGATCTGGCAGCCGGTGTATTTGAGCGTGATCGGCGTGCATGCGGCGCACGCGTCGTTATCGCTTACACGCATCATCCAGCCGATCGATGGTGGATGGACGCGCGAAGTACAACTGCCCGATCACGCGCCCATGCGAGGCGATCCATCGGTGCTTATCGAGCATGCCGCGCGCGAAATCACCGCATTTTGCAGGCTCGTGCGCGAAAAGCTGACGCCCGTGATCCGCCTCAATCCCGCAATGATGAACGGCACGCTCGCCGATGTCGTGCTCGCCGCGTTACTTGCCACACGCAAGGCGCGGCCCGAATGGAGCGATACGCACGTGCAGACGCTCGGCGATCAATGGCTCGCCGCGCTCGATATCGCCGCTCACGGCGGTTACTTCGCGTTCGATCGCACCGATGGTTCGCGCGCGCTCGCGCTCGAACGGCAGACCTGCTGTTACCACTTTCGCCGCCGCGACGGCGCGATGTGCAGCACGTGTCCGCGCCTCGACAAGCACGAACGCATCGTGCGTCTGAACATGGAACGGGACGCCGCCCTCGAAGCCTGAGCGCAGCCGGGCGTCGTCCACGCAAAGGAATCGACCGATGAACGACATCAGCAACCTGACGCATCTCGCGCTGCCCGGCGATGCGCAGGACACGCACTTGCAACTGCCCGCAAGCGCGTATTTCGACGAAGCGTTGTTCGAGCGCGAGATGGAGCGCATTTTCGCGAACTCGGCGCTCTACGTGGCGCATGAACAGAACGTGCCGAACGTGGGCGACTGGCATCGTCTGCCGCAGGACGATGGCGGCCGTGTGCTGGTGCGCGGCAAGGACGGCGTCCAGCTCATGTCCAATGTATGCCGGCATCGGCAGGCGTTGATGCTGGGCGGTGACACGCAGACGATTGCGATTACACGCGGGAATCTTGCTCCGACGGGCGGCAATATCGTGTGTCCGCTGCATCGTTGGACATATGACGGGAACGGTGAATTGATCGGTGCGCCCGAGTTCGATGTGAAGCCGTGTCGTCATCTCGAACGCTTTCCGTTGCGGCACTGTCATGGTTTGCTCTACGAAGGATCGCGCGATCCGGCGAAGGATATGTCACGCGTGTTCGCGCGTCCCGAGTTCGATTTTTCGGGCTATGTGCTCGATCATGTCGAAACGCATACGTGCAACTACAACTGGAAGACGTTTATCGAAGTCTATCTGGAGGATTATCACGTCGCGCCCTTCCATCCGGGACTTGGCAGCTTCGTGACGTGTGACGATCTCGACTGGGATTTCGGGCAGACGTACAGCATGCAGCGCGTCGGCGTGCATAACGCGCCGGCGCAGCCCGGTTCGACGATCTACAGCACATGGCACGATAAATTGCTCGATTATCGCGGTGGCGAAGCGCCCGAGTTCGGTGCAATCTGGGTCGCGTATTTTCCGACGCAGATGATCGAGCTCTATCCGCATGTGCTGGTCGTATCGACTTTGTATCCGAAAGGGCCTCAGGACACGCTCAACGTGATCGAGTTTCATTATCCCGAGGAGATTGCTGCGTTCGAGCGTGAGTTTGTCGAAGCGCAGCGCGCCGCCTATCTGGAAACCATGATCGAAGACGATGAAATCGCCGAGCGTATGGATGCGGGGCGTTTGCGTTTGCATCGGCGGGGCGTGAGCGATGCCGGGCCGTATCAGTCGCCGCTCGAAGACGGCATGAGTCATTTCCATGCGTGGTATCGGCGGGCGCTGGGTGGATCGGTGGAACGCGTGGCGCGCGAAATGGCGACGTGTTGATTACTTCGGTATCCGTAACACAATAGCTGCCAGCACTGCGCAAGCGGTCATCACAGCGCTGACGCCGAACAGCCCGAAGTGCGGAAACAGCAGCGCGACGAGCGAACTCGAGACCGCGCCCATCAACATTTGCACGGATGTGAGCAATCCGCCCGCCGCGCCCGCGAGTTCCGGCAACGGATCGAGTGCGGCGCGCGCGGCGGCTGGCGCGGCGAGGCCGAAGCAGAACGTGCTGATGAAGAACAGCGGCATCACGTTTGCGAGCGTGACGTGGCCAAGCGCATCGAGCGCGATCAGCCCGATTCCCGCGAACATCGCTCCCGTCACCGCGATGCTCAACAGTCGCACGCCCGATACCCCGCGTCCCGCGAGCCAGCCGTTGAGCATCGCGCCTGCGACGATACCCGCGCCGGTCGTCGCGAACATCGCGGCGTAGATGGCGGGGCGAACGTGCAGCACATCGAGCAGCACGAGCGGCGACCCCGCCACGTACGCGAACATCCAACCGAAACCGAATCCGTTGATAAGAATCGCGCCCGCGACATCGCGATGGCGAAGCACGGCGGCATAGTCTCGCAACAGCAGCGCAAGCGAGAAGCGCGTTTGTTTCGTTAGCACTGCCGATTCGCCTAGCCCGCGCCACGTGACACACGCCGCGAGCAGTCCGCATGCCGCCATCACGCCGTAGATGCCGCGCCAATGAATTGCTGCCAGCAGCGCCACGCCGATGGAAGGCGCGACAATCGGCGCGACATTGGCCACCACGGTGATCGACGCGATGCGCCGCTGCATCGCCTCGCCGTCAAAGCGGTCGCGCACGATGGCGAGCGCCAGCGTCATGCCCGCGCCCGCGCCGAGTCCCTGCGCGAAGCGCGCGAAAAGCAACATGCCGATGGAAGGCGCAAGCGCCGAAAGCAAGCCGCCGCCCGTGAAAATCGCCAGACCGAGCAGCAATAACGGACGACGTCCGTACGCATCGGAAAGCGGTCCATAAACCAGCGGACCGATCACGAAGCCCGCCATAAACAGGCTCAGCGTGAGTCCCGCTTCGCTGCTCGTCGCGTGCAGCGTCCCGCCAATTTCGACCAGCGCAGGCAAAGCCATATCGATGGAGATCGGCGGCAAGGCGGCGAGTCCGCCGAGAAACGCGGCGAACAGCAGCGAACGCGGCGCGAGCATCGACCGGTTCATGGCGTGAGCACCACGCGACCGTTTGTGCCCGCCGCGACCGCGCGATACGCGGCAGCGGCATCCGCGAGCGGATAAGTCCGAGCGATCGCGGGCGGCAGATAGCTGCCATCCTCGAAACCGGGCCGCAAGGCTTCCAGGATCGATGCCGCCGCCGTCAGATCGCGCTTGAGCGAATCGACGCCGATCAGACGGCTTTCGTTGTGATAGAAGTCCGCGAGATCGAATGTCACGTTGCGCCGGTCCGTCGCCGAAATCTCGACCAGACGGCCGCGCCACGCGAGCATGTGCAGCGCGCTTTCGAACATCGAACCGCCGACGGCATCGAATACGACGGAAGCGCCGCCGTTAGTCAGCGTGCGAAGTTGATCGATGGCATCGCCCGAACTGTTGTCGATGATCGCATCGACATAAGGATTCGCCCGCGTGCCGCGCGCCACGCCGATCACCCGCGCACCGATGCGCCGCGCAATCTGCGCCGCCGCGCCGCCGACGCCGCCCAATCCGATGATCGCAACGGTATCGCCTGCTTCCACGCGCGCCGCTTCGACGATCGCGCACCACGCCGTGATGAAGTTCACGCCAATCGTCGCTGCCTGCTCGTGCGTCAGATTGCGCGGCTTCCGGCTCAAACTCGCCACCGGCACCGCGATTTGTTCGGCGTGCGTACCATCTCGCGTAAAGCCGGTATCGCCGCCCGAACCCCACACTTCCGCGCCCACCCATTCGTCCGGACCCGCGATCACCACGCCCGAATAATCGCGGCCCGGCGTGCGCGGCAGCGTGGTCTGACTCATGCGGCCCGCGACGTTTTTCACATCGCTCGGATTGATCGACGCCGCGCGCATCTCGACGATGGCGGTATCTGCGGAACGGTTGAGTGCGGGCTGTTCCTCGACGGCGAGTACGTCCGGCGTGCCGTGTTGCGCGAATCTCAGGGCTTTCATGATGTGCTCCGTCTTTGCAATGCAAGCATTATTGGCGAAGCAACGGCGCTCGAAAAGGCGGTGGAACGATTAGAATCTTTGCGTCAAGTGGAAAGATGAGCACAAAAAATGGCCGATGAAATCAACGATATGCGCGTCTTCGCGCAGATGATCGAAGCGGGCAGCCTGTCCGCCGCCGCGCGCGCCGCCGATTCCTCGCCCGCCGCGATGAGCAGGCGGCTCGCGGCGCTGGAGCATCGGCTGGGCGTGCGGCTTGTCACGCGCACGTCGCGCCGCTTCGAACTGACGGCCGAGGGCGC
Organism: Caballeronia sp. BR00000012568055; assembly: GCF_029439455.1. Classification (GTDB taxonomy): domain Bacteria; phylum Pseudomonadota; class Gammaproteobacteria; order Burkholderiales; family Burkholderiaceae; genus Caballeronia. The sequence goes on along the minus strand of NZ_JAQFVG010000269.1, from coordinate 6,761 downwards.
GCAATTCCACGAGCGCGTGCTCGCGATCCTCGCCGCTGTCGATGAAGCGGAAACCGAAGCCAGCGCGCAATCGCGTACGCCGCGCGGGTTGTTGCGCGTGGGAGCGCCATCGGAAATCGGCCGCAAACAGATTGCGCCGATGATCACCGCGTTCTGCGAGCGTTATCGCGATGTCGAAGTGCGGCTGATCCTGTCGGATATCGGACTCGATGTGATCGACGACAATCTGGACGTCGCCGTGCGGATCGGCTTGCCCGAAGATACGGGCGTGGTCGCGCGCAAGCTGCTGTCGAGCCGTCGCGTGGTGGTCGGCGCGCCTTCGTATCTCACGCGCCATGGCACGCCGCGCACGGCCGCCGATCTCGCATCGCACGACTGCATCCGGCTGGTGCGCGGACAACGCGTATTCGATCGCTGGCGTCTGCTCGACGATGGCCGTCCGCGCGACATACTCGTGAGCGGCAGGCTTTCGACAGCGAACGGCGAAGTGCTGCACGACTGGGCGCGCGATGGTCGCGGTCTTGCGCTCAAGGCGCTATGGGATATCGAAGACGACTTGCGCAGCGGCGCGCTGATCGAATGTCTCGCGGATTACCACTGCGACGAGATCGACCTTTACGCGGTGTACGCGAGCCGTCGGCATCTGTCGCCGCGCATCCGCGCGTTTCTGGATTTCATGGCGGATGCGTTCGGAAAGAACGTTTATGTGTGAATCTCAGTTGATCGTCGGTGCATAGACGGGTGCATCGTCCGTGCTTTGAATGTCTTCTTCGAGCCTGGACAATTCCACGCCCGCCGCCTCGCGCAACGGCACGATCGATACCACCGAAATCACCGCCAGCAACATGATGTAGCCGACCAGCGGCATATACCCGCCCGCCCATGCGATCAACATCGCCGCGATCACCGGCGTCGGTCCGCTCCACGATACGGTCGCCAGCTGATACGCCAGCGACACGCCGCTATACCGCACGCCCGATGTGTACTGCTCCGCAAAAAGACTAGGCTGCGCGGCCTGCACCGCGCCTTCGCCGATCGCCATGGCCATGCTCATGGCCAGCACGATCAGCGGATAGCTGCCGGTGTTGAGCATCAGAAAATACGGGTAGATGAACAGGCCCAGAAACATCATCCCGCCCATAAACACCTTTTTCCGTCCGATACGATCCGAAAGCGCGCCGAAGGTCGGATGCGCGACCAGCGTGCACGCAGCGGCGATCATCAGTGCGCGCAAGGCATCGCTGCGCGGCAGATGCAGGTTCTGCGTCAGATAGACGAGCGAATACACGGCCACCACGTAAAAGCCCGCACACTGCACCGCCTGCGATGCCACCAGCAGAAACGTCGAACGCTTGTGCTTCCTGAGCAGCGTGGCGATCGGCACACTCGGCGTCTCATGCTGACGCTTCATCCGCGCGATGCTCGGCGACTCCGCCAGCCGCCGACGAATCACGATACCGACCACCACGAGAATGCCCGACAGCAGGAACGGCACGCGCCATCCCCATGACGCGAATTGTTCGGGCGTGGTCAATGCGGTGGTCGCGGCCATTGCGCCGGTCGAGAGAATCAGCGCGCCGGGAATGCCCATTTGCGGCCAGCTTCCGTAGAAGCCGCGCTTTTTGGCGGGCGCGTGTTCGATCACCATCAACGTCGCGCCGCCCCACTCGCCGCCGACCGCGAAGCCCTGCACGAAGCGCAGCACCGTCAGCAGAATCGGCGCGAAAATGCCGGCGCTCGCGTACGTCGGCAACAAGCCGATCAGAAAGGTGACGCCGCCCATCATCGTGAGACTGAGCACCAGCATCGCTTTTCTGCCGATACGGTCGCCAAAATGCCCGAACACCGCGCCACCCACCGGCCGCGCGATAAAGCCCACCGCAAAGCTCGCCAGCGACGCGATGGTGCCCGCGACCGGATCGAAGGTCGGGAAAAAGAGTTTGCTGAACACCAGCGCCGCTGCCGACGCGAAGATAAAGAAGTCGTACCACTCCAAGGTCGTGCCGATGGTGCTCGCGAGCGCCACCCGCCGGATATCGGCGATTTCTGCCATGTTTGTCTCCGGATGCGGACGCGCCCAGTCGATTTGCCGGGCGCTTGTTATTGCGTATGTGCTTTTAGCTGGCTTTTTTCAGCGCTTCGCCGTTGATGCCGGCGAAAGCGGTCTTGCGCCAGTCGCCTGCATCGGGACGGGCGAGGCCGAGGTTATCGCGCAGCGTCGCGCCTTCGTAGTCCTTGCGGAACACGCCGCGGCGTTGCAGTTCCGGCACGACGTGGCGCACGAAGTCTTCGTAACCGCCGGGCACGTGCGTCGGCGAAATCACAAAGCCGTCGCAACCGCCTTCGACGAACCATTGCTCCATCTGATCGGCCACGGTTTTTGCCGTGCCCGCGAACACCGGGTATTCGTTGAGACGCGCGCGATTCGAGAACTCCACGAAATCACGCACCGACGGATTCTGCTTGCCCGACAACATCACCACGCGATCGCGAAAGCCGGTCCAGCCGGAAATGGCCTTCATTTCGGCATCGGTGAACGGGGCGTCGTAGTCGCGCTTCGAGAAGTCCGTGTTGAGCACTTCGCACAGGAGCGTGAGCGAGTCGATCGGCCTGGCGAGCGAATCGATATATTCGCGCTGCTGCTGCGCGATTTCTTCCGATTCCGCCACCACCGTATAAACCGCCGTCGATACCTTCACCGATTGCGGATCGCGTCCCGCCGCCGACACCGCCTGCTTGAGTTCAGCGTACTGCTTCTTGCCCGCCGCGAGATTCGGATACACCACAAAAATCAGCTCGCCCCAACGCGATGCAAACGCGCGTCCGCGGCCGCTTTGTCCCGCCTGAATCAGCACCGGATGGCCCTGCTGCGAACGCGGCACGGTCAGCGGTCCGCGCGACTTGAAGTACTCGCCGCGATGGTCGAGCCGTCTGACCTTCGATGCATCGGCGAAACGGCCGCTTTGCTTGTCGAGAATCAGCGCGCCCTCTTCCCACGAATCCCAGTGGCCCATCACCGTTTCGAGGAATTCATCGGCGCGGTCGTAGCGCAGGTCGTGTTCGAGGTGCATCTCGCGGCCGAAGTTTGCCGCTTCCGAATCGTTCAGCGAGGTCACCACGTTCCATGCGACGCGGCCTTTCGTCATCAGATCGAGCGTCGCGAAATGGCGTGCGATATGGTACGGCTCGTAGTACGTGGTCGAATACGTCGCGCCGAGGCCGAGCTTGGTCGTGGCCATCGCCATGGCGCAGAGAATCGGCGATGGGTCCATTTTGACGGCGCGCACGCCGTGTTCGACCGTCTGCGCGTGATCGTCGCCGTAGATATCGGGCATGGCGAGGCGGTCATCGAAAAAGGCGAGATGGAACTTGCCTTCTTCCAGCGTACGCGCGATGCGCTGGTAATACTCGGGCGAGGTGAAATCCTGCATCGCCGCGCTGTGTCGCCACGAGCCGGGATACGTCGAGCAGTTCTGCGCCTGCAAAAAGCCGATAAGCGTCATTTGACGCGATGCGTTATTCGACATGGTGTCTGCCTCCGTCGTCCGGTGCGTGCCGCGCCGGAATCTTGTTGATCGATCACTTCGCCGCGATTGCCGACGACTTGCAACCGATTATCCCGAGCCGTCCGAAGCGACACTATTTGCTTTATGAGATAGACTCATAGCCGTTTTTGATAAAACCGACGGAGACGCTTCACATGGCGCACGACACGCCGGACGAGACAGCGGACGCGGCGTCGCCGCTGACCATGCGTTTCGATCTGGTCGAACTGGAGACCTTTCTCGCCGTCGTCGAACTGGGCAGTTTCAGCGCCGCTGCGAAACGTTTGCATATTTCGCAGCCCTCGGTGACGAGCCGCGTCCAGCGCCTGGAATCCACGCTCAGAACGCGGTTATTGGTACGCACCACGCGCCATGTCGAGCCGACACCGGCAGGCCGCCGATTGCGCGACCGCGCCGAAATCGCGCTGCGCGATCTGCGCGTGCTGCTACAGGAATTTCAGGTCGATGCCGACGCCGCGCGCCTGCGTGTAACCATCGCGTCCACGCCGATGATCGCGGCCGTCATGCTGCCCTCGCTGATCCATTCCTTCTGCCAGCGCTATCCGGACGTACAGATTCAACTGCGCGATCTGCAGTACGAAGACGTGGTCGCCAAAATCGAAGCGAACGAGGCTGACCTCGCCGTGGTCGCCTTCGACAACGATTCGAGCAAGCTCAGTTTTCAGCCGCTGACCGAGGAAGACATGCTCGTGGTGGTGCCGAACACGCACGAATTCGCTCAGGCGGGCGATATCACGCTCGAACAGCTCGCCACCATTCCGCTAATGCTGCTGGAGCGCTATTCGATCCTGCGCGATACGCTCGCCGATGCCTTCACGCAGCACGGCCTCACGCTGCGCCCGATGCACCAGGCAGCGAATCTCAGCACGCTGCTCGGCATGGTCGATGCGGGCCTTGGCGCGACCTTCCTGCCGCGTACGATGGCCCAGCGTTACGCCCGCGACACGCGCGCCACACTGCGCGTCACTGATGTCCGGCTGATGCGCAGCTTCGGCATTCTGCGTTCGCGCAGTGCCGAACTGAGCGCGGCGGCGCAGAGTTTCGTGCGCCATTTGCAATCGAATTTCGGCGCGGTATTGGCGCGCGAAAGTGGACAAGCGTGAATCGATCTATCCATTTTTCCAATCAATCCATCGCGACATCGAAATTGTTATGCAGAGGACACGACCCTAGACTCGAACCATCAAAGACATGCGGCATTGCGCCCATGTCCGGATCGAACTCAGGAGACGTTCATGGCACTCAACGACAAACAAACTTTCCGCGATGCACTCGGCGCTTTTCCGAGCGGCGTGACCATCGTATCGACGACCGACGGCGAAGGCCGTCATTGGGGCTTTACGGCCAGCTCGTTCTCGTCCGTATCGATGGACCCGCCGCTGGTGCTGGTGTGTATCGCGAATACGGCGGATTCGCATCCGGCCTTTATGAAGGCGCGGCGCTATGCGATCAATATTCTGTCGCAGGGACAGGAAGCGATCGCGATGCACTTCGCGCGCAAGGGCGTCGATAAATTCGGTCCGCATGAATTCCGCTATGGCAGCGAGGATGAACCGCATCCGCCGGTGCTGCCGGGATCGATGGCATCGCTGGTTTGCACGGCGCACGATGTGTACGCGGCGGGCGATCATACTGTGCTGATCGGCCGGATCGAAGATGTCGAACTCGGTGACGCCACGCCGCTGGTCTATTACAACCGGGGTTTTCGCAACCTCGAACTCGAAACCGAAGCAGAAACACTTTCCTGATTTTTACTGAGTTATCCGTATGAATCCATTCAGCTTCAATACCGTTCCCTCGCTGGTGGTCGAATATGGCGCGGCCCGCCGATTGGGCGCGCTGCTGCGCGAACGGCATCGTGATTTCACACGGCTCGTGCTGGTGACCGATCGCTTTCTGAATCAGAGCGGATTGATCGCGCCTGCGTTGGACAGTCTTGCTGCGCATGGCTGGCAAACCACCGTGATCGATGACGTGATCGCCGATCCGCCCGATCATGTCGTGCTCGATGCCACCGCGCGCGCGAAGGCGAGCGGCGCGGAGATCGTGGTCGGACTCGGCGGCGGTTCGTCGATGGATGTGGCCAAGCTGATCGCGGTGCTGTGTGCATCGGCGCAACCGTTGACGAAGATGTATGGCGTCGGCAACGTCATCGGCCCGCGCCTGCCGCTCGTGCTGATGCCGACGACCGCAGGCACCGGTTCCGAAGTGACGGCGATTTCCATCGTGACGACGGGCGAGACGACCAAGAGCGGCGTGGTATCGCCGATTCTGTATCCCGATCTTGCGCTGCTCGATGCCGAGCTGACTTTGGGGCTGCCCGCACAAGCGACCGCCGCAACGGGCATCGACGCGATGGTGCATGCGATCGAAGCATATACATCAGCACGACTGAAGAATCCGTTGTCGGACATGCTGGCGAAGGAAGCGCTGCGTCTGCTCTATGCGAATCTGCTGCCGGCGTGCCGTGATGGTCAGGATCGCGTGGCGCGTGAGGCGATGCTGCTCGGCGCGACGCTTGCAGGACAGGCGTTTTCGAACGCGCCGGTGGCGGCGGTGCATGCGCTGGCGTATCCGCTGGGCGGGCATTTTCATGTGCCACATGGCTTGTCGAATGCGCTGGTGCTGATGCATGTGCTGCGTTTCAATGCGAGCGCTGCGACGCGTTTGTATGCCGAGTTGGCTGATGTGATCGGCTGCGCTCCTGGCGGTGATGATGAAGCGAAGACCGAGGCTTTTGTTGCTGCGATGGAAGCGTTGGTCGTTGAAACGGGCATTCCACGCACGCTGCGCGAAGTCGGCGTCAACGAAAGCCATTTGCCGATGCTCGCGTCGGATGCGATGAAGCAGCAGCGTCTGCTGATCAATAATCCGCGTGAAATGACGGAGGCGTTTGCGCTGGAGATTTATCGGGCAGCGCTGTGAGGATTGCGGTTGGGCGGTTGGGATGCGGCGTGTATCGCGGCGATGGATAGCCTATGCCGCCGCTCCGTTCCAGCGGCCTAAGTGAACGCGTGTGATGCACGTCGCTCAATACCCGCTTCCGGTCCTGCACTTTGGCATCGGACGGTTCCCGGACCTTGATGAATCGCGGTACCTCATCGCCGTACAGATTGCCCGTCGGGGCCGCTTTGGCGATGACTTCCATTGTGCTGTTGCGCTCGTTACTGAACAGGCCGACGCTTGATCGACGCA
>NZ_JAQFVG010000268.1:142824-221414 GCF_029439455.1 Caballeronia sp. BR00000012568055 | reverse complement strand
CAAGCGTGCAGAAAATCGGAAATTATTTTATTGCTCGCGTTTTAATCGGTCGTCACGATCTTTAAAACGCACCGGCCCGGATTGCGGACTGCATCCGGAGAAGACCACGCTGCGTATGACTTTCGGAAGTCGCAACGTGTGACCCTGAAACGCTTTGGAAGAACTCAAGACGCATGCCACACGTATTGATTGTCGATGACGATCCCAGTACCCGCGAGGCGCTAGCCGCGATCATCGGCGAAGACGGACTGACTACGGCTACCGCAGGCGATCTGCGCGAGGCCCGCATTCAGCTCGTGCGCCAGACGCCGGACGTCGTATTCACCGATTTGAAGCTGCCCGACGGAACGGGCGTCGATCTGTTCGAAGATCTGGACCCGCGTTCGGGCGTGGAATTCATCGTTATCACCGGCCACGCGACGGTGGAATCGGCGGTGAGCGCGCTGAAAATGGGCGCGGCGGATTATCTCGTCAAGCCGATCAACATGCAGCGCGTCAAGGCGATTCTGTCGCGCCTGCCGCGCGCTGGCGATCTGAAGGCGGAAATCGGCACGCTGCGCGGCGAGTTGCGCCGCATGGGCCGCTTCGGTCTGATGCTCGGCAATTCGCCCGCGATGCAGACCGTCTACGACCAGGTTGGCCGCGTCGCGCCGACAGCCGCTTCGGTGCTGCTGATCGGCGAATCGGGTACGGGCAAGGAAGTCGCCGCGCAGACGCTTCACGAGCTGAGCCTGCGCCGCAAGCATTCGTTTATCGCGGTGAACTGCGGCGCGATTTCGCCGAATCTGATCGAATCGGAAATGTTCGGTCACGAGCGCGGCTCGTTCACGGGCGCGGACCGGCAGCACAAGGGTTATTTCGAGCGCGCGAACGGCGGCACGCTGTTCCTCGATGAAATCACCGAAATGCCGATCGAGCTTCAGGTCAAGCTGCTGCGCGTGCTCGAAACCGGCATGTTTATGCGCGTCGGCACGACCAAGGAAATCGAGACTGACGTGCGCCTGATCGCCGCGACCAATCGGGATCCTGAACAAGCGGTGTTGGAAGGGAAGCTGCGTCTGGACTTGTATCACCGTCTGAATGTGTTCCCGATCAACCTGCCGCCGCTGCGCGAACGCGGTAAGGATGTCGAACTGCTCGGACAGGCGTTCCTCGACGAACTCAACGCGCGTTACGGCACGAAGAAGGACTTCCCCGCCGCCGTGCGCGAAATGCTGGCGTCGTATAACTGGCCGGGCAACGTGCGCGAACTGAAGAACTACGTGCAGCGCGCGTACATCATGTCCGCATCCGATTCCGATGCCACCGCCACGGTGCCGTTGCAAATCTCGCTGTCGAAGCCATCGGCGGGCACGGCGGTGACCATTCCGTTCGGCACATCGCTGGCGCAGGCGGATCGGCAGCTGATTCTGGCGACGCTGGAGCAGTGCGGCGGCGTGAAAACGCGCGCGGCGGAAATCCTCGGCATCAGCCTGAAAACGCTCTATAACCGGCTCGTCGAATATGGCGAAGACGCGCATAAAGCGGCCGTCGGAGAAGGGGGCGAAGTCAGCGATGCGGATCAGGAAAATCCCTGAACGTCGCTTATCTTTAGACAAAACCACGCCCGCTGCTTGCAAAAGCGCGGGCGTTTTTATTGGCAGGCAGCATTTCAAGGTCGATAATGAGATGCATGCAGGCGCACGGATCGCGGTTTCAGGGGCATGTGCCTTGCTGTCTTCTGTATGACCTTCGGGCGTGAATGCGCGTTGGGCGCAGTCACCCGGAGCGATGACGATCACAAGACCGCAAGGAGCCCGCAATGTCCGATTTCGCATCCGAAACCGTGTGGCGCAATGCGCGGATCGACGCGCAGACACCGCAGCCGCCCGACCCGCCGGTGACCCCGCCCGATCAACCGCCGCCGACCCCGATTCCGCCCGACACGAATCCCGATCCGACGCGCGAACCGCCGGGACCACCGACTCAGCCGATCGGCGATCCGCCGCCCGGACCGAATGAAACGCCGCATGTGCATTGAGGGCTAAGAGCAGAAGCGGACGCAGGACCCGATTCCCTGAATTCGTGCAAGCTTTGAATAAGTTTCCATCCCGTACGTAGGGATTACAACGGATGAAGCAATAATGGCCGGAGGCGGAGCGCGTTTCCGGTCGTTTTTTCTGATGTAGCGCCGTTTGTCTGAGAGAGAACGGCGCATCCGGTCCGACGCCGCCACGTCACCACGCGACGGCCTTCATTTGTGGAGGCACCATGAGGCATCCCGCACTTCGACGCTCCGCGCGTCATTCTTCCAAGCGCGAAGCGCGCGCAGAAGCGGCCAAGGCGGCTGGCGCACCGGGCGGCGCGACGCCACCGCCCGATCACGATCCCGCTGGCCAGAACCGCGCCGCGCCTGGCGTTCCGCCCGATGGCGAACACAATCAGGGCGGCGCGCGTACCGAAGGAATCGACTATCAACGCGACCTGGGTTCCGAGCAGGACTCGTGACGCGCCGTCCTACGCGCCGGACGCATTCCTCCGGCAAATGAAGAAAATTTTCTACGCGACGCGCAATCGTCGCGTGTTTTCGTTCGTCCGTTACAGATGGATACGAATTTTTGTTTCCGCGATGCAACAAAGCGGCACGAAGATTGCATACTTTTACGCGCCATTTCGAGCGAACAACGACAACTGATGAGGTGACGCAGTAATGAGCAGATTGATCGTGGTATCGAATCGCGTCGCGCCGATCCAGGAAGGCAAGCCCAGCGCGGGCGGTCTCGCAATCGGCGTTCTGGACGCGCTCAAGGAGACGGGCGGCGTATGGTTCGGCTGGAGCGGCGAAATTGTCGGCGAGGCGGCCGACCCCGTTCTGGAAAAGAGCGGCAACGTAACGTACGCGACCGTGGGTCTCACGCGTCGCGATTACGACCAGTATTACCGTGGATTCTCGAACGCCACGCTGTGGCCGACCTTCCACTATCGCAATGATTTGTCGCGTTACGATCGCGAAGAGTATTCTGGCTATATGCGGGTGAACTGCATGCTGGCCGCCAAGCTCAAGAAGATGCTGGAACCCGACGACATCATGTGGGTTCACGACTATCACATGCTGCCGTTCGCCAATGAATTGCGGAAGATCGGCGTGAATAATCCGATTGGCTTCTTCCTGCATATTCCGTTTCCGGTGCCGGAAATGATGCGCACGGTGCCACCGCACGAAGAACTGATCGCGGCGATGTGCCAGTACGATGTGGTCGGCTTCCAGACCGAGAGCGACAAACAATCGTTCGTGGATTACATCGAACGAACGGGACGCGGGCATTTCAGCGACGACGGCATGTTGCAGGCGTTCGGCCGCATGATGAAGGTCGGCGCGTACCCGATCGGCATTTATCCCGATGCGATTGCCAAGGCTGCCGATCAGTTTGCCAACCGCAAGCAGGTGAAAAGCCTGCGCGACAGCATGCGCGGCCGCAAGCTCATCATGAGCGTGGATCGTCTGGATTATTCGAAGGGGCTGGTCGAGCGCTTTCAGGCGTTCGAGCGTTTGCTGCTGAATGCGCCGGGCTGGCATGGCCGCGTGTCGCTGGTGCAGATTGCGCCGCCAACGCGATCGGACGTGCAGACGTATCAGCGGATTCGTCAAAATCTGGAGGGCGAAGCGGGGCGCATCAATGGCCGATTCGCGCAGCTCGACTGGACGCCGATCCAGTATCTCAACCGCAAATACGAGCGCAATCTGCTGATGGCGCTGTTCCGTTTGTCGCAGGTCGGTTATGTGACGCCGCTGCGCGACGGCATGAATCTGGTGGCGAAGGAATACGTCGCATCGCAAGATCCGGCCGATCCGGGCGCGCTCGTGCTGTCGCAATTCGCGGGCGCGGCGGATCAGTTGCCGGGCGCGCTGGTGGTGAATCCGTTCGATCTCTCGCAGATGTCCGAAGCATTGGAACGCGCCTTGTCGATGCCGCTCGCCGAACGTCAGGCGCGTCACGCCGACATGATGGCGCCGCTGCGTGAGAACAATCTTTCCGTGTGGCGCGACTCGTTCCTGTCCGATTTGCGCAGCGTCGCGACGGCTGCTTCCGTGACCGAAAAGACCGTGAAAACGGTGAAGGGCGCGACATCGAATATCAAGCGGCCTGCTGCAAAAGCCTGACGCGTTTTGCTTTTCAGAAGCCCCGCGCGATGCACATCGCGCGGGGCTTTTTCATGCGCTCGCGGAACGCGTTTTGCGCTTTCATCATGGACAACTACGAAGGAGGTCATGATGAGCGGCAGCACGTTGAATCCGAATGAGGAAGGCGAAGTCGAAGTAGGCAAGGGACACGGCACGGGTGCACTCGGCCCAAGCGATTCGTCCGATAGCGGCTCGGATGTACAAGGCGAAAAGCGCTATCCGGGCGATATCGAAGACGAGCTCGATCAACACGCGCTCGGCCAGTCGCAAGCCGAACTCGATAGCGATACCGACCGCTACGGCACCGGCGAACTCGCCTCCGCCGACGGCGATAACAATCTCGAAGCCGACGCGGATATCCTGCCGGACGAAATCGAAGACGAGTCCGAGATCCGCAATCTCGACGATGACACGGCCGATCCCGCCGCCGACGAAGATCAAACTTAATCGCGCTTTACACGCAGTTGGCGTGGCCGGGCTAACATCGGCGGTTGATATCGTTCAACCGCCTTTTTTCGCCGATGAATCCAGAAGTTCCGACGCCCGGATCCTCCACCACGCCACTCGCCTCGGGCCGCACATCGCGGTTCGGCTGGCTGTCGTGGATCGTCGATCCGATCACGCAATGGACGCAGGATCATTGCCTGATGTTCTCCGCATCGATTGCGTTTTTCGCGGCATTTTCGCTGGCACCGACTTTGGTGATCGTCATTTCGGTGGCGAGCATTTTTTTCGGCGCCGATGCCGTGCAGGGACGCTTGTTCGATGAAATCAGCGGCGTCGTTGGCAACGATGCCGCACACGCGCTGGAAGCGATCGTCGCGAACGCGTGGCACGCGGATATCGCGCGCAGCACGGCGATTTTGTCGCTCGCGGGCGTGTTGATCGGCGCATCGGCGACGTTTTCATCGCTGCATAGCGCGCTGAATGTGATCTGGCCGACGCCTGCGGTGAGCACGCGCGAGAGCATCGTTTCGCTGTTGCGCGTGCGAGCGATGTCCTTCGGTCTGGTAATCGGCGCGGGTTTGCTTGTCGTTGCGCTGCTCGTGCTCGATGCGCTCGTCGAAGTGCTCGGTCATTGGGCGCTGGGCGACGGCAATCCGTTTATCGTGTTGTCATCGCTGACGCGGCGCGCGATATCGATCGGTATGTTGACGCTGGCTTTTACCGTGCTGCTCAAGATATTGCCGACCACGCGCATGATGTGGCGCGACGCGCTGCTCGGCGCGACCGCCGCTGCGTTGCTGTTCGAAGGAGGAAAGCGCCTGTTCTCGCTGTATTTGCAGCACGCGGGAACGGCGAATATGTTCGGCGCGGCCGGATCGCTCGTGATTATTTTGATGTGGCTTTACTACTCGGCGGCGGTGTTTTTACTCGGCGCTGAACTGGCCGCAACCGCAGCGCGCAAACGGACGCATCGCGCGTCCGGTTGGCGCTAGGCTGCGCAGAAACTCAGGCCGTTACCCGACGCAATTCCGCCGGCGGCACCTTCATCAAATGGCGATACTTCGCGACCGTCCGGCGCGCGACAATCACGCCCTGATCCGCGAGCATCTTCGCCAGACTCACATCCGACAGCGGATCGCTCGAATTTTCCTTCGAGATCATTTCCTTCAGCAGCGCGCGCACGGCGGCGGCTGAACATGTACCGCCACTTTCCGTCGAAAGCTCGCGCGGGAAGAAGTGTTTGAACTCGAAGATGCCGCGCGGCGTGGACATGTACTTGTTGCCCGTCGCACGCGAAATCGTCGATTCGTGCAGGCCGAGTTCGTCGGCGACATCGCGCAGAACCAGCGGCTTCAACGCAATTTCGCCGTAATCGAAGAACGCCTTTTGATGCGACACAATACATTCGGCCACGCGCTGAATCGTCGTGAAGCGTTGCTGTGCGTTGCGGATCAACCAGCGCGCTTCTTGCAACTGTTGCGCGAGCGGCGAACGGCTCGCGCCAGCCGACTGCGCAAACAAATCCGCATACATGCGATGGATACGTGCGCGCGGCAGCACCGCCGGATTGATCGTCACGACCCACTGCTTCTTGACCGGACGCACGATCACATCGGGCACGACATAGTTGTCTTCGTTCTGGCCGTAATTCTCGCCCGGTTTCGGATCGAGCTTGCGCACCAGCGCGCAGGCAATGCGCAGTTCATCCGCGCTGCACCCGATCTTCTTCTGCAATTCGGCTTGCTCACGGCGAGCCAGACGCTCCAGATGATGCGCGACGATTTCCTTCGCGACATCGCGGCCCGGCGTGTCTTCGTCCATTGCCTGAAGTTGAAGCGTGAGACATTCCGAGAGATTGCGCGCGCCGACGCCCGGTTTATCGAGCGACTGCACCAGCTTCAGCGCGATCACGAGCTCGTCTTCGCTAAGCGCCGGTTCGATCTCGACAACATTGGCCAGTTCGGCCATGTCCTGACGCAGATAACCATCGTCGTCCAGCGCTTCGATGATGAGTTGCGCAATCGCGCGGTCGCGTTCGCCGAGCTGGTACAGACGCAGCGCATCGTGCAAAGTCTCATGCAGCGACGGTTCGATGCGAACCCAATCGGCAGGATCAGAGCCTTCACCATCGCCGTTATTGCGCGATGCGCCACGGCCGAACGGATCGGAGGAGAACTCGCTGATGGAATCGTCGCGCGAGCCGCTGTCGGTGGCGACATCGCCTTCCATGCTGGCTTCGGCGGTGAGCGGCGCTTCCGTTGCGGTATCGGACGAGGTCGAAAGCGATGTCTCGCTCATCGAACTGCCGTTATCGGTGCCGAGCGCATTGTCTTCCGTCTGCGACTCGTCGTATTCGAGGAATGGATTAGTGTCGAGCGCGTTGCGCAATTCCTGCTGAAACTCGATCGACGATAGTTGGAGCAGACGGACCGACTGTTGAAGGCGCGGCGTCAGCGCGAGACTTTGCTTGGTGCGGAGTTCGAGTGAAGGCGGCATTGCGAGCAAATCCTCGGTAGTTCGTTGTGGCCTCTAATAAAGCAACCACTGTGCCATGCGTTGCTAAATGCGTATCGCAGCAGGGATTTCCAATTTGCATCCGACATAACCCGAGTGTTCGGCAGACCGCTTTTCGCGCACTTTTTACACGGCTTCAGACAAAAGCGACGCGCGTTTCGCCGGACGCGCCAATGTTCACGCAAGCACGCTTGCAAGAAATTTTTGTCTGCTCTTTGTCCGTCTCAACCCCTTGATTTTCCGACGACTTTTGCGCCGGCCGGTCAAGACTGCCTACGCTTTTTCTGCGCTGCGGCACGCGAGTTGCGAGAGGAAGGCCGTGTCCGATCGATATCCACCAATGGCATCGACGGGCAACAAACGGGGCGCCTCAACTTATCAAGGGCGCGCAAGACGACAATCGAGAAAATGGAGAATTGCCATGAAGACGACTCAACTTCTGAAAGCCGCTGGCGGTATTGCATGCGTCGTGTTCGCGCTGAACGTGAACGCGCAGACGACGACGGGCGCATCGGAAAGCACGGGCGCAACCGTCGGCCAAAAGGTCGATGACGGCGCGCTGACCACCAAGGTCAAGGCCGAACTGCTCGGCGCGAAGGATGTGAAGCCCACGCATATCCACGTCAAGAGCCGCGCAGGTGTGGTCTCGCTGACGGGCACGGTGCCGTCGGCTGCCGACAAGACGGCTGCGGAAGACACGGTGAAGAACGTGTCGGGTGTTGCATCCGTGAAGAACCATCTCAAAATTGCCGCCAAGTAATCGGCGAGTAATGGCATAGTTCAGTTGTCCGGTTCGCTCAAGCGGGCCGTGGCGGCAGGACCGATGCACCGGAACCCGCGCCGGGTCTCGTTCGCAGCGCTTTTTACTGCGATTCGGGCCACGAGCGCGGGTTCTTGCATAAAGGCAGTCGCAGCGGCAGTACCTCGCAGCATCATCGAACGTTGGTCAATAACGAAGTTCGGCCAACTCAGGCCGATACTCACAGGCGGCGCTCGAATGTCCTCTCGCGGCGTTCGGATGCCCCGGCAAAAGGAGCTCTTCATGATGACGAAAAAGATGGCATTGATTGGCGCGCTGGCATTTGCATTTTCGACGGCCGCGTTTGCACAGGCAGCGTCGGATACAGGTGCGACGATGACCAAGAAGCAGAAGGGCACCAATCTGCATCAGCAGAACAAGGCGCACAAGCTGAAGGGCGCATCGGCGGCTGCGGCGGCATCGGCGCTGGGCACGAATGACAAGGGTCAGCCGCAGTAAGGCATGTGACTTTAGTTTGCTGATGCAAAAAAACGGCCGCTTTCGAGCGGCCGTTTGCTTTACTGCTTCAGCGACGTATTACGACTTCGCTGCTGCGTACTGATCGCGCAGATCGCGAATGCGATCGTGATTCTCCAGCACGCCTTGATATTGACGTTCCACCACCGCGCGAATATCCGCCGGCAGATCCTTATCCAGCGCCTGGCGATAGTTCTTCTTCGCCGCATCTTCACCGCGTTCGCACTCGGCGAGAATCGCGTGATCGCTGTGGCCGCTCACGGCCGACTTTACATCGACCCATCCGCGATGCAGCGCGCCCGCCACCGATCCGCCCGTTTCCGGCTTGCCGCCCAGACGCTGGACGATTTCCTGTAGCTCGGCGGCACCGCGCGTGCATGCTTCGGCGCGGTTCTGAAACAGCAGCTTGAGGCTTGGATCGCGCGTATCTTCGGCGGCCTTGAGAAAGCCCTTTTCGCCGTCCTTCGACGTTTCGACGAGATCATTGAGTACCGATACGACGTTCGTGCTCATATTCCACCTCCGTTGTGATTTGACGTTGTCCTGCTGTTTGTTGCTGCCTGCAATAGCGCATGCAGCGTGCCCGAAACGCGTTTCATCGGAGGCATGTGACTTGCTGCGTGAGCGGCACTACAGCGCCGCTCCGACCTCGGGAGCGCGCATCGAATCGACAAAGGGAGAAGGCGATTGAAACACTTCAACTGGCTCGCCAGCCGCGAATTTCTTGTGCTCGTGGCGATCGTTGCATCGGCGATTACGATGCATGTGCGGTTGCATGAAGACACGTCAACGCAGCCTTCGCAACAGGTTCAGTACGGAAGAATGTGCGAACCGACGGCATCGAACGATCAGGACGATAGCAAAGCGCGCGCGGTGCCTGCCGATTGCGAATTGCGTACGAACATGCGGATAACGCTTGCTGCGCGTCCCTGGGTATAAAAAGACATCGCCCGCTTTGATGCGGGCGATGTCGTTGTCTTATGCGCGCGGTTGTGCAAACTCGCCAACCGGATGCGGCGGCTGAAGCGGATCGAAATCGCTCCAGCGGCCTTGCTTCCAGCGCCCTGAAGCCTTTTCAATTTCGATACCGCCCGCTTCGCGCAGAATCGTTGCGGCTTGCGTTTGCGTGTCGGGCGAGACGTGCACGGCAACCAGCACGCCCGCGTGACGCGTCGGACCCTCGTCATGCAAGGCAGAGCCGGACTTGCCCTTCGTATGCGACATCGCGCCCGCCAGCGAGCCGATGTACGCGCCGACGCCCGCCGCGATCACCGACACCAGCAGCGGCGCTTTGAAGATCGCAAAAATCGCCGCACCGATAACTGCACCCACGACCGCGCCGATGGTCACGCCCTTACCCGCGCCCTTGGGCGCTGCACGCGCGCCCGCGTCGGTGCCGACATCGCCGCCGATCGGATGGCGCGCATGCTGTCCGCTTGGATTGACGAAGAACAAGGTCACGTCCTCTTCGACGAATCCGCGCGCGAACAATTTCTGCGCGGCGGATTCGGCGGCGGGAAAGGTCTGAAATCGGCCTGCAATGATCAGGGACATATTCCCTCCTTTGATTCGATTCCTGGGTTAAAGGTCGCGCTCAGTCCGGTTCCAGCCCGGCGACGCGGAATAGACCCGAACGCAGCACGACCGATTCGCCGCCGTTGTCATCGAGCGCTTCGGCGCAGACCGAGCGGATGCGCGCCTCGCCGCGCTCGAACGCGGGCATCAAATCTTCCTCACGCGCCGATTCCGCGCCGAAATGATCTTCAAGCGCCTCTGCGCTGATCGAACACACGACGGTTTCGCCATCGACTAACGCAGTGAAATGAACGGCGAGCTCGTCGCCATCGAATGAAGGCGGATCGTCTGGAAAGGTGATGTGCATGGTCGAGTCCTCATAGGCTGGGCGCGCATGGATGACACGGCTGCCGTCGGCGGACGGCGCGTCGAAAACCCTCATGACGACGCCTTCGCCTTCGCAAGCTGCTGAGCCATGGCATCGTGATGGGTGATGACGGGCAGGGCCTTCGCGGCGGCGGCCTTGAGCGCGGCATCGTTGCCGTTTTCGCTTTCGTTCTTGAATAACTCGACGGCCTTTTGATGCCCTTGCACGGCCACCTTATCAATATAGGCCTTGTCGAAATCCGTGCCCTTGAGATTTTGCAAACTGCCGATCACCGATGAATCCGCGCTCGGCGCGGCGGTGATGCCATGCCGTTTGGCGATCACATCGAGATTACGCGCGAGCTTCGTATGATCGACGATCATTCGCTGTGCGAAGTCCTTCACCTGCTTGTCGTTCGAATGCGAGAGCGCGAGCTTGCTGGCGGCGATTTCGGTCGCGCCTGCGGTGCCCGCGTCCTGTACGAACTGCTGATCGTTGGCGGAGAGCTTTTGCGACTGCGCGGCTTCGGTTTGCGACCATGCGTTCGGCGCAATCGATACAGCCGAAACCAGCGCGAACGCCGTCGCCGCCAGCATATGCGGCCAGGATGAGTTGAGCGATGTCTTACGCATGGCGTGTCTCCTGTTATCGGGCATTGTCGGCATTACGCGGCGCGTGCGCGGCCAAGCGCATCGATCAGCGCTTGATTGAACGCAGGGATATCGTCGGGCTTGCGGCTGGTGATGAGATTGCCGTCGATCTGCACTTCCTGATCGACCCACGTGCCGCCGGCGTTACGCACATCGTCCTGAAGGCTCGGCCAGCTCGTCATGGTGCGGCCCGCGATAATCCCTGCGGAAATCGGCAGCCAGCCGCCGTGGCAGATCACCGCGATCGGCTTCTTCGCGCGATCGGCTTCCTTGACGAATTCCTGCGCTTTCGAATCGAGCCGGATCGCATCGCTGTTGACGACGCCGCCGGGCAGAACGAGTGCGTCGTAATCGGCGGCGTTGGCTGCATCGAGCGTGAGATCGACATCGACCTTATCGCCTTTATCGACGTGTTTGAAACCCTGGATCTGGCCGGGCTTCTGCGAGATCACGACCACTTCCGCGCCGGCCGCTTTCAGCGCGCGTTGTGGCTCGACGAGCTCGGCCTGTTCGAAGCCATCGACTGCGAGAATTGCGACCTTGTAGCCGGTGAGGGACGTTGCCATGAAGACACTCCTTGTCTGCGGTTTCGAACGTCTCCGCATCGCGGAAACCTTGTTGGAAACGGCAGCAATGGCTGTGCCCAGCTAGGCTGTCTCGACGCTGCGCTTACCCGCAAGCCTGAGCAGACTGACGACCGATGCCGTTGCCGCAAAGCCCGCTGCAACGTACAGCGCGATCACCGGTCCATGCTGCGGCGCGATGCCGAAGATCAGCGCGACCAGCGCCGCGCCGAGCGTCTGACCGGTCAGGCGCTCGGTGCCGAGCATGCCGCTCGCCCCGCCGCTTCGATGACGCGGCGCCGCCGACAACATCTGCCGATTATTGGGCGTCTGAAACACGCCGAAGCCCAGCCCGCACACGGCCATGCGCCACGCGATATCGAGCGCATGAGGATGCGCGCCTGCGGTCGCCAGCAGCACCAGCCCGACGCTCAGCACAATCAGCCCGGCACCGCCGAGCAAACCGGGCGGGAAGCGGTCCGCGAGCATGCCCGCAATCGGCGCGATAAAGACGATCACCAGCGGCCACGGCGTCATCAGAAAGCCGGTTTCGACCTGACTCATGCCGAAGCCGCTCTGCATCAGAAACGGCAGCGAAACGAAGGCCAGCATTTGCGCGCAAAACGAGCAAACCGATGTGCCGATGGACAACGCGAACACCGGAATGCGCAGCAGATCGACCGGCAGCAACGGCGCTTCCTGCGGCAATTGACGGCGCACCAGAAAGAACGCGACGACAGCCGCCGCGATCAATTCGCCTATGACGTACGGACGATGCTCGCCGCGCCCGAGCCCATCCACCGCGATGATGGCGAGGCCGAAGAACAACGCGTTCATCAGCGCGCTGACGTAGTCGAAAGGCTGATCGTGGCCCGCGTTACGCGGCAGCGCGCGTACGCCGATGATCACCGCGACGATGCCGATCGGCACGTTCACCGCGAACAGCCACGGCCACGTCGCGATCGACAACACGCCGGACGCGACCGTCGGCCCGATCACCGATGAAATGGCGACCACGGTCGCGTTGATGCTAATACCGCGCCCGAGATGCTTCTGCGGATAGATCTCGCGGATCAGCGCCGCGTTGACGCTCATGATGCCCGCCGCGCCGAAGCCCTGAACCACGCGCGCCGCAATCAACGCGACCAGCGACCCGGACAACGCGCAGGCAAACGACGAAGCCGTGAACAACGCCAGCCCCGCGATATACACCCGCCTGTACCCGATGCGATCGCCCAGCGACGCCAGCGGCAACAGCGACATCACGATCACGAGCTGATACGCGTTGACCACCCACACCGAATCCGCAGGCGAGGCGTTCAGATGATGCGCGATGGTCGGCAAGGCGACATTGGCGATCGCGCCATCGATGACCGCGAGCGTGACGCCGAGCGCCACGACTGCGATCGCCCAGTAACGCTGGGGCAGGGGAAGTCCTTGGTCCGTATCCATCGATGGGCGAACGCTTTTTGGAAGGCTCAAAAGAAAAGCGCGCGAGGCGAAGTCGCGCGCTGGCGGGTTTTATTTCAGTTCGTAAAGGCCGGTATACGTAGCCGAATCGATCTCGTTCAGATGCGTCATGAAACGCGCGACGGCGTTTGTCGCGTTCGGATCGATCGGCAATCCTTCGGCCTGCAACGCATGAATCCGAAAGATATAGCGATGCGGCTTGTCGCCACGCGGCGGCGCAGCACCGCCGAAACCGACCGTGCCGTAATCGTTGCGCAGTTGCAGCGCACCAGCGGGCAGCAGACTGCCATCGGCTTTGCCGGCGTTGCGCGGCAGCGAGCGGCAATCGGCGGAGAGATTGACCACGACCCAATGCCAGAAACCACTGCCGGTGGGCGCGTCGGGATCGTAGACGGTGAGGGCGAAGCTACCCGTATCGGCGGGCGGATCTTCCCATTGCAGCGCGGGCGAGATGTTGTCGCCCGAGCCGCCGAAGGCTTGCTGATCGAATTCCTGGGCGCGCGCCATAAAACCGTTGGCCGGAAATTCGTCGGACCAGATGCGGAAATCAGCCATGAGAGTCGTGCCTCCTTGCTTGGCTTGTTGTCGAGGGCGCGGGGTCGCGCCGGTTTGGTGAGAGGGCGTGCAGCAAACGTGCCCGTAAGCGCCGCGCTCTCGACCGCTATCGATCGAGTCTAGCATCCGCCCCTGAATTCGGATCGCGGCGCTGATTGTGGGTTTTCCACCCGCCATTTTCCGCCATTCGTCGGCGGAATTTGACAGGCTACAATATCGAGATGGACGACAGGACCCAACTTATTACGCCCCGCATGCCGACAAATGCCGCGCAAAACGTCGCGCCCGCCGCCATTGCCGATGACGACGCCGATATGTTCGAACTCGCGCCGGTATCGCTGTGGCTGGAGGATTTCAGCGCCGTGCGCGAACAGTTCGATCGCTGGCGCGCGGCGGGGGTGTCGGACCTGCGCGCGTTTCTGAACGACGACACCGCGCACATCGCTGAATGCTCGTCGCGGATTCGCGTGCTGAAGGTCAATCAACGCACGCTCACGCTGTTCGGCGCGACGGACCTCGATCATCTCGTGCAGAACCTGTCGAAAGTGTTCCGCGACGACATGCTCACGACGCACGTCGATGAACTCGAACAGCTCTGGTCCGGCAAGCCGCAATTCGTCAGTCAGACCGTCAACTACACGCTCGACGGCAAGCGTCTCGACGTGTTGCTCAAGGCTGTGATCCTGCCCGGTCATGAAGCGACGTGGAGCCGCG
This sequence comes from Caballeronia sp. BR00000012568055, assembly GCF_029439455.1. Classification (GTDB taxonomy): domain Bacteria; phylum Pseudomonadota; class Gammaproteobacteria; order Burkholderiales; family Burkholderiaceae; genus Caballeronia. The sequence goes on along the minus strand of NZ_JAQFVG010000268.1, from coordinate 207,181 downwards.
TGCTCGTGACCATCGAAGATATTACGGAGCTTGAGACCACGCGACGCCGTGTGGGTATGAGCGAGCTGTACGCGCGCGGTTTGTTCGAGCATTCGCCCGTGTCGCTGTGGGTGGAAGATTTCAGTTCCGTGAAAACGCTGCTCGACGATGTGCGCGATCGCGGCATCGTCGATTTTCGTACGTTCACGAATGTGCATCCCGAGTTCATCGAACGATGTATGCACGAGATTCATGTGCTCGACGTGAATCAGCACACGCTGCGCATGTTCGCCGCGCCCGACAAAGCCACGCTGCTCGCGCGCCTGCCCGACGTGTTCCGCGACGATATGCAGCAGCACTTTCAGGAGCAGTTGATCGAGCTATGGGAGGGCAAACTCTTCCATCAGCGCGAAGTCATCAACTATTCGCTCGATGGCAACGAAGTGCATGTGCATCTGCAATTCTCGGTGTTTCCGGGGCACGAGGCGCGCTGGGATCTGGTGCTGGTCGCGCTGACCGATATCACCGCGCGCAAGAAGGCCGAGGCGTATCTGGAGTTTCTCGGCAAGCACGACGTGCTGACCAAGCTCAAGAATCGCTCGTTTTATATCGATGAAGTCAATCGGCTGGAGCGCAAGGGTCCGTATCCGGTGACGGCGATTGCGATCGATGTGAACGGCCTCAAGACTGTTAACGATCAACTCGGCCACGCCGCCGGCGACGCGCTGTTGCGACGCGCGGGCGAAGTGCTGAGCAAGGCGGTGGAGAAACCGTTCCAGACGGCGCGTATTGGCGGGGACGAATTTATGGTGCTGTTGCCGGGCACCGACGAACGCGGCGGCGAAGCGGTGATGGACAGCATTCGTCAGTTGCTCGAAGTGAACAATCAGTTTTATTCGGGCATGCCGCTTTCGTTCGCGATGGGCGCGGCCACCGCGCACGAAGGCGAGCGCCTCGAACCCATGCTGCAACGCGCCGATCACGCGATGTACGTCGAAAAGCGCGCCCACTACGAACGCGAAGGCGACGCCAGGAACGACTAAGCCGCTTTATTGCGGCTGCGTGACTTCATCGATACCCTTGGTCAGCGCCGGACACGCCTCGCCGATTTCCTTCTTGTATTGCGCAGGATTGCTGGTCTTCATCTGGGCGAATCGATCGACGGTCGGCTGAGCCTGCGCGAGACCGAGCTTCCATTCGCCATCGAAGTCGGGCGCGTCGGGGAAATTGGCGCGCGCGGCCTCTTTGAAACGCGCGACTTTTGCTGTATCGATATGGCAGACATCCGCTGCGCCCCGCGCGATATTCGCGCTGGTCATCACGCCCTCGGCCGCCAGCAATTGCTCGCGCGACGGATGGCCTTTCGGCATTTGAGGCGATTGATCCTGCGCGACGGCGGATTGCAGAAGCATCGCCATGAGAGCAGCGGCGAGTAGGGTCGAATGCGTGATCGAGCGCGTCATGCGTATCCTGTTTTATGTATTGCGGGCTATTCGAAGTATAGGGTCATGCCTCGGAAAACGCGCTTAAGCCGGGTATAACCTGCATGCTAGAATCGATTCCCAATGCCGATGTCAAGCGGCCGTTCTCAAGCGCAAAAATGAAAAGAGGAAGCAAGTCCGCCAGCGAAGCGAACAAGGCCGCGATTACCGCGCCTTCGCCGGTTTCCACGGAAGGGCGGCGCAAGTACGATCCTGAGGAGACCAAGCGGAATATCCTGGATATTGCCACGCAGGAATTCTCGTCGATGGGTCTCACGGGCGCGCGCGTCGATGCTATCGCGGAGCGTACGAATACCACCAAGCGCATGCTGTACTACTACTTCGGCAGCAAGGAAGGCTTGTACGAAGCGGTATTGGAGCAGGTCTACGGCGATATTCGCGCGCTCGAACAGGAATTGCAGCTTGCGGAAATGGACCCGGAAGAAGCGCTGCGCGAATTCGTCGGCTTCACTTTCGACTATCACGATAAACACCGCGATTTCGTGCGGCTGGTGACTATCGAAAATATTCACAGCGCGAAGTACATCGAACAATCGAAGACGTTCAAGACGCGTAATTCGACCGTCGTGAAGACGATCGAAGATTTGATCGCGCGTGGCGTCGCGGCGGGCAAGTTCCGCGAAGACGTCGATCCCATCGATCTGCACCTGATGATCAGCTCGATGTGTTTTCATCGCATTGCCAATCGGCATACGTGGGGCGCGGCCTTCGGGCGCGATCCGTCGGGACCGCGTTCACGCGCGCGTCATCGCGAGATGATCATCGATTCCGTGCTGCGGTTCATGCGGCGCGATGCTTGATGCATGAAAAACGGCGGTGCTTCTTATTGGAGAGCACCGCCGTTTTGTTTCAAGAGCACGAAAAAATCAACGCTCCAGCAAAGTCTGGAAATGCGCGAACATGCGTTCTGCGTCCGGTTCGAGGCCCGTGAAAATGCGCATGGCATCGACGGCCTGACACACGGCCATGCCGCCGCCGCTCACCGTGCGGCAGCCGAGCGACTTCGCTACCTTCAGCAACTCCGTTTCCAGCGGGAAATACACGATTTCCGCGACCCACAATTCTCGGTGCAGATATTCGGCAGGCAGCGGCAGGCCGGGCAGCTTTGCCATGCCGGTCGGCGTCGCGTGAATCAGGCCGCTCGCTTCGGCCAGCGTCGCGCGCAGATCGCCGCCAGCGCGCACTGTGCGATCGGGAAAGCGCGCGCCCAGTTCCGCCGCCAGCGATGCGGCGCGGGTTTCATCGGCATCGAACAGGGTGAGCGTGCGTGCGCCCATCGTCAGCGCCGCGTGCGCGACAGCTGCGCCCGCGCCGCCCGCGCCAAGTTGCACGACGCGTTCCATCGGCGCGCCGGGCAAACCGCGCTGAAACGCGCGCGCAAAGCCCGACCAGTCCGTGTTGTAGCCGATCCGCTTGCCGTCCTTCAGCACGACCGTATTTACCGCACCGAGCGCGCGCGCGTCGGGGTCGAGATCGTCGAGCAACGGGATCACCAGTTGCTTGCACGGATAGGTGATATTCAGGCCGTCGTAACCCATTCGTTCGGCGGCATCGAGCAGATCGGGCAGGGCGGTGGGTTCGAGCTTCAGCGCCTGCAAATCGATTCGCCGATACACATAGTTCAGCCCCAGATGCCGACCTTCCTGCTCGTGCATGGCGGGCGTGAGCGAACCCGCGATACCCGAACCGATCAATCCGATGAGATACGACGTTTTGCTGGTCATGTTGCGCACGGCTCCCGCGAAGTAAGGGGCGGCAACAGCCGATGCTGCACCGCGAAAAAATGAATGTGCGCAGTGTGACCGCACCCGAAAACCTTGTCCTTCGGTGTTTTCACGTATTTGTACGGTCTAGTTAGTTTGTTATTCTCTCGCAGAATGACGTGGATTGCGCGCAGCGTCTACACTTGATTCACCTTGCTACGAGGAGGCAGCGATGCTGCGTTCAGTCCGGACATCCATTGCAACGGTATCGATCAGCGGGACGCTTCCCGAGAAACTGAAGGCGATCCAGGCAGCCGGTTTCGACGGCGTCGAAATCTTCGAGAACGACTTGCTGTATTACGAAGGCACGCCCGCCGATGTCCGCAAGATGTGCGCGGACCTGGGCCTCGAAATCTATCTGTTCCAACCGTTCCGCGACTTCGACGGCGTGAGCGCCGAACGGCTCGCGAAGAACGTCGAGCGCGCCAAACGCAAGTTCGAGCTGATGCACGAACTGGGCACCGACCGCATTCTGGTGTGCAGCAACGTCTCGCCCGACACCATCCGCGACGACGCGCTCATCACCGATCAACTCGGCGTGCTGGCGAAGATCGCGCAGGAAGCCGGCGTGATCGTCGCGTACGAGGCGCTGGCGTGGGGCCGCTACATCAACTCGTACAAGCACGCGTGGAAATTGGTCGATGCCGTGAATCATCCGTCGCTCGGCCTCGCACTCGACACCTTCCACACGATGTCGATTGGCGACAGCGTGGACGAGATCGCCGCGATTCCGGGCGATCGGATCGCCTTCGTGCAGATCGCCGATGCGCCGATCATGGTGATGGACGTGCTCGAATGGAGCCGTCACTATCGCTGCTTTCCGGGGCAGGGCGCGTTCGATGTCGCCGGCTTCACTGCGCGCGTGTTGGAAGCGGGCTACAAAGGCCCGCTATCGCTCGAAATTTTCAACGATGGCTTCCGCGCCGCGCCGACCGCGATCACGGCGGCGGATGGGCATCGCTCGTTGCGGTTTTTGGAGGAACAGACGCGCGCGCTGATGGGCGACAAAGCGCCTGAAGCACTCTTCAACCCGCCCGCGCCGCCCGAGCATATCGGCTTCCAGTTCCTCGAATTCGCCGTCGATAAAACCACGCGCGCGCATGTCGCGGATTGGCTCGGCAAGCTCGGGTTCAGGCTGGCGGGCAAACATCGGTCGAAGGATGTGGCTTTGTATCGGCATGGCGCGGGATCGATCGTGCTCAACGCCGAAGCGGATTCTTTCGCGAGCACGTTCTTTCAGCAGCACGGTTTGTCGTTGTGCGCGTCCGCGTTTCATGTCGATGACGCCAAACAAGCGTTCGATCGCGCGGCGGCGTATGGGTCGAAGCCGTTTGCCGGGCGGATCGGACCGAACGAGCGCGAAGTGCCGGGCGTGCAATCGCCCGATGGCAGCCTCGACTATTTCGTCGATGAAGCCAAAGGCGGCCCGACGCTATGGGAAATGGACTTCAACCTGACGGATATCGATGGGCCGTATGAAGTCGGTCCGCTGGAGCGTATCGATCACGTGTGCCTCTCGCTGCCCGCCGATGCGCTCGATACCTGGGTGCTGTTCTTCCGCAGCGCGTTCGGCTTCGAAACGGAAGCCGCCGTGCTGGTGCCCGACCCGTACGGGCTTGTGCGCAGCCGTGCGGTGCGCAGCCGCGATGGTTCGGTGCGCATTGCGCTGAATGCATCGATGGATCGATATACGGCGGTGTCAGAGACGCTGACGACGTATCGCGGATCGGGCTTGAATCACGTCGCCTTCAGCACGCCTGATATCTTCGATGCGATTCCGCGTCTCGAAGCCGACGGCGTCAAATTCCTGCGCATTCCGCGCAATTATTACGATGATCTGGTCGCGCGCTTCGGCCTGCCCGATGAGCTTATCGACACGATGCACGAGCACAACATCCTCTACGATCGCGATGAACGTGGCGGCGAGTTCTTCCATGCCTACACGGAGCAACTCGATCAGCGATTCTTTCTCGAAGTGATCGAACGACGCGGCGGCTACGATGGTTATGGCGCGGCGAACGCAGCCGTGCGTTTGGCCGCCCATGCGCAACAACAACGCGCGCGACAGGCTGCAAAGGCATAAGGACGGTGCCGACCGGGCGTGCGTGACCTATGATTGAAGCATGGCGGCGATAAGACCCGGAGGGCGCCATGTTAGATCTGTCCAGCATACTCGTCGGCCTTGCGGCGCTCGCCGCGCTCGGTCTCGTTCTGCTCGCGCACGACTGGCGCGATGAGTTACGCGAGCGTCGGCAGCAGACGCCCGGGAGCATGGAGCATCATCATTCGTTGCGCGACTGGTGGCTCAGGCATCGGCACTGAGTTGGGCGCTGAGCGTGCGTGCGCTCTTGCGCTGCATGTCCAGCTCGAACAAATCGATCGTCAGATACAACCGATGCACGGTCTGTATCTGCGTCGGCGAGAGATGCACCTGACGCGTGACCGTGGCGATCCGCTCGCGCCAGTACGAAGGCGACAACAGCGGCCCGCCCAGCCCGCACGATAGCGCGCGGCGCAGCACCAGTTCGAGATGCGTCAGTTCCTGCTCGGCGAGCACCGTGGAAAGCGCGGTGGTCGGCCTGGTTTCGGTGTGTGTGTTCATATCTGCGATGGCGGCGTAATCGAGCGAAACGTTGATAGGGAAAAACCCTCGGTTTCGTGCCGTATCGCGCTGCGCTTAACGGCGATGCCGTTTGCTATACTCTGCGCTCGCTCGCCGGGTGGCTCTGACTGACCGGCGCGCCACGGTCCGCTCCCCGTAGTTCAATGGATAGAACGAGTGCCTCCTAAGCGCTAGATGTGGGTTCGATTCCCGCCGGGGGGACCAGAGAGTTGGAAGCCATGAAGCCCGCCATCGTCGCGGGCTTTTTTGCGCGTGCACGGTCATTGAACGGACGCGCCTTTATTGCCCATAATGCAGCGACGCCCCGCAACGGTTTTGTCGCTCATGACCGAAGTCCAATCCGCCATTCTCGTGTTCGTGCTGCTGCTCGGCAGCACCGCGCTCGGCGCGATCGTCCGGCCGATGCTGCCCGAAGAGCACAAGGCGCAGGAAACCGTGCAGCTTATTCAACTGGTGATGGGTATGCTCGTCACGTTCGCCGCGCTCGTGCTCGGCCTGTTGACCGCCTCCGCCAAAACCGAATTCGATACGACCAACACCGACGTGCGCAGCTACGCCACCGCGCTGATCCAACTCGATCACCTGATGCGCGATTACGGCCACGATCTCGATCACGCGCGCGGGCAATTGCGTGCGTACACGGCTGCGGCGATCGCGAGCACGTGGCCGGGCGAAGCGCCGCCAAAAGGCGATTATCCGAAGATCGATCCATCGCCTGCGCGCAGTGATGACCTCGTCAGCCGCGAACTCGGCGATCTATTAAGCCAGGGCCAAAACGAAGTGCGTCAACTCAAGCCCGCCGATGCCTACCATCATCGGCTGGCGGAAGAAGGCGCTCAGCGCTTCGAGCAACTGCTGGCGCTGCGCTGGAAGCTGATCGAAGAGGCGAAGGGATCGATTTCGTATCCGTTCGATCGCATTCTGGTCGGCTGGCTGCTGATCATTTTTCTGTGCTTCGGGCTGATCGCGCCGCGCAATGCGTTGTCGCTGGTGACGATCATGCTCGGGGCGCTTTCCATCGCGTCTGCCGTGCTCGTCATCCTCGACCTCGATACGCCGTTCACCGGCCCGATCACGGTCCGCAGCGAGCCGATGCGCGACGCCCTCGCTTATCAGGACCGCTGATGCTTTATTCCGATCCGCGCATCGTCGCGTTATATGACACGCTCAATCCCTTCGGTCCGGACACGGAGTTTTATCTGGCGTTGGCGGAATCCGCGGCACATATCGTCGATCTTGGATGCGGCACCGGGCTGCTGGCGTGCGAGCTGGCGCAGCGCAGATATCGCGTGACGGGCATCGATCCGTCGCGGGAGATGTTGCGCGTGGCGCGGCATCGGCCGGAAGGCAAGCGCGTGACGTGGATCGAAGGCGATGCGGGCGCGTTGAGCTTCGTCGGTCCCGTCGATTTATTGCTGATGACCGGCCACGTCGCCCAAATCTTTCTCAACGATGAATCGTTCCTCGCCACGCTCGAAGCCGCGCGTCGCGCGATGCGGCCGGGCGGACGCATCGCGTTCGAAAGCCGGAATCCGGCGGCGCGCGCGTGGGACGTGTGGACGCCCGAGCGCTCGATGCGGCGTATCGGAGATGCCGAAGTCTGGCAGGAGCACCACGCGCAGCCCGATCCGGATGAAACCGGGCGCGTGGCGTTCACGACGCACTATCGCTTCGCATCGGGAGAAGAGGTCGCTGCGCCGAGCGAGCTTAAATTTCGCACTCAGGCGGAACTCGAGCGCTTAATCAGGCAAGCGGGATTCGCAACGATCGAATGGTACGGAGACTGGAACCGCGCGCCGGTGGATGGAGCGAGCCGCGAACTGATCGCGGTCGCCCGTTAAAGCGCGCGCAAAAATCAGAAATCGACGACAACGAAATCTTCCTTGCCGACATCGCATTCCGGGCAGCGCCAGTCGGCGGGAATATCCGCGAAGCGCGTGCCGGCGGCGGTGCCTTCATCCGGCAAGCCTTGTGATTCGTTATAAATCCAGCCGCAAATCAGACACACCCAGCTTTTATATTCGATGACTTCGCTCACGACACACTCTTGGTTTAAAAGGTGAAAACGGTGCGCGTGCTCAAAAATGAGGCGCGCGGCGGCGCATCTTACCCGATTTCCCATGACGGCTTAACCGGCTGCGGCGATAGGTCCGGTGTATGCTTGGTCGCCGTCCGTGGCGCTGCGTCCGTGGCATGAAAGGCGCGCCATCGGGTGAAATCCATCACAGGAGAAAACGATGCTAAAGCAATCCTTCCGGGGCGCGGTATTCTGCGGCGCGCTGGTGCTCTCGCAGTTCGTGGGTGTGGCGCAGGCGCAATCGGCGCGCGTGTATTTCGTCGAGCCGAAGGACGGCGCGACCGTGACCAGTCCGGTGCATGTGAAATTCGGCGTGGACGGCATGACCGTCGCGCCCGCCGGCACGATGACGGAAGGCACGGGTCACCATCACATCATCATCGACGGCGGACCGGTGCCCAAGGGCACGGTCGTCCCGCTCGACGACACGCATCTGCACTACGGCAAAGCCCAGACCGAAGCCGATGTGAAGCTGCCGCCCGGCGATCACACGCTGACCATGCAGTTCGCCGACGGTGCGCATCGCTCGTACGGGCCGGAGATGAGTTCGACGATTCACGTGCATGTGAAGCAATAACGTAACGTGCGGGGCGGTCCTGCACGGATCGCCCGTTACAATCACTGCTTCCTCCGGTTGTCACGCAAGTGGTTCTCCCATGTCGCTCTATTCCATTTCGGACGCGCAACTCGCGTTCGGCCATGTCGCATTGCTGGATCACGCCGACTTCTCGCTCGAAGCGGGTGAGCGGGTCGGTCTGATCGGGCGCAACGGCGCGGGCAAGTCGTCGCTGCTGAAAATTGTCGCGGGCCTTGCCGCGCCCGACGACGGCCTCATCACGCGCCAGAACGAACTCTCCACGGTCTACGTGCCGCAGGAACCCGAATTCGATCTCGATGCCTCCGTGTTCGATGTCGTCGCCTCCGGCCTCACCGAATCGCGCGCGCTGCTCGACGAATACGATGCCGTCGCCCACGCACTCGCGGATACGCCCGAAGGCGTAAAACACGACGAGTTGCTCGCACGCATGAACGCGCTGCAATCCTCGCTCGATTTACGCGATGCCTGGAGCTGGCGCACGCGCGTCGCTACCACGCTCGCGCAGATCGGCCTCGATGGCGAGGCGCGCGCGGGCGATCTTTCCGGCGGCATGAAAAAGCGCGTCGCGCTGGCGCGTGCGCTGGTCGTGCAGCCCGACGTGCTGCTGCTCGACGAACCGACCAACCATCTCGACTTCGACGGCATCCGCTGGCTCGAAGAACTGCTGGTCACGCTGCGCACGGGCCTGCTGTTCATCACCCACGATCGCGCGTTTCTGGATCGCGTGGCGACGCGTATCGTCGAACTGGATCGCGGGCGGCTGCTGTCGTATCCGGGTAATTTCAGCGCGTATCAGACGCGCAAGGCGCAGCAGCTTGAAATCGAACAGGTCGAGCAGGCCAAGTTCGACAAACTGCTGGCGCAGGAAGAAGTGTGGATTCGCAAGGGCGTCGAGGCGCGGCGTACGCGCAGCGTCGGACGGATTGCGCGGCTGGTGGAAATGCGCAACGAGCGCGCCGAACGCCGCAACGTGCAAGGCAATGTGAAGCTCGATGTCGGTCAGGGCGAGAAGTCCGGCAAGATCGTCGCCGAACTCACCGATGTGACCAAGCGCTACGGCGATCGCACTATCGTCGATCAGTTCACGGCAACCGTGATGCGCGGCGACAAGATCGGTTTCGTCGGTCCGAACGGCGCGGGCAAGACCACGCTGCTCAAGCTGATTCTGGGCGAACTCCAGCCTGACGATGGCCGCGTGCGCGTCGGCACCAATATTCAGGTCGCGTATTTCGATCAGATGCGCGCGCAGCTCGATCTCGACAAATCGCTTGCCGACACCATCAGTCCCGGCAGCGAATGGGTCGAAGTGAACGGCGTGAAAAAGCACGTGATGAGCTATCTCGGCGACTTCCTGTTCGCGCCGGAACGTGCGCGTTCGCCGGTTCGATCGTTATCGGGCGGCGAGCGGAATCGGCTATTGCTGGCGCGCTTGTTCGCGCGTCCCGCCAACGTCCTCGTGCTCGATGAACCGACCAACGACCTCGACATTCCCACGCTCGAACTGCTCGAAGAATTGCTCGCCGATTACGACGGCACCGTGCTGCTCGTCAGCCACGATCGCCAGTTTCTCGATAACGTCGTGACGTCCGTGTTCGCGGCGGAAGGCGGCGGCAAGTGGCGCGAGTATGTCGGCGGCTTCTCCGACTGGCAGATTCAGCGCGAACGTTCGGAGCGTATCGCCGAGGAAGCGGCGCGTCAGGTGGCAAAAGAAGCGCCGAAGGAAGAAGGGCCAAAGGAAAGCGCGGCGGGCCGCAATGCGCAGCGCACGGTGAAGCTGTCGTTCAAGGAGCAGCGCGAACTCGAAGCGCTGCCGGAGCGGATCGCGGCGCTGGAGCAGGAGCAGGCGAGCATCGGCGCGCAGCTTGCGGACGGCTCGATCTTCGCCAAAGACGCCAAGGAAGGCGCACGCTTGTCCGAACGTCACGCGGCGATCGAAGACGAGTTGCTGGTCGCGCTGGAACGCTGGGAAGAGCTGGAAGCGAAGCGCAAATAATCGGCTTCACATCGTTGTCACGCGCGCCGCGCATCAAGCGTTTTATGCTCCCGAGGTGGGCGCGGCGAGCGAAAACCGCTATTCTCCTAGCGCGGCTCGGATCGGCGGGCGGGCTTTCAGCCCGGTTTGCCGCTGATCCGGCCAAGCCTGATATCACGCATTCGCAGGGGCTTTGTGCACGAAGCACGATGAAGCACGAACCCGAATCAACGTTCAACTATGTCCACCAAACAATCCAGCGCCATCGACACGACACGCGGCAAGCGGTCTGTCATGCAGGCCAAGGCCGCCGGCTACAGCGAAGCATCGATCAAGGTGCTCAAGGGACTGGAGCCGGTCAAGCAGCGGCCGGGCATGTACACGCGGACCGAAAATCCGCTGCACATTATTCAGGAAGTCATCGATAACGCCTCCGACGAAGCGCTCGGCGGTTTCGGCCGCCAGATCATCGTCACGCTGCACACGGACAACTCTGTGTCGGTGGAGGACGACGGGCGCGGCATTCCATTCGGCATGCATCCGGAAGAAGGCGTGCCGGTGGTCGAAATCGTATTCACGCGTTTGCACGCGGGCGGCAAGTTCGATAAAGCCGCAGGCGGCGCGTACACGTTCTCGGGAGGCTTGCACGGCGTCGGCGTATCGGTGACGAATGCGCTGGCGACGCGCCTCGAAGTATCGGTCTGGCGCGACAACAAGGCCGCGCAACTCGCCTTCGCCAATGGCGATGTCATCGAACAACTGACCACGCGCTCACTCGAACGCGGCGAGAAGAAGAACGGCACGCGCGTGCGCGCCTGGCCAAACCCGAAATATTTCGATTCCGCGAATCTGCCGCTCGGCGAATTGCAGCGCCTGCTGCGCTCGAAAGCCGTGTTGTTGCCGGGCGTGGAAGTGGTGCTGGTGATCGAAAAGTCCGGCGAGCGTCAGTCGTGGAAATACGAAGACGGTCTGCGCGGTTATCTGCTCGAAGGCATGGGCGGCAGCGATCTGCTGATCCCGCTGTTCGAAGGCGAGCGCTACGCCGAAAGCTCGAAGAACACCGAAGAGACCTTTGCCGAAGGCGAGGGTGCATCGTGGGTAGTCGCGTGGAGCGAAGAGGGCACGCTCTTGCGCGAGTCCTACGTCAATCTGATTCCGACGCCCGCAGGCGGCACGCATGAATCCGGTCTGCGCGATGGCTTGTTTCAGGCCGTGAAGAACTTCGTCGAGATTCACAACTTGCAGCCCAAGGGCGTCAAGCTGCTCGCGGAAGACGTGTTCGCGCGCGTGTCCTTCGTGCTGTCGGCGAAAGTGCTGGACCCGCAGTTCCAAGGCCAGATCAAGGAACGTCTGAACAGCCGCGATGCGGTGAAACTCGTGTCGTCGTTCACGCGGCCGGCGCTGGAGTTGTGGCTGAACCAGCACGTCGAATACGGCAAGAAGCTCGCGGAACTGGTGATCCGCCAGGCGCAGGCGCGCGCGCGTGCGGGCCAGAAGATCGAGAAGAAGAAAAGCTCGGGCGTGGCGGTGCTGCCCGGCAAGCTGACCGATTGTGAATCGACGGATATCACGCGTAACGAACTGTTCCTCGTCGAGGGCGATTCGGCGGGCGGCTCCGCAAAAATGGGCCGCGACAAGGAGTTTCAGGCGATTCTGCCCTTGCGCGGCAAGGTGCTGAACACGTGGGAAACCGAGCGCGATCGCCTGTTCGCCAACAACGAAGTGCATGACATTGCGGTGGCCATCGGCGTCGATCCGCATGGTCCCGACGATCAGATCGATCTCTCGAATCTGCGCTACGGCAAGATCTGCATTCTCTCGGACGCGGACGTCGATGGATCGCATATTCAGGTGTTGCTGCTCACGCTGTTCTTCAAGCACTTCCCGCAGCTGATCGAACGCGGTCATGTGTGCGTCGCGCGTCCGCCGCTGTTTCGTGTCGATGCCCCCGCGCGCGGCAAGAAGCCCGCGCAGAAACTTTACGCGCTCGACGAAGGCGAACTCGAAGCCATCCTCGACAAGCTGCGCAAGGACGGCGTGCGCGAAACCGCGTGGAGCATCAGCCGATTCAAGGGCTTGGGCGAAATGAGCGCCGAACAACTCTGGGATACGACGATGAACCCCGACACGCGCCGCCTCTTGCCCGTGCATCTCGGCGACCTCGGCTTCGATCTGACCGTTTCGCGCATGACCATGCTGATGGGCAAGGGCGAAGCGGCATCGCGCAGAAGCTGGCTGGAAGAGAAGGGCAACGAAGTCGAAGCGGATATCTGACGCCTCAGGAACGGATCAGGAAGAATTTAATCGATGGGAATTTCAGACGATCTCTTCGCCGAGCAAACCGCACCGGACGGCGAACGACTCACGCTAGGCGATTACGCCGAACGCGCTTATCTCGACTACGCCGTGAGCGTGGTCAAGAGCCGCGCATTGCCCGATGTCAGCGACGGCCAGAAGCCGGTCCAGCGCCGCATTCTCTATGCGATGAGCGAGATGGGCCTCGCCAGCAACGCCAAGCCGGTGAAGTCCGCGCGCGTGGTCGGCGATGTGCTGGGTAAATATCACCCGCACGGCGATCAATCCGCATACGACGCCCTGGTGCGTCTCGCGCAGGACTTTTCGATGCGCTATCCGCTCATCGACGGTCAGGGCAATTTCGGCTCGCGCGACGGCGACGGCGCCGCCGCCATGCGATACACCGAAGCGCGCCTCACGCCGATCGCGCGTCTCTTGCTCGATGAAATCGATCAGGGCACTGTCGATTTCATGCCGAACTACGACGGCGCGTTCGAAGAACCGAAGCTGTTGCCCGCGCGTTTGCCGTTCTTGCTGCTGAACGGCGCATCCGGCATTGCGGTGGGGATGGCGACGGAAATTCCGTCGCACAACCTGCGCGAAGTCGCCGCCGCCGCAGTCGCGATGATCCGCGATCCGAAGATCGGCCACGCGGGTCTGATGGAGAAAATGCCCGGACCGGATTTCCCCGGTGGCGGGCAAATCATCTCGTCGCAGGCCGAAATTTCGGCGGCGTATGAGAACGGCCGCGGCTCGCTGAAGGTTCGCGCACGCTGGAAGATCGAAGAACTGGCGCGTGCGCAGTGGCAAGTGGTGATCGAAGAATTGCCGCCGGGCACGTCGAGCCAGAAAGTGCTCGAAGAAATCGAGGAACTCACCAACCCGAAGATCAAGCTCGGCAAAAAGGCGCTCACGCCCGAACAAGCACAGACCAAACAGTCGATGCTCGCGCTGCTCGACGCCGTACGCGATGAATCCGGCAAGGACGCGCCCGTACGGCTGGTGTTCGAGCCGAAGTCGAGCCGTATCGATCAGACGGAGTTCGTGAATACGCTGCTGGCTTATACGAGTCTGGAGTCGAACGCGTCGATCAATCTGGTGATGATCGGCGCGGACGGACGGCCGCGTCAGAAGGGCATCGTCGAAATTCTGCACGAGTGGATCGGCTTCCGCTTCGCGACGGTGACGCGGCGCACGCAGCATCGTCTGGGCAAGGTCAATGACCGTATCCATATTCTCGAAGGGCGGATGATCGTCTTCCTGAATATCGATGAAGTCATTCGCATCATTCGCGAAAGCGATGAACCGAAGCAGGCGCTGATGGCGCGCTTCAATCTGTCGGATCGGCAGGCGGAAGACATTCTCGAAATCCGCTTGCGTCAGTTGGCGCGGCTCGAAGCGATCAAGATCGAACAGGAGTTGAAGGACCTCGGCGAAGAGAAGAACAAGCTCGAAGAACTGCTCAACAGCGATGCTTCGATGAAGCGCCTGCTCATCAAGGAAATCGAAGCCGATGCCAAGCAATACGGCGACGATCGCCGCACGCTGATCCAGCAGGCCACGCGCGCGACTTTCGAAGCGAAGGTGGTGGATGAACCGGTAACGGTGGTGGTATCGCAGCGGGGCTGGGTGCGCGCGCTGAAGGGCCATGGGCTCGATCCGGCCGGCTTCACGTTCAAGCAGGGCGACGGGCTGTATGCCGCGTTCCAGGCGCGCACGCCGGATTCGCTGATCGCGTGGGGCAGCAAGGGGCGCGTGTATTCGGTGCCGGTGGCATCGCTGCCGGGCGGGCGCGGGGATGGCGTGCCGGTGACGTCGCTGATCGAACTGGAATCGGGCACGCATCTGCTGCACTACTTTGCGGCGAATGCGGAGCAGCCGTTGTTGCTGGCATCGAGTAACGGGTTTGGCTTTATGGCCAAACTCGGCGATCTCATCAGTCGCCAGAAGGCGGGCAAGGCGTTCATGACGATCGATGAAGGCGCGGTTCCGCTTGCGCCGATGCCGGTCGTGCCGGGTGCTTCTGCGGTCGCGTGTCTGTCGAGCACGGGGCGTCTGCTCGTGTTCGGCATGGACGAGATGAAGACGCTGTCGGGCGGCGGACGCGGCGTCATTCTGATGGCGCTCGATCCGAAGGAAACGCTGCGTCAGGCGCTGGCGATCGACAAGCAAGGCGTGGTGATGATCGGCACCGGGCGCGGCGGCAAAGTGCGGGACGAGAAGCTCAGTGGCTCGCAACTTGAGTTGCATATCGGCAAGCGGGCGCGGAAGGGGCGCGCGCCGGATTCGTCGTTGAAGGTGACGGATTTGAGGCCGGTGTTCGAAGGCTGATGTCGTAATCGCGTATAGGGCTGCTGTCGAATCGACTGGGATAGATACGCAGCCCTAACCTAAGAAGCGTGAAACAAATTCTCCCTGAATAGGGAACTCACCATAAGCGGCGCTTTCCTAGTCTCTATTCCAAGCAGACGTGCGCCGCCAAGCGTCACCCACACCCACAATGTCCAAAGCCATCGAAGCCGCGCTGTTCCTCCATCTCCTCGGCGTGGCCGTGTGGATCGGCGGAATGGTTTTCGCGCATTTTTGCCTGCGTCCCGCCTTGGGCGATCTCGCGCCGCAACTGCGCCTGCCGCTTTGGGAAGCGGTGTTCGGGCGATTCTTCAACTGGGTTGCGGGCGCGGTGATCGTGATTCTGCTGACCGGCGGATTTATGCTGATGCAGTACGGCGGCGGTCATGCCGCGTGGCCTCTGCACGCGATGGCCGGTCTGGGCATCGTGATGATGCTGATCTACGGACATATCCGCTTCGCGGTCTTTCCGCGCATCAGACGCGCGGTGCAGGCGCAGAACTGGCCCGATGGCGCACGCGCCGTCGCGACGGTGCGCCGGCTCGTGGTGATCAATCTCGTGTTGGGCGTGGTAACGGTCGGAACGGCAGTGCTGTCACGCGGCATTTAAAGATCAACGCCCGCTGACTTCGGTACTCGACGGCTCGCGTCCCACACCCGGACGCGTACGCGGCGCCGCACCGCGCAACCATCCGCACACGCCGAATCGATCGAGCAGCGCCTGCACGCCATCCGCCGGAACGGGCCGCGAGAACAGGAAGCCTTGCGCTTCTACCGGCCCGAGCGCCGCAAGCCACGCAATCTGTTCCTCGCGCTCGGTGCCTTCGACCACCACGGTCAGTCCGAGCGAACGCGCCAGATTCACGATCGCCGCGACCATCACGCAGACGCTGCGGTCTTCGGGAATCGCCTGAATGAACGAGCGATCCACCTTGAGCGTATCGACAGAAAAGCGGTTCAGATACGACAGCGACGAATAACCCGTGCCGAAGTCGTCCAGCGCGATCCTCACGCCGAGCTTCTTCAGCGCCGCGATCTTGTCCTGCACGAGTTCGGGGTACTCCATCATCACCGTTTCGGTGATTTCGAGTTCGAGCTTCTCGGGCGGAATACCGCTGTTCGTGATCGCGCGCGCGACGGTTTCCAGCAGGTCACCGCGCCAGAACTGCACCGCCGATATATTCACCGCGAGCGATAGCCCCGTATAACCTTCGCGCTGCCATTGCGCGAGCTGATTGCACGCCGTATGAATCACGAAGTCGCCAACCGCGACGATCAATCCCGTCGATTCCGCCACCGGAATGAATTCGTTCGCCGGAATCAGCCCATGCTGCGGATGGTTCCATCGAACGAGCGCTTCGAAACCGGTGATACAGCGCCGCGCCAGATCGATTTTCGGCTGATACACGAGGAACAGTTGCTCCTCCGTCAGCGCGACGCGAAGCTGCTGTTCCCACTTCATCAGATGATCCGCGCGATGCGACAACTGCGGCGAGTAGAACTGGTAGCAGTTTTTGCCCGCATCCTTGGCGCTGTACATCGCCAGATCGGCTTTTTTCAGCAGATCGATTTCGCTTTCGTTCGATACCGAGAACAGCGCGATGCCAATGCTCGCATGCAGCACGAACGCACTGCCGCGCACATCGAACGGCGTGGAGAACATCGTGGCGATATCGTTGGCGAGTGTGACCGCGCTTTGCTCGACATCGTCGCCCTTGACCACGACCACGAATTCATCGCCGCCGATACGCGACAGCGTGCCGCTTTGCCCGACCGTTTCCGCCAGCCGCGATGCGGTCATTTGCAGCACGATATCGCCGGCATTGTGGCCGAGCGTATCGTTCACGGTCTTGAAGTTATCGAGATCGATAAACAGCAGCGCCAGCCGCCCGATATTCTCCGCCTGCGCCACGTCCTGCCGCAGTCCGCGCAGCGTCGAATAGCGATTGCGCAAACCGGTGAGCAGATCGTATTCGACCAGATGCGTCATCTCACGCTCGCGTCCCAGCAGCTTGCCGATCAGACCCGTCGCCACCGCGAAGAAGCCGAGCATGGCGAGCGAAATGAATGTCGCCATCAGCAGATAAACGTTGCGCGTGTGGTTGTAGTCGATCATCTCCTCGCGTTCGGAGAGACCGACCAGCACGCCCAGCGGATACCCATCGATATGCCGATACGACACGATGCGCTTCACGTGATCGATCGGATCGACGTAAATACCCGAAGCGTGGTCCATGGTTGGATAGACGCCGCTTGCGCTGAATTCGCCGTGCGCGGGCGCGGCGTGGTCGGTTGAAGACGCGTTGCGCGCCGCGCTGCCTTTAGCCACCGCCGTCGCCGATGGCGCATCGGAAGCGCCGCTGCCCGTGCTGCGCGCGAGCACCGCGCCGTTGTCGGACACCACGGCAATCACGCCTTCGTGTCCGATCGATGCCACGTTATAAAAGTCGCTGGTGAAATACGCCGGATCTTCCGATACCACCACCACGCCCGCAAACGAGCCGTCCGGATGGTTGAGCCGCCGCGTGATCTGCAGCGTCCACAAGCCCGACACGCGCCCGCGTACCGGGCGGCTGATATAGAGCAGATCGTCGTTGGAATGCAGATGCACCTTGAAGTGCTCACGATCGGACAGATCGATCGGCTTCGGATGCGGGTCGGCCGTAGTGGCGATCAGCATGCCGGTTTCATCGATCAGGGCGACTTGCACGAGCGTGTCGCTCTGCACGACGCCTTTCTCGACCGTGGCGATGAGATCGAAGTTATCGGGCGATTTCTCATACTCGTATTTGACGAAGCGCGTGATCTGATCGACCTGATGGATCGCCTTGATGGTGTGCTGTTCGAGCGCCGACGAGAGAATGGCGGCGGAGGACATCGACTCGTGCGTGGTCGCCTCGCGCTCCACCGAAAGCCGCGCGAAGATCACGGCCCACAGAATCACCAGCACGATAGTGCCGAGCACGGGAATGGCGAGCAGCAAGCGCCGCCTGCGCATCGACGGCGGGCCGAGGCGCGGATCGTTCGCGGCGTAATTGCGAACGCGCATCATGCGAAGCCTTGCGGGACGAAAACGCCTGGCGCCGGACATGCTGCAAGCGAAGCTAAGAATAAGAAGCGATGCATGTCTCGAAGCGGGCGGCTTAAACCAATCAATATACCGTGCGGATAAGGCGGCGGTGCGATGCCGTGCGCGCCGCGTGAGATACGGCGGCGCGTGGCATCATTCATTACACCCGTCGTCATTCGGCTAACACGCGTTCGCTCGCGCGCCCGCACCCCGGCTTGAACAAGACGACGAGCGCTCGGCCTCGTTGAAAGCATACGTTTGCTTATGGCGCGAACACTTCGGAAAACCGATGCGCCGCGCTGTTATCCGGTCGCTCATTGTTCAGATAGTACTGAAGGCACTGCGAATAAGATAGGGGAGCGGCTCGGGGTTAACGCGCGTCGGCGGGACGGCAAAAACTGCCGTCAGGTCATTGTTTCACAAGGAGAAAGTTCCGTCGATCACCGTCACTGCATGGCCGCCGATCCACACCGTCGGACCGCTTGCGTTGGTGTCGTCGTAGGTGATCGAGATGCGTCCGTCGCGGTCGAGCGCGGTGCCCTGGCGCACGGTGTAGGCGTCGCCGGGACGGAGATTTTGCGCGGTGAGGAGCGCGGCGAGCGCGGCGTTGGCGCTGCCGGTGACGGGGTCTTCGATATTCTCCGCACCGAGCAGCAAGGTGCGCAGTTCAAACGTCGCTGGCGTTGCATCCGGGTGCGCGCCATACACGACGATACCGTGCGTCTTCACCTCGGCGCACAACGCAGCAAGCGCTTCACGCTTATCGCCGGTTGGCGCGAGAGCGAAACATTCCGCGGCATCTTTTACGCGCACGACGAGCCAGGGCACGCCGTTATCCACTGCGCAAGGCGGCGCGGTGAAATCGATTACGGCGGGCGCAAGTGCATCGGCGAGCCGCTTGCGCTGACTTTCATCGAGCTGAACGATGGTCGCAGGCGGCGCAGCGAACGCCCACGCGCCATTCGCGCGTTCTTCCAGCGCTACGAGTCCGACGCCGCATTCCTGCACCATCCTGCCGGGCGTTTTCGGCTGATAACCGGCGTCGCGTACGGCATGCGCGCTGCCGAGCGTCGGATGGCCGGCGAAGGGCAATTCAACCGCCGTGGTGAAAATTCGCACGCGATAGTCCGCGCGCGCATCGCTCGGCGACAAGATAAACGCGGTCTCCGACAGATTGGTCCAGCGCGCGATCTGCTGCATGCGTTCGGTCGAGAGACCATCGGCATCGAAAATGACGGCGAGCGGATTGCCCTTGAACGGCACGGACGTGAAGACATCGACTTGTTTGAACTGAACGGTGCGCGGTGACATGGCTTGCCTATGTGTCGAGTCGAATCAAAACGGCGAGTATAAAAAAACCGGCGCGTAGTGCGCCGGTTTTCTGATCAAGCCGAGTTGACGAAAGCGCTTATGCCACTTAAGCCACTTCAGCAATCAACTCGATTTCCACGCACGCGCCCAGCGGAATCTGCGCGACGCCGAACGCCGAACGCGCATGCTTGCCTGCATCGCCGAACACGTCCGCGATCAGTTCCGATGCACCGTTGGTCACGATATGCTGCTCGGTGAATTCGAACGTGGAGTTCACGAGACTCATCACCTTGACGATGCGCTTCACCTTGTTCAGATCGCCCACATGCGCGTGCAGCGTCGCGATCAGATCGATGGCCACGTTACGCGCCGCCGCCTTGCCTTCTTCCGTGCTGATGTCGTGGCCGAGCTTGCCAGCGTGCACCTTGCCGTCCTTCTTCGCGATATGCCCCGACAGGTACACCGTGTTGCCGCTCTGCGCGCTCATCACGTAAGCGGCTGCGGGCGCGCCCGCCACGGGCAATTCGATACCGAGTTCCTTCAGCTTGTCATAAACGTTCGATGCCATCGTTGCTCCTGAGTGTGAGGGAAATCAGAGGCTCGCGCGGATCAGCGCGCCGAGCTTGGCCACGCCTTCGTCGATCGTCGCGGGCGGCACGGTGACGAAGGAGAGGCGCATCGTGTTGTGCGCGGCGTCGTTGGCGAAGAACGGACCGCCCGGCACGAAGGCCACATGCTGCGCGATCGATTGTTCGAGCAGCTTCATCGAATCGAGATGCGCGGGCAGCTTCACCCACACGAACATGCCGCCTTCCGGCCGGTTCCATTCGACACCGGCAGGCATATGGCGTTCGAGCGCGGACAACATCGCTTCGCATTGATCGCGATACAGCGCGCGGATCTTGGGCACGTGGGTATCGAGGAAACCGTCTTTGACGACTTCATGCACGATGCGCTGCGTGAGGCTCGGCGTGTGCAGATCGGTCGCTTGCTTGGCCTGCACGAGTTTGAAGTGCAGTTCTTCCGGCGCGATGATGTAGCCCACGCGCAGACCCGGCGCGAGCACCTTCGAGAACGAACCGAGATGCACGATATGGTCCGGCGACATCGACAGCAGCGTCGGCAGCGGCGCGCCCGCGTAGTCGAGCGCGCCGTACGGATCGTCTTCGATGATCGGGAACGCAGCCTTCTCCGCGATGGCGGCGAGCGCGCGGCGGCGTTCCAGCGGCAGGCGTCGGCCGGTCGGATTCTGGAAGTTCGGTTGCGCGTAGAGCAGGCGCGCGTTCGCGGTCAACGCGGCATCGAGACCTTCGGGAATCAGGCCGGATTCATCGGTCGGAACCTGCACGTAGTCCGGTTCGAACAGCGAGAAGGATTGCAGCGCGCCGAGGTAAGTCGGCGTTTCGACCAGCACGCGGCTGCCCGGATCGACGAGTACTTTGCCGAGCAGGTCGAGCGCTTGTTGCGAGCCGGTGGTGATGAGCACCTGCGTCGGACGAATCTGCACGCCGTTCACCGAATAGCGCGCGGCGATCCACTCGCGCAGCGGCATGAAGCCCTCGGTCGCGCTGTACTGAAGCGCGGCGGCGGGCTGATCGCGCAGAATGCGCTCCGACGCATGACGCATTTCCTCGACCGGAAAGGTTGCGGGCGAGGGCAGGCCGCCCGCGAAGGAAATGACTTCAGGCCGTTCCGTGACCTTCAGGATTTCCCGAATCGCCGAGCTGGTGAGCTTGCGGGCGCGTTCGGAGAGTTGCCAGGGCGTGGCGCGGAGATCGGCTTGATTCATGAAATCCTCGGTGGGTTCCGGAATGTTGAAATGTGCTGAGACGCTGATTATCGCGCGAGTGGCTTCGCGACGGTATTCGGAATCGGCGCGGGGCGTACGGCCGCTTTTCTGCCGATGATCACAGTGACGATCACGGCCGTCGCGTAAATCCACGTCACGGCGGACACGTGCTCGCCGAAGAACAACGCGGAGAAGGCCATCGTGAAGAAGATTTGCAGCAGTTGCACTTGCCCGACGCGCGCGATTCCGCCCATCGCCAGACCCGCGTACCACGCGAAAAAGCCGATGAACTGCGAGAACAGCGTCACATAACCGAACGCGAGCCACGTCTTGAGCGAAAGCGGTTCGGGATGCGCCGCGTGATGCGCCCACGCCAGCCAGCCGACCGGCAGCAGCAGAAACGGCGCGGACAGCACTAGCGCCCAGCAGATCACCTGCCATCCGCCAATCTGACGCGCCAGCCGCGCGCCTTCGGCGTAACCGAGTGCGCCGATACCGACCGCAACCAGCATCAGCAGATCGCCCGCCTGAAAGCCGCCGCCGCCCGTTTGCAACGCAAACGCGACGACGATCGCGCTGCCCGCGAGTGCGCTGGCCCAGAAAGCCTTCGACGGACGTTCGTGCGATAACCACGCCGCGTAGATCGCGACGCACAGCGGCTGCAAGCCGTTGACCACCGCGCCGTGCGATGCGGGCACGGTTTTCATCGCCCAGGCCGAGAACACGGGGAACGCGATGATCACGCCCAGCGATACCACGGCAAGGCTCTTGACCTGCGGCCACGTCGGCCACTTTTCGCGCCGATACGCGAGCAAGAGGCCGGCGGGAATCGCCGCGACCAGCGCGCGCCCGAGGCCGTTGAGCAACGGATGCACTTCCGCCACGACGATGCGCGTCATCGGCAGCGTCAGGCTGAAGATGATCACGCCGATCAGGCCGAGCAACATGCCTTCGGTTTCGCGGGTTTTCATTCTTGACTGTCTCCCTCTTCGATTGTTTTAGGTTTCGCACGGCGCTTTTTGCCCGCGGCGGCCTGCGCTTGTTCCTGCGCGCGCCGCGCCGCTTCCACAGATTCCGCCGATTCACCCAGCGTGACGATGGAACCATCCGCCAGTTCGAATTCCGCGACGATGACCGGCGCGCCTGCCGTCGTTTCCACTTTCATTAAATGCAATGCGCCGAGCCATTCAAGCTGCTCCGCCACAGCCTCCGCGTTCGGGTGATAACCCGTCAGCGAACGCAGCGCGATGCCGGTTGGCGGCAGCACATCGCTCGGATGGCGCGGCGTGTCCCATTGGATCAGCGAGGGCAGCACGCCATCGCCTGCGTTTTGCCACGATGGAAACGCGCCGTCATCGGGGACGGTCAGGCTCCATGTATTCCCGGCACGCGACATCGCCGCGACCGGGGCAATGCGCTCGGGAAACTGCTCGCGCCAGCGCGCCAGCGACTTCGGCCGATCCACCTTCGCGACCCAATGCACGAGTTGCGGGCCATGTTCTTCGAGACGCCGCTGCATCGACGGATCGTCGAGCGCGAACAGGCGTGCGCGCGGCGAGGTAACGGGCGCGGCGGCCGGATCGATCGCGATCACTTCCATATATGCGCCGCCGTAGAGATTCATCAGGCGATTGTGCGTGCGCATCGACGGATGCGCGCCGCCCGGCGTCAGGTCGATACCGAATTTCGTGGCGACGAAACGCGCGCCTTCTTCGAGCGTGCGGGCGGCGATCACGAGATGGTCGAGCTTGAGCGGATGAGACGTCATGGCGGCAAATACGAGCGAAATAAGGGCCGATAGCATAACGCCAACCGCTTCGGCCGAACGAAGAATGTAGCGCCTATCACCGTGACAGTAACGGTACAATCGGCCCATTACCATTCGGTACACTTTTCGGCCGATGCCGTAGTGCACACGCTGGAGGCTCTCATGTCCGTTCCGCTCGATCAAATCCCCGCTCCGCACGACGCCGCGCAACTCACGCTGGTCGATCAACTGGTGCAGTGGGGACGGCGGCGTATCGACGAACGGGTGTTCAGGCCGGGCATGCGTATGCCGTCGATCCGCAAACTCGCGCTGGACAAGGGCGTGTCGCGCTTCACGGTGGTCGAGGCGTACGAACGGCTGGTCGCACACGGTTATCTCGATTCGCGGCGCGGCTCGGGCTTTTACGTGCGCGAACGCGGCGCGCCGACGCTGACCGTCGTGCCCGTCGATACGAAGCACGAGCCGGTGCAGAGCACCATCGACGTGGTGTGGCTGCTGCGCAATATGCTGCATACGGCGAGTCCCGAGAAAGGGCCGGGCCTCGGCTATCTGCCGGGGCGTTGGCTGGACGGCGAACTCATCACCAATGCATTGCGTTCGATGAGCCGTTTGTCCGGCGCGCAAATGCTCGGCTTCGGCACGCCGCAGGGTTTTCTGCCGCTGCGCCAGCAATTGCAGACGCGGCTGGAGGAACTGGAGATCGGCGCATCGGCGCAGCAGATTGTGTTGACGTCGGGGATTACGCAGGCCATCGATCTGATCGCGCGGCTGTACGTCAAGCCGGGCGATGCGGTGATCGTCGGCGATCCGGCGTGGTTCCAGATGTTCGGCCGCTTTGCATCGCAGGGCGCGCGGCTGGTCGGCATGCCATACACGCCCGATGGTCCCGACCTTGATGCGCTGGAAACGCTCGTCGCCACGTGGCGGCCGAAGATGCTGATCGTCAATTCGGTCTTGCAGAATCCGACCGGCACGTCGCTGACGGCGGCACAGGCGTATCGGATATTGCAGCTTGCGCAGGAGTACGACTTTATCGTCGTGGAAGACGATGTGTACGGCGATCTGTGCCCGACGAACTTTGCCGCCACGCGCCTGGCATCGCTCGATCAGTTGAAGCGCGTGATCTTTCTCGGCAGCTTTTCGAAGACGCTGGCGGCGAATCTGCGCGTGGGCTATGTGGCGGCATCGGCGGACGTGGCGAAGGCGCTGGCCGATCAGAAGATGCTGGTCGGCATGACGAGTCCGGAACTGAACGAACGTGTGGTCTACAAGGTGCTGACGGAAGGGCACTACCGGCGGCACGTCGAGCGGCTGCGCGCGCGGCTCGACGGCGTGCGCGACAAGACCGCGCGGATGCTGGAGAAAACCGGCATGAAGCTGTTCACGCAGCCATCGGCGGGGATGTTTTTATGGGCCGATGCAGGC
Organism: Caballeronia sp. BR00000012568055; assembly: GCF_029439455.1. Taxonomy (GTDB): domain Bacteria; phylum Pseudomonadota; class Gammaproteobacteria; order Burkholderiales; family Burkholderiaceae; genus Caballeronia. The sequence continues at coordinate 182,660 of NZ_JAQFVG010000268.1, read as the reverse complement.
GTCGATTCCGATGGACTCGCGGCGGCAGGGCACGAAGCCGGGTTTTTGCTGACGCCCGGAAGCCTGTTTTCGCCGCATCAGTCGCCGACGACGTGGATGCGCTTCAACGTCGCCAATTGCGGCGATCCGGCGCTGCCGGAGATGCTCGCGGCGCATTTAGCGCGCGCGTCGCGGTAAGTTTCGTTTCGACGATGGCGACGCGATGAACTCCGCAAGCACGTTTTCGTACAGCGCGAGCGCGTCTGGCATCGACCGATAACGAGTTTCGTACAGCGCGTGTTGCCCATTGCAGAAGCGCAGCGCGAACCAATCGGCGAGCAGATTGCCTTGCGCTTCCATGTTGTAGTCGGCCAGCTTCCGGCCAGCGCCGAGCGCATAGCCGTAACTCAAACCGATGCGAATCGCGCCGCGCAGCCGCACCGGATAGCCAAGCTGAAACTGCCACACATGCGTCATTTCGTGGATGAACCACATGCGCTGCCTGAGGTCGCAGGCGGAGAAATCGTCCTGAAAACAGGCGCGTGGAAAATAGAGGCTGCCGTTGGGCGCCATCGCGATATGCGAGGGTTGCAGACCGAACGGCAAATAGCCGCGCGCGTGCACGCGCACGCTCGAATAGTCGATGGCATCGGCGAAAACGAGGCGGGCGAGGGCGATTTCGTCTGAGGTGAGCGGGCGTTTAGTCGGCATGGCGTTTATCGTACGGGAAACGCTCTTGAAATCGCGCACTGCGCCCATACATCGCACGAATCGGCCAACGCAGGCCATAAAAACACGCAATCGAAAAGAGGAACCGACATGGCGCAAACCATGAGCTTTCAGGCAGAAGTGAAGCAGCTTCTGCAACTGATGATCCACTCGCTCTATAGCAACAAGGAAATTTTCCTCCGCGAACTGATTTCGAATGCCTCCGATGCCGCCGACAAGCTGCGCTTCGAAGCCATCGAAAACAGCGCGCTGTACGAGAACGATGCCGACCTGCGCATCCGCGTGTCGTTCGATAAGGCCGCGCGCACGGTCACCATCGACGACAACGGCATCGGCATGAGCCGCGAGGAAGCCATTTCGCACCTCGGCACCATCGCGCGGTCGGGCACCAAGGAATTCTTCTCGAAGCTCTCCGGCGATCAGCAGAAGGACGCGGCGCTGATCGGCCAGTTCGGCGTGGGCTTCTATTCGGGCTTTATCGTCGCGGACAAGATCACGGTCGAAACGCGCCGCGCCGGTCTGCCGGCATCGCAAGGCGTGCGCTGGACCAGCGCGGGCGAGGGCGATTTCGAAGTCGAGGATATCGAGCGCGCGCAACGCGGCACGACCATCACGCTGCATCTGCGTGCCGATGAAGACGATCTGCTCTCCACGCACAAGCTCAAATCGATCATCCAGAAATATTCGGATCACGTCGCGCTGCCCATTCTGATGAAGAAGGAAGAATGGGATGCCGAAAAGAGCGAGATGGTCGTCAAGGATGAAGACGAGACCGTCAATCAGGCGAGCGCACTATGGACGCGCGGCAAGAACGACATCACCGACGAGCAGTACAAGCAGTTTTATCAGCACATTTCGCACGATCACGACGAGCCGCTCGCCTGGACGCACAATCGTGTGGAAGGCCGCAGCGAGTACACGCAATTGCTGTATGTGCCGAAGCACGCGCCGTTCGATCTGTGGAACCGCGAGCATCGCGGCGGGCTGAAGCTGTACGTGAAGCGCGTCTTCATCATGGACGATGCCGAGCAATTGCTGCCCGCGTATCTGCGTTTCGTGAAGGGCGTGGTGGATTCGGCTGACTTGCCGCTGAACGTATCGCGCGAAATCTTGCAGGAAAGCCGCGATGTGAAGGCGATTCGCGAAGGCGTGACCAAACGCGTGCTGTCGATGCTGGAAGAAATCGCGACTTCATCGGCGGAAGCGACCGAAGACGCGGACAAGCAGAAGTATCAGACCTTCTGGAACGAGTTCGGTCAGGTGCTGAAGGAAGGCATCGGCGAGGATTTTGGCAATCGTGAGCGTATTGCGAAGCTGGTGCGGTTTGCATCGACGAATAGCGATGTGAACGAGCAGAACGTCTCGCTGGCGGATTATGTTTCGCGCATGAAGCCCGAGCAGACCAAGATCTATTACGTCACCGCCGATGCCTGGCAAGCCGCGAAAAATAGTCCGCACCTCGAAGTGTTCCGCAAGAAGGGCGTGGAAGTGTTGCTGCTGACGGATCGCGTCGATGAATGGATGTTGTCCTTCCTCAACGAGTTCGATGGCAAGCCGCTGGCGAGCGTCGCACGTGGCGACCTCGATCTGGGCGCGCTGAACGATGAAGAAAAGCAGCAGCAGGAAAAGGTTGGCGAAGAACTGAAGCCGCTGGTCGAGAAGATGAAGGAAGCGCTCGAAGGCAAGGCCAAGGACGTGCGTCTGACCTTCCGTTTGACGGATTCGCCGAGCTGTTTGGTCGCCGATGAAGGCGATATGAGCGGCTATCTGCAACGCATGCTGAAGGCTGCGGGCCAGAATGCGCCGCAAGCCGAGCCGATTCTTGAAGTGAATCCGGAGCATCCGCTGGTGAAGGCGCTGAGCGCGGATAACGCCAATTTTGCGGACTGGTGTCATCTGTTGTTCGATCAGGCGTTGCTGGCCGAAGGCGGCCAACTCGATGATCCGGCGAGCTTTGTTAAGCGGACGAATGCGCTGTTGTTGTCGCGTTAAGCTCTGAGCGATAAAGAAAACGCGCCGCCGGGGAACCGGCGGCGCGTTTTTTATTTGCCTTTGCGATTCTTGTTTGCCTGAGCTACCACCGAGCCAGCCAACTCGCGCGTCTCCTCTGCATACTTGTTGCTTTTCAGCACCTTTGCCGCCTTGGTTTCCATTTCCACGCCGGTCTGCTTCGTGGTGTTTCGCTGCGAGATCACAGAACCGGCGAGGCTCTTTGCGATTTTCGAAGCGTGCGGATCGTGGATGGTTTTCTCGGCAAGCGCAGTCATCGCTTTTGACGACTGTTTTTTGTTGATGCTATCTGCCATGTTCGAACCTCTGAGTGTGTGGTCGCGCGTCGCCGGATGTCGTCGCGTGACTTACGTATAGCTAGAGCGCACATGTGAGTCCACACGAAAACTCCGAATCGTTACCGAAAGCGCACGGTTTTATAATCGCCCGATGCTCACGCCTACCGATTCTCACTGGCGCATTACGCCGCCTCCTTCGCTTACCGATACCCAAAAAGACTGGCTCACGCGCGGCGGTTCATTGACTGCGCATCTGCGCACGCTCGGCGCGGTGACGGTCGATGTGACACGCGAAGCCGTCGATACAGCCTGGCGTGACGAATACGCAGCGCTCCGCGCGACCCCGCGCACGCCGATGTGGACGCGCGAAGTCGCGTTGAAAGTGGACGGCGTGCCGATGGTCGTCGCGCACAGCATCGTCGCGCTGGAACACAGCATCGGAGTATGGCAATCGATACGCCGTCTGCGAACGCGTCCGCTTGCCGAATTGCTCTATAGCGACAGCAGCGTATCGCGTTCGATGCTGGTGAATCGCAGGATTACGGCACGGCATCCGCTGCATCGGCTGACCGATACGCGTAATACGCTGGTCGCGCGGCGTTCGGTGTTCGAGCGTCACGGCGCACCGCTGATGGTCACCGAATGTATGCTCGATGCGCTATGGACCCGGCTCGATGAATCGCGCAGCCCGCGTCGGCGCGATCATGCGCGGGCGTATGAGCATCTGAGTTCGCATGCGAAGCGCGTCGTGCGCGGCGAGGCGAAATGAAGCTCGAAGGTTTCGCTCCTGTTGGCGATGTAGATACGCATACGCTCATTCTCGGCAGCTTTCCCGGCGTGGCATCGCTGGCGGTGACGCAGTATTACGCGCATCCGCGTAACCAGTTCTGGCGGCTGGTCGGCGCGGCGATTGACGAGCCGCTGCATGAAATGGCTTATGAGGATCGGCTGAAGAGGCTGGTCGCGAATGGCATAGGTTTATGGGATGTCATTGCTGAGGCGCAGCGTCAAGGCAGTCTGGACAGCGCGATTCGAAATCATTCGGCCAACGACCTTCACGCTTTGGTGAGCGGTTTTCCGCAGCTTCATACGATCGCGTTCAATGGCGGAACGGCGGCAAAGATCGGCGAGAAGGCGCTTGGCGATCTTGCCCGGCTGTATCGGACCGTGCGATTGCCGTCGAGCAGTGCGGCGTATGCGGCAATGCCATATACCGACAAGCTGACGGCTTGGGCCGCATTACGTCCGATGCAGAATCAATAGTGGTAGCGACAAGCCACGATGTTGATCTGCTTTTCGTCGGCTTCGTAGACCAGCCGGTTTGCGTCATCGATGCGACGTGACCAGAAACCAGACAAATTCGCCTTGAGTGGCTCTGGTTTGCCGATTCCTTCGAATGGACTGCGCTGCGTATCCTTGATAAGTTGATTGATGCGCTTGAGGGTCTTTCGATCTTGAGATTGCCAGAAGACATAGTCATCCCACGCTTCTGCGGTAAATAGCACCCGACGCATTGTTATTGATCTTCGTCCAGCGCACGTTCAGACAACTTTCCTTTGCGCAACTGAGCAATCGAACGTTCAAGGTGAGCGGCGTTTGCCGGTGACCGAAGCAAATGCACGGTTTCCATCAGGCTGTCGTAGTACTCCTGCGACATCACGACCGCGTTAGGCGCATCCCGGCGCGTGATCAACGTCACATCCGCATCTTCGACGACCTGATCGATGACGGTTTTCAGATTGCTTCGAGCATCAGTAAAGTGGACAGTTCGCATCGTGTTCTCCAAAGGAGGTACGGAAGTTCATGACTCTAGCACATGTACATTATATTGTACATGTTCCGATCGACATCAAACCCGGCTACGCCACCCTCATCCTCCCGTCCTCCAGCGCGGCCAATGCTATTCTCTCGTTCGACCAAAAACTGCGCATCTGGCGCGATATCCTCACTGACTCATGACGAAACTGATCAAGCGCGCGTCCGCGGAAGCACGTGCATTTAGCCGCAAGAAAGGCAGCAACAAGCGCGACGACGAAGACGATCTCGATAACGCCCCGCGCATCGAAGCGCCGCGCAAGCCGCGTTTCGCGCCCGTGACGTTCTCGGAAGAGGGTGGCGTGCGCTACCTGCACTTCGGCACCGAGTGGATTCAGGGTGCCATGCGTATCCGCAAGCCCGATCACATCGAATTGGAATACGCGCAGCAGATGATGGCCTGGCTGCTGTTTCTGGAGACGCCCGAGCGCATCGTGCAACTGGGTCTCGGCTCGGCGGCGCTGACGAAGTTCTGCTATCGCTTTCTGAAGCGCGCGAAGGTCGAAGCGGTCGAATTGAATCCGGCTGTTGTAATCGCAGCGCGCGCGATGTTCGAATTGCCCTACGACGACGCCCGCCTCACCGTCACCGAACGCGATGCCTGGGAGTTCGTCAACGACCGCAGTAACCACGGCACCGTCGGCGCCTTGCAGATCGATATTTACGATGCCACGGCGCGCGGTCCCGTGCTAGACAGCGTGTCGTTCTATCGCGCGTGCCGGGCGTGTCTGACGCCGGACGCGGGCGTGGTCACCATCAACCTGTTCGGCGATCACCCGAGCTTCGTGCGCAATATGCGCCATCTGAACGAAGCCTTCGATCGCCGCGTGATCGCGCTGCCGGAAGTGCACGATGGCAATCGCATCGCGCTGGCGTTCGCCGGTCCCGCCATCGACATCCCGTTCGATGCGCTGATGCAACGCGCGAAGCTGATCGAATCGGAGTTGAAGCTGCCCGCGCGTTCGTGGGTGAAGGGGCTTGCCGAGAGCGCGGGCGTACCGCTCGACGGAAGTTTCACCATTTAAGTGCAGTGTCCCGATCATTCACATCAGCGGAATGGTCGGGATTCCCCTTGTTTGATCGAATTGTGACGGTCCATATACTCCCTCTGTTATTTCGGGGCGCTTTCAGCGGCGATGTTTCTCATCGAGCGGATAGAAGGCGAATGCTCAAAACAAGAGGAGAGACCGTTCATGGCTCAAGATATGAGCCGCACCGGACAACCGCGCAACAAGGCCTGGCTTTGGCTGTTGATCCTGCCGTGGATTGGCGTGGTGTGGGTGCCGTTTTACAACAAGATCGAGCCCGTTTTGTGGGGCTTTCCGTTTTTCTACTGGTATCAGCTTCTGTGGGTGTTGATCAGCGCGGTCATCACCGCGGTCGTCTATAAAAAGACGAAAGCGTTGCCTTCTTCTCGCGGAGGCGCGCGATGAACTCGACCGCAACCTTTGTCTTTGTTTTGTTCTTCGTCGGCGTGACGATTCTCGGCTTCGTCGCCGCGCACTGGCGCAAGGGCGATCTCGGCCAGCTCGACGAATGGGGCCTCGGCGGACGCCGCTTCGGCACCATCGTGACGTGGTTCCTGCTCGGCGGCGATCTCTACACGGCCTATACCTTCGTCGCGGTGCCGGCGCTGGTGTTCGGCGCGGGCGCGACCGGCTTTTTCGCGCTGCCTTATACGATTCTCATCTATCCGTTCGCGTTCGTCGTGTTCCCGAAGTTGTGGAGCATCGCGAAGCGTCACGGCTATGTGACCGCCGCCGACTTCGTGCACGCGCGCTACAACAGCCGCATGCTGGCGCTGGCGATCGCCGTGACGGGGATTGTCGCGACGATGCCGTATATCGCGCTGCAACTGGTCGGTATCGAAGTGGTGATCGGCGCGCTCGGCTTCTCGACGCAAGGCTTGATGGGCGATCTGCCGCTGATCATCGCGTTCGCGATTCTCGCCGCGTACACGTACACCTCCGGCCTGCGCGCCCCCGCGATGATCGCCGTGGTCAAGGACGTGCTGATCTACATAACCATCATCGCCGCGATGATCGTGATTCCGGCGCAGCTCGGCGGCTTCGGGCATATCTTCGGCTCGGTGCCGGGCGGCAAGCTGCTGCTCAAAGCGCCGGACACGGCGAGCCTGAACGGCTACAGCGCCTACGCGACGCTGGCGGTGGGATCGGCGCTGGCGCTGTTCCTGTATCCGCACTCGGTCACGGCGATTTTGTCGTCGAATTCGGGTAATACCATTCGACGCAACATGGCGCTCTTGCCCGCGTATTCGCTGGTGCTCGGCCTGCTGGCGCTGCTCGGCTACATGGCGCTCGCCTCGGGCGTGAAGGATATGCCGGAGTACGCGTCGTACTTCAAGGCCTACGGTGCGAACTTCGCGGTGCCGGCGCTGTTCCTGCACTTTTTCCCGTCGTGGTTCGTGGGCGTGGCGTTCGCGGCCATTGGCATCGGCGCGCTGGTGCCGGCGGCGATCATGTCGATTGCGGCGGCGGATCTGTACACGCGCAACGTACATCGCGAGTTCATCAACACGTCGATGACGCCGGAGCAGGAAACCAACGTCGCCAAGCTGGTGTCGCTGATCGTGAAGGTGGGCGCGGTGGTGTTCATTCTCGCGCTGCCGCTGACCTATGCCATTCAGCTTCAATTGCTCGGTGGCATCTGGATCATTCAGACGCTGCCCGCGCTGGTGCTCGGCCTCTACACGCGCGTGCTCGATCATCGCGGTTTGCTGATCGGCTGGGCGGTGGGCATTGCGTCCGGCACGTGGATGGCGGCATCGCTGCAACTGAAGGGTTCGATCTTCACGGTCAACCTGTTCGGCTACGCGATTCCAGGCTACGCGGCCGTGTGGGCGCTCATCATCAACCTCGTGGTGTCGATCGTCATCAGCATGCTGGTGCGCGTGTTCGGGCTGAAGCGCTCGGAAGACCGCACGCGTCCCGAAGACTACCTCGACATCGTGGAAGGCTGAAAACCGACGCGCTCGGCGAAATGCTGGTAAAACGCCCGTAACAGCTTCTGGCCGTTGCGGGCGTTTTTTCATCGAGACAGATCGAACCGATTCGATACGGGCGAACCATGCTTTCTCCGACTTCCTCGCTGGCGCGACGCGGCCGCATCGGGCGTCTTCTGCACGCATTGACTTCGCCGTACTTTCGATACAAACACGCGAACATGATCCACGCCGTGCGCGTGGCGCTGGGCATGGCGACGTCGTTTCTGGTCACGACGGGTATCGACGTGCCGCATGGCGTGTGGGCGACGGTGTCGCTGCTGGTGGTGGTGGGCGGCTTGCAGCACTACGGCAATATCCGCAAGAAGGCGACTGAACGCGCGCTCGGCACCATGCTCGGCGCACTGATCGGGCTGTTTCTGATCCTCGTGCAGACGCTGTTCGGCTCGCAGCTGCTGTTCTTTTTCCTGATGTCGATCATCGCGGGCGGCTGCGCGTATTACGCGATCGGCAAGGCGGGTTACGTCGCGCTGCTGACGGCAATCACGATGGTCATCGTGTCCGGTCACGGCGATCTGCCTTTTTCGGTGGGCTTGTGGCGCACGGCGAACGTGCTGATCGGCATTGCGATCGCGCTGGCGTTTTCCTTCGTGCTGCCGCAATACGCGACGTTTTCCTGGCGATATCGACTCGCCGACAATCTGCGTGAGTGCTCGCGGCTTTACGGTGCGTTGCTCGACGGCAAGCATCTCTTGCCCGAAGAAACCGCGCGTCGCTTCTACGCGATGAGCCAGCGGCTCGTGCAGTCACGCGCGCTGATGGATTCGGTGGCGAAGGAAACGGGCGTGCCACTCCCGCAACTGGAAGAGATTCAGCGCCTGCATCGCTCGATTCTCGCGGCGCTGGAAATGCTGATCAATTCGATGCCGGAAGCCGAGAATACCTACGCCATCGCCTGCACGCCGCGCGAGTACGAAGTGCGCCAGCAATTGCTGCAAATGGCGCGTGCGTTGCGGTTTGGCCGCGTGACGCTGTTGTATCGAAACGTGCCGGCAGTGGCTTGTCCACCGCCCGAAGCCGCCGATACGGCGACGCAAGGCATGCACTGGCTCGCGATGCGCTTCGCGGAGCAGGTCGAGCGCATGCGCTTGCGGTTAGCGGAGATCGAGCGGCAGTGGAATATTGAAGGGGCGCGGCCGCTTAGTGTGTGAGATGCGCGTGAGATGCGCGCGAAATGCGTAAAACGCGTCAGGCGGGCTGCGCGCCTTCGCCTTCGAGTTCGGCGGCGTTGACCACGTTAATGAGCCAGGGCACGCCGAAACGATCCTTGGTCATGCCGAAACCCGCCGTGAAGAATGTCGATTGCCACGGCGTCAGCACTTCGCCGCCTTGCGACAGCGCGGTGAACATGCGCTCGCCAGATTCGGCGTCGTCCGCCGCGATCGAGAGCGTGAAGCCCGCGTGGTCCTTGCGCGGCTGGCCGAACTGGCCGTCTGACACCATGATCGACGACGCGCCGACGCTGAAGCTCGCGTGCATCACCTTGTCCTGCCATTCGGGCGCGATAGTGGCGGCGTCCGGCGTGTCGCGAAAGCGGATCAGCGTGTGCACCTGCGCACCGAGCGCGGCCTGATAGAGCGCGAGTGCGTCGGCGCAGTCGCCGTTGAAGAACAGATAGGTATCGAGTTGCATAAATGACTACCGTGCAGATGCGGGCACGCCCGCGAAAGCTTCGAAGTCTATTGCACGGCTGCGCTGAATCGGCTCGGAATAGGTCGATTTAGGTCAAATGATGCGGAAACAGCATGTTTCGAAGACCGATTGTACGAGCGAAAAAAAACGCGCGAACGAATCGCGCGTTTTCTTTCAATGCTTCCGGCGAGCTTACTGAAGCGCCGCGATCAGCTTTTCCAGCTTGATGGCATCGGCCGCGAACGCGCGGATGCCTTCGGCAAGCTTTTCGGTGGCCATCGCGTCGTCGTTGACGAGGAAACGGAAGGTCGGCTCGTCTACCGCGATCTTCTCGATATTCTCGTTCTTGCCGCTTTCCGGCGACAACTTGCGCTCGACGGTGTCGTTGCTATCGGCCAGTTTCTTCAGCAGATCCGGGCTGATGGTCAGCAGATCGCAGCCCGCCAGTTCGGTAATCTGGCTGACGGTGCGGAAGCTCGCACCCATCACTTCGGTCTTGTAGCCGAACTTCTTGTAGTACGCGTAGATGCGGCGCACCGACTGCACGCCCGGATCGTTCGCGCCGCCGTTTTTGACTTCATCCCACTCCGCGCCCGCCGACTTCTTGTACCAGTCGTAAATGCGGCCGACGAACGGCGAAATCAGTTGCGCGCCCGCTTCAGCGGCGGCGACGGCCTGCGCCAGCGAGAACAGCAGCGTCATATTGCAGTGGATGCCTTCCTTCTGCAGCACTTCCGCCGCGCGGATGCCTTCCCACGTCGATGCCAGCTTCACCAGCACGCGCTTGCGGTCAATACCGGCCGCCTCGTACAGCCTGATGATCTCGCGGCCTTTATCGATCGACGCCTTGGTGTCGAACGACAAACGTGCATCGACTTCTGTGGACACGCGTCCCGGCACGATCTTCAGGATTTCGGTGCCGAAAGCAATCAGCAAATGATCGATGATCTGACCCATCGGCTTGCCTTTGTGCTCCTTGACGGTCTTTTCGAGCAGCGGCTTGTAGTCGTCCTTCTGCACAGCCTTCAGAATCAGCGACGGATTCGTCGTCGCATCCTGCGGCTTGAATTCGATGAACTGCTGGAAATCCCCCGTGTCGGCGACGACGGTGGTGTATTGCTTGAGCTGGTCGAGAGCGGATGTCATGTCGTGTCTCAGGCGCGTGCGCCTCGTCAAATTGCGGTATCCCGCGGATTGGCCATGATCGCGACGCCGTGCGTGTTGCTGTGCGTACTGCCTTGCACGGCGCGCCCCTTGAATCTCACTGCATCATTCTAGTCCCGCGCGGCGGATTCGCGCTCGCAGCGTGCTACATGCGCTGAATTCGACTGCACCGGCGCGCCGTGCGTTCAATCTGGCGCGCGCAGAGGCGTCGCACGGATCGATCGTGTTTTCGTCAATGTTCAGCGTAATCCGTCATTGTAGGTCGGGCGACTTGCGATCTCATGCGCGCCGCGCGTTCAGCACCAAATGTGTCAACACGCCCGCGATCAAGCCCCAGAACGCCGAACCAATCGATAACAACGTGAGACCCGACGCCGTTACCATGAACGTGACGAGCGCGGGTTCGCGCTGGCGCACGTCGTGCATCGCATTGGCGAGACCGCTCATGATCGAGCCGAACAGCGCGAGCGCCGCGACCGATACCACCAGCGCCTGCGGAAACGATGCGAACAGCGCCGCGATGGTCGCGCCGAAGGTGCCCGCGAGCAGATAGAAGATGCCGCACCAGACCGCCGCGGTGTAACGCTTGTCGCGATTTTCGTGCGCCTCGCGCCCCGTGCAGATCGCGGCGGTAATGGCGGCGAGATTGACGCCGTGCGAGCCGAACGGCGCGAGCACAAGCGATGCCAAACCCGTCGCGGAAATCAGCGGCGCGGACGGCGTGGTGTAGCCATCGGCGCGCAGCACGGCGATGCCCGGCACATTCTGCGACGCCATCGCCACGATAAAAAGCGGCACGCCGATGCTGATCGCCGCCGCCGCCGAAAACGTCGGCATCGTGAAAACGGGATGCGCGAGCGCGACGTGAAAGCGCGAGAAATCGAGCAATCCGAGCGCGCCCGCGACCACGATTCCCGCAATCAGCGTCGATGGAATCGCGTAGCGCGGCACGAAGCGTTTCGCGACGAGATACGTGAAAAACATCACCAGCACCAGCGCCGTCTGATGTTCCGCCGCATGAAAAATTTCGATGCCGATCTCGAACAGAATGCCCGCCAATAACGCCGCCGCGATGCCGGACGGAATGCGCTTCATCAGCGTATCGAAGATGCCGGTGAGGCCGACGGCGGTCAGCAGCACCGCGCAGACGATAAACGCGCCGATCGCATCGCTGTAAGCGACGTGGGGCATCGACGAGATCAGCAGCGCCGCGCCCGGCGTGGACCACGCGACGACGATGGGCGCGCGGTAACGCATCGACAGGCCGATGGTGCAGACGGCCATGCCCATCGACAAGGCCCAGATCCACGAGGAGATTTGGGCATCGCTCAGATGGGCGGCTTGCCCGGCCTGGAACATCAAAACGAGCGAGGACGTGTAGCCGGTCATCATCGCGACGAAGCCGGCGACGATGGTGGAAACGGAGGTGTCAAAGAGGAAGCGCGGCGCGGGCTGCGCCGGAGACGAGGCTTTCATCGCGGTCTTACAGAGCTTGAATCGTTATTTGGAAAGGGCGCGCATGGCGGCTTCGAGACCGGCCATTGTCAGGCCGTACATGCGATTGCCGAGCACGTTGCGGATCGCGCCGATCGACTGACGATATTCCCATAGCCGCTCAGGCTCCGGATTGAGCCACGCATGATGCGGAAACTGATCCGCCAGCCGGCGCAGCCACACCGCGCCCGCTTCGGCATTGTTGTACTCGACCGAGCCGCCCGGTTGCAGGACTTCGTACGGGCTCATGGTGGCATCGCCGACGAAGATGAGTTTGTAGTCGGGCGTGAACTTGTGCAGCACGTCGAACGTGGGCGTGCGTTCAGTGTGACGGCGGCGGGTGTTCTTCCACAGAAAGTCGTAGACGCAGTTGTGGAAATAGTAAAACTCGAGGTGTTTGAATTCCGCCTCCGCCGCCGAGAACAACTCTTCCACGCGCTTGATGTGATCGTCCATCGAGCCGCCGACATCGAGCAGCATCAGCACTTTGACGTTGTTGTGACGCTCCGGGACCATCTTCAGATCGAGCCAGCCGGCGTTGGCGGCGGTGCTGCGGATGGTATCGGGCAGATCGAGTTCTTCGGCCGCGCCTTCACGCGCAAAGCGCCGCAAGCGTCTGAGCGCCACCTTGATATTGCGCGTGCCGATTTCCACCTGATCGTCGTAATCGCGATACCCACGCTCGTCCCACACCTTCACGGCGCTGCGATTCCCCGACGATTCCCCGCCGATCCGAAAGCCTTCCGGGTTATAGCCGCCGTGCCCGTACGGCGACGTGCCGCCCGTGCCGATCCACTTATTGCCGCCTTCGTGCCGGCCTTTCTGTTCGTCGAGCAGTTCCTTGAACCGCTCCATCAACTTGTCGATCCCGCCGAGCGCTTCGATGCGCTTTTTCTCTTCGGCCGTGAAATCGCGTTCGAGGCGCTTCTTGAGCCAGTCGAGCGGAATCTCGAAGGCGTCGTCGGGAATCTGCATGACGCCGTGAAAATACGCGCCGAACGCACGATCGAACTTGTCGAAGTACTTCTCGTCCTTCACCAGCGTCATGCGCGCGAGAAAGTAGAACTCATCGAGCGATGGCTGGATCACCTGCGCCTTGAGCGCTTCGAGCAGCGTCAGATATTCCTTGACGGAGACGGGCAGCTTCGCGTCGCGCAGCGAGTAGAAGAAGTCGATCAGCATGAACGCGCGCTCCTTTTTTCTGTATCAGCGATCGAGCCGGAAGTTCAGATTGGCCCGCACCGCCGGCCATTCCGATTCGATGATCGAGAACACGACCGTATCGCGATACACGCCGTTCCGCCCGATGCCGTTATTGCGCAGAATGCCATCCTGTTTCGCGCCGAGCCGCGCAATCGCCGTCCGCGATGCGTGGTTCATAAAATGCGTTCGGAACTCGACCGCGATACACCCGAGCTTGTCGAACGCATGCGTGAGCAGAAGCAGCTTCGCTTCGGTATTGAGCGGGCTTTTCTGCACGCGTTTGGCGTACCACGTATGCCCGATCTCCAGCCGCCGATGCGCGGGCTCCGCCGCAAAGAAGCGCGTCGAACCGACGATATCGCCGGTCTTCGTATCGATCACGGCGAAGGGGTGCGCGCCGAGCCGGTCGCGCATATCCAGCGCAGTTTCGATATACGCGCGCGTTTCCTCCGGCGAGGGCACGAAGGTGTACCAGAGTTTCCACAACTCGCCATCGCGCGCGGCGGCGCTCAGCGCGGGCTCGTGTTCCAGCGACAGCGGCACGAGTTTCACGTGCTCGCCTTCGAGCGTGACGGGTTCGATCCAGCGGCTCATGTCGTGTGCTTAACGATGGTTACGGTTCATGAACAGCAGACGTTCGAACAGCGCGACATCCTGTTCGTTCTTGAGCAGCGCGCCGTGCAGCGGCGGAATGATCTGCTTCTGATCGTCCGAGCGCAGCGCTTCGGGCGGAATATCTTCGGCCAGCAGCAGCTTGAGCCAGTCGAGCAGTTCGGACGTGGACGGCTTCTTCTTCAGTCCCGACACGTTGCGCAGTTCGAAGAAACTCTGCATCGCGGCGGCGAGCAGGTCTTGCTTGATATTCGGAAAATGCACTTCGACGATGTCTTTCATCGTCGAGGCATCGGGGAATTTGATGTAGTGGAAGAAGCAGCGGCGCAGGAACGCGTCGGGCAGCTCCTTCTCGTTGTTCGATGTAATGATCACCAGCGGCCGATGCTTCGCCTTCACCAGCTCGCGCGTCTCGTAGACGTAGAACTCCATGCGGTCGAGTTCGCGCAGCAAATCGTTCGGGAATTCGATATCCGCCTTGTCGATTTCATCGATCAGCAAGACCGCCTGCTGGTCGGCATCGAAAGCCTGCCACAACACGCCCTTGACGATGTAATTGCGGATATCCTTCACGCGCTCGTCACCGAGCTGCGAGTCGCGCAGTCGCGAGACGGCGTCGTATTCGTAGAGACCTTGCTGCGCCTTCGTCGTCGATTTGATATGCCATTGCAGGAGCGGCATGCCGAGCGCGCCCGCGACTTCTTCCGCGAGCATGGTCTTGCCGGTGCCGGGCTCGCCCTTGATGAGCAAGGGGCGTTGAAGCGTCATCGCGGCGTTCACCGCGAGTTTGAGATCGTCGGTTGCGACGTACTGCGATGAGCCTTCGAAACGCATAACGAAGATTCCGGTGGAGGAAAAAAATCCCAGTATAAGTCAGAAGACCTTTCGGCATGGGCGTGCGCCCGGTATCGTTTGAGCCGCGCCGGATCGGGCGATGGCTGTATCGAACATGCTGCGCGCGAGCCGGTTTCGAACGCACGCGCGCGGTGCCGCGATTTTGTACAGGGACGAATTGTCGCAGGCTAAAAAGCTGCTTTTGGGCCGACTCCCATTGCCAGCAAGGCTTCCGGGCGTTCTCGATTGTGGACGGTCCCGAGGTCGCGCGGTACAATTAGCGCGATTTTTTTGGCCTGCGCGGTCAACAAGCAGAACAGTCCCGAGAAGGTTGTCAAGCAGTTGTGAAGCGCTCGGCGCGGGCCAAGGCTGACGAGCGCCGGATTTCCCCTCATGCCAGGTTAGAAGCTATGAACAATTTCGTCGGCAAATGTGCCGTGATTGCAGCGCTGTCGGGTCTTGCCGGCTTCGCGACCCAGGCGTCGGCCGACGTCGTGGGGGACGCCAAAGCCGCAGAAGGCAAGGTTGCGATGTGTATCGGCTGCCACGGCATTCCGGGCTATCGCACCGCGTACCCCGAAGTCTACGAAGTGCCGATGCTGGGCGGCCAGAACGCGCAGTACATCGCCAATGCGCTGCACGCGTACAAGAAGGGCGACCGCCACTTCGAGACCATGCGCGCCATCGCGACCACGCTGTCCGATCAGGATATCGCCGATATCGCCGCGTACTACGCCGCGCAAACCCCTCAATCGAAGAACAATCCCGACAAGTGATCCGGGCGCTGCGCGTGAAGCGTGACGCAGGACAGGAGAATTCATGATGCCCTCTAAGGCAATCTTTAAAGCGGTGGGTGCGGCTGCGCTGATCGGCATGGCGACGCTGAACGTCGCGCGCGCAGCGGATGCGGGCAACGGCAAGGCGCTGTCGGAAAGCCATAATTGCGCGGCCTGCCACGGTCCCAATCTCAACAAGCCGGTGAGCGGTGAATATCCGAAGCTCGCGGGCCAGCATGCGACGTATATTTACTGGGCGCTGCGCCAGTATCAGATCGGCAACGGCAATCCGAACTTTGGCCGCAACAACGCGATCATGGCCGCGCAAGTGCAAAGCCTGTCGCAGAGCGATCTGAAGGATCTGGCGGCGTATATCGAATCGCTGGATGGAGCGCTGGTGTTGAAGAAGTAACTTCGCTTCTTACCTCCGCTCAAACAAAACACCCCGCTCGATGCGGGGTGTTTTGCTTTGTGCCTTGCGTGATGCTTAGTTAGTCCCGCGAAGCACGCCGTTCGATCAACGCAAGATACTGATCCGTATCCGGCGGCGTATTCGAACGCTGCGCTTCCCAGATCACCTGACCGAGGCACTCCATGATCGCGTGTTGCGCGTCGTGCGGCGAGCCGAGCCGCGCGACGAGCTTGTCGTGCGCGCGGCGGATGCCCGGCGGCTGATCGATCGACAACTGCTCGCTGATGGCCAGATGCATCGACAGATGAAGAAACGGGTTGGTCTGGCCGCGATCCGGCGAATAATCGGTCTGTTTGGCATCCGGATTGGCGAGCGACTCGTGATATTCGGGATGCTCGCCGATCCAGTCGGCGGCCATGCTTTCGAGCGGCGTCAAAATCTCGCCCGCGCGCTCCTTGCGCCACGCGTCGGTGAAAAACTGGCGAACTTCGTCGCGGCTGGGATTGAACATAAGCTGTTGATTCGATTGCGTGATTCAGACCGCTATTGTAATCCTGAGCGCGCCTGGATGCTTATTCGATGGGTGCCGGCGTCTTCGGCCGGAACTCGCACAGCGGCTCGATCGCGCAATGCCAGCACTCGGGCGTGCGCGCCTTGCAGATGTATCGACCGTGCAGGATCAGCCAGTGATGCGCGTCGTGGATGAAATCCTTCGGCGTGAAT
Organism: Caballeronia sp. BR00000012568055; assembly: GCF_029439455.1. Classification (GTDB taxonomy): domain Bacteria; phylum Pseudomonadota; class Gammaproteobacteria; order Burkholderiales; family Burkholderiaceae; genus Caballeronia. The sequence goes on along the minus strand of NZ_JAQFVG010000268.1, from coordinate 165,977 downwards.
TTCTCAAGCGCCGTTTCGACCGCGCGCACGTCCTTACCGGGCGCGAGTCCCGTGCGATTGGCGACGCGAAAGATGTGCGTATCGACCGCGATAGTCGGATGGCCGAACGCGATATTGAGGACTACGTTCGCGGTCTTGCGCCCGACGCCCGGCAGTCCTTCCAGCGCGTCGCGATCGTCCGGCACGTCGCCGCCGTATTGCTCGATCAACATACGGCACGTGGCGATCACATTCTTCGCCTTCGTCCGATACAACCCGATGGTCTTGATATACCCCGTCACGCCTTCCTCGCCCAACGCGAGCACCGTCTCCGGCGTATTGGCGACGGGAAACATCTTGCGCATCGCCTTGTTGACGGACACGTCGGTGGCCTGCGCGGACAGCATTACGGCGATCAGCAGTTCGAACGGCGTGGTGTATTCGAGTTCGGTCTTCGGATGCGGATCGAGATCGCGCAGCGTTTCGAAGATGGCGCGTCGCTTGGCGGGGTTCATTTTTTTTCGTTTTTATCGATAAGGCCGAGGCGTTTGCGGCGCGCTTCGGCTGCATCGATTTGCGCCTGCACGGCGGCGCTGACATGGTCGGTGTTTTTCGGCCCCGCGCCTTGCTGCATCATCTCTTCCTTCTTCTTGCGCGCGCGTTCCATCGCGGCCTGAATGATGGCGCGCTTCTTCGCTTCGGGGTCTTCTTGAGCGACTTCGGGCGCGGCTTCGGGTAGGGCTTCTTTGGGCGATTCAGCCACGGCAGCGCGCGACGCTTTGCGCGCTTCGGCCTCCGCACGATCGCGTGCAAGCCGCGCGACGCGCCGGTCGTGGCGTTCGCGCGCGGCGTCCGCCTGCGGCTGACTCCACGCGTCCCAGCCGGTGGCATCGCCCGTGACGGCGATCATGTCGATGCAATCGACCGGGCAGGGCGGCACGCACAGATCGCAGCCCGTGCACAGTTCCGGAATCACGCTGTGCATCAGCTTCGCCGCGCCGACGATGGCATCGACCGGACACGCCTGCATACATAACGTGCATCCGATACACACGTTTTCATCGATCACGGCAACAGGCCGCGCGCGTTCGACGCCGTGGGTGGTATCGAGCGGAATCACGGGTTTGCCGAGCAACGCGGCCAGCCGCGCGATACCTTCCTCGCCGCCCGGCGGGCACTGGTTATAACCGGCCTCGCCCGCAGCGATGGCGTCCGCATACGGCCGGCAGGCGGGAGAGCCGCATTTGGTGCACTGGGTCTGCGGCAGCAGGTCTTCGATGCGCTCAGCGAGCGTCTTTGAAACGATGGCGGTCACGGGAAGCGCGAATATCGCGATAATTGCTTTGATGCAGGGGAATGTGCGCAAACGATAATCCGCGCATTCGGCGTTCGTCCGATGACCCGGCGCGCGCTCGACTAGTTTCGATTCAACAGTTCGTATTATCGCCGAAGTCGGCAATCGCGGTGCCAGGTGGCTTTCGATCCCAATTGCCAATGGCGCTGCGATGTGCGCATAATCGAAGCGCTTTATCGTTAGACCGCAGGACGGTGTTCCCCAATAACCTTGGCGCGCCCGTTCACGTCATGTACCCCTCAGCGCGGGCCGCGTGACGCATATCCGGCAACGCGGCTCCCGAATCATGCCACCATGAATCAGCCGAAAATCAAAAGAGATCCTGAAGGCACCCGGCGCCGTATCCTGCTTGCTGCTGCGGAAGAGTTTGCAGCAGGCGGACTGTTCGGCGCGCGCGTCGATCAGATCGCCCGCCGGGCCGAAACCAACGAGCGCATGCTCTATTACTACTTCGGCAGCAAGGAGCAGCTTTTCACTGCCGTGCTCGAACATGCGCTGTCCGCACTCGTCGAAGCGGAACGCACGCTCGACCTCGAAGGCGTTGCGCCGATCGAAGCGATGACGCGGCTTGCGCATTTCGTCTGGGATTATTATCGAGATCACCCCGAGCTGTTGCGGCTGATCAATAACGAGAATCTGCACGAGGCGAAATACATCAAGGGATCGAATCGCATTCGCGATCTGATTTCGCCGATCGTCGAAACGCTGACCGGCATTCTCGAACGCGGACAGAAAGCAGGATTATTTCGCGCCGACGTCGAGCCGCTGAAGTTCTACATCACCTTGTCGGGGCTCGGATATTACATCGTGTCGAATCGTTTCACGCTGGAGGCGAGTTTCGGGCTGGATTTCAGCCAGGCCGCGCAGCGCGAACAAATGGTGCGGATGAATACGGAATTGCTGCTTGCGTATCTGACGAGAAAATAGTCAGACTCGCATGGGATGAAAAAAACGTCGCGCTCTTTGCAGGGCGCGACGTTTTTGTTTCTGCCGATGGAACCGGTTCAAATCATTGGACCGATCCCGCCGCAAGTAATCCGAACAAATTCCGCTTAGGCCGGAACTGCTTCCGTTTTCGGCGTCTTGTCGTGCTCGAGGATGAACTCGCGCAATTGCGGATACACCATCGCGCGCCAGCGGCGGCCGGAGAAAATGCCGTAGTGGCCGGCCTTTTCCACCGTGAAATGACGCTTGTCCTTGGCCGGAATGCCGTCACACAGATCGTGCGCGGCGCGCGTCTGGCCGCTGCCGGAAATATCGTCCAGTTCGCCTTCGATGGTGAACAGCGCCGTCTTCTTGATGTCCTGCGGGCGCACCATCTCGCCGTTCACTTCCCACGTGCCTTCCGCGAGCCGGAATTCCTGGAACACGATGCGGATGGTTTCGAGGTAATACTCGGCGGCCATATCCAGCACGGCGTTGTATTCGTCGTAGAAACGGCGATGTTGCTCGGCGTCTTCATCGTCGCCGCGCAGCAGGTTTTGATAGAAGTCCCAATGGGCCGTGAGATGGCGCTCGGGGTTCATCGCGACGAAACCGGCGTGTTGCAGGAAGCCCGGATAGACCTTGCGGCCCACGCCCGGATAGTTAGCCGGCACCGTGTAGATGACGTTGTTCTCGAACCATTCGTACGAGTGCTCGTTGGCCAGCGAGTTGACCGAGGTCGGGCTGCGGCGCGCATCGATCGGGCCGCCCATCATGGTCATGGTGCGCGGCGTGTCTTCGCCACGGCTCGCCATCAGCGAAATGGCGGCGAGCACCGGCACGGTCGGCTGGCACACGGAAATGACGTGCAGATCCTTCGCGCCGATATGACGGATGAACTCCTGAATATATTCGACGTAATCGTCCAGATGGAACGGGCCGTTCTCGGTCGGCACCATGCGCGCGTCGATCCAGTCGGTGATGTACACCTTGTGGTCTTGCAGCAGCGTTTTCACCGTGTCGCGCAGCAGCGTCGAATGATGGCCGGAGAGCGGCGCGCAGACCAGCACGATCGGCTCGTTCTTGAGCTTGGTGACGGTGGCGCTGTCGTCGGCGAATCGCTTGAAGCGCAGCAGGCGGCAGAACGGCTTTTCGACGACCGTCTGTTCGACGATCGGAATGTTATGGCCGTCCTTGCCGATTTGATGCAGTTCGAACTCGGGCTTTTCGTAGTCCTTGCCCAGCCGATACAGCAATTCGTAACCGGCGGCCAGACGGCTCGAACCGGGAACATAGGCTAGCGGGCTGGCCGGATTCACAAAAGACTTGGAGGCGGCCTGGGCCCAGGCTGTGAGGGGGGACAGCAGAGCCCGCTGGAATTCGTGGATTTGATAGAGCATTTTTGCCCCAGTAACTCCGGTTTCTACCGGTACGTCCGCCGGACCTGCAAGGGCTTCGACGGCTTTTGATGATCCCCGATGCGCGGTGGCTGTTCCGCGCGCCGGGGCACGATCAGGCAATTGCTTACCGAAAAACTACCCGGCTCCATGTGAATAACGACCCTTCACATCAAAGACTTGAGCCGGATTCGCAGCATTTTCCGGCCAACGTGCAATGAATTCAACCAATTAGTACAAATTTACCGGCTATTTCACAACACATTTTTGTGCGATGCACCATCGTACCGGCTAAGCGTCATTCCTTCAAACGAAAGAATCGTGAAATTAGTTACTGACGCCCAGTCGCCGCCTGCATGGTTGCGTCTTCGGAACCCGTCGGCTGGCCGGTGGCTTTCGCCATTTCTTCCTCGTGACGCATCAGGTTCATGCCCGTGTGCACCAGCGCCACGTGCGTGAAGGCCTGCGGAAAATTGCCAACCATGCGCTTCGCCACCGTGTCGTATTCCTCCGCCAGCAAGCCGACATCGTTCGCCAGCCCGACCAGACGCTCGAACATCTCATGCGCCTCGTCGATACGGCCCTGCAGCGCCAGATTGTCGACAAGCCAGAAACTACAAGCCAGAAACGTGCCTTCTCCTGGCGGCAGACCGTCCGATACCTCGGTGGTGTGATAACGCTTGACGAGACCATCGTGCGTCAAAGTCGTCTCGATCGCATGTACGGTTCCGGTCACACGCGGATCGTTTGGCGGCAAAAAACCGAGCAATGGAATCAGGAGCAGGCTGGCGTCGAGCGCGTCGCTGCCGTAGGCCTGCACGAAGGAGTTGAGCTTGGGATTCCAACTTTTCTTCAGCACCTCGGCGCGGATGCGGGCGCGCATCTCACGCCAGTGATCGACCGGGCCCGGCAGTTCGAACATTTCCGCCGATTTGATCGCGCGGTCGTACGCGACCCACGCCATGACCTTCGAAAACGTGAAGTGCTGGCGGCCGCCGCGCACTTCCCAGATGCCTTCGTCGGGCTGCTCCCAGACGGTGTCCAGATGCTGGAGCATCGCGCATTGAATCGACCAGGCGTTTTCGTCGCTTTGCAAGCCGCCGACGCGTGCGAGGTGCAGCGCGTTCATTACTTCGCCGTACACATCGAGTTGCAACTGATCGACCGCGCCATTGCCGATACGCACCGGCTGCGAGTTTTCATAGCCCGGCAGCCACGGCACTTCCCACTCGGCCAGACGCCGCTCGCCCGCGATGCCGTACATGATTTGAATCTGCGAAGGCGATCCGGCCATCGCGCGGCCCAGCCACGCCCGCCACGCGCGAGCTTCGTCGTAGTAGCCGCCGCGCATCATCGCGAGCAGGGTGATGGTCGCGTCGCGCAGCCAGCAAAAGCGATAGTCCCAATTCCGCGTGCCGCCCAATTGCTCCGGCAGCGACGTAGTCGGCGCGGCGACGATACCGCCCGTCGGCTCATAAGCGAGCGCCTTGAGCGTGATGAGCGAGCGGCGGATCGCGGGCGCGTAGCGGCCCTTCAGCTCGCTCTGCGCGGACCATTCGCGCCAGTGGTTTTCGGTACGCGCGAGTTGCGTATGCGGATCGTGCGCGGCCGGCAGCCGCAGATGCGATTGCGAATAGCACAGCGAGAACGGCACGCGCTCGCCTTCGCTCACATCGAAACAGGCGGTCGTGCGCATGTTCTCGCCGACGAGTTCGACCGGCGTGCGCAGCACCGCGAGATCGGGACCGGCGATGGCGCGAATGCCGCTATCGTCGGGTAAGCGGCTGACCCACGGCACCGCCGATCCGTAATCGAAGCGCAGCACCAGTTCCATCTTCACCCGCACCGTTCCCCGCTTGCCGACGACAATCCGCACCAACTCCGAATGGCCGTTGCGCAACGGCATGAAATCGACCACGGTGATCGCGCCTTCGGGCGTCTCGAAGTCGGTTTCGAGAATCAGCGTATCGCCGCGATAACGGCGCCGCACGATGGGTTGCTCGTCGTCAGCCACGTCCGGCGCGATCAGCCATCGGCCGTGTTCGGGTTTGCCGAGGAGCGCCGCGAAACAGGCGCTCGAATCGAAGCGCGGCCAACACAGCCAATCGACCGAGCCGTCGCGGGAAATCAGGGCAGCGGTATGGCCGTCACCGACCATCGCATAGTCTTCAATCAAAGCTGGCGAACGTGGCATAAGCAAACATCTTCCTGCTGGCAGTGCGCTTCAAAGAAAAGCCAGCGCACCGCGGGTTGAACGAAATAGCCGATACGAACATCACGACTTGTACGGATGGCGCGCCCGCGCATAAGTTCTCGCCGCATTCTGCCAAAATCGTTCGGAGTCGGCAGGAAAGCGGTCCGGTGCGTCGTTCGATGGGTCGTCCGATGGGGCGTACGACCAAGCGAATATGGACCGCGACAGCATGCCGCGCCCGCCTGGCGGATAACGGCGAGCGATGCGCCGATCACGCCCGATTCAGTCATTGATCTTTCATTCGACTGATGTTTAGAATGAAGCTTCTTGTAAGCTGTATTTTCGGTCGCAGAAGCATCGCAGTTCGTCCCTTCACGCGTTGTCAATTCACGAGGAACGGAATCATGCTCCACCCGTCGAAAGCCGACTGCATCGCCATACTGTCTGCCGCGAGCCGCGTTCATGACACAGATTCCTTGCTCGCACTCGATCACACCCGTCTCGGTTTGTCGCGCAATGCGCTGGTCAATGCCGCCGTGTTTTTGACGGAGCGCGGCTGTTTCAATCGCTTTACCTTTGGCACGAGCGGATTTTCGGTCGGCGCGTTGTCGCTGCAAGGGCGCATGCGTCTCGACTCCCTGACGATCAACTAATCTCCAACGGGCACGCCGCGCGTGTCCTCCTTCCGTGACACTTTGCGCAAGCACGCGAATCATCTCGCGTGCATTTGCGCACGCGCTTAAACCCTTACGCACCGTAAGCGGAACCGCCGACGCATATTGGCGTCACAACGCACACGCACTCAGAAATGCGTGCCGTTCATGCCGAACAATCCGATCAGCCCGATCACGATCAGATAGATCGCCACGATGAAGTTCAGCAGCCGCGGCATCACCAGAATCAGAATCCCGGCAATCAGCGAGACGAGCGGGGCGAGGCTTAAATGAATGGTCATGGCAGCTCCTTTTGTTGATTCGAGTTGTATCGGATAACTGGTTGGCGTGTTCGCGCTTGATTCCGTTTGATTCCGTTTGATTCCGCCTGGTTCGCGTGGGAGCAGAATTTGCTCTCGTCAGACCTTCGAAGCATTCGGACGCTAACGCGCTCCATCCCTTCCTGAGAACAAGCAGCAAAAAGACGATGAGGAGATTTCGATGCGCCCAAGTCCAACACTTCCAACGTCCCCGGCACCCCGTTATGCGCCGGACGGCAGCGTTTCCTTGCAAGCTGCGCGCCAGCTCAAACGATCATCATGGGCGAAGGGTATCGCCGTGATGCTTTCGCTGGCAGCAGCGCAGGCCTTCGCGCAGACACCGACCGCCGCCGCAAGCAGCAGCGGTGCGCCCGCCACGCTGTCGCCGGATGTGTACGACTTGCTGATCGGCACGTACACGGGTGGCGGCAAAAGCGAAGGCATCTATGTCTATCGTTTCGATACCAACAATGGTGAGCTGACGCGCGTGGCATCGGCGCAGACGGTGAATCCGTCGTATCTCGTCGTGAGCCGTGACCGCAATTACGTGTACGCGGTGAACGAATTGCCGGGTGACAATGGTCCCGCTTCGCAACGCGGCGGCATCAGCGCGTTTCGTTTCGATCGGGCGAGCGGACAGTTGAGCTTCCTGAACCGCGTGTCATCCGATGGCAACGATCCGTGTTATCTGGCGCTCTCGCCCGATGGCAAGTATTTGCTGACAGCCAACTATTCTGTCGCCGCGAACCCCGGCGGCAGCTTCGCCGTCTTCCCGCTTTCAGGCGATGGCCAGGTCGGCAATTCCGTGCTGACCGTGCATCACGAAGGCGGCGGTCCGGTGAAAGGGCGACAGGACAACTCGCATGTTCATTCGACCGTGTTCTCGCCCGATGGCAAGTATCTGTTCGCGCAGGACCTGGGCGTCGATAAGGTCTTTGCGTATCGATACACGCCCGATCCGGGCGCGAGCAATCGCGGTCTGTTCGGTCCGACCGAAGCGCGCTATGTGCCGATCAAACCCGGCTCCGGCCCGCGCCATCTCGTCTTCGATGCCAGCGGCAAGCACGCCTACCTGACCACCGAACTGAACGCGTCCGTCACCGTCTTCGATTACAACGACGGCAAGCTCACGCCCGTGCAAACCGTCGCCATGACCGAGCCGGGCTTCAAAGGCAAGATCGGCGGCGGCGCGATTCATCTCTCGCCGGACGGACGCTTCCTCTATGCGACCAACCGCGGCGACGTGAATCAACTGGTGCAGTTTGGCATCGAACCGAACGGGCATATCAAGCTGGAAAAGCGCTATTCGACGCTCGGCAAAACGCCGCGCGAATTCGCGATGGACCCGAGCGGCCGATGGCTGATCGTCGGTAATCAGGACAGCGATACGGCGTATTTCTTCCGGCGCGATCCGCAGACGGGCGAACTGGCCTCCGACCCGAAGCAGCTTTCCATCGGTTCGCCGGTCGATTTCAAGTTCGTATCGCCATCGTGACGAGATTTGCAGCAGGCATCGCAGAAAAAAGCAGCTAAAAAGAAGTACCCAGAGCGGCACGCGTTCCGATGAAAATGAGAAAAACTCTGCTCACAGCGCTCACCGTTTCACTGTCGTGCATGTCGGTCGCGACGCTCGCCGCTTCATCGAGCGATGCGGGCGACGGGCAATGCGACTTCAAGCATGACTGGATGTCGTCGGCGTGCCAGCGCGTGATGCGCGTGGCGCGCGACGGCAGCTGGGATCTTTACGTGACCGGCTATGGCTGGCATATCGATGGCTTTGACGGCCGCCGCAAGGAACTGAATCCGTGGTCGTACGGCGGTGGCGCGGGCAAGCATTGGACCGACGCCGACGGCAACGAAGACATCCTGTTCGCCTTCGCGTTTTCCGACTCGCATCACAACTTCGAGCCGATCGGCGGTTATGCGCGGCAGTGGTACACGAAGTCCGTGCTCGGCGGTTTGCAGGCGGGCGGCGGCTATTTCATCGGCGTCACCGCGCGCAGCGACACCGCGCATTACGCGCCTTTGCCGCTGGCGTTGCCGATCGCGTCGGTGAGGTATCGGAAGGCGTCGATCATGGGCACATTCATTCCGCGCATTCCCGGTCTGAACGATGGCGATGTCGCGTTCTTCTGGGGCCGCTACGAGTTCTAGTACGATGCGTGCCGAGATGCCTGAGTCTCACATCGACTGAAAGGTATCCTGAATATTTTGCAAGGCAATGGCAAGTGAATAGCGGGGAAAAAGATTTGGAAACCTCTTCGACTTACAGCGCGGATCGTCGCGCCAAACAAAGCGCAGGCGTCACGCCGCCGGGCTTTATCACCGCGTTCCGTTTCGTCGATGGACAAGCGCTGCGGCTTTCATGGGACGAAGCGCGCGAGGCGATCGCCGGTGACGGCCCGACCTGGCTGCATCTTTCCGCCAACGACGACACCGTGGAAGGCTGGCTCGAAGGCGTCACATCGATGCCCGATGTCGCGCGCGAATTCCTCAATGGCGAGGACAAGCGCCCGCGCGTGCACATGGGCACCAACTACATGTACGGCGTGGTCGCGGACCTTGAACTGGTCGCGAAGACGCCGGATGCCGCCGCGCCCGATCTGCGCGAAGTCGTGCGCGCGACCGGCGCGCTGCGCTTTTACGTCGATAAAAACCGCATGATCACGGTGCGTGCGCGGCCGTTGCAATCGACCGATCGGCTGCGCCACGCGGTGCTCGAAGGCACGCAATTCCGCGATACCGTCGATCTGTTCGCCGGCCTGATTCGCGCGTTGAACGAGACTTTCGCGGATCGTATCGATGAAATCGGCGATTGTCTGGACGATGTCGAAGAGAACGTGCTCGAAGGCAGCCATTCGAAATGCCGTGCCGTACTCGGCGATGTACGCCGCCGTCTGGTCGAAGTGAAACGCTTTATCGATCCCGAACGCAACGCGCTGTCGCAACTCGTGCTGCGCAAACTCGAATGGGCCGAGCCGCGTTCCATGGAAGCGCTGATTCAGGCCATTCAGGTGCTCAACGGCCTGGGCGCGGGACTCGAAGGACTCTACGAACGCGCGAAGCTCCTGCAGGATGAGATCGCCGCAGCGCTGTCCGAGGATATCAATCGCAAGCTGCTTTGGCTCGCGATCATGTCGGCCTTGCTGCTGCCCGCCACGCTCGTGACGGGCATCTTTGGGATGAATGTGGCTGGCTTGCCGGGAACGAAAGATCCGGCGTCGTTCTGGGTCGTGGTCGGCGTGATGACGGGTTGCGCCGCCATCACGATTTATCTGCTGCGCAAACTTCGCCTCTGGTAAAGCGCGCCCAGTCGCCGATCAGTCGCCGCCCGGTCCCGGCGGCGCGAGCACTTCGCGATTGCCGTTGTTACCCATCGGCGAGACGAGGCCCGCCGCTTCCATTTGCTCGACCAATCGCGCCGCCCGGTTATAGCCGATGCGCAACTGCCGCTGCACCGACGAAATCGATGCGCGCCGCGTGCGCAACACGAAGGACACGGCTTCGTCGTAAAGCGGATCGGCTTCGGTATCCGGCGAGTCGCCGAACAAATCCTGCGACGCGCCTTCCGACGCCGGACCCGAGAGAATGCCTTCCTCGTACTCCGGCTCGCCGAACTGCTTCAGATACTCGACCACGCGATGCACTTCGTCGTCCGCGACAAACGCGCCGTGCACGCGCTGCGGATAACCGGTGCCGGGCGGCAGGAACAGCATATCGCCCGCGCCGAGCAGCGATTCCGCGCCCATCTGATCGAGAATCGTGCGCGAGTCGATCTTCGAGGAAACCTGGAACGCCACGCGCGTCGGAATATTCGCCTTGATCAGCCCGGTGATGACATCGACGGAAGGACGCTGCGTCGCCAGAATCAGGTGGATGCCGGCGGCGCGCGCCTTCTGCGCCAGACGCGCGATCAACTGTTCGATCTGTTTGCCCGCGACCATCATCAGGTCGGCGAGTTCGTCGATCACGACCACGATCAGCGGCAGGGTAGAGAGCGGTTCCGGCGCGTCGGGCGTAAGCGAGAACGGGTTCGTCAGCTTCTTGCCCGCGGCTTCGGTCGCGCGAATCTTTTGATTGAAGCCCTGAAGATTGCGCACGCCGACCGCCGACATCAGCCGATACCGCTTCTCCATCTCGCCGACACACCAGTTCAGCGCGTTCGACGCCAGCTTCATATCGGTGACGACCGGCGCGAGCAAATGCGGAATGCCTTCGTAGACCGACAGCTCCAGCATCTTCGGGTCGATCATGATGAGGCGCACGTCTTCGGGCTTCGCCTTGTAAAGCAGCGAGAGAATCATCGCGTTGATGGCGACAGATTTGCCCGAACCGGTGGTGCCCGCGACCAGCATATGCGGCGCTTTCGCCAGATCCGTGACGACCGGATTGCCGACGATATCCTTGCCCATCGCAATCGTCAGATTCGACTTCGACGCGCGATACACGTCGGCTTCGAGAATCTCGGACAGGCGGATCATCTGCCGTTTGGCGTTCGGCAATTCGAGGCCCATGCAGGTCTTGCCGGGAATCGTTTCGACCACGCGGATGGACGTGAGACCGAGGCCGCGCGACAAATCCTTCATCAGCCCGACGATCTGACTGCCGCGCACGCCGAGCGCCGGTTCCACTTCGAAACGCGTGATCACCGGCCCGGCCGATGCGCCGACGACGGTGACCGGCACCTTGAACTCTTGCAGACGCTGTTCGATCAGCAGGCCGGTTTCGCTGAGGCGTTCCTCGGAGACGGGCTCGGCGGTATCGGATGCGGGTTCGAGCAAATCGAGCGTAGGCAGTTCGATCGATGATGCGTGCGGCGCGTGAAATTCGAACTCGGTCGGCGCGGAGCCGCGAATCGGCGCGCGCGGGGCTTCTGGCTGCTTCGGCGCTTCCGGTTGCGGCACGGCTGCTGTGACCGCCGTGACGATGGGAAAGCGCACGACGTTAGTCGTCGGCGGTTCGTCTTCCTCTTCTTCCGGCTCCGGCTCCGCGAGGGCGAGCGGCGGTGCTGGCTCAGGCTCCGGCTCCGGCAGATGCACGGGCGCGAACGAAGGCAGCGGCGGCGGAAGCAGTTCCGGTTCCGGCTCGGCGGCGGGCGGCGCGAAATCGGCGCGCGCCTCGAGCCAGGCGTCGTCGGGAGATGGCGCTACGGGTTCGGGATCGGAATCGAACGTGATGGAAGGCTCGGCGGGGGCTTCGAAGGCAGGTTCCGGTTGAGCCAGCACCGGCTCAACGGGCGCGTGTTCTTCCTCTTCCTTTAACTGCACGAAAGCCGACGGCGCAGCGATCATCAATTCGTGCGGCGGTTCGGCCTCAGCCTCAGCCGTTTGCACGTCTTCCCACTGAATCGGCGACGGCGTGACGTGCGTGAAGTCCTCTTCCTTCGTTTCGATCGGAGCAGGGGAGGGTGCGTCCGCATTCACCAGCGCGTCGTGATGGCGCGCCAGACTCGCGCCCGCAAGCGATGTCCACAGCGCCGTTTTCTCTTCGATCGAACGCAGCGTAGCCTGCACGGACTCGGGCGCGGGCGGTGGTTTCGGCGTAGCGGGCGCACGCGAGAACGCGGGCGGCGAAAACAGCGTCGATGCGAAATCCTGCGCGGATTCGCTGACGGGCGCGGGCTGTCTCGGCGGCATTGGGCGACGCACCAGCGCGGGCGATGCCTGCGTGACCTGCCGCTGCGGCGATGGCATCGGCTGAGAAGGAAGCGGTTTGCGCGCACCCGGACTCACGCTCGTGCCGCCCGGACGCGAACCATCTGCGGGCCGATTCGAAGGCGCTACGGATGCAGGCGCGCGCGCAACCGTCTGCGAAGCGCGCGCCGCCGTCGATGCACTTGTGCCCACCGATGCCGAAGCGGGTTTCAGCCAGCCAGCCGGTGCAATCGGTTCGACGTGTGCCGCGCGCTTCGGCGCATCAGCCGATGCAGCCGCGCGATTCACGGTGCCACTTTTGGTCGAGGCAGGCGGTTTCCATGCGGTCGGACGCTGATATCGCCCGGATTTATTGCCGTTCGGCAAACCGATCGTCGGTTCTTCGCTCGCCACGCGCGGCGACGTACTCTCGAACCGTTCGCCGATACCCCGCGCTTGTGCGTCGGCAGGCTGCTTCTTTTCGCGTTCGCGGCGCTCGCGCCACCAGCCGGCTTTATCGCTCGGTGTCTTGCTTGCGGCCTTGCGCGATTCGCGACGCGGACGCGGTTCGCGCTCTTTCGCTTCGCGCGGCGCGGGCGTGATCCAGCTTTGCGGCAGTCCGAAGCCAAAAGACTCGTCCGCCCAGGCGAGAACCGAACGCCAACTGAATTCGACCAGCCACGGCGCAGTCACCGCGAGCACCAGCGCGGCAATCGCCGTCGCGCCGCCCGGATGCGCAAGCGATGACAGCGCGCCCGCCAGCGCACGTCCCACGCGATTGATATCCAACTGCGTTTCGAACGCAGCCGCCAACGCGCCTTCGAGCGTCGCACTCGAAAGCAGTACGCAAAGAAAGCCGAACCACAGCCGGATGGTGCCCGGTCCGCGCAAGCCATCGCCGCCGGGCAGCATCGTCTTGACGACGCGCCATAGCAGCGGAAGAAACCAGACGACTGATGCACCGAACCAGCCGAGAACTACCATGTGCATGCTTGAGAATGAACCAGTTTTGGGTGAGACCGATAAAACGGATACTGCGGCGTGCGCATCGTAAAGCCAGGCATGCACGCGCCGTTCGAGTCGATGTCGCAGTGTAACGGCTGGCGCATCGCGCCGACGTTCATGGTGCGGGCGCGCAACACGCTTACTTCGCGCGCCGGGCGAAGATCAGTACCTGACCGTTGTCGAGCGTGAGTTCGAGCGCTTGCGGCGGGTTCATCTGCACGCCGCTTTTGGCGACATGCGCGAGTGCGTCGAGATAAGGCTGTTCGAGCGATGCCGCCGCGCCCGCGCACGCCATGCGCGTGCCCGCGAGCGGACCGAGCGCGAGTTTGCCGTCCTTGAGCGAGTACGTGCCAGTGAAGCGATTGCAGCCGGAAAAGCCGCTTGCCCGGCGATAACCGCTTTCCGTCGAAAAATCGAGCGACAGCGGTTGACTGCTCTGAGGCAGAGAAGGCAAGGTGCGTGGCTGACCATTTGCGTCGGACCAACGCGTGAGATCCCATTGCGTGTCATCGAGCAATTGCGTGGCGGCAGGATTATAAGGATCGGTCGGCGGCGCGGCTGTGTCGGGATGCTGTGGCAGTGCGCAGCCCGCGACAAAAGCGGCTGCGGCGAGTGTCGCCATGCAGGACAGGAAGCGTGACGATGCGCGCGAAGGCTGCGCGCGGAAGGGTGACAAAGGCATCGAAGGTCCTGAAGCGGGCGAAACCGTAAGGGTATCGCACTGGTCCTATGATTTGTCTAGCCATCACGTGCAACAAAATGATCGGCGGCGATGTTTCGATCGATTTTCTCAAGGGAATTCCGGTCGCGCGAGACTTGTCAATAGACCGAACGGACGAGGTGTGTGCAGTTCGCGGTGCGTGTTAACATCGCGCCCAATTCGCTGATATTCATGGCATTCCCCGTTATTTCGAACGACTTCCGGAGCACGCATGCAAACCGATCAACACAGCCAGAGTGACACGCCGCAGCGCATCGGCACGCCCTTGTCGGCGCAGGCCACGCGCGTGATGCTGCTTGGTGCGGGCGAACTGGGCAAGGAAGTGATCATCGCGTTGCAGCGGCTGGGCGTGGAAGTGATTGCCGTGGATCGATATGCGAATGCGCCGGGGCATCAGGTGGCGCATCGCGCGCATGTGATCGACATGACGGATGCGTCGGCGCTGCGCGCGCTGGTGGAGAAGGAACGGCCGCATCTGATCGTGCCGGAGATCGAAGCCATCGCCACGGACGCACTGGCAGAAATCGAATCCGCAGGACTCGCGACCGTCATTCCGACCGCGCGCGCCACGCAATTGACGATGAATCGCGAAGGCATTCGCCGTCTTGCTGCCGAAGAACTCGGCTTGCCGACTTCGCCGTATGCGTTCGCGCAGTCGCTCGATGAAATGAAGGCGGCCATCGCGAAGATCGGTTTTCCGTGCGTGGTGAAACCGGTGATGTCCTCGTCGGGCAAGGGCCAGTCCGTGCTCAAGACCGACGCCGATATCGAACCCGCCTGGAATTATGCGATGCAGGGCGGCCGCGTGAATCACGGGCGCGTGATCGTGGAAGGTTTTATCGACTTCGAATACGAAATCACGCAACTCACCGTGCGCGCCGCCGATCCCGCCAGCGGCCAGACGCAGACGTATTTCTGCGAGCCGATCGGCCACGTTCAGGTCGCGGGCGATTACGTCGAAAGCTGGCAGCCACAAGCCATGCCTCCCGCCGCGCTCGAAAAAGCCCGCGACGTCGCCGCGAAAGTAACGACCGCGCTCGGCGGGCGCGGTCTGTTCGGCGTGGAGTTGTTCGTACGCGGCGACGATGTCTGGTTCTCCGAAGTCAGCCCGCGTCCGCACGACACCGGCCTCGTCACGCTGGCCACGCAGCGTTTCTCCGAATTCGAACTGCACGCCCGCGCCATTCTCGGCTTACCCGTCGATACGACCTTGAGCACGCCGGGCGCATCGGCGGTGATTTATGGCGGGCTGGATGAGAAGGGCATCGCGTTCGAAGGCGTGGCTGAGGCGCTCGCCGTGCCGGGCGCGGATCTGCGGCTGTTCGGCAAGCCGGAGAGCTTTGCGAAGCGCCGCATGGGCGTGGCGCTCGCGACCGGCGCGGATGTGCCCGAAGCACGTGAACGTGCGAAGCTGGCGGCATCGAAGGTGCGGCCGGTATCGGCCAACGGAGTGTGAGATGAAACGGATCGTGTCGGGCGCGTTACTGCTTCTGGCGGTGTCGCTTTCGGGCTGCGGACTGGCTGCTGCGCCGTGCAGAGTGGCATCGGCGGGGCTGGAGATCGTGCCGGTGGTCGGGCATGTGGCCGCCGCCCCGACCGATGCCTGCGCCGACGTTATCGATCCATGAACCCGCAGCGGATCCAATCATGAAACGACTTTTGGCTTTGTGCGGCTTGCTGGCCGCATCGATCAGCGCATCTGCGATGCCGCTCACCGTGCCGCAGATTCAGACCGCATCGACGCAAACCACGCGTTATGACTGCAAGGACGGCAAGAGCGTGTCTGTGCAGTACACAAACACGCGCAACCACCAGAGCTTCGCGGCATTGACCGTGGATGGCCGCAAGCTTCTGTTCGTCAACGTGATCGCCGGATCGGGCGCGAAATACGTCGCCGATCAGTACACGTGGTGGACCAAAGGCCCCGAAGCCAATCTGTACGACGAGATGGCCGCGAAAGATTCGCCGCCGCTGCTGGCGGATTGCCATGCACGCAGCAAATAAGACCGCAAGCCCGGCGCGGCGGGCGTCGGAGCCGCTTGACGCACGGTGCTACAATGTCGGGCTTTCCGGCACTCAAAACCGGTGCCGGCCGTCAATCCGACCCGCCGCCCGCGATATGTGCATGACGTCACATGCCGCCGTGCCTTGAAAACGTCATAGAAGCCGTGTTCCATCGGAGCGCGCAATCGAGCAACACCGAGGAGCAACACCGAGCGGCGCGCCGTTTCTCACCGCCGCGCCCGAGCCTCAGGCCGTCGCGGATCATTCCGCGCCACAGAATCACCCACGCGTAACCAGGCGATCACGACCGCTTCCTTACGCGGACCGCGTCGAGCGGACTTTTAGCGAAAGCCAACATCATCACCATGTCAGATTCCGTCGCCACGAACTCGCACGCAGCCGATTCCGCGCAGGCCGCCCCTACGTTCGACCAGTTCGGATTGTCGCCCGACATCCTGAAGGCGGTGCGCGAGTCCGGCTACACCACGCCGACGCCAATTCAGGCACAGGCCATTCCCGTGGTCCTCGCGGGCCGCGACGTGATGGGCGCGGCGCAGACCGGCACCGGCAAGACCGCGAGTTTCTCGCTGCCGATCATTCAGCGTCTGCTGCCGAGCGCGAACACGAGCGCATCGCCGGCGCGGCATCCGGTGCGCGCGCTGATGCTCACGCCCACGCGCGAACTGGCCGATCAGGTCGCCGCGAACGTGCAAACCTATTCGAAGCACACGCCGCTGCGCAGCACGGTGGTGTTCGGCGGTGTTGATATGAACCCGCAGTCGGACGCGCTGCGACGCGGCGTGGAAATTCTGATCGCGACGCCGGGCCGTCTGCTCGACCACGTGCAGCAAAAGACCGTCAATCTCGGTCAAGTGCAAATGCTCGTGCTCGATGAAGCCGACCGCATGCTCGACATGGGCTTTCTGCCCGACTTGCAGCGCATTTTGAATTTGCTGCCGAAGGAACGTCAGACGCTGCTGTTTTCGGCGACGTTCTCGGCGGAAATCAAGAAGCTCGCATCGACGTATCTGCGCAACCCGCAGACGATCGAAGTCGCGCGCAGCAATTCGACCAACGCGAACGTGCGTCAGATCGTCTACGAAGTACACGAAAGCGATAAATCGGGCGCGGTCGCGCAGCTTATCCGCGAGCGCGAACTGAAGCAGGTGATCGTGTTCTGCAACAGCAAGATCGGCGCGAGCCGGCTGGCGCGTGTGCTGGAGCGCGATGGCATCGTCGCTACCGCGATTCACGGCGATCGTTCGCAAAGCGAGCGCATGCAGGCGCTCGACGCGTTCAAGCGCGGCGAAATCGAAGCGCTGGTCGCTACCGACGTCGCGGCGCGCGGGCTGGATATCGCGGAACTGCCGGCGGTGATCAACTTCGATCTGCCGTTCAATGCGGAAGACTATGTGCACCGCATCGGCAGAACGGGGCGTGCGGGCGCGTCCGGCGATGCGCTGTCGCTGTGCAGCGCGAACGAGCGCAAGCAGCTTGCCGATATCGAAAAGCTGATCAAACGTCCGCTGGAAGTGGAAGCGCTGGAAGTGACCACGCCTGCGCGTCGCGATGGCGGTGCGCCGCGTCGTGAAGAGCGCTTCGGGCGCAGTGAGCGCAGCGAGCATCGTCATTCGACGCGTGAAGAAGCGGGTTCGCGCCGTCGCAGCGGGACGTCGCATGATCGTCCGCGTTCGCGCCAGCAGCCAATCGACGACTTCTTCCTCAAGCCTTATGAGCCGTCGCCGTCCGCGATGAAGCGTCAGGAAGAAAGCGCGGAGCCTGAGCGCAAGAGTGCGCCGAAGCAGCCGCTTGCGGCCTTGCTCGGTGGACTTGGAATGCCGCGTAAATCGTCGTGATGTAGAAAAAGGCAACCCTGGCGGTTGCCTTTATTTTGGCCCGGATTCTGGCCCGGAGTGTGGCCCAAATCGCCGCGCCCACTGCGCCGTGGCTTCGGCGTAGAAGGCATCGAGATATTCCGTTTCTCTCGTTTCGATACCCAAATGCCGCGCAGCCTGCACGAGCGCATCGAGCGGCGTGCTGCGGTCGAGTGGCATCGCGCCCGTCTGCTTGCTGAGCTTTTCGCCCGCGTGATTGCTGACCACGGGAACGTGGAGATACGACGGCGTTGGCACGCCCAGACATCGTTGCAGATGTATTTGACGCGCGGTGGAATCCAGCAGATCCGCGCCGCGCACGATATGGGTGATGGCCGCTTCGGCATCATCGACGACGACGGCGAGTTGATACGCCCACAAGCCGTCCGCGCGTTTCAGCGCGAAATCGCCGACTTCGTTCGCCAGATTTTGCGACTGCGTTCCCTGCCAGCGATCCTCGAACGTCACGACAGCCGCGTCGCCATCCGGCACGCGCAGCCGCCACGCGCGCGCGGGCTTGCCATGCAGACCATCGCGGCACGTTCCGGGATAAGCCAGCGTCGCATGCCGCGCGTGTGCATGAACGAGCGAATCGGCGATTTCGCGGCGCGTGCAGCCGCAGGGATAGATAAAGCCATCGGCTTGCAGGCGCTCGAAAGCCTCTGCGTAGGCATCGCCGCGTGCGCTTTGCCAGACCGGCGTTTCGTCCGAAACCATGCCGAAATGTGCGAGCGTGGCGAGGATTTCATCGGCGGCGCCGGGCACGGTGCGCGGCGTATCGACATCTTCGATTCGGATGATCCAGCTTCCGCCGTGCGCCCGCGCATCCAGATAACTGGCGAGCGCGCTGACCAGCGAGCCCGCGTGCAGCGGTCCGGTCGGCGAGGGCGCGAAGCGGCCGCGATATGTCATGCCGCCTGGCTGACCTTCTTCGCGTCCGGATGGCACGCCGGGCACGTCTCGCCCGGCTTGTAGAACGGCGATTCCTGCGCCTCGACGCTCACCACGGCGCGGCAGCCGAAGCATTGCGCGGTGGCGGTCGGCTGGAGATTCGGATCGAGCGCGGTGCGGTAATCGAACACGAAGCACTCGCCGTTGTAATGCGCGCCGCCCACTTCCTCGAAGTACTTCAGAATGCCGCCTTCGAGCTGATACACATGATCGATGCCCACTTCCTTCATGTGAATCGCGGCCTTTTCGCAGCGAATCCCGCCCGTACAGAACGATACGACAGTCTTGCCTTCCAGATCCGCGCGGTTCTGCTCGATTACTTCCGGAAACTCGCTGAACTTGGTGATGCGGTAATCCAGCGCGTTATCGAATGTGCCGACATCGACTTCGAACGCGTTGCGTGTGTCGAGCATGACGACCGGACGGCCTTCGTCGTCGTGACCGCGATCGAGCCAGCCTTTGAGCGTGGGGGCATCGACGAAAGGCGCGCGGCCGAGTTCCGGCTTGATCGCGGGCTTTTTCATCGTGATGATTTCGCGCTTCAGTTTCACCAGCATGCGGCGGAACGGCTGCTTGGCGGAAAGGCTTTCCTTGAATTGCAGATCGGCGAAACGGCCTTCGAACAGCGCGTCCGTGCGCATGTAGTCGATAAATTCGCGCACCTGCGCAATCGGCCCCGCGACGAACAGATTGATGCCTTCCGGCGCCAGCAGAATCGTGCCCCGCAGGCCGAGCGCGTTGCAGCGTTCGGTGACGAGCGGCCGCCACGCGGGGCAGTCGTCGATGGTGACGAATTTGTAGGCGGAGAGGTTCAGAATGTTCATGGTGAGGTGATGCCGGATACGGCCAGACGGCTTAAACAAAAAGGGTAAAAAATGCGGGCGCGTGATGTCCCGCCAAACCACTATTATCCCGCAAACGGCGCGCGCGCCGGCGTGGCCTCGCCGCGGATGTTGCGTCCCTTTTGCGTGAGCGCAAAATCGACCGTTCACGCGTTGTGAAACATGCCCTTATCCGATAGGCCAACGCGGGCTTACAAGGCAATTTCGCGATGACCCGCATGTACAATACCGCCATGTCAGATCCCCGTTTCGTCCATCTCCGCGTCCACTCCGAATTCTCGATTGCCGACGGCATCGTGCGGCTGGACGACGTCGTCGCCGCGGCGGCGAAAGACGGTCAGGGCGCGCTCGCGCTGACCGATCTCAGCAACGCGTTCGGTCTCGTGCGCTTCTATCAGGAAGCGCGCGGCAAGGGCGTAAAACCCATCGCCGGCTGCGATGTCTGGATCACCAATCCCGCTGATCGCGATAAGCCCTCGCGTTTGCTGCTGCTGGTGCGCGACAAGCAGGGCTATCTCAATCTGTGCGAACTGCTGAGCCGCGCGTGGCTGACGAATCAGTATCGCGGACGCGCGGAAGTGTTGGTCGAGTGGCTGGAAGAAGGGCTTGCGGAAGGCTTGCTCGCATTGTCCGGCGCGCAGAGCGGCGATATCGGCATGGCGTTCGCGGCGGGCAATGCGGCGAGCGCGCAGCGCAACGCCGAGCGTTGGGCCACGCTGTTCCCGAACGCGTTTTATATCGAATTGCAGCGCTCCGGTCAGCCGGGCGAACAGACGTATATCGCCGATGCCGTGAAGCTTGCCGCCAAGCTACGTTTGCCCGTCGTCGCCACGCATCCGATGCAGTTCATGACGCCCGACGATTTCACCGCGCACGAAGCGCGCGTGTGCATTTCCGAAGGCGATATTCTTGCGAATCCGCGTCGGCAGAAGCGTTTTACGCAGGACCAGTTTTTCCGCACACAGGACGAGATGTGCGCGGCGTTCGCGGATATTCCGTCGGCGCTCGCGAACACGGTCGAAATCGCCAAGCGATGCAATCTCACGCTGGAACTCGGCAAGCCCAAACTCCCGCTGTTCCCGACACCCGATGGCATGTCGCTCGACGACTACCTCATCCAGTTGTCGAAGGAAGGGCTCGAAGTCCGCCTGCAACAGCTTTATCCCGATGCCACCGAACGCGAAGCGCAGCGCGAGACGTATTACTCGCGACTGGATTTCGAGTGCGGGACCATCATCAAAATGGGCTTTCCGGGCTACTTCCTGATCGTCGCCGACTTCATCATGTGGGCGAAGAACAATGGCGTGCCGGTCGGTCCGGGCCGGGGTTCGGGCGCGGGTTCGCTGGTCGCGTACGCGCTCGGCATTACCGATCTCGATCCGCTTCGCTACAACCTGCTGTTCGAGCGCTTCCTGAATCCGGAACGCGTGTCGATGCCTGACTTCGATATCGACTTCTGTCAGGAAGGGCGTGATCGCGTCATTCAGTACGTAAAGGGCAAGTACGGCGCGGACGCGGTTTCGCAGATCGCGACCTTCGGCACGATGGCCGCGAAGGCGGCGGTGCGGGATATCGGCCGCGTGCTCGATCTCGGCTATATGTTCACCGACGGCGTCGCCAAGCTGATTCCGTTCAAGCCGGGCAAGCACGTGACCATCGCGGATGCGATGAAGGAAGAACCGACGCTTCAGGAGCGCTTCGATTCGGAAGACGACGTGCATCAGTTGCTCGAACTCGCCCAGCGCGTGGAAGGGCTGACGCGTAACGTCGGTATGCACGCGGGTGGCGTGTTGATCGCGCCGGGCAAGCTGACGGATTTCTGCCCGCTGTACACGCAGGGCGAAGACGGCGGCGTCGTCAGTCAGTACGACAAGGACGATGTGGAAGCGGTCGGTCTCGTCAAGTTCGACTTTTTGGGCCTGACCACGCTGACGATTCTCGACTGGGCCGAGCGCTATATTCGCCGGCTGGATGAATCGAAGAAAGACTGGAATCTCGCGCAGGTGCCGCTGGACGATCCCGCATCGTTCTCGATTCTGAAGAAAGCGAACACCGTTGCCGTGTTCCAGCTTGAAAGTCGCGGCATGCAAGGCATGCTCAAAGACGCGCAGCCGGACCGCTTCGAGGACATCATCGCGCTGGTGGCGCTGTATCGACCCGGCCCGATGGACCTGATTCCGAGCTTCTGCGCGCGTAAGCACGGACGCGAAATCACCGAGTATCCGGACCCGCGCGTCGAACCTGTTCTGAAAGAGACCTACGGCATCATGGTCTATCAGGAACAGGTGATGCAGATGGCGCAGATCATCGGCGGTTACTCGCTGGGCGGCGCGGACTTGCTGCGTCGCGCGATGGGTAAGAAGAAGCCCGAGGAAATGGCCAAGCACCGCGAGATTTTCGCGGAGGGCGCGGCGGTCAACGGCCTCACGCGCGCCAAGTCGGACGAAATTTTCGACTTGATGGAAAAGTTCGCGGGCTACGGCTTCAACAAGTCGCACGCGGCCGCGTATGCGTTGCTGGCGTATTACACGGCGTGGCTGAAGGCGCATCATCCGGCGGAGTTCATGGCGGCGAATATGTCGCTCGCGATGGACGATACCGACAAGGTCAAGATTCTTTTCGAAGACTGCGCGACGAATAAACTCGCGGTGCTTCCGCCGGATATCAACCAATCGGCGTATCGCTTCGAGCCGGTTGCGGAAACGGACGGCACGCGCTCCAAGACCATTCGCTATGGTCTGGGCGCGGTGAAGGGTAGCGGGCAGAACGCCATCGAAGAGATTTTGCGGGCGCGTGAAGACGGCGTGTTCGTCGATCTGTTCGATTTCTGCGAGCGGATCGACCGGCGTGTGGTGAATCGGCGCACGGTGGAAGCGTTGATTCGCGCGGGCGCGTTCGATTCCATGCATGCGAATCGAGCGCAACTGCTCGCCTCGGTGCCGATGGCAATGGAAGCCGCCGATCAGGCCGCCGCCAATGCCATGCAAGCCGGCCTGTTCGATATGGGCGACGCGCCGCTCGCCAAACACGAATATGTCGATGAACCCATGTGGTCCGACAAGAAGCGTTTGCAGGAAGAAAAGACCGCGCTCGGCTTCTATCTGTCCGGCCATTTGTTCGATGCCTACAAGGGCGAAGTGCGCCGCTTCGTGCGCCAGAAAATCGGTGAACTGAAGGAAGGGCGCGAGAAGCTCGTCGCGGGCGTGATTTCCTCGCTGCGCACGCAAATGACTCAGCGCGGCAAGATGCTGATCGTCAATCTCGACGATGGCAGCGGCCAGTGCGAAGTCACCGTATTCAAC
>NZ_JAQFVG010000268.1:51147-142804 GCF_029439455.1 Caballeronia sp. BR00000012568055 | reverse complement strand
AAGACGAACTGCTGGTCGTGCAAGGTCAGGCGCGTAACGATGCGTTCACCGGCGGCATCCGCTTCACAGTCGATACGGCGATGGACCTCGAACGCGCGCGCAGCCGTTACGCGCAGTCCGTGAAGGTGGAAATGAACGGCAACGCGGATTCGCTGCGCCTGCGTCGCGTGCTTGAAGCGCATGCGGCGGGCGCGCAAGCGGAAGCGCCGCCGCCCGCGCCGTCGCGCGACAACGGACGCCGCGAGCGTCAATCCGCGCCGATTCCCAATGGCCTGAACGTGAGCATCGTCTATCGGAGCGAGCATGCGGAAGGCGAAGTGCGTCTGGGCGATGCGTGGCGCGTCAAGCCGACCGACGATCTCATCACCGCGTTGCGCGGCGAGTTCTCGGGCAGCGCAATCGAAATCGTCTACTGATGCGCATCGGCATATCGGCGAATGCGCTCAAGCTTAGCGGCGGCCTCGAACGCTACGCGATGGACCTCGTGCGCGGCCTCGCGCGCGGCCGGACCGATGGCGCAAAGCCGGCGTTCTTTGCGCGCAAGATCGATAAATCGCTGCCCGAAAGCCGTTTGATCGATGCGCATCGCATCAAGGTGTCGTTTCTGCCGGGCAAGCTGCGCGATGCGTATTTCTCGTGGGCGCTGAAACGCGCGCGCAAGAAGGCGAGGGTCGATGTGCTGATCGGCTGCAATCGCGTGGAAGGATCGGAAATCGCGATTTGCGGCGGCACGCATATCGGATTCTTGCGCGCGACGGGGCGGCGCGAGAAGCGTTCGGATACGCGGCAGATTGCGCTGGAGCGACGGCAGTACGCGCAGGCGAAGGTGATCGTCGCGCATTCGGACATGATGCGCGATGAACTGCGCACGCTGTATGGCATCGATTCGTCGAAGATTCGCGTGCTGTATCCGCCGGTTGACGGCGCGCGCTTCTCGCCGGTGGCTCAAGACACGCGCGCGAAACTGCGCGAGCAATACGGCTTCAAAAAAGACGAAATCGTGCTGCTGTTTCCATCGAGCAGCCATCAGCGCAAAGGCTTGCCGCTGATCGAGCAGGCGCTTGCAGGACTGCCGGTGGTGATTGCCGTGGCGGGGCGCGCGCCGGAACAGGTCGCGCCGAACGTGCGCTATATCGGTTATGCAAAGAATATCGAGGACGCTTATCGGGCGGCGGATTTCACCATTCTCGCGTCGAGTTATGAGCCGTTCGGACTGGTCGGTATCGAATCGGTGATGTGCGGCACGCCGGTGATTTTCCCCGCGTGCATCGGCTGCAACGACGCGATTGCGGACGAAGCCAAGCACGTTTTCAAATCCGGCAATGCGGACGATTTGCGCCGCGTGGTGTCCGAGGCGATCGACTCGCGCCGCGCGATCAACGGCAACGCGGTTCGATACGACACCAGCGTCGATACCCACGTCGATGCGCTGATGAAACTCGCCGACGAAATCAGCGCGGCTCGTTGAGATACATCAGCTTCAAGAATCGGTAATAAACCGTCTGCGCATTGAAGACGGCGATCATGAAGCCCGCGCGGCCATCGAGAAAGCCGCGTCGGAGCACATAAGTCCGCAAAAACGCCCACGCTCCGCGCGATACCGCCACGCCAAATCCGCCGCGTTTTCCCGCCGCATGCCGTTGCCGCGCGCCGGCCGTCGAATACGCATCGAGCTTGCGCAGTACGGCTTCGAAATCCTCGTACGAGTAGTGCATCAGCTTGCCGTTCAGGCGCGCGACGGGTATTGCCGTGGAAAGCACGAGGCGCTCGTGAACGAGATCGTCGGAAAAGCGCGCGGTGCCGCGCCTGAACAAACGCGGAATCCAGTCCGGATACCAGCCGCTATGTTTGATCCACGCGCCGCAAAAGCTCGAAAGACGGTCGATCGCGTACACATCGGCTTGTGGATCGGTGATGGCGGCTTTGATGGACGCCGCGAGTTCCGGCGACACGATCTCGTCGGCATCGATGGAAAATACCCAGTCGGTGGCGAGCGCGTCGAGCGCGCGATTCTTCTGCGGGCCGAAACCCGGCCAGTCACGCGCCTCGATCACCCGCGCCCGATGCTTCTGCGCGATGCCCACGGTGGCATCCGTGCTGCCGCCGTCCACGACGACGATGTCATCGGCAAAAGAAACCGATTCGAGACACTGCGCGAGCCGCGCCGCAGCATTGTGCGTGATGATGGCGATACCGAGAGTAGGTCGGGACATGAAGCATTCAGCGGCGTACGAGTTGGTATAATTATTCAACGAAAGTGCTGGTTTCGCGCGGCAATGGCTGCGCGGCGGCGCGAGTATCGAGAGGCCGCTGGCCTCTTTTTGTTGTGGCGGCGGGACGGAGCCCGTCAGTGTGCCTTAACAGAGCGCGAAGCAGAAGACCGTGCCTCAGATGAATTCAGGCGAATACGGTGGCTGCGTTCGAGCCGCATCGACATATATGAAAACAGTGCGGCGGCACGACCTAGACCTGTCGGCGAATGACCGACGGCTTGCGCGCAGGCGTGCAAGCCTTCCAGTTTCCATTCTATGAGCCGACTTTCCGGGCGCCTGCGGGTGATTGCCCGTGCGATACCGAAACTCGCCCTCAAGGCGTGGCGCAGAAAGCCGACCGACGTGTCGAGCGTTCTGATCGCGCATCATCTGCTTTTGGGCGACACGCTGCTGCTCACGCCGCTGATCGCGCGTCTGCGCGAGCGGTATCCGAACGCGCGTATCGCGCTGACCTGTCCGAAGGCGATCGTGCCGCTGTACGCGGGCCGTCCGTACGGCGTCGAAGCGCTGCCTTTCGATCCGCGCGATCTCGCCAGCGTCAATGGCGTGCTGAAGTCGGGTCCGTACGATATCGGCATCGTCGCGGGCGACAACCGTTTTGCCTGGCTGGCGATGGCCACGCGCTGCCGCTGGATCATCGGTCATGCCGACGATACGCCCGCGTGGAAGAACTGGCCCGTCGATGAAGCGCATCCATATCCGCCGACGCCCGCCGCGTGGGCCGATATCGCCGCGACGCTGATCGATCCCACGCCGCCGCGCGCGTATTGTCCGGACGACTGGCCCGCGCCCCAGCGCGCCCCCTTCAGCGACGCCGACGCCAATATCCTTTCGCAAGCTTACGTGGTGCTGCATCCGGGCGCGAGCACAGCGGTCAAGAAGTGGCCGCAGGAACGCTGGCGGGCGCTTGCCGAACACGTCGAAAGATTGGGCTATACGCCTGTGTGGAGCGGCGGACCGGGCGAAGTCGAATTGGTCCGCGAAATCGATCCGAAAGGGCGATATGCGAACTTCGCGGGGCGTGTCGGATTGGGCGAGTTGTGGCATTTGTTTGCAAATGCGCGCGCGCTGGTTTGTCCGGACACGGGCGTCGCGCATCTCGGCCGCATGGTGAATGTGCCGACGCTCACGCTGTTCGGTCCCGGCAACGCGATGATCCACGGCGCCGGCGCATTCTGGCGCGACGCACCCTTCATGCCGATTACCATCACGAATATGCCGTGCCGCGACGAGCCGAATATCTTTCGCCGGCACGTCGAATGGGTGCGCCGCTGTGACCGCAATGAGACCACGTGTGTTGCATGGCGGGGTGATCACGCCGCCTGTATGGGCCTGATTTCGCTCGATGCGGTGAGCCGCGCGCTCGAGAAGTTGCTGACGGAAGGTCTATGACGACAAAAACACTGCTCAAGCCCGATATCTTCTTGTGGATCGGCGCGCCGGTCATCTGCTTCGTCGTGACCTTCGCGCATATGACGGCGCTCGAAAATATCGCGCTCGGCTTTATCGGCGTGGGAACGATCGCGGTGGCGTTGACGCGTGGCGCGCCGTCGCCGCATCGGTGGCCGGTGGCGTTGCCGGTTGCGCTGTGGGCGGCGTGGGCGCTGGCGTCGGTGTTCTGGTCGCCCAATCGCGGCGAGAGCATGCATGCGTGGCTCGACGAGGTGTTGTATCCGCTGTTCGCGTTCTTCGGCTTCTGGCTGCTCGGCGCGCGCGCGGCCAATCCCGAGCGCTTTGTGCTGGCGCACTGGGTCGCGTGCGTGCTGTTGTCGATCATCAGCGTGATCTACTGGGGCCAGCTGCAGCCGCCGACCGCCGATAATTTCATGCTGCATTTTTATAACCGCGTCGGCCATACGAGCACGGTCGCGCTGTTCGGCATCGCGCTGTTCTGCGGGCTGATGTTCAACCGGAAATGGCGTCTGTTTGGCGTGACGGGCGTTCTGTTGAGCTTGTTTATCGGCGTGGCGACGGTCAATCGGTTCTTCGGGCTGGCGGCGTTCGTGACGATTGTGATCGCGCTTTATCCGCTGTATCGGCGGCATATGGTTTTGGCGACGATCGCGATGCTGCTGTGCGGCGTGGCGGCGGTCGGCGCGCTCGAAATCAGTTCGCGGATTCGCTTCGAACATCTGCCGCCGTCGCTGCCCGCGCATGGCGTGACGATCGAAGGCGATCGCGTGCCGGTGCCGTCGTTCCTGCCAGGTATCGGCGATACGCTCGCCGCCGACACGCGCCCGCGCCTGTGGGCGTTCTACGGCCGCGCGGGCGAGCCGAACGCGTGGACTGGTATCGGCTTTGGCAAACCGCTGCCGGGCGAGGTTTATGGCAAGGAAATGCCGCCGCGTCTGCTTGCGGCCGAATCGCAGGCGCTGACGCATGCGCACAACCTGTTTCTGAATACGTGGCTGGAGACGGGCATCGTCGGTGTGGTGCTGGAGCTGGCGCTGCTGATTGCCGTCGTGGTGCGCTTCTGGCGGCTGCGGCGCGAGGTGCCGTGGATCGCGGCAGGCGGTATCGCGCTGGTGGGCGGGATGATCGCCAAAAATTCCACCGACGACTTCATGTGGCAGACCACCGCGCTCGCATTCTGGTGCTTCGCCGGGCTGATGCTCGGCCGTGGCGAACGTCTGGCGGGCCGTCTGCCGCCTGCGCGCGGCGAGACCGCGCAAGCATCCATCAAGGACGCGCGCGAAACGTAAGCGCATCCGACCGGAGGATTAGAATGGCGGATTCGTATGTCGATCCGTCCCGCGTGGCCGCGCCTGCGCATCCTTCGCGAACCGTACACCGAGGAACGATTTGAACGAAACGAAGACACTCCGCAAGACCATCGGCTCGGGCGAAAACACGTCGCCCACGGCGGTCATGAGACGCCTCTGGCCTTATATCCGCCCGCTGCTGGGCATGGTGATTCTCGGCATCGCAACGATGGGCGTCGTCGCCGCGACCGAAGCTGGTATTCCGATGCTGCTCAAGCCGCTGCTCGATCACGGCTTCGGCACCAAGGGCAGCGATCACGCGCGCTGGCTGGTGCCCGCCGCGGTGATCGGGCTGGCGCTGGTGCGCGGCGTGGCGCAGTATGCGTCGGGCTATTTTCTGTCGTATGTATCGAACAAGATTCTGCTGCAACTGCGGCTGGAAATGTTCCAGCGCATGATCCACACCAGCGCGAGTTTCTTTCAACGCGAAACGGCCAGCACGGTTATCAACGCGATCGTGTTCGAGGTCAATCAGATTCTGAGCGTGCTTTCCAGCGTGGTCGTCACGCTCGTGCGCGATTCGCTCACGGTCGTTTTTCTGCTCGGCTATCTATTTATTCTCAACTGGCGGCTGACGCTGATCGTCGCGGTTATCTTGCCGGCGATCGGCTGGCTGGTGAGCAAGATCAATCGACGGTTGCGGCGGCTGAATCGCGAGCATCAGGCGTTGACGAGCGAGCTGTCGTACGTGGTCGAGGAAACCGTCGGCGGCTACAAGGTCGTCAAGGTGCACAACGGCCAATCGTACGAGATGAACCGCTTCCGTGAGATGAGCCATCGGCTGCGCGGCTATTCCATGCGCATGCAGGTGTCGGGCGGTCTTGCGCAGCCGCTGACGCAGTTTCTCGCGTCGATTGCGCTGGCGGTCGTGCTGACCATCGCCGTGGTGCAATCGGCCAACGATCAGACCACGGTGGGCGGTTTCGTCGCCTTCGTCACGTCCATGTTGCTGGTTATTTCGCCGCTCAAGCACTTGATCGACATCAATCAGCCGATGCAGCGCGGCATGACGGCCGCAGGACTCATTTTCGGTTTGATCGATGAACCCGCCGAGCCGGAAGGCGGCGGTCGCCATCTGACGCGTGCGCGCGGCGAAGTCGAATTCCGCGATGTCACGTTCACGTATGGCTCGGTGGATCGGATGACGCTGGATCATGTGTCGTTCAAGGTCGCGCCAGGCGAGATGGTTGCGCTGGCCGGGCCTTCGGGCAGCGGCAAGACCACGCTCGTGAATCTGCTGCCGCGCTTCTTCGATCCGCAAGGCGGCCACGTGATGGTCGATGGCGTGCCGATCGGCGACTACAACCTGCACGATCTGCGCGGCCAGATGGCGATGGTCAGCCAGGACGTCGTGCTGTTCAACGATACGATCGCCGCGAACGTCGCGTATGGCCAGACGCCGGACCGCGATCGCGTGTTGTCGGCGCTGACCGCGGCGAATCTTGCTGATGTCGTCGCAAGCTTGCCTGATGGCATCGATACGCTGATCGGCGGCAACGGTATGCGCTTGTCGGGCGGGCAGCGTCAGCGTTTAGCGATTGCGCGCGCGATCTACAAAGACGCGCCGATCCTGATTCTCGACGAAGCGACGTCCGCGCTGGATTCGGAGTCCGAGCGGCATGTGCAAGCGGCGCTCGAAACGCTGATGAAAGGACGCACGACGCTGGTGATTGCGCATCGGCTATCGACTATCGAGCGCGCGGACCGCATTCTGGTGATGGAAGGCGGCAAGATCGCCGAGCAGGGAAGTCACGCGGAATTGCTGCGCAAGGGCGGGTTGTATGCGCATTTGCATCGGATTCAGTATCAGCAGCAGGCGGCTTGAACCTAATCTGAATTCGATTGTGAGATAGCAGCGATAGACGCGTTGTAAGCTTCGCTATGATCCGCATCCCGGTTTCGGGAGCGGATCATTTTTTTAGGGCAAGCGAAGCATGAAGCAGTGGGAAGTTGCAGCACGGAAGGGCGCGCGTGGTTTCAACGCGAAGTTTGTGAGTGTTTGTCTCGCCGCGTGTCTCGCGGCGTGCGGAGGCGGCGGGTCGTCATCGAACAGTGCCGATGCTGAGCAATCGGTTACCGATTTCATCGATCCGACCGGCGCGGTCTACGCCGACGCCGCGCCGCTTGCGTCCATGACTGTCGATACCGACGGAAAAACGCCGATCGTCGTCAAAAGCACGTACCTTGGCGCGGACCTCGGTCTCACCGGCGCCGACGGCATCGAGCCATTCTCCAGCCGCATGACGATCAAGGGCCACGGCAACTCGACGTGGACTCAGGAGAAGAAGCCGTATCGCCTCAAACTGGAGAGCAAGGCGAGCCTGCTCGGCATGCCGCAGGACCGCAACTGGATTCTGCTGGCCAATTACTTCGATAAAACGCTGCTGCGCAATCGCGCTGCGCTGGAACTCGGACAGCGCTTCGGCATGGCGTGGACGCCGCGTGCGCAGCCACTCGAACTGACGCTGAACGGAGAATACCGCGGCGTGTACGATCTGGTCGAATCGATACGCGTGAGCAAGAATCGCGTGAATATCGCGGACAGCGACGAGACGACTTCGCCGAAGAAAACGGGCTTTATCGTCGAGATCAATGCGCGGATGGACGAAGCCGTGTGCTGGCATACGACGCACGGCCTGCCGATGTGTATCGACACACCCGATCCGGCATCCGATGCACAGGCCGCCTATATCAAGGACTACGTGCAGAAGGCGGAAGACGCGCTGTTCTCCGACAACGCCACCGATCCGGCGACCGGCTACGAGCAATATTTCGATGTGCCAACGCTCATCGACTGGTTTCTGGTCAACGAAATTTTCAAGAATCAGGACGCGAAGAGTTTCGCGAGCATCTACCTCTACAAGGATGCGGGCGACAAGCTGAAGTTCGGGCCGCTATGGGACTTCGATCTGGCGGCGGGCAACGTCAATTATTCCGATGCGCAATATCCCGAAGGTTGGTGGGTGGCGGATGGCGTCTGGATTTCGCGCATGAAGCAGATCGATCCCACTTTCGAAGCGCGCGTGCGGGCGCGATGGAATGAATTGAAGACATCGCAGATCGATACCTTGCCGGACTTTATCGAAAGCCGAGCGCAGGCGCTGATAGCGAATGGCGCGGCGCGTCGGAATTTCACCCGCTGGAAGGAGATGGCGGTGCAGACCTGGCCGAATGCGGTGATCGCCGGGTCGTATCGCGGGGAAGTGGATTATTTGAAGGGATGGCTGGTTAAGCGGATTGCTTGGATGGATGGGAATATTTGAATCAGGGGGCTGACGCGGCGTCACGTTCAGGAAGGAGCGTGACGTTGGGTTGTACGGCTGTTGATCGATCTGGCGGTGGCTATGGTCGTGCGTTGATCAGTTCGCCGGCTTCTCTTCTTCTGGACGCAAATCGATAAGAGAGTTCTGCTGCTTTTTGACCCCTAAACGAAGCTACTTCTGCGAGTTTTCTTTTGCCTGCCCGTTTTGGTCGGATCAAGTCTGAGCCGGCTTGCTAAAAACCGCTACATAGTTCTTCGGATAGCCGCGTTTCATAAACTTCGATCGCATCTCCAGCCGATGAAAAAAAACACTTAGCAAACCCATCTGGAAACGAAGCAGATACATGAGAGGGGCAAGCGCAACGCCAAGCAATCCGGGAGTGATCTCGGCCGGCGTTGACGGCAGATGCGTGGCCATCCCATTCATCTGATATGCAACGGTCCCGTAGTAGCCTTCCAACCAGTCCAGTCGTTCTAACGTAAATCCAGCTTCGGTGAACAAGTACTTGATCGCAAACTGGGTGTAGCGATAGAAGTCGTAAGGCTGCTCGTGTTCTTCATAGAACAATGGCGCCGTGTAAATTATCTTGCCGCCAGGCTTCAAGACACGAAACAGCTCCTTCAATACCGCCTTCGGCTCGGGAAGATGCTCCATCACCTGGTTAAAGAGAACAAAATCGTATCGATTAGCCTCGACAGGAATGTCGGCTAAATCGCACACGTATGTGGACTTCGCGTATGGCTTGTCCACCTTCTCGAAGTCGGCCGACTCGTAGACCGCATGCGAGACCAGCGACTTATAGGGCGCGTCGCCTGCTCCGGCGTCCAAGACCATCGCCCCAGCAGGGATCATGTTGGCAAACCTTTGATTCTCTTCGAAGAGCCGGGAGCGCGATGAATTGACCGTCATAAGGCGGCTGAGAATGGTCATCATAAGCAATCTGTGCAAAGGGGATTTAATAGGCGCGCCGAAATCTCCCCACGTCAGCGAATTGCCCGGATTTGCAGACGCCAGCAAGGCGCACGCACTGACGCGCCGCTTGATACTGCCGATTCTCTGCGTGGTGCCGATCATACCATTCGTAAATTGATCGACGCCCCAGCGCTTGGCTAAGTCTGCCATGCGCCCAGCACTGTCTCACGGTAGTCCTTAGCAAGTTGCTGAACGATTCAGTCTGTGTGCGCCGCCACGAGCGATATATCCGAATAGTTGCCGGGCT
Organism: Caballeronia sp. BR00000012568055; assembly: GCF_029439455.1. Classification (GTDB taxonomy): domain Bacteria; phylum Pseudomonadota; class Gammaproteobacteria; order Burkholderiales; family Burkholderiaceae; genus Caballeronia. The sequence goes on along the minus strand of NZ_JAQFVG010000268.1, from coordinate 133,287 downwards.
TTACCTCCAGCCAGCCGCCGCCATGGCAGATGCGAAGAATCCACGCCGCAGCGCCGACGTCAGAAAGCGTAAATGTCAGACTGCCATCGGGTGCTTTCGCGAGTGCTACAACCGCGTATAGCCATGCCCGTAAATGGAAGTCTGTGAGCAGATTCGTTTCATGCTTAGCATCGAGCCGTTTTCCAGTCAAAAAAGCGCGTCTAGCTACGCTTACGAAGCGCGCATACACGATGCTGGACGATATTGAATGATTCAGGCGGTTTGCCGGACAAGGCCCCTTGGTGTGTTGACGATAAGAAACGATATCGCCTGAAACTCACATCAACACAATGTCATACTGCTCTTGACTCAAATTACTCTCCACCTGCAACGAAACCGGCTTGCCAATAAAATCCATCAGCATCGCCAAATGTTGTGACTCTTCTTCGAGAAAAAGATCGATCACCTGCTGCGAAGCCACGACGCGAAACTCGCGCGGATTGAACTGCCGCGACTCGCGCATGATTTCGCGCAGCACGTCGTAGCAGACGGTGCGCGGCGTCTTCACCTGCCCCTTGCCCTGACAAGTCGGACACGGCTCGCACAACACATGCGCCAGCGATTCGCGCGTGCGCTTGCGCGTCATTTCCACCAACCCGAGCTGCGAGAAGCCGTTGACCGTGACGCGCGTCCGATCCCGCGACAACGCACGCTTCAACTCGCCTAAAACTTGATCCCGATGCTCGACATTCTCCATGTCGATGAAATCGATGATGATGATCCCGCCCAGATTCCGCAGTCGCAATTGCCGCGCGATGGTATGCGCCGCTTCGAGATTGGTCTTGAAGATGGTGTCATCGAAATTGCGCGCGCCGACGTAGCCGCCCGTATTCACGTCGATGGTCGTCATGGCTTCGGTCTGATCGATCATCAGATAGCCGCCCGACTTGAGATCGACTCGCCGCGACAGCGCCCGCAAAATCTCCGCCTCGATGTTGTACAGATCGAAAAGCGGCCGCTCGCCCGTGTAGTGATGCAGACGCGACGCCACCGCAGGCGTGAACTCCGCCGCGAAGTCCGCAAGCATTTGATACGTCTCGCGCGAATCGACCTGAATGCGCGTGGTGTCGTCGTTGACGAAGTCGCGCAGCACGCGTTGCGCGAGGTTCAAATCCTGATAGAGCAGGGAAGTCGGCGGCACACGCTGCGCCTGAGCAACGATCGTCGCCCATGTCTTGCGCAGATACGCGACATCGCCCGCCAACTCTTCGCTCGTTGCATCTTCCGCGATAGTCCGCACGATATACCCGCCTTTCTCATCGGCAGGTAAAACCGCAGTCAGACGCGCGCGCACGGCCTCACGTTCCGCTTCGCTCTCGATCTTCTGCGAAATACCGATATGCGGCTCCTGCGGCAGATAAACCAGCGTGCGTCCTGCAATGCTCACCTGCGTGGACAGCCGCGCGCCCTTGGTGCCGATCGGGTCCTTCACGACCTGCACCATCAGCGCTTGTCCTTCGAAGACGATCTTTTCGATCGGTGTATGCGGCTGCGATCCATGCGCCTCGCCCGCAATGCGCGGATGCCAGATGTCGGCGACATGCAGAAATGCGGCGCGCTCCAGACCGATATCGATAAATGCGGACTGCATGCCCGGCAGCACGCGCACTACACGCCCGAGATACACGTTGCCGACGCGTCCGCGCGACAGCGTGCGTTCGACATGAAGCTCCTGAACAGCGCCTTGCTGAACGATCGCGACGCGGCTTTCCTGCGGTGTGACGTTGATCAGGATTTCTTCGTTCATGGCCTGTTTAGAATTCGACGCGCGCCACGCGCAGGAGTGCAGCGGTTTCAAAGAGGGGCAGACCCATGATACCCGAATAGGACCCGTCGATTCGCTCGATAAACGCCGCAGCGCGCCCTTGAATGCCATATGCGCCCGCCTTGCCGAGCGGCTCGCCGGTCGCTGCATAACGTTGCAGTGCAGCACGATCCGCGTGTGCAAAGCGCACTGTCGAGCGTGAGAGAACCGGTTCGAGCAACTGACCTTTTGCATCGACGACGGCGATCGCGGTCAGCACTTCATGCTCGCGGCCCGCGAGGCGTTCGAGCATATCGACGGCGTCTTGTTCGTGTTGCGGCTTGCCGAGGATCAGGCCATCGACAGTGACGGTGGTATCGGCCGTGAGAATGGGCGATGCCGCATGACCGCCCGCACGCAGACGCTTGTGTGCGGCATCGGCTTTGAGGGCGCAAACGCGCAGCACGTAGGCATCGGCGGGTTCGTTGGGAAGCGCGGCTTCGAGCGCCTCGGCGTCTTCATCGGCGCGAGGCAACAGGAGTTCGAACTGAACGCCGAGCTGATGCAGCAACTCCTGACGGCGCGGACTTTGCGAAGCGAGATAAACGAAGGAATGAGTGTGCATCGTGTAGTGAGAGTCGAATGACGCGTGGCATTCGATATCCCACTATCGAAACATCACGCGCGATGATAAGGATGATTCTGCGTGATGCTCCACGCGCGGTAAAGCTGTTCGGCGAGCAGCACGCGCACCATGCCGTGCGGCAGCGTCAGACTGGAGATGCGCAGCATGATTTCCGCACGCGCCTTCACATCAGGATGAAGCCCGTCCGCGCCGCCGATGATGAACGCCACATCGCGTCCTTCCTGTTGCCAGCCGGGCAGGGCTTGCGCAAGCTGCATGGTGGTCCAGTCGCGGCCGCGTTCATCGAGCGCGATCACGCGGGCGTGCTTCGGCAACGCGGCTTCTATACGCTGCTTCTCCGCCGCCATCACGCTCTCGGCATTGCGTCCGGAAGAGCGTAGCTCGGGCTTCAATTCCTTGAGTTCGATGCGCAATTCAGGCGGCATGCGCTTCGCGTACTCGTCGAAGCCATTCGAGATCCAGTCGGGCATCTTGTGTCCGACGGCGAGAATAACGAGCTTCAAGGCCTCAGGCGTTCGTCTTGCGAGCGGTCTTGCGCGCCGGACGTTTGACGGCCGGTTTCACGTCGTCTTCGTCCTCGTCTTCATCGTCTGCCGTGACCGATGCGCCGCCGAACATGTTCGGCTTTTGCAGCTTCACGCGCACGGGCTTGTCGCCCCAGACTTCTTCGAGGTTGTAGTACTGACGCAGCGCCGGTTGCAGGATATGCACGACCGCGTCGCCGCAATCGACCAGCACCCATTCGCCGATCTCTTCGCCTTCCGTACTGATAATGTCGCCACCCGCTTCCTTGACCTTCTCGCGCACGCTGTTCGCGAGCGCCTTGGTCTGCCGGTTCGACGTACCGCTCGCCACGACCACGCGGTCGAACAGGGACGTCAGGTGGGATGTGTTGAACACCTTGATATCTTGCGCCTTGACGTCTTCCAGACCGTCGATGATCGCGCGTTGCAGCTTTTGAATTTCCATAATGACCGTGTCTTTACCGGTTCCGGTAGAGGTGATGTTGAACAATATAGTCCCAGACGGCGGCCGGGACATGCGCGCGCACTTCGGCCGAGCCGCTCATGGTGCGCGCTTCCTCGCGAATGGCGGTGGCGGAAATATCCATCAGCAACATTTCGTCGATGAGGATATGCCCGTGCGCACTTTCACGCAGCGTGTCTGCCGTCGCCTGACGCGCCGCGACTTCCTTCGCGACCGCAGGCGGCAGCGCCGAGATATCGAAGCCCGCGCGCGTTTCCACGCAGACGTGCGCGTAGTCGAACAACCGCTGCCATTGATGCCACGAATCCAACTTCACGAACTGATCCGCGCCGATGATCAGCGACAGCGACGCGTCCGCGCCTTCGCGCTCGCGCCAGTGGGCGAGCGTATCGACCGTGTAGGTATCGCCGTGGCGGTCGATTTCATCGGTGGCGACGGTGACGGTGACGGTGACGCCGTCCGTCTGCATCGATTCGGCAGCCAGGCGCGTCATCGCCAGCCGATGCTCCGGCGCGGACACGCCTTCCTTCTGCCACGGCTGACCGGCTGGCAGCAGCACCAGTTCGGTCAGTTGCAGCAAATCGATGAAGCGCCGCGCGAGCTTCAGGTGTCCGATATGAATCGGATCGAAGGTGCCACCCAGGATGGCGATGCGCTTCACAGCCATTCTTTGCGCACCAGGAAATCGGAATACAAGCGCGCTTCAGGCGTACCCGGCTCCGGCTTCCAGTCGTAGCGCCAGTTTGCGACCGGCGGCATCGACATCAGAATGGATTCGGTGCGGCCACCGCTTTGCAGACCGAAGTGTGTGCCGCGATCGAACACCAGATTGAACTCGACATAGCGTCCGCGCCGATACGCCTGAAACTCGCGCTCGCGCTCGGTGTACGCCATCTCACACCGCCGTTCGATGATCGGCAGATACGCTTGCAAGAACGCATCGCCGACGCTCTTCATCATCGAGAAAGCGCGTTCGAAACCGCCGTCCGCGTAGTCATCGAAAAAGATTCCGCCGATGCCGCGTGGCTCGCCGCGATGCTTCAGATAGAAGTACTCGTCGCACCACGTCTTGAAGCGTGGATACAGATCCGCGCCGAACGGCTGCAAGGCGTCGCGGCAGGTGGCGTGAAAATGCCGCGCGTCTTCTTCGTAGCCGTAGATGGGCGTGAGATCCATGCCGCCGCCGAACCAGAACACCGGTTCTTCGCCTTCCTTCACCGCGGTCAACATGCGTACGTTGGCGTGCACGGTCGGGCAGTGCGGATTGCGCGGGTGCATGACCAGCGATACGCCCATCGCCTCGAAGCCGCGTCCCGCGAGTTGCGGACGCGCCGCGCTTGCGGACGGCGGCAAGGCGTCGCCCTGAACGTCCGAGAATCCGATGCCGCCGCGCTCGAAGAACCCGCCGCCTTCCAGCATGCGCGTGATGCCGCCGCCTCGCAGATGCCCGCCCGGTTCACGGGTCCACGCATCGGTGGCGAACGCGGTGCCGTCGAACGCGCCGAGCGCCTCGGCGATTCCCGATTGCAGGCCGGTCAAATACGTGCGTACTGCCGCGATATCGTGATTAGCGTTGTCTTCACTCATCGATTGTTGCGGTGCGCCAGAGGGCGTCGTAGTTCTCTCTAAAAACACGATGCCGGACGCGGAGTCCGGCATCGCAGTCATGCGGCATTGCGACGAGCCGCGCTTTATCCGTGACGCTCAGCCTGCTTGCGATTCACCGCCCGGTAGCCGATGTCCCGGCGATACTGCATGCCATCGAACGAAATCTGATTGACTGTATCGTAGACCACGGATTGCGCGCCGCGAACCGTATCCGCCAGACCGACCACGCACAGCACGCGTCCGCCCGAAGTGGTCAGCTTGCCATCGGCCAGCGTCGTGCCCGCGTGGAACGTGACGGCGTCGCCCGTTTCGGCCGGAATGCCGTTGATGCGGTCGCCCTTGCGCGGCGTTTCAGGATAGTTGTGCGCGGCCAGCACCACGCCCAGCGCCGTGCGACGGTCCCAGTCGAGTTCCGCGCCGTCCAGCTTGCCGTCGATCGCCATTTCGATGATCTTCGAAAAGTCGCCCTTGAGACGCGCCATGATCGGCTGCGTTTCGGGATCGCCCATTCGGCAGTTGAATTCGAGCGTTTTCGGGTTGCCTTGCGCGTCGATCATCAGACCGGCGTACAGAAAACCCGTATAGCGGATGCCTTCGTTCTCCATGCCGCGCACGGTCGGCAGGATGATTTCGCGCATCACGCGGGCGTGCAGTTGCGGCGTGACGATCGGCGCGGGCGAATACGCGCCCATGCCGCCCGTGTTCGGGCCCTTGTCGCCATCAAGCAGACGCTTGTGATCCTGGCTCGACGCCAGCGCCAGCACATGCTTGCCGTCCACCATGACGATAAAGCTCGCTTCCTCGCCTGCCAGAAATTCTTCGATCACCACGCGCGCGCCGGCATCGCCGAGCTTGTTGCCTTCGAGCATCGAGTCGATGGCTTCATGCGCTTCGTCGTCCGACATCGCCACGACCACGCCCTTGCCGGCAGCCAGTCCGTCCGCCTTGATGACGATCGGCGTGCCTTTCTGATCGACGTACGCGTGTGCGGCGGCGGCGTTGGTGAAGGTTTCGTACTCGGCCGTCGGAATGTTGTGGCGCTTCATGAAAGCCTTGGCGAAGTCCTTCGAGCTTTCCAGTTGCGCGGCTTCCTTCGTCGGCCCGAACACCTTCAGCCCGCGCGAACGGAACAAATTGACGATGCCCGCCGCCAGCGGCGCTTCCGGCCCGATCACCGTCAGCGCGACATGCTCGGCCTCGACGAAATCGGCGAGGGCGGCCGGATCGGTGATATCGACATTGCGCAGACGTTCGTCCTGCGCGGTGCCGCCGTTGCCCGGCGCGACGTAGACGATCTGCACGCGCGGCGACTGCGCGAGCTTCCAGGCCAGCGCATGTTCGCGACCGCCGGAACCGACGACGAGTAACTTCATTTGAATCCCCGAAAAAACTGTGTAAAAGCGGTGGCGGCGAGGCGGGCAGCGCCGGGCGCGGAGCACGCGAGCGGGTGCCGGATTATCGGCTGAAGGCGGCTCGCGCTGACTGCTGCTGCGTCACGCGCCTTCAGACGATCACATGTCGGTCGCTCCGGTCCTCGGACCGAAGCGAATGCCGTACCAACAACGGCAAAAACGCCTTACTCGTCGTTGATGGCGGCGTTTGTATAGACTTCCTGCACGTCGTCGAGATTTTCGAGCGCATCGAGCAGTTTCTGCATTTTCAGGGCGTCGTCACCGTTGAATTCGACTTCCGTTTGCGGTTTCATCGTCACTTCGCCGACTTCCGCCTTGAAGCCCGCGGCTTCGAGCGCGTCCTTCACCTTCTGGAAATCGTTCGCCGGGCAGACCACTTCGATACTGCCGTCTTCATTGGTGACCACGTCGTCCGCGCCAGCTTCGAGCGCAGCGTCCATCAGCTTGTCTTCCGGCGTGCCGGGCGCGAACAGGAATTGGCCGACGTGATCGAACATGAACGACACCGAGCCGTCCGTGCCCATATTGCCGCCGAACTTCGAGAACGCGTGACGCACTTCCGCGACCGTGCGCGTGCGGTTATCCGTCATGGTGTCCACGATGATCGCCGCGCCGCCGATGCCGTAGCCTTCGTAGCGGATTTCTTCGTAGTTCGCGCCATCCACGCCACCGACGCCGCGCTGAATCGCGCGGTTGATGTTGTCCTTCGGCATGTTGGCGTCGTACGCCTTGTCCACGGCCAGGCGCAGACGCGGGTTCGTGTCGGCCTCGCCGCCACCCATGCGCGCCGCGACCTGAATTTCCTTGATCAGACGCGTCCAGACCTTGCCTCGCTTGGCGTCGGCCGCGGCTTTCTTATGCTTGATGTTGGCCCATTTCGAGTGACCCGCCATTACCTTTCTCCGTCGCGCGCGGGCTGAATGCCGCGCCTGATGTGCTGTGGTGCCGTGAAGCTGTGAGTGTTCTTGTCTGCTGCCGGGGCGCTTCGCCGCGTTTTTTGGAACGGATGAACCCGCTAGGAACAGACCGAAATTTTATCATGGCGGCACGCGCGGGCATGCTCAGGCCAACCCGTGTGTTGCACGAAAAGCGCCGCAATGCGGTCGAATCGGACGAAAAGGGGGCGAATTCGTGCAAAAACCCCAATGCCGAAAAAAATCGCCGCGCCGGTCCGGACTGGACGTGCGCGGCGATTGGCGTATTGCCGGAGCGAAACGCGTCAGTTCTTCGTGCCGAACAGACGATCGCCTGCATCGCCCAGACCGGGGACGATATACGCGTGATCGTTCAGATTCGAATCCAGCGACGCCACATACAGCTTGACGTCCGGATGCGCGTCCTGGAACACCTTCACGCCTTCGGGCGCGGCCACCAGCGCTACGAAAATGATGTTTTCATCGAGCACCTTGCGACGCTTCATGACATCGACGGCGTGAACGGCGGAATTGCCGGTGGCGACCATCGGATCGCACAGAATGAACAGACGATCTTCGATATCCGGCGGCAGGCGCACGAGATACTCGACCGGGCGATGATCTTCCGCGCGATACACGCCGATATGCCCGACACGCGCCGACGGCACCAGATCGAGCAAGCCGTCCGACATGCCGATGCCCGCGCGCAACACCGGCACGATCGCGAGCTTTTTGCCGGCAATGACCGGCGCGTCGATTTCGACCAGCGGCGTCTGCACGCGCTTGGTCGTCAGCGGCAGATTGCGCGTGATTTCGTAACCCATCAGCAGCGTGATTTCGCGCAGCAACTCACGGAACGTGCGCGTGGACGTGTCCTTGTCGCGCATATGGGTGAGCTTGTGCTGGATCAGCGGGTGATCGAGGATAAAGAGATTGGGAAAGCGGCTGTCTTGTTTCATGGGTCTCGCGCGCGCGGCGCGTCCTGCTGTGTTGTCTGGTTCGCTCGGCGGGACGGCGTCCCGAAAGACGCCGGAGCGGACAGTGGCGACAGTTTACCCAAAAGCCCGCGCGCTCCTAAGAAGATTCGAACTTAGCCGATTCCGGCGCGCGCCGACGTTGCCGCCCCGATTCTTCTAGAATGCGCGAAAGGCGTATCGAACGCTGGACGAACGACACATTGGAGGATGGACGATGGACATGGGAATCGCGGGCCGCACGGCGCTCGTGTGCGCGGCAAGCAAGGGACTCGGGCGCGGTTGCGCCGAAGCGCTGGCCGCCGAGGGCGTGAATCTGGTGATCACGGCGCGCACGGCGGAAACGCTGGAAGCCACCGCCGCGCATATCCGCGCGCAATACGGCGTGCAGGTGACAACCGTTGCGGGCGATATCACCACGCCCGAAGGCCACGCCGCCGCGCTCGCTGCCTGCCCGCAGCCGGACATTCTGGTCAATAACGCAGGCGGCCCGCCGCCGGGCGATTTCCGCACTTTTACGCACGAGATGTGGATCAAGGCGCTCGAATCGAACATGCTCACACCGATCGAACTGATGAAGGCGACCATCGACGGGATGATCGAGCGCGGTTTCGGGCGGATCGTGAATATCACGAGTTCGTCGGTCAAAGCGCCGATCGATGTGCTCGGGCTGTCGAACGGCGCGCGTTCCGGGCTGACGGGATTCGTCGCGGGCGTGGCGCGCAAGGTGGCATCGACGGGCGTGACGATCAACAATCTGCTGCCGGGCACGTTCGATACCGACCGCATCGGCGTGACGATGGAAGCGCAGGCGAAGGCGCAGAACGTGCCCGTCGAAGAGATTCGCTCGCGGCGCGCGCAGAGTCTGCCGGCGGGTCGCTTCGGCAATCCGGAAGAGTTCGGCAAGGCCTGCGCGTTCCTGTGCAGCGTGCATGCGGGCTATATCACCGGCCAGAACATGCTGATCGATGGCGGCGCGTATCCCGGAACGTACTGATATGGCGAGCACGCAAATGAAACCACGCGTCGCGCTGATCGCGCACGATATGAAGAAGGACGACATCGTCAAACTCACCGGCGAATTCGTCGATACGCTCGCGCAATGCGATCTCGTCGCGACCGGCACGACGGGCGGGCGTATCGCGGCAGCGCATGGGCTGACGGTCGAGCGCAAGTTGTCCGGCCCGCACGGCGGCGATTTGCAGATCGGTGCCGAACTGGCGGAGGGGCGCGTGAATATCGTCATCTTTCTGCGCGATCCGATGACGCCCCAGCCGCACGAACCCGATATCAATGCCCTCGTGCGCGCCTGCGACGTACACAACGTGCCGTGCGCGACCAACATATCGACCGCGCGCATGATTCTCGACGATCTTCGCCTGCGCTTCTCGCGGGCATCCTGAACGACCTATCAAGGAGATGAAGAAGCGATGACCAAGGCAATCCGTTTCGACAAAACAGGCGGCCCGGAAGTAATGAAGTGGGTCGATGTAGACGTGGGCGCGCCGGGCAAGGGCGAAATCCGCGTGAAGCATCATGCGGTCGGCCTCAATTTCATCGACGTGTATTTCCGCACCGGCCTTTATCCGATGCCGCTGCCTGGCGGGCTCGGCATGGAAGGCGCGGGCGAAGTGACGGCCGTGGGCGAAGGCGTCACGCAGTTCAAACCGGGCGATCGCGTGGCGTATGCGTCGCGTCCGCCGGGCGCGTATGCGCAGGAGCGCGTGATGTCGGCAGATTACGTCGTCAAGTTGCCGGATGCGGTGAGCTACGAAGATGCCGCATCGATCATGCTGCAAGGGCTGACGGCGCAATATTTGTTGCGGCGGACGTATTGCGTGAAAGCGGGCGATACGGTGCTGATTCACGCGGCAGCGGGCGGCGTCGGCATGCTGGCGTGTCAGTGGGCGAAGGCGCTCGGCGCGACGGTGATCGGCACGGTCGGATCGGACGAGAAAGCGGAACTGGCGAAGGCGCATGGCTGCGATCACCCGATCGTCTACACGCGCGAGAACTTCACGCAGCGCGTGCGCGAAATCACCAACGGCGCGGGCGTGCCGGTTGTGTACGATTCCATCGGCAAGGACACGTATATTCCGTCGCTCGATTGCCTCGCGCCGCTCGGTCTGTTCGTGAGCTTCGGCAATTCGTCCGGTCCGATTCCGCCGATCGATTCGTCCGAATTCGCCGGACGCGGCTCGCTGTTCTTCACGCGGCCGACGCTGTTCAGCTATATCGCCAAACGCAGCGATCTGGACACGATGGCGGCGGAATTGTTCGATGTGGTTTCATCGGGCAAGGTCAAGACCAACGTTCGCCAACGCTACGCGCTGTCGGACGCGGCCAAGGCGCACGAAGAACTCGAAGCGCGCAAGACCACCGGTTCGACCATTTTTCTGCCGTAAGCAGTGAGCGACGGTTCCACTCCAAAACGACAAACACAAACATGAGCGAGCCGTCTTTCACGGTTGTCCTGATCGAGGACGAAAAACAAATCCGCCGCTTTGTGCGCGTTTCGCTGGAAGCGCAGGGCATGACGGTGCACGAAGCGGAAACCGGCAAACAAGGTCTGGTCGAAGCGGCCACGCGCAAGCCCGATCTCATCATCGTCGATCTCGGTTTGCCGGATACGGACGGCATCGACGTGATTCGTGAATTGCGAAGCTGGACCGAGTTGCCGGTGATCGTGCTGTCGGCGCGCACGCAGGAGGAGCAGAAAGTCGCCGCGCTCGATGCGGGCGCGGACGATTATCTGACCAAGCCCTTCGGCGTATCCGAGTTGATGGCGCGGATTCGCGCGCATCTGCGGCGGCGCAATCAGGCATCGGCAAGTGAGACGCCTGTTATCACGTTCGGCGATGTCAACGTTGATCTCGCGTTGCGGCGCGTCACGCGTGGCGGCGAAAACGTGCATCTGACGCCGATCGAATATCGGCTGCTATCGACGCTGGTGCGGCATGCCGGGCGCGTGCTGACGCATCGGCAATTGCTGCTGGAAGTGTGGGGGCCATCGCATGTGGAAAGCCCGCATTATCTGCGCATCTACATGGCGCATTTGCGGCAAAAGCTCGAACGCGATGCCGCGCAGCCGGAGCATATCGTTACTGAAACCGGCGTCGGGTATCGGCTGGTTGGAGTGAGTTGAAGGTTTCGATCGGCACGTCCCCGCCGATTACGCCGATTACCTGATTGCCTATCGTCAGCGCGATGCATCGCACGGTCAGATGGGCGATGTCGCCGCGTGAGATTTTTGCCAATGGATGCGTTCTTTCGTCCGCAAGCGCGATGGTGCCGCGTGGCGCGTCGTCGGAGAGCGGACCGGGACGCAGGATCGCGTAGGGCACGCCGCGCCGTGTTACGTAGGCATCGGCTTCGCGTTTCATGCGCGCGTAATGGCGTAGCGCGAAGCCCGCGCGTTCGGGGTAATACGCGGAAAGCGCGCTGATTGTCACGATCTGCCGCACGCGACGGCGCTTCGCGTAATCGGCGGTGCGCATGACGGCATCGCGATCGATCGCGCGTTCCTCCTGAATTCCTTCGTTATCCGATGATCCCGCCGCGTAAATCACATGCGTGATGTCATCGAACGCGTGGGAGAAGTCGTAGTTGAGATCGCCGAGCACGATCTCCGCGCCCATCGCCGAGAACTCGCTCTTGTGCGCCGAACGACGCAGCATCGCGCGAAAGGGCAGCGCTTCGTCATGCAGCCGACGCGCGATCAGACGACCCGTGCGGCCATGCGCGCCGATCAGCAAAACCTTGATCGCGTTCATCGGAATCGCCCTCCTTTGAGAAGTCGGGACGATCATCAAGCTAAGCGATTTTTAGCGCGCACGCCATGAGTGATTGCGCTTGCTTATTCGATCGCACTCGCTGGCCGCGCGCCACCATTTCGCCGCGCGCGACGATTGTCAGACCATATACGAACGCGATCCATATACAGATAAACCACCGGCGTCGTATAGAGCGTCAACAACTGACTGACGATCAGGCCGCCGACAATCGCAATCCCCAGCGGCGCGCGCATTTCCGAGCCTTCGCCCGTGCCGAACGCCAGCGGCAATGCGCCGAGCAGCGCGGCGGCGGTGGTCATCATGATCGGACGGAAGCGCAGCAAGCACGCTTCTTCGATTGCATCGCGCGGCGTTTTCGCGCCGTGCCGCGTGGCTTCGATGGCGAAATCGACCATCATGATCGCGTTCTTCTTCACGATCCCGATCAGCAAGATCACCGCAATAAACGCGATGATGCTGAACTCCGTCTTGAACAACAGCAGCGCCAGCAACGCGCCGATGCCCGCGGAAGGCAACGTCGAAAGAATGGTGATCGGATGGATATAGCTCTCGTACAAAATGCCGAGCACGATATACACCGCCGCCAGCGCTGCCGCTACGAGAATCGGCAACGATGCGACCGATTGCTGGAACGCCTGCGCCGTGCCCTGGAAACTGCCGTGAATAGTCTGCGGCACGCCGATTTCGCCCATGGTCTCGTAGATCGCGGCGGTGGCATCGGACAGCGATTGGCCCGGCGGCAGATTGAACGAAATGGTCGATGCGACGAACTGGCTCTGGTGATTCACCGACAGCGGCGTATTCCCCGGCCCGAACTTGGCGATGGCGGAAAGCGGCACCATCGTTTCCTTCGTGGTCGATACCGCTGCGCCCGACGATGAACTCGACTTGCCGCTTGCTGCAATCGCGTTAGTCGCCGAATTCTTGACGGCGGCAAGCGCGAGCGCGGTGCTGGCGTCCGTGCTGCTGGTGGACGTGCTCGTTGTTGTCGTCGCGGTGGAAGCGGTTGTCGTCGTCGATTGTGTGGATGCCGAACCGCTTGCCGTGCCGCCCGACGTGCTGATCCAGATTTGCTTGAGCATTTCCGGGTCTTGCCAGTACTTCGGCGCAAGCTCCATCACCACGTGATACTGCGACAGCGGGTTATAAATGGTCGAAACCTGCCGCTGGCCGAAGGCATCGTAGAGCGTGTTGTCGATCTGCGCGGGCTTGATGTTCAGGCGCGCGGCGGTGGCGCGATCGAACGTGACCATGCTTTCCAGACCGCCTTGCTGCTGATCGGAATTGACATCGACGAGTTCGGGGCGCTTCTTGAGCGCGTCGGTAAGCAGCGGTCCCCACTTGTACAAATCCGCCGTGGTATCCGACAACAAGGTGAACTGATACTGCGCGTTCGATTGCCGTCCGCCCACACGAATATCCTGCACGGCTTGCAGGAACGTCTGCGCGCCAGCCACATCGGCCAGCGGCTTGCGCAACCGGTTGATGACCACTTCCGCCGATACCTTGCGCTCACTCTTCGGCTTGAGCGAAATGAACATAAAGCCCGAATTGGTCGATCGCCCGCCCGTGAAACCCGCGACGCTATCCACCGCCGGGTCCGCTTCGACGATCTTCATCATCTCCGAAAACTTACCCTTCATCGCCTGGAACGACGTGCTCTGATCCGCCTGAATGCCGCCGACGATGCGCCCCGTGTCCTGCTGCGGGAAAAACCCCTTCGGCACGACGATATACAGCACCACGTTGAGCGCGACTGTCAGCAGCAGCGACACCACGACCAGCAGCGGATGCCTGAGCGCCCAGCCGAGCGTGCGCCCATAACCTCGCTGCATGCGCGTGAACTGCCGTTCGAGCCATTGCGCGACACGGCCTTCTTCCTTCTTTTCGTGCGGCTCCTGAAGCAGGCGCGAGCACATCATCGGCGTGACGGTGAGCGAGACGAGCAGCGACACGGCGATCGCCAGCGACAAAGTCAGCGCGAACTCGCGGAACAGCCGCCCGATGATGCCCGCCATCAGCAAGATGGGCAGGAACACGGCGACCAGCGAAATGCTCATCGATACAACCGTGAAGCCGACTTCGCGCGCGCCGAGCAGCGCCGCCTGCATGCGCGGCACGCCGTTCTCCACGTGTCGCGAAATGTTTTCCAGCACAACGATGGCGTCATCGACCACGAAGCCAGTGGCGATGGTCAGCGCCATCAGCGAGAGATTGTCCAGCGAGAAGCCGAGCAGATACATCGCCGCGAACGTGCCGATGATCGATATCGGCACGGCGACGCTCGGGATCAAAGTCGCGCGCCAGTTTCGCAGGAACAGGAACACGACCATCACGACCAGCGCCACCGCGATTGCCAGCGTGAGTTCGGTATCGTGCAGCGAGGCACGGATGGTGGTGGAGCGATCGGCTGTCGGTGTGATCAGCACATCGGCGGGAAGGGCGGCTTGCAATTGCGGCAGCATGCCCTTCACGCGATCGATCGTATCGATGATATTCGCGCCTGGCTGGCGATACAGAATCACCAGCACCGCGCGCTTGTTGTTGATGAGGCCGAGGTTGCGCAGGTCTTCGACCGAATCGACCACTTCGCCGACATCCGACAGCTTCACCGCCGCGCCATTGCGATACGCGACGACCAGATCCTTGTACTGCGATGCCTTGCTCGCCTGATCGTTCGTATAGAGCTGGACGTGCGTGCCTTTGAACTCGATCGACCCTTTCGGGCTGTTCGCATTCGCCGATGCCAACGCCGCGCGCACATCCTCCAGTCCGATGCCGTAGTGAAACAGCGCGCCCGGTTCCAGTTCCACACGCACTGCCGGATTCGCGGACCCGCTTACATCGACTTCACCGACGCCCGGCACCGTGGACAGCGTTTGCTGAAGCACGGTCGCGGCGGAATCGTAGAGCGAGCCGGCCGTGCGCGTGGGCGATGGAAGCGCGAGGACGAGAATCGGCGCGTCGGCGGGATTGACTTTGTGGTACGTCGGGTTCTGCCGCAGTGACGTAGGCAGATCGGCGCGGGCGGCGTTGATGGCGGCTTGCACATCGCGCGCGGCGCCGTCGATATCGCGATTCAGGCCGAATTGCAGCGTAATGCGCGTGCTGCCGACCGAACTCATCGACGTCATTTCGCTCACATCGGCGATGGTGCCGAGGTGACGTTCCAGCGGACTCGCCACGCTCGTTGCCACCGTCTCGGGACTCGCGCCCGGCAGCGATGCCTGCACGGAAATGGTCGGGAAATCGACCTGCGGCAAGGGCGCGACCGGCAGCTTCACGAACGCGAACATCCCCGCAAGCGCAATGCCGATGGCCAGCAGCGTAGTCGCGACCGGACGATTGATGAAGAGGCGCGACATGTTCATCGCTTAACCCTCATCACGCGCGGGCCGCGACGGATTGATGTGATGCCCGAAACGCGCACGCAAGCGGCGGCTGAGCGATTCGAAGCCGAGGTAGATCACCGGCGTGGTGAACAGCGTCAGCAACTGCGACACGATCAAGCCGCCGACAATCGCGATACCCAGCGGCCGCCGCAATTCCGAACCCGCGCCCCAGCCCAACATGAGCGGCAACGCGCCGAGCAGCGCGGCCATCGTCGTCATGAGAATGGGGCGGAAGCGCAGCAGACACGCCTGAAAAATCGCTTCGCGCGGCGGCTTGCCCTGATCGCGCTCCGCTTCGAGCGCGAAGTCGATCATCATGATCGCGTTCTTCTTCACGATCCCGATCAACAGCACGATGCCGATAATGCCGATGATGTCCAGATCGTTGCCCGTAATCATCAGCGAGAGCAGCGCGCCGACGCCCGCGGACGGCAGCGTGGACAGAATGGTGATCGGATGGATAAAGCTCTCGTACAGCACGCCGAGCACGATATACATCGTCACGATGGCAGCGAGAATCAGGAACAGTTCGTTCGATAGCGACGCCTGAAACGCCAGCGCCGCGCCCTGAAAACGAATCTGGAACGAAGCGGGCAAGCCGATATCGTTCTTCGCCTGCTCGATCGCCTTCACCGCCGCGCCCAGCGATTCACCCTTGGCGAGATTGAACGACACCGTCGTCGCCGGGAACTGCCCGAGGTGCGTGACCAGCAAAGGCGCGGCGCGCTCGTGGAAGGTCGCGATGGACGACAGCGGCACTTGCCCGTTCGTCGCGGTGGACGAGGGCAGATAGATGCCGTTGAGAATCTCGCTGTAATGCGCTTCGCTCGGCTCGGCTT
The DNA here is from genome assembly GCF_029439455.1 of Caballeronia sp. BR00000012568055. Lineage (GTDB taxonomy): Bacteria > Pseudomonadota > Gammaproteobacteria > Burkholderiales > Burkholderiaceae > Caballeronia. The sequence goes on along the minus strand of NZ_JAQFVG010000268.1, from coordinate 116,938 downwards.
CGAGAATCACGCGGTACTGGTTCGACTGCGTGAAGATGGTCGAAATGATGCGCTGACCGAAGGCATCGTAAAGCGCGTTATCGACCGTGGCGGGCGTAATGCCGAAGCGCGCCGCCGTCGCGCGATCGATTTCGATGTAGACGGACTGACCGTTCTGCTGCAAATCCGTGGCGACGTCGGTGAGGATCGACGTGTGCTGCAAGCGATCGACGAGCTTCGGCACCCATTCCGCGAATTCGGTCGCGTTCGGGTCGGTCAGCATGAATTGATATTGCGTCGGACTCACGGTTGAATCGATCGTCAGATCCTGCACCGGTTGCATATACAGTTTGATGCCGGGAATATCCGCCACCTGGCTCTGAATCGTGCGGATGATTTCGCTCGACGTATTGTCACGATCATCGCGCGGCTTCAGATTGATCAGCATGCGCCCGCTGTTCAGCGTGATATTCGTCCCGTCCACGCCAATGAACGAGGTCAGACTTTCGACATCCGGATTCTCCAGAATCTTCTTCGCCAGCGCCTGCTGCTGCTCCGCCACTGCCTGATACGACGCCGCCTGCGGCGCCTGCGTGATGGCCTGAATCACGCCGGTATCCTGCGTCGGGAAAAAGCCCTTCGGAATGTAGATGTACAGAACAGCGGTGAGGATCAGCGTGAGCACGAAGACGAACATCGTCGCGCGCTGACGCTCCAGCACCCAGTTCAGCGCGACCGCGTATCGCCCGATCACATAATCGATAGCCCGATGCGCGCGCGCCTCGAAGCGCTTGCTGTCCTTCGGCGGCGTGTGGCGCAGCAGTTTGGCGCACATCATCGGCACCAGCGTGAGCGAGACGATCGCCGAAATGACGATGGTCACGGCCAGCGTAATCGCGAATTCGTGGAACAGGCGGCCGACCACATCGCCCATAAAGAGCAGCGGAATCAGCACCGCGATCAGCGAAACCGTCAGCGAGATGATGGTGAAGCCGATCTGCTTCGAGCCCTTGAGCGCCGCTTCCAGCGGTGGTTCGCCTTCTTCGACGTATCGCGCGATATTTTCGATCATCACGATGGCGTCATCCACCACGAAGCCGGTCGCGATGGTCAGCGCCATCAGCGATAGATTGTCGAGCGAGAAGCCGCACAGATACATGACGGCCAGCGTGCCGACCAGCGAAAGCGGCACCGACAAGCTCGGGATGATGGTCGCGTAGACGTTGGCGAGGAACAGGTAGATCACCAGCACGACCAGCACCACGGACAGCGCCAGTTCGAACTGCACGTCGCGCACGGAGGCGCGAATGGTGGTGGTGCGGTCGGTGACCACGCGCACGTCGAGCGCGGCGGGCAGCGATTGCTGCAAGCCCGGCAGCAGCTTCTTGATGCCATCGACCACTTGAATGACGTTCGCGCCCGGCTGACGCTGCACGTTCAGAATGATCGCGGGCGTGGAATCGACCCACGCGCCGAGCTTGGTATTTTCCGGGCCCTGAACGATGGTCGCCACATCCGTGAGCATGACCGGACGCCCGCTGCGATACGCGACCACCGCGCTCTTATAGGCGTCCGCATCGGTCAACTGATCGTTGGCGTTGATGGTGTACGCGCGCGACGGACCGTCGAAATTGCCCTTCGGCGTGTTGACGTTGAGGTTCGAAATCGTCGTGCGCAGATCGTCGATATTCAGCCCGTACGAGGCCAGCGCGCGCGTGTTCGCCTGAATGCGCACGGCCGGGCGATTGCCGCCGCTGACCGACACCAGACCCACGCCCGCCACCTGCGAAATTTTCTGCGCGAGACGCGTATCCGCGAGATCCTGAACTTGCGTGAGCGGCAGCGTTTTGGAGCTGACCGCGAGCGTGATGATCGGCGCGTCGGCGGGATTGACCTTGGCGTAGATCGGCGGCGCGGGCAGGTCGGAGGGCAGCAGATTGCCCGCCGCGTTGATCGCCGCCTGCACTTCCTGTTCGGCGATATCCAGCGGCAGATCGAGACTGAACTGCAAGGTAATCACCGACGACCCCGCCGAGCTTTGCGAGGACATCTGATTCAGACTCGCCATCTGCCCGAACTGCTTTTCGAGCGGCGCGGTGACGCTGGACGTCATCACATCGGGCGATGCGCCCGGATAGAACGTCTGCACCTGAATGGTCGGGTAGTCGACGGCGGGCAGGGCGGACAGCGGCAGAAAGCGCAGCGCGACCAGGCCGACCAGCATGATCGCCGCCATCAGCAACGCCGTGCCGACCGGACGCAGAATAAAGAGGCGTGACGGATTCATGTCGTGCGCTTACTGCGGTTGCTGACGGCGATGGTGATGCGCGCCCGACGCCGCCGAAGCCGCTGAAGCCGGCACCGCAGCAGACGCGCCCGAAGCGGCCTTCGGCTTGTCCGCCGGAATCGTGATCTTCGCGCCTTCCTTCAACCGATCCGATCCGTCGATCACCACGCGCTCGCCGACCTGAAGACCGGACTTGATGCTGGTGCGTTCGCCATCGACCGGGCCGGTTTTGACGTTGCGCACGGTCACCGTGTTGTCGTCCTTCGCCACATATACGAACGCGCCCGACGAGCCGTTCAGCACCGCCGAAGTCGGCACGATGGTCGCGTTCTTGACTACATCGACCAGCAGCTTGGTATTGACGAACTGATTCGGGAAAAGGCCGAGACCCTTGTTGTCGAAGGTGGCGCGCAGCTTGACGGTGCCGGTGGTGGTATCGATCTGATTGTCCACCGTTTCCAGATAGCCGGATTCGAGCGCCGTGGTATTCGCGCGGTCGTACGCGGTCACCGACATCTTCGTGCCCGCATGCAGCGGCTTGAGAATGGCGCTGAGATTGTCTTCCGATGTGGTGAAGATCACGCTGATCGGCTGCAACTGCGTGATGACGACGACACCATTCGTGTCGCCCGTGGTCACGTAGTTGCCCGGATCGACCTGACGCAGGCCCACGCGCCCCGACACCGGCGCGGTGATGCGCGCGTAGGTGAGATCGAGCTTGTAGGTATCGACATTGGCCTGATCGGACTTGACCGCGCCTTCGTACTGTTTGACGAGCGAGGCTTGCGTATCGACTTGTTGCTTGGCGATGGAATCCTGCGAGAGCAGCGTCTGGTAGCGCTGAAGATCGAGCCGCGCGGTTTGCAGCAGCGCCTGATCTTTCGCGAGCGTGCCTTCGGCGTTGCGCAGCGAGATTTCATACGGACGCGGGTCGATCTGCGCGAGCACATCGCCCTTTTTGACCATCTGGCCTTCCTGAAACGCGACCGCCGTGAGAATGCCGTTCAGTTGCGTTTTGACCGTGACGTTGGCAAGCGGTGTCACCGTGCCCAGCGAATTGATGACGACGGGCATCTCACCTTGCGTGACGGTTGCCACATGCACCGGCTGCGGCATGTTCATCGCGCCGCCGCGACGGCCGCCGCTTTGACGCGCTTCCGGCTGCGCGCCGGGCGTGGTCGGCGTGCCACGATTCCACGGATGCCACCACGCAATCGCGCCACCGATGATCAGAAGCGCGACGACCAGCGGCACGATACGGCGGCGGCGAGGCGGGGTGGGCGTGACGGGAGGCTGCACAGGCGTCGGGCGCTGCGGCTGCTGAGGATTCTTTTGGTCGTCCATCGGTTCGCTGGCTGGTCTTTCGAATCTGTTACATGGCGCGGATGGGCGCGGGCGGATACGCGAAGATGGTTAGGAAACCGAGCCAGGGGGCAACGGTTCCGTGCGTTTTCCGATACGGCCGCTGCTGCACGGTCCGGAACCCGGTCGCGCGAAGCATGATGCTACGTCCCGCATCCGGGGTCGTCCACCGGTCATTCTTTCGGCTGATTACGACTGTTACATGCACCTTATCCGGAGAAAGGTGCGACGGGCTTGCCGCCGATCTCACGCACGATATCGGCGACGCATTCGAGCAAGGCGGGCGCGACGGTTTCGATCAGCACGTCGCGCGGGCACTGATGCGCCGCGCCGCCGCAGTTGACCGAATAGCGCTCCTCCGACGGCCCGACAAAGCCTGCCGCGATCGCGTTGAGTCCGTGATGCCATTCGCCGATGGAAATCGCAAAGCCCAGACGGCGGGTTTCTTCAAGCCCTCGCTGCAAGCCGTTGGCGATCGCCGGCCAGTCGTCGCCGGACGCAATCTGCAGGCTGGTGATCAAATCGCGCCGTTCGGCATCCGGCAACACCGACAGATACGCGCGCCCGACCGACGTGCGAGCCATGTCCATCCGCCCGCCGATTTCGAGCCGCGACACCAGCACGGCGGAGCGCGGACGGATCGAATCGATCACGACCATATCGAGCCGGTCGCGCACGCCAAGATGAACCGACATGCCGGTTTTCTCGGCCAACGCGATCAAAAATGGCCGCGCGCGTGCACGAATATCGAAATTGCGTAAAAATCCGTTGCTCAGTTCGAGAACGGATGCGGTCAAAACAAAACGTTCGCTATCAGGCAGACGCAGTAGCAAGCCCGTGTTGACAAGTGTCGCAGTAATCCGTGACACGGTTGGCTTTGGAATACCCGTCCATTCGGTCAGCTCGCGATTACTGACCGGCGCGTCAGCAGTCGCGATGCGCCGCAGAACGTCGAGACCCCGCGCCAGCGCGGTGACTTCCTCGCCGTCTTTCTCTCGAACGCGGCCCGGCGTCAGCTCTTTGGGTGTTTGCATTTAGGTTTTGTGAAACATCGTTTTGAAAAAAGCTTCGATGTGATTCTACTCGGACTAGCGATAAAACTTGCAAGCCATGCAAGGCTCGGGCTTTAGTCGCTTTCACGGTGAGCTTTTTTTACCATCAGCGTATGACGAAAGTTTTTGGGCACTTGCCCAATCTCGGAGATTTTGCTTGACTTGGGCAGCGATCCCGGAAAAAATGGAATCCAATTTCGAAAGAATTGTGCGACGTGCGTGACACTTTCCGCCTCTTCAATCGATCACCGGCTCTCAGGTTCTAGCACGGCCCTCGGAATGGCTAGAACTTTTAAGGCGCTACGGAAACGTAGCGCCTTTTTTTTCGCCCACGGTTTTTTGATTGGCGACGCATTTTCCTATTCTTTCCAACTGCAAAAGCGCGCTGTGCAATTTTTGTCGATGCCTTTAATGCGGCCGGAAGACGTCGTTAATTATGAAAACCGCTCCAAACACCAAAAACTGAGGAACTACTCTAGACACGGTTTGATTTCAAAAAGTAATTTTCGAAGCTATCGATGTTTGCAACCGATGCACTATCTGGATACGCATTTCGATCAAATGCGGCTGCATAAAGCGGTGGACACGAATTAGACAGCCAATCAATTATGTTTCAGCGTGCCTATTTGCCAGCTTCAAACCGAGCGCGCGGCGAGCGCACAGCGCGAGCAGTGCGCATGAGAGCGCGTTGAAAAGAAAGAAGCCGCGTGGCCCGATCAGCGTCATCAGAGCGGACGAGAGCGCAGGCCCGACCATGCCGCCCAGCGAGAACAGCACCAGAAGCGTCGCGGAAATGGCTACGCGCAGATGCGCCTCGGTACGGTCATGCACGTGCGACACGATTAGTCCGTACGTCGTGAACGTGACGGCCACGTAGGTCAGCGTCGCGCACCAGGTGACGATGCGGAAATCCAGCGCGAACAGAACGACGCTTAGCGCCGCGGAAATCGTCGCCGTGTAGTACACCAGACGACGCCGGTCCACGCGATCCGAGAGGCGGCCCATCGGCCATTGCGGCAGCAGCGCGCCGATCAACGCGATACCCATAAAGGTTGCGAGTTCGCTGGTCGAGAATCCCGTGCGCTGGAGATAGACGGGCATCATCGCGTAGAAGCTGCTGTAGATGAAGCCCGCGAGAATGCAGCCCGGCACCGCCAATGGCGCAGCGGCCATCATTTCGCGCAGGCTTTCGCGCCAGGTGCCGGCGGGCACGCGGTCGAGGTTGGCATCGGCGACCTTGACGGGCCAGCCTTCGAGCAAGGTGACGGGCAGCACCGCAGCGGCGAACAGCGCAGCGGCGACCGAGAATTGCTGGCCGCCGCTTCCTGCGCCCACGTTCAGCAGAAACTGGCCCGAACCCACGGCGAGATAGTTGATCGCGGCATACGAGCCGAATACCTGCCCGCGCTTTTCGTTTTCCACGGTCCCGTTGAGCCAGCTTTCGATCGACGTGTACAAGCCCATAAAAGCGAAGCCGGTCATCAACCGCACCGCGCACAGCTCCCATGGCTCCTGCGCTGCGCCGAACGCGAGCGCGAGGATCGCGGCGGCGGCGGAAAACGCCACGAAGGTCCGATGCTGCCCGATCCTGTCGATCAGCCGCCGGTTCGCCACCGCGCCGAGCACGTAACCCAGGTAGTAGAACGATTGAATCAGGCCGACGAGCAAGGTCGAGTGGCCCGACTCGATCACGCGCAGCGGAATGAGTGTCTGAAACAGCCCGTTGCCGGTGATCAGCAGCGCGTACCCGCACAGCAAACCGGCGAGCGCGCGGTAACTGCTGGCGTGGGGTGCGTGAATGGCGTGGCCGAGCGGCGCGGCGGCAGGCGGCGGCGTGGTCGTGGATGCAGCGGGAGGAGGCGTCTGCCGTCCGAATAGTTTGGCTTCGGAAAGCGGGCCGGTGCGCACGGCGGAGGCCGGCTCGGTCGCTGAGTCGTCGGGTGTCGCGGTGGATGCTTCGGTTTGTCCATCCAGCAGTTCGTCCGGCAATTCGTCCGCGTTCTTCGACATGACACCTTCTAAATGGGCTGACACAGTTCGGCGGCACGCATCACACGATGATGTGCACCGCGGCGCGTGTCATATAGCGCCCGAGGATGATACCGTCAAAGCCGCAGCGGAATCGATCAGCCGGTCGGCATAGGCCAAATGACCGGCGTTTGATCGATGCTCGCATGCTCAGGCGGTCAGCGCGCGCTGCGCGTTCATCACTTTCCAGTAAGTGAGGAAGCGTCCGGCGAAGATGCCCGCGACCAGTCCCGACACCGCGGCGCCAATCTGGAGATACATCGCGAGTGAGGCGGCGTCGGTGGCCGTCGCCGTTTCGAAGCCGAGCCAGAATTTCGCGGCGAAGGTCGCGACGATCAACACCATCGGCACGATGGAACCGGCGAGCGTGACGGTGCGCGCGTTGGGATCGACGACAAAGTGCGTGCGCGCCGCGATCACCATACCAAGCACGATACCGATTGCCGCCGTGACGATCCATACGAGTCCGTCGCTCAATCCGGCGAGATGCGACAGGCCCATGCCTGCGAAAATCAACGGAATGATGGCGAGCTTCGAAAGCGGTGTCGTGCCGGGTTTCATGGCTTTGAAGCCGCGCATCAGCAGAAAAACGAGCAGTACCCAAACCCAGGTCGGCGTGCCGTGAATGATTGCTGCTGGTGACATGTTGCGCTCCTCATCGACAGGCCGCTGTTGTGGTCGTGCCTGATTCGTTAATCGGTAGAACGCATGATAGGGACGCCGAATTAGCCTGGAATGAGCCACGAAGAGGCGCGTGCAGACGCAAAAAAGGGCGGAAATTCCGCCCTTAATTGGATTGCGCGTGAATCGCACTGCTCGAAATTTCAGCACAGGTCCGTGAAGACGCGACGCTGACGCTGCAGACGCTTACCGCGGATCACCCAATAGATGCTTGCCGTCAGCAGCAACGCGGCGACGGCGAGCACGAAAACCGGGGAAATTCGTTCCGGCGCAGGCTGACTCGTGCCAACCAGCAAGGCCGCCAAAAATGCGATGCCAGCCTGATAGTACGAGCGCTTGGCCAAATTGCGGCGCATGCGATGCGTAGTGAAACGGGAGACGGGAGCGCGGGTGAACGGTTCGAACATAATCATCCCTGCGACGAGGGCGATAGACAGATTCATGTAAAGCATGGCGGAGGGCTTCGAAGGATAGTGCGGGACTGCCGGCGAATATATTTCAGGACGGCAGTCTCGCAGAACCAGAAGTCTCCTAAATGTAGAAGATTTAATCTATTTGAAAGCGCAGGGTTGGCGAATCGGGCTTTTGGCGCGCCTGACCTGCCAAAAACTTCTCAAAGCTCGATACGCGTGCCCAGCAACGCAAGAAATTGTCGAATCCACGCGGGATGCGCGGGCCATGCCGGCGCGGTGACGAAATTGCCGTCGGTGATGGCGTCGTCCACGGCAATCTCGGCGAACTGCGCGCCGGCCAGCCGCACTTCCGCCGCGCAGGCGGGATAGGCCGAAATACGCTTGCCTTCGATCACACCCGCCGCCGCCAGCAGTTGCGCTGCATGACAGATCGCCGCGACCGGCTTGCCCGCTTTCGCGAAGTGCCGCACGACTTCGAGCACGCGCTCGTTCATGCGCAGATATTCCGGGGCGCGCCCGCCCGCAATCGCGATGGCGTCGTAGCGCTCGGGATCGATATCGTCGAAGGCGGCGTTCAGGCGGAACAGGTGGCCCGGCTTTTCGGTGTAGGTCTGATCGCCTTCGAAGTCGTGGATCGCCGTCTTGATGGTGTCGCCGCTCTTTTTGCCGGGGCACACTGCATCGACCGAATGGCCTACGGCCAGCAGCGCCTGGAACGGCACCATCGTTTCATAGTCCTCGGCAAAGTCGCCGGTGAGGAAGAGAATCTTCTTTGCAGCCATCGCGTGTCTCCGGGAGTGAAAGGGTGCATTCGACCGTCATGTTGCGATCGATACTGTACGCCGCATCTTGGGCGTTTCCGGGTCAGCGTGTGTCGGCAGCGTATGATGGCGGCAATTTCGAGATAACTCGTCGACGCAACTCGTCGAGATAACTCGAAAAGTAGGAGTGCGCGTCAATGCGCACGTTCGAAGTACCCGATTCACAAGTCCTAAGGCAATACCATGCGAATGACTGCACCTACACGCATCGTTTTCGCGCTGACGGCGCTCGCCGTGCTCGCGGCATGCGAAAAGCACGACGCCACGGCAGGACAGGCCGCGAGCGCGTTCAACAATCTGGCGAGCCAGACCGGCCAGAAGTTCGATCAGGCGGCGAGCTACGTCGGCCAGAAGGTCGATGCCGCGAAACAATCCGCGCAGCAGAATCTCGACAACGCCGGCAACGTGCCCGATGTGTCCGCGAGCAGCGTGACCGAATCGGCGAAGGCGAATTTCGCCAATGCGGCGAGTTCGACCAATGCCGCGATCAACAATGCCGCCAGCGCGACCGGCGCGGGTTTGCAATCGGCTGGCCGCAAGTTGCAGGAATGGTCGGCGACGGGCACGGGCGCATCGAGCACGCAGGCGTCCAGCGCCAGTTCGGCGGCGGACAGCAGCAGCGGTACGCGTACTGAAGTGGACAAATAGGACAAGTAGCACGCATCTTCGCTGAACGCGCCGCTAACATTCGGTTACATCGGATCGGGCGGCGCAGCGCATGCAGCCGCTAAACTGGCGGTCTCTCAAAAATCGAACCCGTCATGAAGTCACGCAAGCTCGCACACAGCGGCGCGCTCGCGATCGTTGCGATCCTTTTATCGTTCCTGTTCGCGATGCCCGCGCAAGCCGCGCCCGCACTCACGCTGCCGTCGTTCCAGGAACTGATCACACCCGCCGCGCCTGCATCCGCAGCGGATGCGGCGTCGAGTGCGTCGGGTGCAGCAGGTGCATCGGCGCCTGCCGTATCGGATGCCGATATGGTTCACTCGCTCGACACGCTCATCACCACGCTCGACAGCGATCGCCAGCGCGGCGCGCTCGTCGCGCAGCTCAAGAAATTGCGCGATGCCAAGCGGGAAGCGAACGCGGTTGCTGCACCGGCGGTCAGTGCATCCGAAGCAGGCGGAGCGTCCGATGCCGCCGCCAGCGCGCCCGCCACCTCGGCCGCGTCGTCGGTCGTGGCAAGCATCGCGCAGAAGGGCGGTTTGCTCGGCGCGATCGCCTCGGGGCTGACGAGCATCGAAGCGGACGTGCGTCGCGGCAAGACGCCGATCGCGTACTGGAGCGGCCGCTTCAACGCGGCGGGCAACGAACTGTTCACGCTCGTCACGAGCCAGAGCCGCGAGCCATTCGGCCGAACGCTGTTCAACTATTTCGCGACGCTCGCAGGCTGGGGCGCGTGCGCGTTCGTGCTGGTGTGGCTGCAACGCCGCGTGCAGGCGCGTATTGGCATCGACGTGGGCTTGCATTCGAATCCGACCACGCGCGAACTCCTGCTTTTCACGATGCGTCGCGTCGCGCCGTATCTGTTCGCCTTTCTCGCCGCGCTGACCTTCACGCACTACATGCCGCTGTCGCTCGGCCGCACGCTCGCGATGGTCACCGCCTACGCCATGGTCGCGGGCGCGGTGTTTTCGTCGATCTGTCTCATCATGTTCTCGCTGTTCGGCTCGGCGCACCGTCGCGTGGCGGTGAACCTGTTGATCATCCGCGCGCGGCGGCTGTTGTTCGTGATCGGCACGCTGGGCGCATTGGGCGATGCCGCTTCCAACTACGATGTCGCGCAGCAGCTCGGCACCAATCTCTCCGCGCTGATTTCGACCTTCGCGAATATGGGCGCGGCGGGTCTGACCGCGTACTTCGCACTGGCGTTCCAGCGGCCGGTCGCGCATCTGATCCGCAGCCGTTCGTACGAGCAGCGCAACACGCGCAAGGCCGCGACGGAAACCTTCGAAGTGGTGGCATCGCTATGGCAATTGCCGTTGCTGCTGCTGGCATCGGCTTCGGTGATTGCGACGCTCGCGGGCATCGGCACATCGGAAAATGTCTTGCAGATGGCGATTGCCACTGCCGGTTTGTTAGTCGTCGCGTTCTTCTTGTCCGCGATTGTCGTGCGCATCACGCGGCCCAAATCGCGCCGTCCGCGCCGGCAATCGGCATATGTGCGCAGGCTCGTGAAGTTCGTCGGCACGATGATCGTGACCAGCGTCTGGCTCGTGTTCCTCGAAGTCTCATCGCGTTTCTGGGGCTTTTCGCTGGCGCGGATGGCCGAAGACAGCGTGGCCGCGCGCGGCGTCGCGCATGCCTTGTCGATGATCGTGCTGACCTTCTTCGTGGTCTGGCTGATCTGGATTCTGATCGATACCGGCATTCAGGAAGCGCTGCGCCCCGATTCCACGCGGCGCGGCGGACGCGGCCCGAGCATGCGCGCCCGCACGATGCTGCCGCTGGTTCGCAATGTCGTATTCGTGTCGCTGCTGGGCATCGCGGCGATCGTGACCGCGGCGAATCTCGGACTCAACGTGACGCCGCTGCTGGCGGGCGCGGGCGTGATCGGTCTGGCGGTCGGCTTCGGCGCGCAATCGCTGGTGGCGGATCTGATCACGGGACTGTTCATCATCATCGAAGACACGATTTCCGTCGGTGATTCGATCGAGGTGGAAGGCGGGCACGCGGGTATCGTCGAAAGTCTGACGATCCGCACCGTGCGCCTGCGCGATGGCCAGGGCGCGATCCACGCCATTCCGTTCTCGCAGATCAAGACGGTGAAAAACCTGTCACGCGATTTCGCCTATGCCGTGTTCGAAGTGCGCGTGCCCTTTACTGCCGATGTCGATGACGTCACGCAAATGATCCGCGAAGTCGGCGCCGATCTGATGGCCGATTTCCGTTATCGCCGCGAGATGCTCGGGCCGGTTGAAGTGTGGGGACTGGATCGTTTCGATCCGAACTGGATGGTCGTGAAAGGCCAGATCAAGACGCGGCCCTTGCAGCAGTGGAGCGTGGCGCGCGCGTTCAATCTGCGCATCAAGCGGAAGATGGACGAGGCGGGCATGGAGATTCCCGTGCCGCAAATGCACGTGCAGATGACGCGTGAGATTGTGGGCGAGAGTCCGGAGCGCGCGCATCGGATCTGGACCGATGAATCGGCGTTGCCGGTTGAGGAAGAGGAGTTGGAAGTGTCTGCGACGCGGGCGCGGGATGTATCGCACGAACCGCGCGCCGCGCCGCCGCCGACCGAGCAATCCGTGCAGATTCCGCCGCAGATTCCCACGGCGGCGGAACCGGGCAAAGGTTGATTCTTAAGCGGCGTTAAGCGGTGTTAAGCGGCGATCAGATCGTTGACGTGCGTGGCGATATGTTCGCCCGCCACGCCGTAGACGTGCAGCGAGATGGCGCGCGTCCCAGTGTTTGCCGGATTGCCGAGTTGATGCATCGTGCCGCGTCCGGCATCGACAAACGAGACCGCGCCCGCTACACGCGGCTGACGACGCGTTTCGACCGCATCTTGCGTTTGCGCGTCCCAGCGAAACAGCGTTTCACTCAACACGCCTTCGATCACCGCATATCCACACCAGGTCCGATGCCCGTGCACCGGACTCGCTTGCCCCGGCTCCCAGACGAGCGAGGCGACGGCGTATCGGCCGAGCGGATCGGCGGCGATCAGATGGCGGTGATAACCGTGCGCATCGCCGATGCGCTGGTCCGGGCGCAGCAGCGCCGAATCCGCGATCGCGCGTTGCAGCGCGTAGCGCACCCGCAGTCCGAACGATGCGCCCGTTTCCGCCGCGGCGAAGGCGGCATCGAGTTCGCGGCAAAGCTGGCCGACGGCGGAATCGTCGTGCGCCGGCAGGACGAATGCGGGCGGGGCGGATGCGTGCTTCAGACGGCTGACATGTTCTGACTTCATGGTGATGAAACCGGTGTTGTGTGGTTTATTGGGATGTGCCATTTATACCGGTTTGCATCGGGAAATAGATTCCATATAATTCCGCTCAGACAAGCAAAAATAGAATAATTTCCTACCAGGGGTGCAGTATGGGAATGGACCTCATCGACCGAAAACTGCTCGAACTCCTTCAGGCAGACGTGACGATGCCCATTGCGGAACTCGCGCAGCGGGTTAATCTTTCGCAGACGCCGTGCTGGAAGCGCGTGCAGCGTCTGAAGGAAACCGGCGTGATCCGCGCGCAGGTCGCGCTGTGCGATCCGAAGAAGCTCGGCGTCGGCACCACGGTGTTCGTCGCGGTGCGCACGAATCAGCACACACAGACGTGGGCGGAAGATTTTTGCCGCGCGGTGCGGGATATACCGGAAGTGGTCGAGGTGTATCGGATGAGCGGCGAGACGGATTATTTGCTGCGCGTGGTGGTATCCGATATCGACGATTACGACCGCGTCTACAAGCAACTGATCCGCGGCGTGCCGCTATACGACGTCAGTTCCAGCTTCGCGATGGAGCAGATCAAGTATTCGACCGCGCTGCCCGTCCGGCCGACGCTGGAGCCTTGAGCGCTTTCGTATCGACAGGCAAAAAAAGGCCGCCCGGAGAGGGCGGCTTAACACGTCCGGTCACTAGGTATCCCGACATGGCCCCTTGCAGCCCGCGCCGGAATCAGACGCGCATGGAATCGGGTTGAGTATGGGAAGCGGAACGGCGGGATTCAAGCGGGTTGGTGTAGCAGAGAATTTCGCGGGTTTAGTGATCGTTGACTGGTGCTAATATTGGACCTAATATTTGGTCATTGAATTGGTCTATTGCGCTGCTCACGTTGCGCTCACCAAACAGGAGATGAAGATGGAAAACATCCATGCCCGCGTCTCGATCGGAATCAGTGAATTGAAAGTGAACCCGAGTTTCGCGATCGAGCAAGCTGACGGCCCCGTGGCCGTACTTAATCGCAATAAGCCGGTCGCTTATCTGATTCCCGCTGCGGAGTGGGAAGCGATTTGCGAACGACTGGAAGACATCGAACTCGCGGAGATCGTCCGCGCCCGGCGCCATGAAAAGGCCGTGAGTGTGAATCTTGACGACCTATAAGCTTGAATTCCTGCCGTCTGCGCTGAAGGAGTGGCGCGCACTCGATAACGCTGTCCGCGAACAATTCAAACGGAAGCTTCTTGAACGACTCGAGAACCCTCGAGTCGATAGTGCACGCCTGAGCACAATGGGCGATTGCTATAAGATCAAACTCGCAGCGCTGGGTTATCGGATGGTGTATCGCGTCGAAGAATCGCGAGTGACTGTTGAGGTGATTTCGGTCGGGAAGCGGGAACGCGGCACGGTTTATTCGGTTGCGCGCGATCGCCTTAAATAGCCCCTTAGCCGTTGGGCGGCGCAACCCAACTGAAAACCACTCCGTATACCATGTCGGGTCCACCGAAAACATCCAACACTGCAACGCCCGCCATGAACGATGATCGCCTTAACGACCGCCGCCCGGACGGATCGCCTAAAAAGAAGAACCCGACTTTCGCCATCGGCGCGTTTATCGTAGTGGTGGTGTTGCTGGTGATCGGCACGATTCTGTTCAACGCGATCCGCGAAAAGCGCCAGTTCGATCAACAGAACGCACAGCCCGACGTCGCGAGCGGCGCACGCACGGCAGTGCCCGCGATCGGCGCATCGCAATAACGGAATCAGCCCGGCAGACGAATCAGCGTCGCGTCCTTGCCGATCAGCGATGACGCCGTCAGCATCTGCTTGCACTGATGCGCGAGCAGCTTCAGATCGTGCAGCGCATCGGCGGGCAATGTCTGGGCGCGCTCGGCCGATGTCACCATCGCGTCGAGATCGCGTCTCAGGTCTTTGATCGCATCGGCGCGCGCGGGCTGCGCGTCCGACGCATCCTTCACCGCCGGTTCGGGCAGCACCTCCTGCGCATCCGACAGATTGTCCCGGACGATTCCCAAAGTCCGCTGCACCGGCTCGAACACTTGCCCATCGCCTTCATTGAGCGATTGCAACAGCGGCGCCGCCGCCGTGATCTGCGACGCCAGCACGTGACTCTGCACCAGCAGATCGTTCAGTTCGGCCACATAGCGTTGCTGCGCTTTCGGCTCCAGCATCATCCGCTGAAAAGCCTGCGCGAGATTGGCGAACGCGATATGCACATTCTTGCGCGCCAATCGATACCGGAAATCGCGATCCAGCGCCGTCGCCGCAACCGTCGCCGCAGCGGACGCGCCTTTGCTCGCCGTCGCCGCCGTGCTCTCGCCGATACTCACCGACGCCAGCCGATCCGCCGTCGCGCTCGCCGTCTTCAGCGCCGACGCGCTGACCACGTCCGGATCGAGCGCGGCGGTGCTGACGGTCGGTTCATTGGCGGCTTCGGGCATCTCAACGGAAGCAGAAGTTGAAGCCGAAGCCGCACGCACGTTGCCATCGGCGAAAGCGGCGGCGGGGACGGGTGCGCGCGTTTTCGCGTCCATCGTCTGGGCCGATGGCTTCGCTTTCCACCACCAACTCGCTTCGAGATAGGTGCGCGACGCCGTGAGCAAGTCCTTCACCAGCTTGCCCATCAACCGATATTCCCAGTACGGAAACAAATGGCTCGCCGCAATCGCGATCGCGCAGCCGAGCACGGTATCGATCGCGCGCTCGCCGATAATCCGCATGCTCCCCGGTGCGAGCAAATGAAACATCAGCAGCACATACGACGACGTGAACACCACGCTCGCCGCGTAATTGAACAGCAGCAGCGAGTAACTCATCACCATCGACGCGAACATGACGATAAGCAGAATATGCGGCTCTTTCACCAGCAAGATCAGCGTGATCGTCAACGCGCAGCCAATCGCCGTACCGATAATCCGCTGCGTATTACGCTGTTTGGTCAGCGAATAA
The DNA here is from genome assembly GCF_029439455.1 of Caballeronia sp. BR00000012568055. GTDB lineage: Bacteria > Pseudomonadota > Gammaproteobacteria > Burkholderiales > Burkholderiaceae > Caballeronia. The sequence goes on along the minus strand of NZ_JAQFVG010000268.1, from coordinate 101,468 downwards.
CCTGGCTTCAGAATAATGACCGTGGTCATCACGATCCAATACGCATTGGTCAGCGGCAACAACCTGCCGACCCAGAAGCCGATCCCGACCGCAATCGTCACGCGCAGGGCATGCCGGAAGCTGGGCGAAGCCATCGTCAGATTGGAAAAGATTTGCATGGGCGGCACGCGCCGGCTCGAGATGAAACGAGACAGCGCGTGATCGATCTGCAATTCCGTTTCGGCGAGACTTGCGTCGTCGCGGGTGCGGCGGCGCATCTTGTCGATCAGCCGCGTTGCGCTCCATAGACGGCGGAACACGGCGGCGGCGGCCGCGTACGCTTCCGGATTCTTCTCCGGCAAACCGTGTTTGCGCATCAATTCGAGTTCGTATTCGATCGCGCGCAGTTCGGCCTTCATGCTGATCTGCTTCGGCGCGGCGATGTTATGCAGCACCGCGAGGCCGATCTCTTCGAGATCCGCGCTCGCCTTGCGCATCAGATCGCGATAGAAGATCAGTACATCGGAACCGGCGAACGCCTTGCGCACCAGCGGATAGTCCGTATGCGCGCCGACGAAGAACTCGTGCAGATCGACCACGTTGATAAACAGATTGAACAGCCGCGCGCGCCGTTCTTCGAGCTTGCCGCTTTTCACCTTCGGCAGATTGCGCAGCACGATATCGCGCGCGGCTTCCTGCTGTTCGACGGCGGCAATCTGCTTTTCGATCAGCTTGCGATAACACTCGTCGAGATCGGCGTCGCCATCGTAGAACTCGGCGCGCGCGTAGAGATATTCGGCGCAACTAAAGATGCTCTGCGCCAGCGCCTGCTGTTCGATCCGATACACCAGCAAGCGCGACACGAGCGTGGCCCAGTACGTGTACCAGAGGCCGCCGAGCAGAATCCACGATGCGTTGATGAGCGCCTGCATCGGCGTGAAATGCTCTTCCAGGGTGACGACCATCATGAAGAGTGTGGCGAAGCTGATCTGCGGCCAGCGATTGCCATACACCACGATCAGCGAGAGCACGAAGGTGAGCGGCACGACCGTCAGCCACAAGGCGATCGGATTGATGGTCGCGATGCCCGTGGCCAGCGCGGAAACGAAGCCGATCAGCGAGCACGCCAGCATTTCGTTGTGCTTGTGCTTGAGCGGTCCGGGCATATCGACCACGCACGCGCCGAGCGCGCCGGTCGCGATGGTGAAGCCCAGCTCTCTGTTATGGAAAACGATCAGCATGAGCACTGCCGGAAGCGAAACGCCCAGCGCGATACGCAAACCGCCGAAGAAATACTGGCTGTAGATGAACTTCCTGATTTCGAACGAATAGCGCATCGTTTCCTGATTCTTATAAGCCTGGAGGACAAGGCGAGAACGAGTCTAACTCAACTCACCCGTGCATCGGACAGTAGGCCATTCGGCCTAGTTCTCGACGATAAGCGCGCTTTGTTATGCTGGCACTTCAATTGACAAAGCTTTGCGAATTGCCGTTCGTCGAGCCACTTAGCAAGCCGCTTTCCATGCTCGAACTTTTCTATTCGAACCGTCACGAAACGCTCGCCGCCGCGCTTTTCGAAGACCTCGACGCCTACGCGCATCAGGCGGGCGATCCGTTCGCGATCGAATCGGTGATCGTGCCGAGCGCCGCGCTGCGCCGCCGTCTGGAACTGGATATGGCCGCGCGCTTCGGCATCTGCGCGAACGTTGAGTTTTGCTATCTCGCGCAATGGCTGTGGACGCAGATCGGCCGCGTGCTGCCGGTGCCCGCGCGTTCGCCGTTCTCGCCGGATCGTTTGGCGTGGCGCTGTTTTCGTTTATTCGATGACCCCGCGCTGCGCGAGTCCGCGCGTCTGTCCGCCTATCTCGACGCTGCCGCCGCCGATGCCGACGACTCCATGCGCTACGAACTCGCGCGCCGCGTCGCGACGGTCTTCGATCACTATCTGACGTATCGGCCGGAATGGCTGACGCAGTGGCAGGCGGGCGGCTCGATTCTCGCGGGCGGTGTATCGGAAATCGATGCACGCGGGCCGCGACTTCAAGCCACCAACGATCTGCAGCGCGAAGACGAACGCTGGCAGGCCGCGTTATGGCGCGTGCTATTGGCCGATCTTGCCGCGCAAAGCGAATCCGCGGATGCCACGCCGCCCGCGTATCGATTTCTTGCCGAAGCGCCACAGTACGATGCCGCGTTCGCCAAGTCGATCGACTGGCCGAAGCGCATCAGCGTGTTCGCGTTGCCGACCATGCCGCCGCTGCATATCGCGTTGTTGCGCACGCTGTCGCGATGGATCGACGTGCGCGTGTACGCGCTCAATCCGTGTCAGGAGTTTTGGTACGACATCGTCAGTGTCGGGCGCGTCGAGCAATTGCAATTGAAGGGCGAGGCGGATTATCAGGAAGTCGGGCATCCGCTGCTCGCGGAATGGGGAAGGCAGACGCAGGCGCAACTGCATATGCTGCACGAACTGACGGAAAGCGCGGCATCGACGGAGCGGCAGCTTTACGAAGAGAACGCCGCGCCGACGTGGCTCGCGCGCGTGCAGAACGGCATTCTTGCGCTCGATGAAGAAAACGTCGTGCCCGAGGTCGATGACATCGTCGAAGCGGGTATCGAAGTGCATGTGTGTCACAGCTTGTCGCGGCAGCTCGAAGTGCTGCACGACCGGCTGCTCGACTGGTTCGATCAGATCGAAGGATTGGAGCCGTCGGACGTGCTGGTGGCGTTTCCGGATCTCGCCGTGGCCGGTCCGCTGATCGATGGCGTGTTCGGCACCGCGCCCGCAGGCGCGAGCAACGAACGGCGGCGCATTCCGTATCGGATAACGGGTTTGCCGCCGTCGCAGGCGAATCCGGTGGCGCGTGCGCTGCTCGACTGGCTTGCGTTGCCCGAGCGCAGCGTCGGCGCGCCGGAGTTGATCGAATGGCTGCGTGTCGATGCCATCGCGGCGCGTTACGGCATCGACGCGGTATCGCTCGAAACGGCGCAGGAATGGCTTGCGGCGGCGGGTGCGCGTCGCGGTTTGCGTCCGGTTTTGCGTCCTGAAGCCGGTTCGGACGACGATGTTCCGCCCGCGCGCCACACCTTCGCCGATGCCCTTACGCGTCTCTATCTCGGCTACGCGTTGCCGGGCGGCGGCGCGCCGGTCGCGGAATGGCTGCCGGTGGAAGGCGCGAACGGATCGGAGGCCGAATTGCTCGGTCGTCTCACGCGCTTCGTCGATGATATCGATGCACTCGCCGCGCAGATCGCGCATCCGCGAACCGCGCGCGCCTGGGGCGACGTGCTGCTCGACGCCCTCACGCGCTTCTTCGATGCAGGCGTCGCGTTCAACGACACCATCGGTGACGTGCGCGATGCGATCGATTCGCTAATCGCCGCGATGACCGAAGGCGCAGGCGACACCGAAGTGTCCGCCGCCGTGGTCCGCACCGCGCTCACCGACACGCTCGACGATCCCGCGCGCGGCGGCGTGCCGTGGGGCGGCGTGACGTTTTCGTCGCTGACGAGCTTGCGGGGGCTGCCGTATCGCGTGGTGTGTCTGCTGGGCATGGACGATGGCATGTTGCCCTCGCTGGCGCGTGCCGACGAGTTCGACCTGATGGCGAACTTCGGCAAGTTAGGCGACCGTCAGCGCCGCGACGACGAGCGCAATCTGTTCCTCGACCTGCTGCTCGCGGCGCGCGATCGTTTCCTCGTGTCGTACACCGGGCGCAGTATTCGCGATAACGCCGTGCTGCCGCCCGCTGCGCTTATCGATGAAATGCTCGACTATCTGGCGCAGTCGGTCGCGGGCAAACATGCCGCGCCAAAGGAACTGGACGAGGCGCGCGCGCGCTTCGTATTCGAGCATCCGTTGCAGCCGTACGCGCCTGAATACTTCGCGCCGAATGGCCACCTGTTCACCTACGAACCCGAGCGCGCCGAACTCGCACGCGAACTGGCGCAAGGCCGCAAGCGCTACGACACGCCGTTCTTCCGCACGCCGCTTCCCGCCGAAGAAGACGCGGAAAGCGTCGCGTTCGATGACTTCGCGCGCTTCTGGCGGCATCCCGCACGCGCGTTGCTGCGCGACCGTTTGGGTATCGCCCTGGTCGATGCCGAAGCCGAACTCGACGATACCGAGCCGTTCGAACTGAGCTTCTCGGGCCGCGATGCGCTCGCCAGCCGCGTGCTGCCTTCGCTGCTCGATGCCACCGACGACAACGCCCGCCGCGCCCGCGCGCGTGCCCGCGATGTCGCGCGCGCCAGTCCCGAAATGCCGGGCGGCGCGACGGGCGGCGTGTGGCAGGCGCGCGAACTGCATGCGCTGACGCAACTGTCGGAACGCGTGCGCGCATCGATTGCCGAGGGCGCGATGCGTCTCCCGTTCGCTTTGGAGATCGCGCCGCGCTGGCCGAATACCGGTGGCATCGATCTGTTCGGTCCGTACGACGAAGCATTGGCCGATACGCGTCCGCTCACGCTCGTCGGCACGCTCAACCGGCTGACGCCGCAAGGACAGGTGATTTATCGCTACGATGCGCCGCGCGCGCGTGACTATCTGATCGCGTGGCTCGCGCATCTTGCATACTGCGCGGCGCTTCCGGATGGTCCGCGCCGCACGATCTGGCATGGGCGCGGCGCGCAATCGGGCGATTTCGAGCTGATGCCGGTCGATGATCCTGACGCGCATCTGGCTGCGCTTGCCGCGTTGTATCGCGCGGGACGGCGTATGCCGCTCAAATTTTTCCCGAAGAGCGCGTGGCTCAAGGTCAGCGAAGGCGAAAAGGGCGATAAAGCCGCGCAGGAAGAATGGAGCCCCGAAGCCACGCGCGCTGGTTCGCGCAAACGGCCGGAAAGCGACGATCCGGTGTATCGCATCGCGTTTCGCGGCGTGGAACTCGAACTCGACGATGCCTTCGCGGAAATCGCGCGCATCGTGTTCGAACCGCTTGTGAAGCATCTGCGGAGCGACGCCGCATGAATACCTTGGACAGCAACGACGTGCAGGAACTCGAAGTCTTCACGTGCCCGCTCGATGGCGTCAATCAAATCGAAGCATCGGCGGGAACGGGCAAGACGTGGAATATTTGCGCGCTCTACGTGCGCTTGCTGCTCGAAAAACGGCTGAGCGTCGATCGCATTCTGGTGGTGACGTTCACGAAAGCTGCGACCGCCGAACTGCACGAGCGCATTCGCACGCGGCTGACGGGCGTGGCGCACGCCATCGAAACCGGCGATGCAGGCGGCGATCCGTTCATCGAGCGCCTGTTCGAAACCACGCTCGACGCGATCGAACCGGAAGAAGCGCTGCAACGCATTCGCATTGCGCTGTCCACGTTCGATCAGGCAGCCATCCATACGATCCACGCGTTCTGTCAGCGCGCGCTGCAGGAAGCGCCGTTCGCCGCCGCGATGCCCTTCGACTTCGACATGGAAGCCGACGACAGCGCGTTGCGCTTCGAACTGGCGGCGGACTTCTGGCGCGAGCGCGTAGAAGCGCAGGCGGCGCGCGCGCCGTCGTTTGCGTCGTGGCTGGTGGCGAACAAGGCGGGACCGGCATCGCTGGATGCGCAGTTGGCGCGGCGATTGAAGAAACCCTTGGCCGAACTGCGCTGGCCATTCGCGGCAGCGGCAAGCGATGAAGACGCAGCGCATCGCCAAACCATGTTCGATGACGCCTGCGCGCTGTGGCACGCCGAACGCGATCTCATCTTCAAACTGCTTGCCGATGCCGAACCGATTCTCAACAAGGTCACGCACAAGCCATCGATTCTCGCGGCGGCAATCGCCGCATGGACCGAATATTTCGCCGATGCCGACTGTCACGCGGCGCTCCCGGAAAAAGCGCTCAAGCTGACCGCCGCCGCCATCAAGAAAGGCACGAAAGCGAAGAACACGCCGCCCGTGCACGCTTTCTTCGACCACGCCGAAGCCATCGCCGCTTCCGCGAGCGCCGCCGAAGCCTCGCAACGCGCGCAGTGGCTGAGCATCGTGCGCGACTGGCTCGACTACGCGCCCGCCGAACTCGCGGCGCGCAAACGCACGCGGCGCATCGTTTCGTTCGATGATCTGCTGTCGAATCTGCATCACGCGCTGGCCAAACACGCGTGGCTCGCCGAGGCATTGCGCGCGCGTTATCCGGCGGCGCTGATCGACGAATTCCAGGACACCGATCCGCTGCAATACGCGATCTTCCGCCGCGTATTCGCGCCGCACGGCCCGCTGTTTCTGGTCGGCGATCCTAAACAAGCCATCTACAGCTTCCGCGCCGCCGATCTGCACACATATCTCGAAGCGCGCGCCAGCGCGAGCGCGCGTTATACGCTCGCGGTGAATCAGCGTTCGACGGCGCAGATTATCGATGCATGCAACCGCGTGTTCGGTGCCAATGCGCGCGCGTTCATTCTCGATGGTCTCGACTATCAGCCGGTGCGCGCGGGCACGCGCAAGCGCGGCGCGTTCATCGACAACACGCCCGCTGGCAAGTATTCCGATGACGCCGATTTCTGCGTCTGGATGCTGCCGCAAGGCGAATCGACGCTGCTCAAGGCGCGCGCCAACCGCGATGCCTCGCGCGCGTGCGCTGCCGAAATCGCGCGGCTGTTACGCGGCGCGCAGAACGGCGACGTCACGATCGGCGACGAGCCGTTGACGGCGGGGAATATCGCCGTGCTGGTGCAGACGCATCGGCAGGGCAGCGCGATCAAGCGCGAACTCGCCGAGTGGGGCATCGGCAGCGTGGAACTGGCGCAGGCGTCCGTGTTCGCATCGTTCGATGCCGAGCAAATGGAACGCGTGCTCGCCGCCATCGACACACCCGGCGATTTGCGTCGTCTGCGCGCGGCGCTTGCCACGGATTGGGTCGGACTGGACGCGTCCGCGCTCTGGCGTCTCGAACACGCCGACGCCGCATCGACTTCCGCCGATGCCATCGATTCCACCAGTTGGGTCGAACGCTTCTCGCGCTATCGCACGATCTGGCACGAACGCGGCTTCGCGGTGATGTGGCGCACGCTGGCGCGCGAGGTATCGATTGCCGCGCGGCTGGTCGTGAAGCCCGATGGCGAGCGCCGACTCACCAACGTCAATCATCTCGCTGAGCTATTGCAGGCGCGTTTCGCGGAACAACCGGGCATCGCGCCGACATTGCGATGGCTGGCCGCACAACGCGAGCAGAAGGGCGGCGGCGAAGTTGCGCAATTGCGGCTGGAATCGGACCGCAATCTGGTGCAGATCGTCACCGTGCACAAATCGAAAGGGCTGGAATATGCGGTCGTGTTCTGCCCGTTTCTGGGCGATGGCCTGTTGCGCGAGCCATCCGGTTCCGGTCTGCCCGACGCGAAGGAATATCACGACGATGCGGGCATCGCGGTCCTGCATTACGGGCTCGAAGGTGATGAGGAAACGGCGGCGAAAGCGTCCATTGCGCGTGAGCTTGCGGCCGAACGCGCGCGGCTCGTGTATGTGGCGCTGACGCGGGCGGTGTATCGGTGCTATGTGGTGGTGGGGTGCTATCTGTCGAGCCGGTCGGAGAAGGAATCGCGCGGCAGCGTGCTGAACTGGCTCGTCGCAGGCAACGGCACTTCCTTCGATGCCTACCGCGCCGATCCACCCGAAGCCGCTGAAATCGTCGCCGCGTGGAACGCGCTGCAAGGCTCGATCAGCGTCACCGAATTGCCGGTGATCGATGTGCGCGAGCCGCTGGAATCGCGCGAATCGACGGAACGCGAACTGGTTGCGCGATCCAACCGCCGCGTCCTGCGCGATAGCTGGCGCATGGCGAGCTTCAGTTCGCTGATCGCGGCGGGCGCGCGGGACGAAGCGCAGCAGCCGCATCCGGTAGAAGCGCGTCCCGATCACGATGCGCTCGCGGCAATCGCGCCCGAAGCCACGATGCCCGCCCGCGCGCCGCTCGCGGATGACGATATCCTCGGCTTTCCGCGCGGCGCATCGGCGGGCGATTGTCTGCATCGGATGCTGGAACTGGCTGACTTTACGCAATCCGATTCGTGGATGCCCGCCGCCGAGCGCGCCTTGCACGAACATCCAATGCCCGCGCCCGAACCGCTCGCGCTGCGTCTCAAACCGATGATGCTGCGCCTCGTCGCGGACACGGTCGCCACTGAAATCGCGCCCGGCATGCGGCTGTCGTCGATCGGCATGAAGCGGCGCATGAACGAACTCGCGTTCCTGTTTCCCACGCGCGCGCTGGATTTCGCAGCGCTGCGGCGCGTGCTCGCCGCGCACGGTTTTCCGGACGTCGCGTTGGAGTCGGGCGCATTGTCGGGCTATATCAAAGGGTTCATCGACATGATCGTCGAACACGATGGCCGCTTCTGGATCATCGACTGGAAATCGAATTATCTGGGCGATACCGCCGCCGATTACAGCGCCGCGCCGCTCGCCGACGCCATGGCGCATCACGCGTATCACTTGCAGGCGTTGTTGTACGTGGTGGCGCTGCATCGCTATTTGCGCGCGCGCTTGCCGGATTATGCATACGACACGCATATCGGCGGTTATCTGTATTTGTTCGTGCGCGGCGTGCGTCCCGACTGGCGTGATGGCGATGCAGCCAGCGGCGTGCATCGCGGACGGCCGTCGCTCGAACTGGTCGAAGCGCTCGACGCGCTGATGGCGGGAGGCGCGGCATGAGCACCGTCAATGTGATCGATGAAAGCAGCGCACTGGCCGATGGCTTCGCGCGCCGCATGGCTGATCTTGCGAAGTGTCTCGGGGCGGACGAACGCGGCGTGCTATGGGCCGAACGCGCCGCCCACGCGATGAGCCGCGCGACCGCGCTCGGTCACGTCTGCATGCCGCTGGGCGCGCTGGCGCGTCGCGACGGCGCGAGCTTCAGCGAAGTGCGCGATGCCTTGCTGGCAAGCGGCATCGCGTGCACGGTGCGGACAGATTCGGCGGACCTGCTGCCTCTCGTTATCGATGAAAACGGGCGGCTTTATCTGGCGCGCTACTTCGATTACGAGCGCAGGCTGGCTCAGGCCTTGATGGAACGCGCGCGCGTGGCGCGGCTGGAAGTATCGGAGGAAATGCTTGCGCAGCATTCCGAACGAATCGCGCGCTTCTTCGGCCCGCCCGCCGATAACGATATCGACTGGCAGCGCGTCGCGGCGCTTGCTGCGCTGGCGGGGCGGCTGACCATCGTGAGCGGCGGACCGGGCACAGGCAAAACCACCACCGTGGTCGGCGTGCTCGCGTGTCTGCTCGATAGCGATCCGGGCTTGCGTATTGCGCTGGCGGCGCCGACGGGCAAGGCCGCGCAGCGCATGCAGGAAGCGCTGATCGAACGCGCGGACAAGTTACCGCCCGAGCTTGCGGCGCGATTGCCGCGCACGTCGTTCACCTTGCAGCGCCTGCTGGGCGTGCAGGCGGATGGCGGCTTTCGACATCATCGCGATAATCCATTGCCGTACGACGTGATCGTGGTGGATGAAGCATCGATGATCGACGTCGCGCTCGCGGCGCATTTGCTCGAAGCGGTCGCGCCGACCAGTCGTCTCGTCATGCTCGGTGACAAGGATCAGCTTGCGGCGGTGGAAGCGGGCGCGGTGTTCGCGGAACTGAGCGCGAATCCATCGTTCAGTGCGTCAGCCGTCGCGCGAATGGCGGCGGCGCTGTCCGTCGATGCAAAGCGGTTCAACGTAGCACCGCCCAAGGTGAAGCTTGAACCGCCGCAACTCGATCTCTTCGCCGCGACGCCGGACGAAGACGACGGTTACGCCGTGTTATTCGACACATGGAGCGAACCTGAAACGCAGACCGAAGCCGATCCGCCGTTGACCGATTGCGTCGTCTGGCTCGCGCGGAATTATCGATTCGGGCTGGACTCGGACATCGGCCGATTGTCGATTGCGATTCGCGACGGCAACGCATCCGCCGCGCTGTCCTCGCTCGACGTGACTGACGCGATCCACGAAGCGCGCGACACGCACGACGCCGTGCTTTTCGACGACGCGCATCCCACGCTCAACGATCGCGTGCTGACGCGCCTTGCGCGCGGCTTCGCGCCGTATGCCGAAGCTTTAAGCGTTCTGCTCGACAGCGAACCCGCATCGCAGGCCGCCGAAGCGCAACTCTTCGATGCGCTGAACCGCTTCCGCATTCTCTGCGCGACGAGAAAAGGCCCGCGCGGCGTGGATGAAGTGAACGCGCGCATCGCGGCGAAGGTGCGCGAGCGAGCGGGCATCGCACTGGCGATGGGCGCGCAATGGTTCGCGGGCCGGCCCGTGATCGTGACGCGCAACGACTATGCGCTTGGCCTGTTCAATGGCGATATCGGCATCGCGCTGCCGGGCGCGGACGGCGCATTGCGCGTCGCATTCCGCATGGCCGATGGCACGCTGCGCTATGTATCGCCCGCTGCGCTGCCGCCGCACGATACGGCCTTCGCGTTGACGGTGCACAAGTCGCAAGGCTCGGAATTCGAGCACGCGGCGCTCGTGTTGCCGGGCGCATTCGTGCGCGTGCTGTCGCGTGAACTCGTCTATACGGCGATCACGCGGGCGCGGCGGCGCGTCGAAATATTCGGTTCTGCCGAGATTTTCAAACAAGCCGTCGATGCGCCGACCCGGCGCGATTCCGGACTTGCTGCGAGAATGCAGCGATTAACCTGAAGCCCGATGAAGCCCGGACGCACCGATAAGGAGCACGACTGATGACCGACAGCTTCACCGTGCCGCCGAATGAAATCGAGCTGACGGCCGTGCGCGCGCAGGGCGCGGGCGGGCAGAACGTCAACAAGGTATCGAGCGCGATTCATCTGCGCTTCGATATCCGCGCGTCGTCGCTGCCGGAGCATATCAAGCAACGTCTGCTCGATTTATCCGATAGTCGCGTGACACGGGACGGCGTGGTGGTGATCAAGGCGCAGGAGTATCGGACGCAGGATATGAATCGCGCGGCGGCGCTGGCGCGGCTCGACGAACTGATTCGCAGTGTCAGCATCACGCGCAAGAAACGCGTCGCGACGCGGCCGACGCGGGCATCGCAAGTGCGGCGTGTGGAGGGGAAGGTGAAGCGCGGCGCGATCAAGGCCGGACGTGGGCCGGTGCGCGGAGAGTAAAGCGTTATAAGCGTTACGTTGAGAAGCGCTGCGCGAGCGTGGCGAGATCGCGGCGCACCCAGTCGGCATCGGCGGCGAATTGGTCGTCGGACATGCCGGGTTGGCGGAACAGCGTGAGCGTGACTTCCGCACCGTCGCCGTTTGCGAATACGCGCAAGGGCACGTGAATTTCGTCGCCGCTTTTATCGCCACTGGCGAGACGGACCGTGTGGTCCATCACGCCGAAGTCGTTATATGCGGTGAAGCGGATCGTCACATCGCCAGCCGGACCGCGCGCTTTCCACTGATCGCCGTCCGGTTCCAGCGTCGATTCCGCCATGCCCGATGCCCATTTCTGAAACGCTTCCGGCCGCCAGATGGCGTCGTAGAGATCCTTCCAGTTCCGGTTGATCGACACGCTGAGCGTCAACGCCTGCATCGTCATGAACACTCCGCTTTTCTAAAAAAACGATCAGTTTTCCTGCCATTCGCGCGGCACCACGTCCACGCGCGGGCCGAGAAACAGTGAACGCAGCGCATCGCGCCCGATAACGCGTCCGAGTTCCGAGAACATGCAGTAGTTCCCGATCATCAGGAAGAGAAGAATCTGGATGGCCCAGAACTGCGGCCAATTGATGTGCTGCAGTAGTTCCTGATTCGCCGCCGCCAGATTATGCGTTTCCTTCCAGAACTCGAACAGCCGCTCCAAAAAGTGGAGGATGCCCGCGATGATCGTGTAGATCAGCGTTTTCCAGGCCGCGTTATAGATCAGCGGATGATCCGGAAAACGGTTGATGAACGGCAGCATATTGGCGATCAACACCGCCTTGCCGAGAATCAGCGACGCCACCAACACCGACGCCGAGGTTTCGAACGCAATGCCCGTTCCCTTGACCATCAACGCGCGAACGATGAGTACTGCATGCAGAAGCACGAAAAAGAACAAAGTGGGCGGCACCATCTTCATCATTTCGTGCTTGATCTTTTTGAACGTATCGCTCATGACTGCTCCCGACGCAAAAGCGCGAAGCATGACTCACGTTACGCGGACTGCAACGCGCATCCAAACAATTTGACCAATGCGAAAAATGCCGAAGCGTGACTATCGGCAACCATCGGTCAGCGTTTGAAGTCTAGTTCACTGCGCGAGCTTTCGACGGCCAAAGAGCGGCACGCGTTTGATCACGCCGGTGGCGAGCGCGGTGCCGAGCAGCACGACGGCGCAGCCTTCGAGCATCACCAGCGAAACGTGCTCGTGCAGAAACAGCGCGCCCCACAAAATGCCGAACAGCGGAATGACGAAGGTGACCGTCATCGCGCGGGCGGGACCGGCAGCGGCAACAAGCCGGAAGTACAGAAAATATGCGATGCCCGTGCAGCCGATGCCCAGCGCCAGCACCGCATGCCACGCATCGGTGGAAACGTGCGCGGCGGGCCAGGTGAAGAACGCGATCGGCGCGAGCGCGATGGTCGCGGCGATCATGCTGCCCGCTGCGTTGGTCATCGGATCGACGTCCATCAGATGGCGCTTGGCGAAGTTGGCCGCCACGCCATACAAGGCCGATGCCAGCAGCGCAGCCGCAGCGGCCAGCAGCCCTTGCACCGGAAGCGCCGCACCCGCAGCACTGGCATCGTGCGACGGCGCGATCTGATTCCACACCAGCACGAGCACGCCCGCAAAACCGATCGCCATGCCGATGGTGCGCATGGTCGTCAGCCGATCCTTCAGCCAGAGATAGGCGACGAGCGCGCCCCACAAGGGCGTCGTCGCGTTGATGACGGATGTCGCGCCCGCCGACAGGGTCAGTTCCGCGAACGCAAACAGGCAGAACGGCGCGGCCGAATTGAGAATGCCGACGATAAACAGTGGCAGCGCGCGTTCGCGCATCGTGCGCGCGGTCTGCGCGATGGGGCGTCGCGCGATCAGCATCGCCAGGAGAAACAATGCGCCGATTCCCACGCGTACCGCCATCAATGGCGCGACGCCGAATTCGGCGACACCCACGCGGATAAACAAGAACGACGCGCCCCAGAGCGCGGCCAGAACGATCAGTTGGAGAAGATTGGCGGGAGACATGACGGCGGACTGCGAGGTGAAAGTCCGCGCATGCTACCACCGCGTTGCACGCTTTCGCGCTCTCGGGCGACGAGAGCGCAAGAAGCGGGAGATACAAATTGTCAATGCGGCGGAATCATCCACGTCAGCACATTTTGTTGCAACCAGACGAGGATGCCGAGCAGGATGGTCAGCAGGATCGAATGCTTGAAGGTGCGCACAAAAACGAGTCCTTCCTTGCCCTTGAGTTCGGTGGTCGCCACGCCCGTCGAAATGTTCTGCGGCGAAATCATCTTGCCCATTACGCCGCCCGATGAATTGGTCGCCGCCATCAGCACGGGATTGAGATTGAGCTGATGCGCGGCGACGACCTGAAGATTGCCGAACAGCGCATTGCCCGACGTATCGCTGCCGGAGAGAAACACCGCGACCCAGCCGAGAAACGCCGACACCAGCGGAAAGAACGGCCCGACCGACGCCACGCCCAGGCCCAGCGTGTAGTTCATGCCCGAGTAGTTCATCAGATACGCCAATCCGACGATGGTCGCCACGGTCAGAATGGCGATGCGCGTTTGTATCCACGTATCGGAAATGGCGGCGAAGAATTCGCTCGTTGGCAGCTTGACCAGCACGGCGGTGATGATCGCGGCGACCAGAATCGCGGTGCCGGTGGCGAGCGGCTGGAAGTCCCAGATCGCGCCGTAAGGCTGGTTATAGAGCGTGATGAATACCGCTTTGTCGAGACCGGGCCACGGCACTTTGACATCGCCGATCAGGAAGATTTTGGCGACCGTCCACACGATCACCACGACCGACACCACGATCCACGGAATCCAGCCCTGCGCGCCGGCAACGGCACCGTGTTGGTCGGTATTGGCGATCCGATCGACGTTCACCGCGAAACGATCGTCGGGCGCGGGCTTCCAGATGCGCAGGAACGCGATCGTCAAGATAAGTGAGACGAGCGAGGAGAGTACGTCGGTCAGCGCATAGCTGATGTAGTTCGATGTCACGAATTGCGTGAGCGCGAACGCGCCGCCCGAGACCAGCAGCACGGGCCAGACGCGCAGCATGTTGCGAAAACCCGAATAGATGCCGATCACGTAGAACGGCAGGAAGAAGGCGAACAAAGGCAACTGGCGACCGACCATTTTGGCGAGCGCATCGGTAGGTAAGTGCGTGACTGCGCCGAGCACGGTGATCGGTACGCCGAGCGCGCCGAACGCGACCGGCGCGGTGTTGAAAATCAGCGTGAAGGTGAGCGCTTCGAGCGTCGGGAAGCCGAGCAGAATCAGCAGCGAACTGGTGATGGCGATCGGCGTGCCGAAACCGGAAATGCCTTCGAGCAGCGCGCCGAACGAAAAGCCGATCACTACCAGCACGATGCGCCGGTCGTTCGGCAGGTTATCGACCATCCAGAGGCGGAAGGCTTCGAAGCGTCCCGAGCGTTGCGAGACGTTGTAGAGCAGGATCGCGGCGAACACGATCCACATGACCGGCCAGAGCGCGAAGACCGCGCCTGCCGCGACCGAATCGATGGCGAGCGTCACCGGGAAATGCCAGCCCGCAATCGCGATGATGAGCGCCACCACCAGCCCCGCAAGCGATGCCTGCCACGCCGGCCGCCGCGCCCAGCCCAGCAGCACCAGCACGACGATAATCGGCAGCGCCGCGACGATAAACGACAGCGCCAGCGAATTGGCGATGGGTGTCAGCAACTGATGGAACATCGTGTCTCCTTACGGGCGTCGCGCGTCGGGATCGATGTAGTCGAGATAACTTATGGGCGCTCGCCGCTTAAGCGAACGCATAACGCGCCCATTAAGAATAGGGGAGGAATCGCGTCAGTCAAGACGCGAATGATCGCGCATGACGGAAGTGCCGGGCGTCAGACTTCGACGGGCGTCGCCTCACGCGCACCAGCCGATGAAGCATGCGTCGATGGCGGGTTTTGACGAAACACCCAGACGGTCAGCAACGCGATCGAAGCGAGCATCCACATCAGGAAAAATACGAACGCCATCATGACCCATCCCCCCGAATGAGAAAGCGGCGCAAAGGCCGCGGCAAATAGGGAGGACATGTAGCCAGATTCGTGCCACTGGATCGGCTGATGCCGCCAAGTGCTTGTCGGATAAAGAAAGTGTGACGGCGCACTGTTTCGCGCCGCCATCGCCAAACGTTGCCAAGCGTTGAATTGGCCAGAAATTGTTGCAGCGTTGTTACGCGAGGCTCCGTGGCCGTTTCAGTGGCCGTGCCCGCCGCCACCGCCGCCGTGCCATCCACCGCCGCCTTGCCAGCTCGATCCACCGCCATGCCATCCGCCACCGCCGCCATGCCAGCCGCCGCCACCGTGCCATCCGTGGTTCCAGCCGCCGCCGTGCCAGCAGCATCCGCCGCCGCCCCAGTATCCGAAGCCTAAAGCGATGGACGGACCGCCATAGCCGTAATACGCCGGATAACCCGCGTACGGATACGGATAAGCATAGGGATAAGCGCCATAGGCAGGCGTGGCGTAGTAATCCGAGTAGTACGCGGATGTCGGCGGCCCGACCGCGTAGTCATAACCGGGCGGAAGCGCGACAGGATTGACGTTGGGCGCGTTGGCGACCGCAGTGCCGGATGCGCCCGGCGGCATCGCGAATTCGCGTTGCGTGTAGGTGACCGGAACGGTGGACGATCCGTAACCGGGATACGGCGGATAGCCGTAATAGCATCCGCTGAGCAGCAGTCCGCCGGCGAGCGCGGCGACGGCTGCTCTGGAAATCAGATTGAATCGAGGGGAAATCATGGCACTGCTCCTTGCAAACGGCTTGCCGAGCATCCCGAAATAAGAAGCGCGGCCCGTTAAGAAACAGCTTACTCGCCGAGTCACATCGCGCGCGTCGGACGATGTGTGACAAACGATTAAAGCTTGATGAGCTTGTAACAATCTTGAAACAGGCGGGTCGTGATCACGCCCGCCGATGGATAAAAAGTCCGCTTGCTTCTCGGCTTATTCTCCCGCTTACTTCCCAACCTGATTGCCGATGATCCCGCCCACCGCCGCGCCGCCCAAGGTAGAAAGCGCGCTGCCGCCGATCACCGCGCCGCCCGCTGCACCCACGCCCGCACCGACCGCGGTATCCCGTTGACGCGTGGTCATGTCGCCGCAAGCGGTCAGCCCTCCCAAAAGCATGGTGACCATTGCAGCGGCGCCGATCTGTTTGATGTTTTTCATGTCGACTCTCCAAGACTCTCTGATTCGATGATGAGATGAATCGGCGGATGTCGAGCGTCACCACGAGTGTTGTGCGTCGACTTTTTGTGCCGGTTCGTCGTACAACAGAGCAGGAAAAGTGCCCGATCGGTCAGAAAAATGAAAGCGGCCCGCTGCATGGGCAATGCAGCGGGCCGCGCTCGAATCGAACGATCAGAAAGGCTTACGTCGGCTGGTAAATCTCCGATCCCTTCTTCACAAATTCGATCGCCTTCGTTTCCATACCCTTCGCCAGCGCTTCGGTTTCACCGACGCCATGCTTTGCCGCGAAATCGCGCACGTCCTGCGTGATCTTCATCGAGCAGAAATGCGGGCCGCACATCGAGCAGAAATGCGCGACTTTTGCCGAGTCCTTCGGCAGCGTTTCGTCGTGGAATTCGCGCGCCTTGTCCGGATCGAGACCGAGATTGAACTGATCTTCCCAGCGGAATTCGAAGCGCGCCTTCGACAGCGCGTTGTCGCGAACCTGCGCGCCCGGATGCCCCTTCGCGAGATCGGCCGCGTGCGCCGCCAGCTTGTACGTGATGATGCCTTCCTTCACGTCGTCCTTGTTCGGCAAGCCGAGGTGCTCCTTCGGCGTCACGTAGCAGAGCATCGCGGTGCCGAACCAGCCGATCATCGCCGCACCGATGCCCGAGGTGATGTGGTCATAACCCGGCGCGATATCGGTCGTCAGCGGCCCGAGCGTGTAGAAGGGCGCTTCGTCGCACCATTCCAGTTGCAGGTCCATATTCTCTTTGATGAGCTGCATCGGCACATGGCCGGGGCCTTCGATCATCACCTGCACGTCGTGCTTCCACGCGATCTGTGTGAGTTCGCCGAGCGTCTTCAGTTCGCCGAGCTGCGCTTCATCGTTGGCGTCGTAGATGGAGCCGGGACGCAGGCCATCGCCGAGCGAGAACGAGACATCGTATTGCTTCATGATTTCGCAGATGTCTTCGAAGTGCTCGTAGATAAAGCTTTCCTTGTGATGCGCGAGACACCACTTCGCCATGATCGACCCGCCGCGCGACACGATGCCCGTCATGCGATTCGCGGTCAGCGGCACGTATTGCAGGCGCACGCCCGCGTGAATCGTGAAGTAATCGACGCCTTGTTCGGCTTGTTCGATGAGCGTGTCGCGGAAGATTTCCCACGTCAGATCTTCGGCACGGCCGTTGACCTTTTCGAGCGCCTGATAAATCGGCACGGTTCCGATCGGCACCGGCGAATTACGGATGATCCACTCGCGCGTTTCGTGGATATGCTTGCCGGTCGAGAGATCCACCACCGTGTCGCCGCCCCAGCGGATCGCCCAGGTCATCTTGTCCACTTCCTCGCCGATCGAAGAAGTGACCGCCGAATTGCCGATATTCGCGTTGATCTTCACCAGAAAGTTGCGACCGATGATCATCGGTTCGCTTTCCGGGTGATTGATATTCGCGGGGATGATCGCGCGGCCGCGCGCCACTTCCTCGCGCACGAACTCGGGCGTGATTTCCTTCGGCGAATCCTTGCCGAATGCCGCCGCGCCGAATGCCTGACCGGGATGCTGACGGCCCATCATCTTGGCGAGTTTTTCGCCGTTCGGACCGCTGGTGCGCGGGCTTTCCAGATACTCCGCGCGCCGCTGATTCTCGCGGATCGCGATGTACTCCATTTCCGGCGTGATGATGCCTTGCCGCGCGTAGTGCATCTGCGAGACGTTCTTGCCGTCGAGCGCGCGACGCGGATGGCGATGCAAACCCGGAAAGCGCAACTCTGCGGTCTTCGGATCGGCGGCGCGCTCACGGCCGAAATCGCTGGAGAGGCCGCTCAGTTCTTCCGTGTCGCCACGTTTGGCGATCCACTCGGCGCGCAACGCGGGCAGGCCGCTGCGGATATCGATGGAAGCGTCGGGATCGGTGTACGGGCCGGAGCAGTCGTACACGTAGACGGGCGGATTTTTCTCGCCACCGAAGCCATCGGGTGTATCGGATTGGCTGATTTCGCGCATCGGAACGCGGATGTCGGGCGTCGAACCTTCGACATAGACCTTGCGCGAATTCGGCAGCGGCGCGATGGCGGCGGCATCGACGACGGCGTTCTCTGACAGGAACTTGGGATTGGCATTCATGTGCTGTCTCTCCATGAGGACTTTTTAAAGTTTCAGCACGAGCGATGTCGTCGCTCGCGCTGACTCAGGAGCTAAACAGGGAGGAACGAGATGGAAATGATCGGGTTCTGAATGAAGTGGCGAGGATGCGGCATGCCGATGAACCCGAACGCTTCCCTGCGCTGGCATTATCCAGATCAGGTTCAAAGGGTATTTCTCACCCACGCCGCACGAAGCGATTGAATCGCGATGTGCAACGCAGGACCCCCGCGTTAGCAGCCGACACGTTACACCGGCGCGTGGCGTGTTGGCAACCATCTTGAAAATACCTCAGAGCGAATGAGCGCTTACTGCATAATGTCGAGCGCTGCGGTTTTCGGGGTTTTCCCGAGGCTAGTGCGGCTATCCACGTTCTTCCCGTTCTGCGTTCTGCCATGTCGTCCTGTCTGGTTCTTCCTGCCGCCGCCCGGCGTGCAGTCAAAGCGGAGTAACGCATGTCCGCTTTGCCGCCGCGTCTGCCGTTCAGCTTTCCCGATCGATTTCCGTTTCGCGCGCCGCGCTCCCATCAGGGGCGAGTGGGGCTTGCGCTGGCGGTCGTTTATCTCGTGTGGGGATCGACGTATCTCGGGATTCATCTATCGCTCGAATCGTTTCCGCCGCTGATGCTGGGCGGCTTGCGCAATCTGTTCGCGGGAATCGGGCTGTTTGCGATTGCCGTGCATCGAAAAGCCGTGATGCCGAGTGCGCGGGAAGTGCGCAATGCGGCGATCGTCGGGACGCTGTTGGAAGGTTTATCGAGCGGGATGATGGCGTGGGGCATGCGCACGGTGGGCACCGGCACGGCGGCGGTGATGGTCGCCACGGTGCCGCTGTTTGCAACCGTGTTCAACGCGCTGGCGGGCCGCAGCGTGACCAGGGGCGAATGGTTTGCGGTGGCGCTGGGGCTGATCGGCATCGTGCTGCTCAATCATGGCGATCCATCGCCGAGTTCGACCTTCGGCACGCTGGCGATTCTGTGCGCCGCGATTTTTTGGGCCGGCGGCGCGCATCTGGCGACGCGCCTTCCGCAGCCAACTGACTTGCTGATGTCCACGGCGTTGCAAATTGGTTTGGGCGGATTGATGGCGACGGGGATTGCGCTTTTATCCGGCGAGCGGCTGACGCATATCGGATTGGGCGCGGGCGTGTCGTTTCTCTATCTGATGCTGATCGGATCGATGGCGGCTTACGTCGCGTACAACTTTCTGATTCGCCATACCAGCACGATTGTCGCGACGAGTTGTTTGTATGTGAATCCGGTTGTCGCGGTGATGTTGGGCGCGTTACTGCTCGGGGAAATCGTCACGCAATGGACGGTGATTGCCACGGTGGTGATTTTGGCGTCGGTAGGGCTGTCGTTTTGGTTTGATTATCGGCGGCGCGGGTTGGCTTAGAAACGTGTAATAAACGCCTTCTCGGCTGCATCACGAAATCACGCGACAGGCGCACAGAGTAATTCCTCTAACAAATAAAAACCCTTCTGCATCAAGCCTTTCCAATCCTTCCGATGCCCTCTGCACCACCAAAGGGCACATCGATTGCTGATTCTCGACACCCTCGGTCGAGGGCTAAAAAATCATAAACGGGAAGGTGGAAACATGAAGCTCATTCGCACAGTCACGGCGCTGGCCGCCATTGCATCGCTGGTGTCCGCTTGTGGCGGCAGTTCCGATGATGTCGGCAAGGAACTCGGCCTCACGGACCCGCAAGTCCATTTCATCCACGCAATTCCAAGCGGTCCCAACGTCGATTTCTACGATAACAGCAAAGTCCTGCAACCCAACCTGAGCTACAAGACCGTTACCAACTTCGCGAACATCGGTACGGGCGCGCATACCTTCTCCTACGCCGCCGTCAATACAACCACGCAACTCGCCAGCGACAACAGCATCAACAACGCCGCGAAAGGACATGAGTACACCGTGATCGCGTTGCCGGACGCGGGCTTCCTGCCGTCGATCGCAGTGATCGATGATCCGTTCGACAAGGGCCTGCTGTCGGGCAGTGCGCGCGTGCGGGGCTTCAACGCATCGGCGAATGCGCAGAATGTCGATCTGTATCTCGTCGCGCCCGGCACCAATATCACCAACGTCAGCCCGACCATGGCCGGCATCGGCTACAAGAACGCCGTGCCCGCGACCACGCAGGATTCGATCTACGTGTCGGGCGGCACGTACATTCTTATCGCTACGCTGCCGGGTTCGAAGACGCCGATCTACACGTCGGCATCGTTCGATCTGACCAACAATGCGGATTGGCTCGTGACCACGTTGCCGTCGGGCAATGCGCTGTCGCAAGTGATCCCGAACAAGATTCGGGTGCTGGTGGCGCAGGGTGGCAATACGCAAACTCCGGCCATCGAATTGCCCGATACGCTGTGATCGATTGAAGCCACAAACCAAACCCGCCGACTCAACCCGGCGGGTTTTTTAACGCATGAAGCATGCGAAAAACAGGCAAAAAAAAGCCGCCCGAAGGCGGCGGACAGACAGGGAACTACATCAACGCAATAAAACTTTTTAAACACATAGCGGATGCGACCGCTGAAAACTTACTCGTGCTTCTCAGCCGAGTTGGTCAGAGCGTTGCCGCCCTTCGAGATGTCCTGGCCTGCGCCCGCCATCGTGTTGCAGCCTGCGAGGATAGCGGTGCCGGCGAGCAGCAGCATAGCGATGATTCGAGTCATATGTCTTCCCCTTGGAGTCGGATTGCGTATCTACGTGGCCTTCGACGAAGGACCTCCGGTGCGAACAATCATAAAAAAGCGCGATGGGTGAGGCTGTAGGCGCGTTCGTGTTTCCTTGTCGGCGCGCTCCGGATTTCGCGTCAGTATCGTCCTACGTGAGCGGCAGTTCGGCGACTGCAGTAACGACAGCGGCCACGCGTTCGCGCGGCATCGATACGCTGATGCTCGTGCCATGCGGCACGGTGCGTTCGATTTCAAAGCGCCCGCCACGCGCCGATACGCGTTGCCGCATGCCAACCAGCCCGTGCGTATGCGTGCGCTGCAAATCCTGCGGTTCGATACCCACGCCGTCATCGGCAATACGCAGCGACACCTGCTCGTCATCCATCGTCAAGGCCACGCCGATACGGCTCGCGTGCGCATACTTCGCCGCGTTCGTCAGCGTTTCCTGCGCGACGCGGAACAGCGCGATTTCAATCGCCTCACCGAGCTTCACATCCTCGCCCGGCAAATCGAAATCGACGATCCAGCCGTTGCGCTGCGCGGATTCATCGACGAGTGAGCGCAGTGCGGTAACCAGACCGAAATTCGCCAGCACCGTCGGCCGCATATCTTCGATGATGCGCCGCTTCAACTGAATGCCCTGATCGAGACTGCCGAGCGCGCGCGTGAGTTTGTCGGCCATGGCGGGTTCGGCGTCCTTCAACTTGCCGCGCACCCATGCCACATCCATCTTGCTCGCGGTGAGAATCGAGCCGAGTTCGTCGTGCAATTCGCGCGCGAGCTGCGTTTTCTCGTTCTCGCTGACCGATTGCAAATGCCACGCAAGCGCTTCGAGTTGCTTGGTGCGTTCGAAAACCAGCCGATCGAGTTCTTCCTGCTGCGTGATGAGTTTCTTCTGCACACGATCCTGTTTGTCGAGCTGAATCCCGAGATTCCGGAACAGCAGCAGAAACAGCACGATATTCAGCGCGCACAACGCGCCGACGCACAAGGTCGAAATGCGCTGATCGGCGCGGCTTGAATCGAGCGCATGCTGCGCGCGTTGTTCTTCGTTCAGTCGCAGCAGGGCGAGCGCGGCATCGAGCGTTGCGCTGCTGTCCGGCGGCGGCAGGGCGAGGGCCTGTGCGCGGGGCGTCGCTGTATCGCTCAATTCGGCGATACGCGCGCGGCCATCGCGGATTTCCTCGTCGGCGGCGGCGCTGATCTGCGCGAAGCTGGCAAGCGCGGTGTCATCCCCAATCCGCCGATAGTACGTATCCAGCGCGATCAAACCGTGGCGCACGCGTGCGGCGGCCTGCTCGAAGTGTTCCTTGTACGCGGGATCGGCTTTGAGCGCGAAACCGCGTTGTTCGGCGGTCAGCGTGGCGAAATCGGCGGTCAACGCGGACAGTTGCGCGGTCGCGGTTTTCGCGTCGAGCGCGGTCTCGTATTCGCCCGCGATCCGCATGCGCCCCGACTCCAGAATCACCAGTCCGCCCACCGTAATGACGATGGCGACCGTCATCGCCACCGCCCAGCTATAGCGATGCATCCAGCCGTTCAGTCGCGCAATAGGCGCGACGGGCGAAGCCGGCTCTGGCAGCAAATCCGAAAACGCAGCACGCGAAACGTGGCTCATGATTTTTCTAGGTTGAAAGCCGTTTAAAACCCGTTGTCAGTCGATTCTCACAGCAAAAAAGGAGCCAGCCCGAATGTGCGCGCCGGAAAGCCTCGCTACGATGGCTCCATCAACCAATCCTACGGGGAACGACCATGCTGAAATGGGCTTTGTTTTTCGCCATCGTGGCCTTGATCGCCGGTCTGCTCGGCTTTACGGGCGTGGCTGCGGGCGCTGCCGCAATCGCGAAATTCCTGTTTGTGCTGTTCCTGATCCTGTGCGTCGTGTTTCTGGTGCTCGGGTTCGTCGTCACTAAAAAAGCCATCGATTAGCGAGGAATAGCGCGGAATTTCCAGTCTTCGGTAAGCGGTGCAAACCCAACGTGATCGAGTAATCAAGGAGGAGCCATGCTTCACTACGCTGCAGTTTTCTTCGTTATCGCCATCATTGCGGCCGTGTTCGGTTTTACGGGCATCGCGGCGGGCGCGGCTGAAATCGCCAAGATTTTGTTCTTCATTTTCCTGGTGGTGTTTGTCGTCACGTTGCTGCTCGGCGTGTTCCGAGGGTGACGCGCTGATGCGCGCAGTACGGCGCTAAAGAAACCTAAAGAAAAAAGAAGCGGGCATGCCACGTGCATGTCCGTTTTCGATTGGATGGCCGGAGCGCCGCATCAGCGGATCATCAAGCGAGCGACCGCCAACATTCACCCATCTCGAAGAATCAAGGAGCGAATCAAATGGCTAAATCGTCTGCTGCAAAAGCTGCCCCGCAAGAATCCCGCGAATCCCGCGACGCGTTTGTTCTCGACCTGGAAAAAATCCGTGCCGATGCGCGTCAGCATATGGATGAAGGTCCGGTCACCTCGAGTTATGGCGCGGATCGTGAGACCGTGCTCAAGCTGCTGAATGACTCGCTGGCGACGGAAATCGTCTGCGTGCTGCGCTATAAGCGCCATTACTTCATGGCGAAGGGCATCCATTCGGAAGCCGTCGCGCAGGAGTTTCTGGAACACGCCAACGAAGAGCAGGAACATGCGGATACGCTCGCCGAACGTATCGTGCAACTCGGTGGCGAACCGAATTTCGCACCGGACAGCCTCAAGTCGCGTTCGCACTCCGAGTACAAGGAAGGCCGCGATCTGATCGATATGATCCGCGAGAATCTGATTGCCGAACGTATTGCGATCGATACCTACCGCGAAATCATCCGTTATCTCGGCGATAAGGACGTCACCACGCGCCGCCTGTTCGAAGAGATTCTGGCGGTCGAAGAAGAACACGCCGACGATATGGCCGACTTGCTCGAAGGCCGCGACGGCTAATCGAACTGTGACCGCGCGAGTCGCTGAAACGCAGACTCGCGCGAAGTACGAAGTTAGAATGACCAGCAATACCAACGACACAGCGCGACCCCGCGCATCGCGCGAATGATCCGAGTCCTGATAGCCGATGACCATGCGATCGTGCGCAGCGGTTTCAAGCAGTTCGTCGCCGACGAACCCGATATGGAAGTCGCCGCCGAAGCCGCAACCGGCGATGAAACCATCGCGCATGTTCGCGCGCAGGCGTTCGACTGCGTGTTGCTCGACATCGCCATGCCCGATAAAAACGGCGTCGATACCTTGCGCGTCATCAAGCAGATTCGGCCCGAGCAGGGCGTGCTGATGCTGTCCGGCTTTCCCGAAAGCCAGTACGCCATCAATTTGCTGAAGGCCGGCGCGAACGGCTATTTGAACAAGGATGCCGCGCCCGAGGAAATCGTCCGGGCGATCCGCACGGTGGCGCGCGGGCATCGGTATCTGTCGGAGTTCATCGCGGATGCGCTGGCCGACAAGCTGGAAAAACCCGCGGCGGAACGGCCGCACGAAACGCTGTCCGAGCGCGAGTTTCAGATTTTTTGCAAGCTCGCAGGCGGCCGCATTCCCACGGAGGTCGCGCAGGAGCTGCATCTGTCGGTGAAGACGGTGAGCACTTATCGCGCGCGCGTGCTGGAAAAAATGCGGCTTTCGAATAACGCCGATCTGACGTACTACGCCATCAAGAACGGGCTGATCGAATAGATTGACGCGCGTCGCACGGCGCGTGTAGCGAGGAGGGTGCCCGACGTGGGCAATCACATCGTCACCGATAAAGGCACCGCGACGAACCGGCCGCGCGGCTCCGCGCTCGCGGTGTTGCTGATCGAGGATTCGCCGCTGATCCGCCGCAGCCTGACCGAAGCGATCGACGCGCTCGGCTGCTGGCGCGTCACCGCTTTTGCCGATTCGCACGATGACGCCATCGCGCTGCTTTCGACGCAGCACTTCGACGGCGTGATCGTCGATCTGCAATTAAAACGCGGCTCGGGCTTCGACGTGCTCGCGTGGCTTCAGGAAAGCGGCAGCACGCACGATGCCTTCGTCGCCGTGCTGACCAATCACGCGTTGCCGACGTATCGTGAGCGCTGCCTGCAATTCGGCGTGCGCCATTTCTTCGATAAATCGCTGGAGTTCGATCGCGTGCTCGACGCGATGGAAGCGTTCGCCCGATAAGCGTGTTTTATAAGCGCGTCTAAAAGCGGCTCGAATACCGCACGCCCAGCGTCATGCTGTGCGCATCGCGCTGATACATGATCGCCCAATGCATCAGCGATGCGCCGACAAACGCGCCGAGGGCATCGGCGGTGAGATCTTTGTAGGAAAAGCCGTCCGAGCGACAGGTGCCATCGACGATTTCCTTCGCCAGACCCGGCACGGTGCCCAGCAACCCGCCGTAAATAGCCGGATGCGCGGTGTCGCGCGTGACGTACGCGCCGAGCGCCCCGAACGGCGCGGATGCGCCGAAGTGCTCCAGCTTGTCCGTGCCGGTCCAGCTATCCGAGTTGGTGACGCGCCAGCCGCCGTGCGAACCGCTGCAATCAAATCCCGCATGAGCGATCGAACTTCCGCCCAGCATCAGGGCGAGCACGCCCGCATGCTTCACTGCACTTGCCATTTCATCTCCGTTTCGTTCTTCTACGCGCAACCATCAGAAGAATCTTGTGCGCGCTTAAGAATTAACGGTAGAAAATAAGACAGTCAAGCGAATTTTGAGAAAGATTCGCTGCGTTTTGGCAGCAATCGAGTACGTTTCTAGAAGGGATGCGATCCGTCGCCCTGATCGACGCTTCGGCAATGTGTGACGAATCCCGTTTCCGCGCGCCACAGATGCAAACCGAAGGCCGGCGGTTCCAGCACAAAGGCGTCCGCGCCGTCCGGCTTCAACTGCAAGGCGACCTGATGCGCCGTCGAAGGCGCGCACCACGCGATCGTGCCGCCAAACGCCGTCGTGATTGCCCGATGCACATGTCCGCAGACGATCCGCCCGACGTTCGGATAACGGCGCAAGAGCGCATCGAGCGCGGCGCTGTCGTCGGGGGCGAGGCGGATCGCGTCCATAAAGCCGATGCCGGTCACCACGGGCGGATGATGCATCGCGATCAGCACGGGCAGGCCGCGCGCTTCGTCGAGCCTTGCTTCGAGCCACGCGAGCCGCGCGGCGCACAGCCGTCCCGCGCCGGAGCCGGGATCGAGCGTATCGAGCGCGATCACGCGTACGCCCGCCACATCGAACGCGTAATGCACGAAGCCATCGTCCGCGACGATCGCGCGCGCACCGAACACCGCGCGGAAATTCGCGCGGTCATCGTGATTGCCGACCAGCAGATGGCACGGCATCGCCAGCCGGTCGAGCAAGCCGCGCAACTGCTCGTATTCGCCGATACCGCCCGCATCGACCAGATCGCCGGTGACGATCACGGCGTCGGGGCGCGGATCGAGCGCATTGAGCGCATCGATGGCGCGGGCGAGGTAGGCGGCGGTATCGACACAACCGTAGGCGAGCGTGCCCGGCGGCGTGATGTGCAGATCGCTGATCTGGGCGAGCAACATGCGCGTGCTCCTTTGCTGGCAGGAAAGCGGGCGAGAAGCCTTAGTGCGGCGTTATCGCGACCTTATTGCGGCCTTATTGCGCGTCGGCTTCCGGTTGCGGCTTGGGAACGAGTTTCGCCGGGGCGAGCCACTGGAAGTTGGTCAGCGTGTTCTCGCTGAACGTGCATTCGGCGGCGGCCTGCGTTTGCGTGATTTTCGTGGCGGGCGGCTTCGGCGGCGTCGGGAACTGGCCGCGCACGATCACGCGCGAACCATGATAACTCGCCGCCGAACCGGTGATTTTGAGGGGCGCGCTGGCGGCGTCCGGGTAATCGGCGCGCACGCGATCCTTGCACAGTTCGACGTTGCGGTAATACGAAGTGCAGCCGCCGAGCAGCGCGAACGGAATACAGAGCGAGAGCAGCAGGCGAGAGCGATTGTTCATCGAGAGAAAGCGGAGGAGTGTCGCGGCTTTATAACATGCGCGGGCGGAAATGCACGCTTATGCACACTTATGCACGCGTGTAAGTTCTTGTTCGGATGAGCGAAGCGGTAGCACAATCGCCTGGATAGACGGAGGACGCGCCATGCAGAAAGAGATCGAAGTGGGCGATTACATGCTCTCGCTGGACGCCGTGCCGCAGCCAGCCGAGCCGCAGGCGGACGACGAAGACGCTGCAGAACCGCTCGAGCGCTACGCTATCCGCGTACGCGTGACACGGCTCGATCATCAGCCGCTGCACGGCAGCAAACTTGCCGATGACTCCGGCGAGATGACCGGCGGCCACGGCCCGTTCGAGACCGTCGCGGAAGCGATCGCGCATGGCGAAGCGTGGGGACGGCATTACATCGCGCGCGTGCTCGGACATTCGGTCTAGCGCGTTCCGATGGCATCGAAAAGAGGGGTGGTTTCCCTCCGAAGCGAGGGTGCTCCCGCGCATTGTGGATGACTAGACTGGCTTCACCGATCGGGTCCGACGTCGTCGAAGATCACCGCTCGGATCAAGCCGATCGTGGAGGCCAGCCATGATGCCTGTCGCGCTTTACGTCACTCCCCATTACATCGCATCGGTTCGCCGCGGCCGCGCGCGCGACTGCTTCGGCGGCACCGTGCGCTTCGTCGGCGTCGGTGCCTTGCCGTTCGATATCGAGCATATCTGCGTGATCGATCGGGAAACGCCCATCGAAGCTCTATTCGATGCGGTCAAAGACGCCGAGATGTTGCTGAACGCGGTCTGAACCTCGCTTACGCCGTCGGCACACGCGCGGATTGCGCGCCGCGCCCGCCGATCCGCGATGCCGCCGACCGCACCATCCGGTTCAGCGGCGTTTCGACGTATCGATACAGCAGCCAGCTCGCGATCAGCACGCCAGCGACGACCATTGCCCAATACGCCATTTCGACCACGCTGCCGCGCTGTCCCAGATGCAGCCGCGTAAAGATCATCGCGGCGGCGGACAGCACGAACGGGTGGAACAGATACATCGAATAGGACGAGTCGCCGAGTCCCGCCAGTAACGCGGACGGCGCGCGCCGCAGCCAGCTTTCCTGCGCCACCACGCCGAACACGATCAGCGCCGCCGGAATGCCCACGGTCAGCGCCTTCGCATATGGATATCGCGCGTCCAGCGCCTTGACCGCGATCAGACCCGCCACGCCCGCCACCAGACTGATCACGCCGACACGCCGCATCCATATTCCTGAAGTTCCCGACGCGCGATCGAAGATCAGGAAGATGACCACGCCGAACGCGAATTCGAGCAGGATCGGGTCGGTGAGAAATGGCGGCACGATCGGCCGGAACAGATTGCCCGCACCCAGCGCGACGATCAGCGCGCACACCGCAAGCGCGCCGCGCAGCTTGTCGGTGAAGAGGAACGCGAACGAGAACAGCGCGTAAAAATACATCTCGTAGCTGAGCGTCCAGCCGTTCTCGATCAGAAACTTGTCCGGTCCGGGAATCAGCAAAAACGACTTCCAGATCGATGTGGTGCCGCCGCTCGAATTGACCTTGGCCGGATCGATCAGATAGATGGCGAGCGCCACGCAGGTGAGCAGCCAGTACAGCGGCACGATCCGCACGAAGCGCCGCGACCAGAACGTGGCGAGGCTTCGGTAGCCGACTTTCGAACGGCTGTAGATAAAGCTCATCACGAAGCCGGAAATCACGAAGAACACGTCCACGCCCGCGAAGCCGAAGTCGTAGCCCGACAGCAGATCGCCGCCGATATGCGCGCTCTTGCCCTTGATATGCCAGATCAGCACCAGAATCGCGGCGAAAGCGCGCAAATACTGGATGGTATAGATCGTCGATGACTTCTCGCCCTGAAGGTGCGTCTGCTTCATGCCGGCGTCCTGAACTTGCGATGAATTTTCATGCCGTCGATCAGACTCAACTGGCCGTCGCGATTGAAGGTGTGCACGCGGTCGATCGAAGGCGTCCAGTTCGCGTCGATTCGACTGACCGGCGTTTCCTGATACGTCTCGTCATCGATCACATCGATGCGCTGCACGGTCAGCGCGCGCCCGTATTTGCCGCTGCAATCCTGTGCCGGCCGATACCACGCGCCTTCGTGCTCGAAGATATTGCCCGCAGGCCGCGCGCATCGCACATCAGAGACGATCGGGTTGCGCGGATGCGGCTTCCAGTTTTGCGTGAGCAGCGTATCGGCGGAGAAGAGGAACAGTTCTTCGGAGAGCGAAGCATGCTCGTTATCGCGCATGCCGACGAACATCCAGAACTTGCCTTCGTGACGCCAGATGGTGGTATCGACCGCCATCACGTCTTCCATCAGGTTCATCACGTGTTCCCATTTGTCCGGGAACTGCACGCATCGATACAGCTCGATCGCGCGGCTCTGATGCGTTTCCGGGATCATGTACAACTCGCCTTCATGCTCGATCAGATACGGATACGACATGTGATACGGGCGCTGAATCACCTTGATCGGCGGCAGAATCGGTTGCTGATTGGCGTCGAAGCGGATCGCGGAAATGTAGCCGCGATTGTCCGCATATTCGAGTTCTTCGATAAACACCACGTACTCGCCGTTCCTTCGGATCACGAACGGATCGGCCCAGAAGCGATCGCGCGGCGGAACCAGTTCGGTGAAGGTCTGTGGGTTCGTGGGCGTTGCTTCATCGCTGAAGCGGTAGAGCAGCATCCATTGCTCTTGCGTGGTCAGATTGGCGACCTTGCTCGCCGCAATCCGCGCCACCAGTCCAGCGATTTGCCGCATATGAAGCGCATTGCGGCTCACCGCGTTGTCGTGACGTCGCACGGGCACCGGCGTCGTGCGCGAGCGGTCGGCGGCATAGCGCTGCCGGAACGAAGCCGCGCCGATACTGCGCAATTCCTGCAACTTGCGCGGGAAAAACGACAGCGTCTTCCAATAGCAATAACTGCGATTGCGATGAATCGAAAACGGATGCGTGACCGACCATGAACGTTGCAACGTATGCGCCTGGTTCGATCCGGCCACGCGCCATTGCAAGGCGGATTCGGTATGCGTGCTGTCGGTGAGAATGTCGTGCATGCCGACCGTGGTTTGCTGGCTTCGCTGTCCATCGCCATGCTCGAAGTACCAGATACCGCTCGACGCCGCGTTCAGAATGTCATCTCCGGGACGCAGTGCGCCCAGCAGCAGAAACACGTCGATGTCATGCGTCTTGATCTGCGCGATATCGTGTTGTGCGAAGCGCTCGGCGTTTGATTGCGCGTCCACTTTGACGTTCAGCACGGGCGCGTTGGCCAGCACGGAAGACATATCGACCGCTTCGAACGCATCCGGCGACACCTTGATCAGGCGCTTATCGACGGCGAGCCACGCATCGAGCAGCGGGGTGCGCGCGGAATCAGCGTGGCGCACGTGCGCGCCATCGATTGAATAGTCAACGACGAGTGAAATCTTCACGCCTTCCTGCGCCACGCTCATGCGCAACATATCTTGCACCCACGCCGGCGCGCTCATGCCGTTGGTGAGAATCCCAACTCTTATGTCTTTCATGCGGTGTGCTCTAGACAACGGATTGAAGTGCCCCACGTTCGGCTTGCGCATCATCGTAATAAGCGTTCACGACAAGCCGACGAAAAAAGCCGTACAACCTTAGTGATGCAGGCGCTTACCATCTGTGCGCGAACACACAACCGGCCGGCGATTTAACCGAACGGTCAAAAAGCAGAATCAGCGATTTATTCGATGAGCAATCGTTTGCAAGTGGAATTTGCCGAGGTCCGAAGGCGAATCGAATGGCTCTGATATTCTCGCGAAAATATCCGTTCAGAGAATCGTGATGGCGGGTATTAAGGTATACCGCTAGCCGCTCTATCAAAAGACGAAAAGCCGCGCAAGTGAAGGAGAAAAAACTTGTGTACGCTAACCGGCATTTGAAAGCCAGTGGCACTGGAACCTTTCAATCCACGAACGTAGAATCGACGCGCGGAAATAACAATGAGATGGAGTGCATGCGATCTACTTATCTTCAGGATCGCGTGAATTACTCGATTACCGCTGCGGGCAATATAAATGACATACCGACAATTCGAACGCGTGTTTCGTTCGACTAATGTCAAATCGAATCGGCATGAATGAGAGTTTAGCCGAGCGCGTATCTCCAGCCTAGCAAACAGCAAGATTCAATGCTTTCGAATCCTTTCCGGGGAATTCGTGCGCATGGGCTGGAAGAGATTAAAAACAGAGAGAGCTGCGGCCATGTCGAACAACAAAAACTACGAGTCGCAAACGCAAAATCAAGGAGTGTGCGAATGTGTGGCATCGTTGGTTTCGTGGGAGGATGTTGGAATGCGGATTTTCACGCAGATTTAATAATCGAACGAATGGCGGATGCGATTGCGCATCGCGGCCCGGACGATAACGGTGCCTGGATCGATCAGCAATCGCAGGTCGCGCTCGGGCATCGGCGTTTGTCGGTGCAGGATATTTCTGCCGCCGGCCATCAGCCGATGCCGTCGGCCAGCGGCCGCTACGTGATCGTCTTCAATGGCGAAATCTATAATCATCTGGGGCTGCGCAAGTCGCTCCAGGACGCGGGCGCAGCGCCGGACTGGCGCAGCACGTCGGACACCGAAACTTTGCTCGCCGGCTTTGACGCGTGGGGCATTCAACCCACGGTTGAGCGCAGTATCGGCATGTTCGCGTTTGCGGTTTGGGATAAGCAAACGCGCACATTGACGCTCGCGCGCGACCGCCTCGGCGAAAAGCCGCTTTATTACGGATGGCATGGAAAAGGGCGCGATCGCGTATTTCTATTCGGGTCCGAGCTGAATGCGCTGCGCGTTCATCCGGGTTTCGAAGATGAAATCGATCGCGGCGCGGTGACGCTTCAATTGCGATATGGCTGCGTGCCGGCGCCTTACTCGATTTATAAAGACTTATTTAAGTTGGAGCCCGGCTGCATGCTGTCGGTTTCAGCAGAACGGCGCGAATCGAAATCGTGGACTTATTGGTCTGCTGTCGATGCCGCGCAGAACGGAATGGCACGGCCGTTTTCCGGAACCGCTGAAGAAGCGGTGAATGAACTGGAGATTTTGCTCAAACGCTCGGTGCGTCAGCAAATGATCTCCGATATGCCGATCGGCGCGTTTCTTTCAGGCGGAATCGATTCGTCCACGGTCGTGGCGCTGATGCAGGCGGAATCGTCGAAGCCGATTAAAACGTTCACGATCGGCTTTCACGAAGAATCGTTCGACGAAGCGAAGTACGCCAAGGAAATCGCGCGTCATCTCGGCACGGATCACACCGAAATGTATGTTTCCGCCGATCAATCCATCGACGTGCTTCAGCGTTTGCCCGAGTTATATAGCGAGCCTTTTTCCGATGCCTCGCAGATTCCGACCTTTCTGGTTTCGCAATTGGCGCGCGAACACGTCACCGTGTCGCTTTCCGGCGACGCGGGCGACGAACTTTTTTGCGGCTATACGCGATATCAGCAAGCGCCGGGCATGTGGAACGGCATGTCGCGCATGCCCGCGCCCTTGCGCAATCTGACGGCAAAGGCCATCACCGGTATTTCGCCGGAATCGTGGAACGGACTGGCGAATGTCGCGCGGCGCGTGCGGCCGGGTCTGGTGGCGGGCGGCAATGTCGGGCACAGGCTGCACAAAGGCGCGGGCATGATGAAGTGCCGAACGTTCGACGAGTTTTATCTCGGCGTGATGTCGCAGTGGGAAGAACCGGTGCCTGCGGTGATCGGCGGTTACGAACCCGCGACCTTGTTGAGCGGCAACGCGCCGGAACTCGCCGGGATGGACGCGACGCATCGCATGATGGTGCTCGATCTGCTCACCTATCTGCCCGACGACATTCTCACCAAGGTCGATCGCGCGGCGATGGGCGTATCGCTCGAAACGCGCGTGCCGTTCCTCGATCATCGCGTGGTGGAATTCGCCTGGCGTCTGCCGCAGTCGATGAAAGTGCGCGACGCGCAGACGAAGTGGGCGCTGCGTCAGGTGTTGTATCGGCGTGTGCCGCGCGAGTTGATCGAACGTCCGAAAATGGGTTTCGGCGTGCCGATCGGCGAATGGCTGCGCGGCCGTCTGCGCGGCTGGGCGGAAGCCTTGCTCGATGAAAAGCGCATCGCGCGTGAGGGATTTTTCGAGCCGTCGGTTATCCGAAGAAAGTGGGCCGAGCACCTTTCCGGTGCGCGCAACTGGCAGCGCGAGTTGTGGAGCGTGCTGATGTTCCAGCTTTGGCTGGAGGGACGCGGCGTGGTGCAGAAGTATCAGCCGTCGTTGATGCTCGGCGCGGCCTGATCAGTCGATGCAGGCGGCGGCTTGATGAAAGCCGCCGTCGCAACAAAAGCCGCCGCAAAAAGAAAAACCCGGTAGCCGTTCATTCGGCTACCGGGTTTTTCGTTGATGCAGCGTAATTTTCAGCGACGCTCGATGATCCCACGCTCGCCCGACGCTGTAATCACCGGCGTCGAAGCGCTGAACGCCAGCCAGCGCGGCGTGCGGAATTTGACGATCGCCACGTACATGCGCACATAAGCCGTCACGAACACCACGATAGTCGCCGCCAGCACCGCCGGGTTATCCCAGAACAGCGTCGCGGGCAGCACGGCGATCAGATTCAGCGCCCACAGATAAGTCGATGTGCGCGAATTGCGGCGCGTGCGCTGACGCGGCGTCGCGTTGCGTCCCTTGCCGACGATCCGCCGAAACACCAGCGTATGCAGATGCAGTCCGTCCGGCTGGCCGACATCGCGATTACCGCACACGCGGCGGCGATAGATCGAGAACAGCGTCTCAAAGGTCGGATAAATGGCGACCACGCACGCGTACCACGCCGACACGTTGGGATGGCGCGCAATCAGCAAAATCAGCAATTCGGCGATGATAAAGCCCGTCAGATACGCGCCGCCGTCGCCCAGGAACACGGAAGGCGAGGGGAAATTCCAGAACAGGAACCCGGCCAGCGCGCCGAGCATGGTGAGCGACATGCTCAGCACCAGTTCGTCGCCTACCGAATACGCCACGTATGCGATCGACGCGACGATGGCCATCGCCACACCCGCCGCCAGCCCGTTGAATCCGTCGATGATATTCACCGCGTTGGAAAATCCCGCCACGCCCAGCATGGTCACGCCGATGGCCAGCGGCGCGAAGGTCATCCAGTGATCGAGCACCGGCACATCCACGCGATTCACCACCGCGCCGATCAGCAGCGCGCCGCACAGCGCGGACAGCAGCGTGCAGATCAGACGCACGCGCGGCGAGACGCGCTTGGTCAGATCTTCGATCACACCGCTCGCAAACGCCGGGATGGCGCAGACCAGCAGCAGCACCGATTCCCGGAACGGCGCTTTCATCCACAGCGGCTCGCACAACACTACCGCGACCAGCGCACACGCGATCCCCATGCCGCCTACGCGCGGCACCGCATATGCGTGATTTTTCTGTATTCCGCCCAGATCGTGATCGAGCGAAAACACCCCGTGAAGCTTCGAGCTTCGAACGATGAGTAAAACCACAATAAACGAGCAGACAAATCCTGCCGCAAGATTGACCATCTTTTTCTCCACGCCAGATCCAATATCTGACTCGGCGATGTTTAGTTGTCGGTGGGCCAACGAAAAAAACGAGTTTCAACCTGAGAATATCCGCGCTTATGTGGCTTGGACAACAAAGGCGAAAACGCTTTACTGCATGTTTGTGACGAGACTCGGTCAAAACGCGTTACCGCGATTTGAACGGCCTGAGTCGGAATATTCAGGTATGACCAAACATGGAATAAGTCTGTTGATTGATTGTTTTAGATTCTTTGGCGGCGCCAAGAATAACACCATTTTTCGCCGCATATTTCGACACTATGAGGGGAAAGCCACTGTGCGCTGCCGCGCATACGTTGCGATTCGAGTAATGATACTTTTCGTCGTCCTCGAAAGAGGAGATGTCTTATGAAAACGAACACGGAGATCGTTGCGCTGCCAGCCGATTATGGCATCGCGATGAAGATGCTTGATTCAAGCCTCTGACACTTCTAAAGCTAATAAAACGGCCGGTTTGTACGGGAATGATCGCCAAATGAATTACTCCAGCGGATCTTTGATGAACAAGAGCGCCCAAACGTCGCATTCGAAAAGCCGGATAGGCGAAGACCTGGACTTATGGTCCATTATCGGCGCGCTCGTCTCGCACCGCTGGCTTATTGCGATTACCACGGTCGTAATCGTATTGCTCGGCGCGGCATATGCATTTCTTTCAACTCCGGTTTATTCATCTTCCATTTTGTTCAAAGTGGAAGATTCGAATGGCGTGGCGTCGTCATCGGACAATCGCGACCTGTTGCGCAGCGTCTCTTCCCTGTTCGATGAGAAAGCGTCCGCCGAAGCCGAAATGCAGGTGGTCGCATCGAAGGCCATCGCGGCCGGCACGGTCGACGCGCTCAAGCTCTACATCGAAGCGCGCCCGCATTACATGCCGCTGATCGGCGGTTTCTTCGCGCGCCACAGCGACGACCTCTCGACGCCCGGACTGTTCGGCTACGGCAACTACGCGTGGGGCACCGAATCGATCCAGGTCTCCGACTTCGACGTGCCGGAGCGCATGAACGGCGCGGCCTATAGCCTGACCGCCGACGGCGATGGCAAGTACACGCTGACGGGCCGTGGTCTCGATGCGCCGGTGCATGGCCGTGTGGGCGTCACCGAACAGTTCCCGACATCGGAAGGCAACATCACGCTGCATGTGGACAAGATCAACGGTCTGCCGGGCGTGGGTTTCGCCGTGACGCATCGTTCGCGTCAGGACACCATCACCGATCTGCAAAAGCATCTGCTGATCTCGGAACAAGGCGCGAAGTCGGGCGTGTTCAAGGTTTCGCTCGATGGCACCGACCCCGTGCGCCTGAGCAAGACCATCAACATGGTCGGTCAGCAATACGTGCAACTGAACGGCGCACGCAAGACCGCCATCGCCGATAACTCGCTGGAGTTTCTCGAATCGCGTCTGCCGGAAGCGAAGGCGCAGATGGAAGCGAGCGAGCACGCCTATAACGATTATCGCGATCAGCACGCCATGCTCGATCTGAGCGAGCAAGGCAAGCTGATGCTTCAGCAGAGCGTGACGGCCAACGGCCAGTTGCTCGATCTGGAACGCAAGCGTCAGGAACTCTCCGCGCTGTACGCGCCGAATCACCCGCAAGTGCTGGCGCTGACGCAGCAGATTGCATCGACCAAGAAGTTTATTGGCGACCTGACGGATCGCACCAAGGCGCTTCCGTCGGAAGAACAGGGCGCGCTGGGCCTCGCCCGCGACGTGCGCGTCAACACCGATCTGTACACGGCGATGCGCAAGAACGTCGATGAGCTTCGCCTCATCAAGGCGGGCAAGGTCAGTTCGGTGCAGTGGATCGATCAGGCCGATGTGCCCGAGCGTCCCGTCAAGCCCGCCAAAGCGATGATCCTGCTGATCGCCGGTGTGATCGGTCTGCTGTTCGGTTCGGCGCTCGCTTTGCTGCGCGACTTCCTGTTCCGCGGCGTCACCGATCCGCATGAACTCGAAGTCGGCACCGGCCTCGCCGTGTTCGCGACGATTCCGCTCAGCGCGCGTCAACGCGAACTGGAAGCGCGTATCGGCAGCAGCGTGCCGGGACAGAACGTGCTGGCCGCGCATCATCCGAAGGACCCGACGGTCGAAAGCCTGCGCATGCTGCGTTCGTCGCTGCAGTTCGCCATGACCGGCGCGCGCAACAACATCGTGATGCTGGGCGGTCCGCTGCCGGGCATCGGCAAGTCGTTCGTGTCCGTGAATCTGGCCACGATGATGGCCGCAGGCGGCAAGCGCGTGCTGCTGGTCGATAGCGATCTGCGTCGCGGACGTCTGAATGCGTACTTCGATCTGCCGCGCGGTCCGGGTCTTGCCGACATTCTCGACGGCACCGGTTCGCTCGAAAAGAGCCTGCATAAAGAAGTGATGCCGAATCTCGACTTCATTTCGACGGGCGCGTATCCGGGCAATCCGGCCGAACTGCTGCTGCGCGACGGCTTCAAGTCGCTGATGGACGAAGTGTCGGGCAATTACGACATCGTCCTGCTCGATGCACCCGCCGTGCTCGCCGTATCCGATGCCGGGATCATCGCGCCGGTCGCGGGTTCCGTGTTCCTGGTCGCACGCTACGGCGACACGCGCACGCAGGACATCAACGAGTCCGTGCGTCGCTTCGAGCAGATCGGCACGAGCGTGAACGGCGTGCTGCTGAACGGCTACGAAGCGAACGCCATGGGCTACAGCTCGATCGGCCGCTACGGCAACTACTCGTATGTCGCGCACGGCTACGAGTCGAACGAGTAAAGCACGAGCAAATACAAGACTACGGACGATGGCGCGCGCCATCGTCGTTCTGAATAAAAAATCCTGGGGAGTTTTCGTGTCCACGTTATCTGACATCAAAATCGCCGTTGTGGGTCTGGGCTATGTCGGCCTGCCGCTGGCGGTGGAATTCAGCAAGCGCTTTCCGGTCGTCGGCTTCGATATCAAAAGCTCGCGTATCAACGCGCTGCGCGAAGGCCGCGACGTCACGCTCGAAGTGAGCGACGAAGAACTGGCGCAAGCCACCGGCATGCAATACACGTCGAATATCGCCGATATCGCCGATTGCAATGTCTTTATCGCCACGGTGCCGACGCCGATCGACGTCTACAAGCGTCCCGATCTGTCGCCGCTGATCTCCGCGAGCGAAGCCATCGGCAGCGTGCTCAAGAAGGGCGATATCGTCATCTACGAATCGACTGTCTATCCGGGCGCGACCGAAGAGGAATGCGTGCCGGTGCTGGAGCGCCGCTCGGGCCTCAAGTTCAACGTCGATTTCTTCGCGGGCTACAGCCCCGAGCGGATCAATCCGGGCGACAAGAAGCATCGCGTGACGGACATCAAGAAGGTGACGTCCGGCTCGACGCCGGAAATCGCCGACAAGGTGGACGCGCTCTACGCCGAGATCATCACGGCGGGCACGTACAAGGCGAGCAGCATTCGCGTGGCGGAAGCGGCGAAGGTCATCGAAAACACACAGCGCGATGTGAACATTGCGTTGGTGAACGAACTGTCGATCATCTTCAACAAGATGGATATCGACACGGAAGAAGTGCTGCTGGCGGCGGGCACCAAATGGAACTTCCTGCCGTTCCGTCCGGGTCTGGTGGGCGGTCACTGCATTGGCGTGGACCCGTTCTATCTGACGCACAAGGCAGCGGCGATCGGCTATCACCCGGAAATCATTCTGGCGGGACGTCGCCTGAACGACAGCATGGGCAGCCATGTCGTCGCGCAACTGATCAAGGCCATGACGCGCCGCCAGATTCATATTCCGGGCGCGCGCGTGCTGATCATGGGTCTGACCTTCAAGGAAAACTGCCCGGACCTGCGCAACACCAAGGTCACGGACATCATCACGGAACTGAAGGACTACGGCGTGAATGTCGATGTCTACGATCCGTGGGTCTCGAAGGAAGA
This sequence comes from Caballeronia sp. BR00000012568055, assembly GCF_029439455.1. Lineage (GTDB taxonomy): Bacteria > Pseudomonadota > Gammaproteobacteria > Burkholderiales > Burkholderiaceae > Caballeronia. Next base: position 62,867 of record NZ_JAQFVG010000268.1, on the reverse strand, counting down.
AGCGCAGCACGAATACGGTTTCCTGCCGATCGACGCGCCGCAAAAGGGTGCGTACGACGCGGTGGTGGTCGCGGTTGCGCACAAGGAATTCGCCGATATGGGCGCGGGCGCACTGCGCGAACTGGGCAAGGATTCGCACGTTCTGTACGACCTGAAATACGTGTTCTCGGGCGCGGAAAGCGATCTGCGTCTGTGAACGAAGCTACGACGAGCAAGGCACGAGGTGACCGCATGACCGACAGATACGACCTGATTCGCCATCAACTCCGGCAACAACCGCAAACGTGGCTCGTCACGGGTGTGGCCGGGTTTATCGGCTCGAATCTGCTCGAAGCGCTGTTGAAGCTCGGCCAGAAGGTGGTCGGGCTGGATAACTTCTCGACGGGCCACCGGCGCAATCTCGACGAGGTTCAGCGCTCGGTGGAACCCGCGCAATGGGCGCGTTTCGAATTCATCGAAGGCGATATCCGCAATCTCGATACATGCCGCGCGGCGGTGAAGGGCGTGGATCGCGTGCTGCACGAAGCGGCGCTGGGTTCGGTGCCGCGTTCCGTCGCCGATCCGATCGCCACGCACGATGTGAATATCAGCGGCTTTCTGAACATGCTGGTCGCCTCGCGCGATGCCGAAGTAAAGAGCTTCACATACGCGGCGTCTTCATCGACGTATGGCGATCATCCGGGTTTGCCGAAGGTGGAAGAACGCATCGGTTCGCCGCTGTCGCCTTACGCGGTGACCAAGTACGTCAACGAACTCTACGCGGGCGTGTTCGCGCGCACGTATGGTTTTTCGACCATCGGCCTGCGTTACTTCAACGTGTTCGGCAAGCGTCAGGACCCGGACGGCGCGTATGCCGCCGTGATCCCGAAGTGGACCGCCGCGCTGATCCAGAACAAGGACGTGCTGATTCACGGCGACGGCGAAACCAGCCGCGACTTCTGCTTTATCGATAACGTCGTGCAGATGAACCTGCTCGCCGCGATGGCCGAAGACAACGCGCGCAACGAGGTCTACAACGTCGCGGTCGGTGATCGCACGACGCTGAATCAACTGTTCGAACGCCTCGTTTCGACGCTCGCGGAAAACGGCGTGAACAGCGACGTGCGTCCGGTCTACACGCCCACGCGCGCCGGCGATGTGCGTCATTCGCAGGCCAATGTCGATAAAGCCGAACGCTTGCTGGGTTACGGCCAGAAGATCGCGCTCGGCGAAGGGCTGCGTCAGGCCATGCCCTGGTATATCCGCTTTATCGCTGAGCGCAGCGCGTTGAACGCGTGACGGCTCCCATTTCCAGCTCGCAATCCAGCTCGCAAGGATGACTGCGTTGAAATACCAATTAGCCGGGTGGCGCACTCGTCTGCTGCAAATCCACCCTGACCACGTTCGTATCGCGCGCAGCGCGATACGGCTGTCGCTGTTCGTGCTGATCGGCAAGTGCGCGGGCGCATTCAAGGAAATGGCGATTGCGTATCGCTTCGGCGTGAATCATGTCGTCGATGCGTATCAGCTCACCGTGACGCTGGTGTCGTGGCTGCCGGTCACGCTGGTGGCCGTGCTGAGCAGCGTGCTGATTCCCGCGTTAGTCGATTTGCGTCGTCAGCCGAAGGAAGAGCAGAAGCTTTTCCTGGGCGAACTGGAGACGATGGCGATCGCAGTCGGTTTCGTGTTTGCGATCGTGCTGTGGGTCTGCTGGCCCTTCGTGCTGCATTTCATGGCGGGCCGTCTGTCCGATGAAACCCGCGAACTGTCCGGCAAGATGATGTTCGGCATGGCGCCGATCGGCATCTTGATGCTGACCATCTGCGTGCACGCGGCGCGTTTGCAGGCGCGCGAGCGTCACGTCAATACGCTGCTCGAATGCGTGCCCGCGCTGGTGCTGTTGTGCTTCGTGCTGCTGTGGACCAATGGCCGCGCATCGGCGGCGCTGATCTGGGGCACCACGCTCGGCTTTCTGGTTCAGGCGGTGGTGCTCGCCGTGCTGTCGAGCAAGGCCGATCACATTCCCTTGTCGATCCGCTTCTCGCTGCGCGCGCCGCAATGGAAGCGCATGTATGGCGCGATCGGCGTGTTCATGATCGGCCAGTTCATCATGAGCTTCAGCGCGCCGCTCGATCAGTACTTCGTCGCCGGTCTCGGCGATGGCTCGATCGCCGCGCTCGGCTATGCGAATCGCGTGCTCGCGCTGATCCTCGGCATGGGCGCGCTCGCAATCAGCCGCGCGACGCTGCCGGTGCTCTCGGAGGTGCTCAGCACGGGCGATCCGCATCGCGCGCGACGCACGGCGCTGATGTGGTCGCTGCTGATGCTCGGCATCGGCGCGGTAGCCGTGGTGTTCGCGTGGCTGCTGATGCCGTTGGCCGTGCGCCTGTTGTTCCAGCACGGCGCGTTCAGCGCGGAAAACACCGCGACGGTCGCCAATCTGTGCCGCTGGGGACTCGTGCAGGTGCCGTTCTATTTCGCCGTGCTGGTGCTGGTGCAATTGCTCGCCAGCCAGGGCCGATACACCGCGATGGCCGTGGTCGCCGCGCTGAACTTCGTCATCAAGGCGCTCTGCAATTACCTGTTCGTCAAATGGTTCGATGTCGCGGGCGTGTTGCTGTCCACGGGCGTCGTCAGCGCATGGGCGCTGGGCTGTTACCTCTATCTGGCGATGTCCGGTACATCGAATAAAAAAGCGACTACGCAATGAAGATTCTGATGGTCATCTATTCCCTCCAGCACGGCGGGGCCGAGCGCGTGGTGGCGAATCTGTCGAGCGAATGGAAAGCGCTCGGATACGACGTGGGCGTGGCGACGATCACCTCGCGCAAGACGGACTTCTACACGCTCGAAGACGGTATCGCGCGATTCGCGCTCGATCTCGCCGGTGAAGCGGGCGGTCCGATCAGCGGCATCGTGGCGAACGTGCGGCGGATTCTGGCGTTGCGCCGAGTGATTCGCGCGTATCGGCCGGACGTGGTGTTGGGCATTCAATCGACGGCATCGATCTGGTCGATTCTCGCGGGCATCGGACTGCGCGGCAAGATGGTCGCGACCGAACACATTCATCCGCCGATGCTGCCTATCGGCCGCTTATGGGACGTGGTGCGCCGCTATTCGTATCCGATGGCCGATACCGTCGTCGCGCTCACCGAAGAAAGCCGCAAATGGATTGAGGTGAACTGTCATGCGTCGAACGTAAAAGTCATACCGAATTGGGTAGCGTTGCCCATTCCGGTGTCCGAACCGATCGTGCGTCCTGACAGCATCGTAAAAGCAGGACGTCGCGTGATGCTCGGCGCGGGACGTCTGGAAGATCAAAAGGGCTTCGATTATCTGATCGATGCGTTCGCGCAAGTCGCGGCGCAGTCGCCGGATTGGGACCTCGTGATCATCGGTGAAGGCAGCGATCGCAAAGCACTCGAAAAGCGCCGCGCCGATCTCGGACTGGAAGGGCGCGTGTTCTTGCCGGGACAAGTCGGCAACGTCACCGACTGGTACGAACGCAGCGATCTGTACGTGCTCAGTTCGCGCTTCGAAGGCTTCGGCATGACGCTGGTCGAAGCGATGGCCTGTGGCGTTGCATCGATCAGCTACGACTGCGACTGCGGTCCGCGCGACATCATCCAGCACGGTCATAACGGCCTGCTGGTGAGTCCGGTCGGCGATGTCGGCAAGCTCGCGCAATCGCTGCACACGCTGATGACCGACGACGCCTTGCGCGCGAAGCTGGCATCGAACGCGCCGGGCGTGAAGCAGATGTTTTCGACGCAGAAGGTGCTCGCCATGTGGCGGGACGTCTTCGATGAACGCAACACCAACCTTCGCCAGCCCGCTGATTCGGTGAGCTGAGCAGAAACCTGAACTTATTCGTCACGTTGCAATGAAGATCATCCTGGCGGTCAATTCGATGCAAAGCGGCGGTGCCGAACGCGTCGCTTCGACCTTGGTGAATGCGTGGGCCGCGCGCGGCGACTCCGTTACGCTGGTCGCCACTTTCTCCGGTCGCGGCGAGTGCTTTTTTCCGCTGGCCGAGAACGTGAAGCTCGTGTATCTCGCGGACCGTGTGTCGGGCGCCAAAAAGGGCATTGCATCGTATATCGCGCGTTTCAAGGCGTTTCGTGCGCTGGTGCGCGAGACAAAGCCCGATGTGATCGTCTCGTTCCTGACCAGCGTGAATATTTCGACGATCGTCGCATCGCGCGGGCTGGGCGTGCCGCATGTCGCGTCCGAGCACAGCAATCCGCTGGCCGATGGACGCTCGGCGTTCTGGCGTCTGCTATGCCGTCTGGTCTATCCGAAGGCGAACGCGGTCACGCTGCTGACGCAGGACGTCACCGCCGCGTTCAGCAAGCGCGTGCCGGGCATCAAGAATCTTGTCGTGTTGCCCAATCCGGTGCCCGACGAACTATTGCTGATGAAGCGTCAGCCGCTCGAGTCGGGCAGTCGCAAACGCATCATCGCGCTGGGCCGGCTGCACGAACTCAAACAGTTCGATGTCTTGATCAATGCGTTTTCGATGCTCGCCGCGCGGTTTCCCGACTGGGATCTGTGGATCTGGGGCGAAGGCGCGGAGCGCGCATCGCTGGAGGCGCTGATTGCGAGCCGGTCGCTTGCGGGGCGTGTGTTTCTGCCGGGCCGAACATCGACGCCGTGGGACGAGATGGCGCGCTCGCAAGCCTTCGTGCTGTCCTCGCGTTACGAAGGTTTGCCGATGGCGCTGATGGAAGGCATGGCGCTCGGTCTGCCGTGCGTGTCCTTCGATTGCCCCAGCGGTCCGAAGGAACTGACGCGCGATGGCCGCGACGGCGTGCTGCTTCCGCCGGGCGATGCGCAATCGCTGTCGCGCGCGCTCAGCGATCTGCTCGCCGATGAACACGAAAGCGAAGCCTACGGCCGCCGCGCCGCGCAATCGATCCGCGAACGCTATTCCTTGCAGCGCGTGCTGCATCAGTGGGACGAACTGTTCGCGCGGCTCGGCGTCAAGCGCGCCATGAGCCGATGAAAGCGCGGACGTCGATGAATGTGCAGGTCAGGAGAAACAATGCCGAAAAGAAAGATCATCCTGTTCGCCAATACGGACTGGTATCTCTACAACTTCCGGATGGGCCTCGCGCGCAAGCTGCGCGATGAAGGACACGACGTGCTGCTGCTGTCGCCCGAGGGCGAATACAGCGAGCGTTTGCGCGCGTTCGGCTTTCGCTGGATCGCCGTGCCGATGGCGCGCCGCAGTCTGAATCCGTGGCGCGAACTGATGCTGGTCTCGTGGCTCGCACGTCTGTTCAAGCAGGAAAAGCCGGACCTCGTGCACGGCTTCACGATCAAGGGCGCGGTGTATGGATCGCTGGCGGCGAAGTTGTCGGGCGTGAAGCCGCGCGTGAATTCGATCGATGGCATGGGCTATGTGTTCACGAGTGCATCGTCGAAAGCGCGCATGTTGCGGCCGGTGGTCGTGCGCATCATGCGCATGGCGTTCAGCGGCAAACGCACGGCGGTGATTCTTCAGAACACCGACAACATGAACGTGTTCACGCAGGCGAATATCGTCGATAAAAGCGTGCTCAGGCTGATCAAAGGTGCAGGCGTGGATTGCCGCCGCTATGTACCCCGCGAGGCAGACGCTGTAGAAACGAAAGCGCCGTTGCGCATTTTGCTGGCCGCGCGATTGATCTGGGAAAAGGGCATTGCCGAATATGTCGATGCCGCGCGCCGCATGAAAAGCGAAAACCGCACGGTGCAGTTCTTTCTGGCCGGATCGCCGGATGAGGGCAATCCCGCATCGGTGAAGCGGGACGTGGTCGAAGGCTGGGTGCGCGAAGGCTTGATCGACTGGCTCGGTCATGTCAGCGACATGCCCAAACTGCTGACCAAGATCGATGCCGTGGTGCTTCCGACCTATTACGGTGAAGGATTGCCGACAACGCTGATCGAAGCCGCCGCATGCGCATTGCCCGTCATTACGACCGACGCGCCGGGTTGCCGCGAAGTCGTCAGTCGAAATGGCGAAGACGGTTTGCTGGTGCCGATGCGCGACAGCGTCGCACTCGCCGATGCGATTCGTCTGCTCGACGATGACCGCGCGTTGGCGCGACGACTCGGACTCACGGCGCGCAAGAAAGCGCTGAACGAGTTCGATGAATCGATCGTTGTCAGCAAGACCGTGGCGATCTACGACGAATTGATTCCGGATGAAACCGTCGGATTGCGGCCGAGCTTCGGCCAGGAGACGACAAGCTGAATTTCAGTGACGCGTGGAATGCTCGCGGCGCTGATCGGACGCGGCGGATTTGTTTTTGGCCAGAAACGCGGTCATGCGCTTCAGAAGACCGGGGCGGCGTTTGCCCCTCGCGCTGGCAGGCGTGAAAAGGATATCGAATACCGCCACCAAAGCCAGCAGCAGTATTCCGCAGAAAATGACGATCGCGATGATTTCGACAATATTCATCTGATTCGTGGCCGTCAGAAAGTTGAGAGCGTATTGAGCAGACCAATGCTAACACGGGGCGATAAATGGTCAGCCCGATTGCAGCATGCCGATGCTTATAGCTAAGCAAGTTGCAGGCCTTTATTCAAGTATTAATCCAAGGCATCAATCGAACATGCCGATGCACCGTTTCGAGCCGTTAGGGGAATAACCAAATGAAACTGCTTCATATCATTACCGGACTGGATTCGAACGGTGCCGAACGCATGCTTCAACGCCTCATCGAATCGCATGAGGGCGATGCGCGGTTTCAGCATTCCGTCATTTCGCTGACCACGCGTGGACGCATCGGCGATCAACTGGTGGCGCGCGGCATCGAAGTGCATGTGCTCGGCATGAAATCGCTGGCGGGCATGTTCGGCGTGATCTGGAAACTCGTGCGCCTGATTCGTGCGGCGAAGCCCGATATCGTGCAGACGTGGATGTATCACGCGGACTTTCTCGGCGGCATCGCGGCGCGGCTGGCGGCGAACAAGCGCGTGATCTGGGGCGTGCGCACGACGGATATCGGCAGTGCGGGAACGCGGTTGACCGTCGCGCTCGCCAAGGTGTGCGCGTGGATGTCGTACTTCGTGCCGAAGAGCATCGTGTGCGCGGCGGAGGCGTCGCGGCGCTCGCATATCTCGGTCGGTTACGACTCGTCGCGCATGGTCGTCGTGCCCAATGGTTTCGATGTATCGCGTCTGGTCGCTGCGCCCGAACAAGTCGCTTCGTTGCGCAACACTTATCCGTTCGGTAGCGATGCTTTGGTGTTCGGTTGTCTCGGGCGTTTTCATCCGGCGAAGGATCATCAGAACTTCGTGCGCGCGGCGGGACTCATCGCGAAGCGCGTGCCCAATGCGGTGTTCGTGATGATCGGCGGCGGACTCGATGCGAAGAACGCGGAGCTGGCGAGTTGGATCGCCGAAACCGGTTGTGCCGATCGCTTCGTGCTGCTCGGCCAGCGTACCGATGTGCCTGTGTGTCTCGCGAGCCTCGACGTGTTCTGCATGCCGTCGCGCACCGAGGGTTTTCCGAATGTCGTCGGTGAAGCGATGGCGATGGGCGTGCCCTGCGTCGTCACCGATGTGGGCGACGCCGCCATGCTGATCGGCGATACGGGCCGCGTGGTGCCGAAGGAAGACGCCAAAGCACTCGCCGATGGCCTGCTCGAATTCGCGCAGATGGCGCCGGAAGCGCGCCAGTCGTTTGGCCTGCGCGCGCGTGCGCGCATCTATTCGACTTTCACGATGGTCCAGTCGCGCGAGCAGTTCGAAACGCTCTATCACCAATTGATGAAAGCGTAACCGGCGATGACACGCAGACGGACGGTGTTGAAGGCGGCGTTACTGGGTTTGAGCGTCGAGATGATGTCCGCACGCGCCGATGCTGCGGACGACGAAGTAATCGACAAGTGGTACGGCGTCAAAGGCGACGGCATCACGAACGATCGCGTGGCGCTGCAACGCGCGATCGATAACGCGGCGGGTGTCGGCAAGACGCTCGTGATTACCGGCCGATGCCGTGTCGATGTGACCGGGCTGACGTGCCGTACCGGGTCGCGCATTCGTTTCGCGCCGGGTGCATCGATCAAATTTTTGCCGCATAGCGAAGACACGTACCAAGTGCTGCGCATCTGGGACGTGCAGCGCGTGACGCTCGAAAACGCCAATGTCGATGGCAGCAAGGAACTGAACTCGGCGCGCGGCGGCGAGAACGGCATCGGCATTTCGATTGTGGGGAGCAGCGATATCACGCTGATCAATCCCACGACCGTCAATTGCTGGGGCGACGGCATCTATCTCGCGGGCAGCTACGTGCACAAGCTCCCGTACGCCGAAAATATCAAGGTGGTGAACCATCACGCGTCGGGCTGCAGACGGCAGGGCGTGTCGATCATCAGCGCAAAAAACGTGCTGTTCGATCATCCGGTATGGACCGATATTCAGGGCACCGCGCCTGCGGCCGGACTCGATATCGAACCGGACGACAACACCAACGTGCTGGAAAATATCCGCATCGTCAGCCCTTACACGCGCAATTGCCAGGTCGGCATTCTGATCTGGCTGAAGCTGATTGCCGGGCCAGTGCCGAAGCAGGTGAGCATTGAAATCACCAATCATCGCGATGAAGCGAGCCGTGAAGCCGCGTTCAGCGTGTCGGGATTGCGTCTGAAGGGACACGCGGTGCGCGGCCGGATCGCGAGTGTCGCGCCGGTTTGGGAACGTCCGCGCGGAAAGGGCTTTCTCAGTTACGAGCAGGACAGCGATGGTCCGCAGATCGTGGTCAACGACCCGAAGACCATCCGTTGATATCGATACTGCTAGTTAGCCGATGAAGTAGCTGTAGTTGCCGTCGAGGTAGTTCTTCACGACGGCGTAGACCATCACCATAATCACTATGGTGCTCAGATAGAACACCGCGCGGCTTTTCAGACGCACTTCCGGCAGCAGGAACGGAATCATCAGCGTTCCGTAATAACCAATCCGGCTGATCGCGAACGGATACACGAAGTACGACACGATCAGAAACACCAGCAGACCGATATGCATGGTCGCAAGCTGACGCGTGACTTCGTCGCGGGCGGCATCGTCGAGAGCGGTGCGGAACTTGCGCGTCCACAACACCATCGCGGGCACCAGCAGATAGATCACCAGACCGATCAGGCTGAACAGCGTATAGGCTTCGACCTGATCGTAGGCCTTCAGACGCCGGCCGCCGTACAGCGTGAACAGCACCGCCGAAACCAGCGACATACCTACGGCCGCCATCGTGACCACGCTGACGCCCTTCATCGCCTTCGCCTTGCCGACGAAATGTGTCAGGACCAGGAACAGGGCAGGAATGGAGTACGTCGTGTGCACGATGCTCGCGATCAGTGCGCCGCGCACCGGCTGCCGCCGATTCAGCGCGAAGTACATCGCAATGGCCAGCGCGAAGCCCTGGCGAATCTGGAACAAGCCGAGAATCGCCAGACCATAGGGCAGCACAGCCCACAACAGCAGACTGAAGAACGGCCAGCGCGTTTTGCTGAGCGCGAAGATCATCAGCAGATTGAGCGCGATAGCCGTGATGCGCACGCCCGCTTCCGGCGAGAAGCCCATCGACGCCAACGTGACCACCCACAAACGCCAGCCGATTTCCTCGGTCGTCATCTTCACGGCGAAGACGAACAGATTGGCGCTGTGGTCCCATAGCGCGACGAACCAGCTCCAGGACGCTTCGCGGAAGTAGGTGACGTAATCGGCCTGATCGAGCAGCGTACTGCGGTCGCCGAAGGAAATGACGCCGAGAATGAGCGCGGCCAGCGCAATGAAGGCGAGCATCGAAAGGCGGACGCGGACCGCGCGCGGTGCGTTGCCCGGAAGCTCGCCCAGTTCGTAGCGTTGCAGATATTTCATTAGGCGATGTCTCTGGACGCGCCTTCCGGATTTGGCGTGTGCCTTGTCGCGAGGCGGATTCGTTCGAAGAAAGAGACGTGATGCTAAGCGGCTTCGCCGGGCGGGTATGTGCGGCAGTGCACGTCATGGCAGCCACGCGCGGACCATCGAAAAAAAAGGCCTCGCTTCGTTGTGACGAAAGCGAGGCCGTTCTTCGGTACAGCGTTAAAGCGCGGGGCTTCAGTTCTGCGTGATGTTGGTGACCGAGATCGTCGGACCGCCCGATTGCCACGTGTCCAGCTCGTAGCCGTAAGCCGCTTTCGTGTAGGTCGGCGACGTCACGGTGATATTGCCCTTCACCGAGTAGCCGTTCCACGAACCGCCGCCGATTTCCATGCCCGCGTGACGCGCGCCGGTATCGTGATGATTCGTGATGGTGATCGAGATGTTCTGCGCGTTGGGACCGGCGAGCGCCCCGAGATAGATCAGCACGCCGTACTGGCAGTTGTTGGTCACCGGACTGACGATGCTGATGTTCTGCAGCACGGCATTGTTGTTGTCCGGCTCGATATCGAGACCCGCGCACGGCAGCGAACCGGAAATGTTGCTCCAGTTCGGGCTTTGGAACGTGATGTTCTTGCCGCTGGTGATCGACACGCCCTGACGGCGGCAGCCGCTTGCGACGTGATTGGTGACCGTGACATTGCTCGGCGGCGTCGTGACCGTGTACCACGAGTTGGCGAGATAGATGCCATCGCCCCACATGCTGATGGTGGTCGGTGCCGTCAGCGTGACGTTCGATGCGCCGCAGATCGAGAAGCCGACGCCGTTGGCATCGCCGTTCGGGTTGTTGGTGGCGGAATTGAGTTCCTTGCTGCCGTCGAGATACGCGTTTTCCACCACCACGTTCGACACGTCCCAGATACGCATCATCTGGTAGCTGCTCGAATTGTGCGCGAGCAGTTTGATCGACGCGCCGGTCGCGAAGCGGATATGCGTATTGGTGCGCAGATCCAGACCCTTCACGTCGATACGGCTCTTGCCGGTAATCAGCAGCACCTTGCCCACGGACCCGTCGATGGCGTTCTGAAGCGCGACGCGGTCATTGGTGGTGCCGTCGCCTTTGACGCCGAACGAGGTGTCGGTGAGGACGGTTTCGTTGCCGGAACTGGCGGCGGTGGTGGAGCTGGCTGCGGCCGGCGGGCTTGCGGCCGTCGTGGACGATGCAGGTGTCGAGGACGAGCCCTTGCGCTTGGCGCGATCGGCCACGGATGCGGGCAGATCGCTGCTGCTGTCGCCGCCGCACGCGGCGAGCGTCATCGCGCCGAGGCCGGCCAGGGCGGAAGTGAGGATTTTGCGACGGTGCATCGACGGAACGGAGGTCAGGATTTGTTTTGTGGTCAAAGACATGGCGGAAAATTTCGAATGAGTTCGTCCCACGCAGTGCGTAAAAACGCCTGCGGACGGAATTTCGTTTGGAGAGCGGCGGAGATGCGCTTCGATCGGGTGAGCGATGTTGCTAACACACCCCTTAGAACGAGTCGGTCATTTCGGCCACAACTTAGTGCGCACGGTTGAAATATTACCGGACATTTCTTCAGTTAAAAGCAGTGCGCCGCGTAATTTGTACGGGTAAATGACACACGTAAATCAAATTGCCGACTTATATTCGGTTTAATTGACCGATCGTGAGCAGGCTTTTCTCGGATTCGCATGTGATTTATCTCAAAATTCTCCGTATCCCTCTTACAGTACGACGAAAGTGCGTTTTCGCTTAGTTACACAAAAGATCGAAAATGACCGATCTCGTCTGATAAATAGCCGGAAATTTTGGATTCCTGTTGTTTTTTAGTCGGGTGTTTTTACGAAAATGTTTGCGGGGGTAAGGGTTTATCCTC
>NZ_JAQFVG010000268.1:0-51098 GCF_029439455.1 Caballeronia sp. BR00000012568055 | reverse complement strand
AGAAAATCGTTCCGATGGGATTTTTGAATGGCAGGGTATTTTATGGAGGGATTTGCCGGTTAGGTTCGACGGGGAAGTTTGCAGATTAATCGGACGCAATTGCGTTAAGCAAAAGTTACTGCGCGTGGTCTATTTGTATTACAAGCCGAATTTACCGGTTTCACGGATGCGTTTGTTGTCCTGGATATTCCGATGCAAGCCGGCAAATTGAATGGACGACGCGCCTAATAATGATTTCGATCCTTTTTCAAGGAATGGCATTGAAACGCGGGGGACTCATTCGACCGGACAGGAATTCGACGGCGCCGTTGCCGTGACGGTGACCGTCGCCGGGACTGGCTGTACGCTGGTGACCGTGCGTGGAAACGATCCATCGCAGAGGCCGTCTTTTGCCTGAAGTCAAGGGCATTCTGAAATAAGGGCATTCCGATTACGACGCGCGCTATAAGCGTGCGTAAATATCGTGCTCCAGTTCAGATCGGCTGGGTTCGATTTCGCATAAGCAATAAAATAATGAATAAGTACTGCTACAGATTAATTTTCAACCAGCTGCGCAATATGCTGGTCGCGGTCAGCGATCACGCATCGTCACACGGAAATGGGTCGGCTCGGGGCGCTGATCGTGCACATCCGGCGGTTGAATCGTCGCGCTTCGAACCCGCTATTAGCCTGATGGCATGGGCTGCCATGCTGCTGCTGGGCACCGCATCCAACTTCGCAATTGGCCAGATCGTCGCCGCGCCGGGATCGGGCGCACAAGTTATCCAAACGCAAAATGGATTGCCGCAAGTCAATATTTCAAGGCCGTCCGGCGCGGGCGTGTCCGTCAACACATATTCACAATTCGACGTTCAGAAACCCGGCGCTATTCTGAACAACTCGCCAACTCTGGTTCAGACACAACAGGCGGGGTATATCAATGGCAATCCGAATCTGAGTCCTAATGGCTCGGCGCGGATCATCGTCAATCAGGTGATGTCCAATGCCCCCAGCCAATTGCGAGGGTACGTGGAGGTCGCCGGCCCGCGCGCCGAAGTGGTCATTGCTAACCCGAACGGGCTGGTTGTTAACGGTGGCGGCTTCATCAATACGTCGAGAGCGATTCTTGCCACCGGCACGCCGAACTATGGTCCCAACGGCAGCCTTGCCGGCTTCGCCGTCAATAGCGGCAATATCACGGTCGAAGGCGCGGGGCTGAACGCCAATAATGTAGACCAGGTTGATTTGTTGTCGAGAGCGATCGCGGTGAACTCGACAATTTATGCCAAAAACCTCAATGTGATCGCCGGTGCGAACAGCATCGATCACGATTCGCTGGCGGCGACGCCGATCGCAGGCAATGGCGCCGCGCCGGGCGTGGCGATCGATGTCAGCCAATTGGGTGGCATGTATGCGAATCGAATCGTGCTCGTTGGCAACGAGTATGGCGTAGGGATCAGCACACGCGGGGTGCTGGCGGCTCAAGCGGGCGATATGACGCTCACGACGAGTGGCAAGCTGATCCTGGCGGGCCAAACGAATGCGAGCGGCAACCTCAATGCGAGCGCGGCGCAAGGCATCGACAATACCGGGACGACGTACGCGCAAGGCAACGTTAACGCGAGCACGGCGGGCGCGTTGACCAACAGCGGCTTGCTGGCGGCACAGAACAATACGACGGTGAATGCCGGCAGTATCGGCTCGACCGGTACGCTTGCTGCCGGTGTGAATGGCGACGGATCGCTCGCGCAAGCGGGCGAATTGAGTGTCAGCGCCTCGGGTGCAGTCACGGCTACGGGACGCAACGTGGCGGGCGGCAACGCGACCATCAGCGGCAGCGCCGTGAATCTTGCCGGCAGCACGACGTCAGCGAACGGCGCGGTCACGCTCGCCGCGACCGGCGCAAACTCGAACGGCGACCTGAATCTGTCGGGTGCCACGACCACCGCCGGCAGCACGCTTAACGCGCGCGCCAGCGGCACGCTCACCAACGACAACGGCTCGATGTCCTCGGGCGGCGCGCAGACTGTCACGGCGGGCGCGCTATCGAACCGTAATGGCCAGATGGTGTCGGGCGGCACGTTGACGGAGAACGTATCGGGTGCGATCAGCAACCAGGGCGGCACGATGCAGGCCAATGGCGCGCTGGCGTTCGCTTCGGGTTCGTTCGATAACACGGCGGGCCGCGTCGCATCGCTCGGCGCGGATGGCGTGAAGCTCACGGCGGCGGGCCTGTTGAACAACGGCGCGGGCGGCAGCATCGGCGGCAATGGCGCGGTCACGGTGCAGGCGGGGCAACTCGCCAATGCCGGGTCCATCACCGCGGTGCAGAACCTGATCGCGACGGCGGTTCAGACGTTGTTCAACAGCGGGACGATCGCCAGCAATGCAAACACGACGCTCTCGGCAGGCACAACGCTGACGAATGCGGGACAGTTCGGTGCAAAGGGCGGGTTGTCGCTCTCGGCGTCGACGTTCGATAACAGCAACGGCAAAGCCAGCGCCGATCAGTTCACGCTGCATGCGACGAATCTGGTGAATCACGGCGGCAGCATCACGCAGACCGGAACCGGTGCGACCACGTTCGATGTCACCGGCACGCTCGACAATTCGGCGGGCGGCACGCTGCAGACCAACAGTACAGACCTGACGCTCGCACCCGCGACGCTGGATAACGACGGCGGCACGATTACGCATGCCGGTCAGGGCACGCTGACGGTCAAGGCGAATAACGGCGCGGGCAACGTGTCCAACGTCGGCGGCACGATTGCCAGCAACGGACAAGTCGTCGCTCAGAGCGGCGCGCTGAACAACGCGTCGGGTTCGATCAGCGGTCAGAAAGGTCTGGCGGTGACGGTCGGCGGCACAGTCAACAACGCGAATGGGGGTGTCGGTGGGGACGAACGGCGTCGGCGTCTCGGCGGCGATGTCGAACGCGCACGGCGACGCCAACAGCGATGCGGCGATCCAGAACGCGTCGCACATCACCGGCGCGAACAGCGTGACGGTGATCTCGGGTGGCGATACGAACATCACCGGTTCGCAGATCGCGGGCAAGCAGATCGCGGCGGACGTGGGCGGGAATCTGAACATCACGTCGGTGCAGGATACGACGGTGAGCGCGGCGCATCAGAGCAGCGTGGGTGGCGGAATCTCGATCAGTCAGGGCGGTGGTGGCGCGAGCATGAGCGCGCAATATGGGCATGCCGATGGTGACTATGCGCAAGTCCATGAGCAGGCCGGACTCTTTGCGGGCGATGGTGGCTTCGATGTGAACGTGAAGGGGAACACCGACCTCAAGGGCGCGGTGATTTCGGGTGCGGCGGATGCGAGCAGGAACACGCTCAATACGGGCACGCTGACGTTCTCGGATATCGAAAATCACTCGCATTACTCGGCCAATAGCATCGGCGGGTCAATGGGATTGGCGCCGGGTGCGACGACGGAGAAGTCGGTGGGCACGGCATCGGTGCCGGGTTCGGGCGGTCTGGTGCCGATGATCGGTCAGCACGAGAGCGGCGACGCGACCAATGCATTCCTCAATGGAGATGGCAATCAAGCTTTTATCTCTATACCAACGCCTTGGCGATTCAATGTCATCGGCGCATTAACACATGCTTACGGCGGGTCTACCGCGCTTGAAGTGGGCATTGGGTCCGCCTGGTGGCACGTCGTTTGGGATCGTGCCTTGGAGTCATTCAACGCCGGTTGGAAATAAGTAAGGAGAGAAAATGCCAGCAGTAGGGGGAGGGCCGTCGCCGGAGCAATGGAAACGAATGAGCACGAAGGAGAAAGTTGTCTATTGGCTCTTCGTCAGCGTTGCTTTGGTATTCGTTGGTTACCTAGTCATCGAGAAGCTTCTAAGTTAGAAACATGCAAACAAGAAACCCAGCCTATGTATCGAGTGGCAACTCGCAGAGCGCCGGGTTCAAATTGGCGCGCGTGCTTAGCTGTAGCCAGAGCGACGTGGTATGACATCGATGGATGACCTGGGCCGCTGATCTGGTGGTCTTCCGAACGAGTGGTATTGGACGAAACAATTCAATGCCGCGTCCGTTCAACTCTGTAAGACGCATGCCTTCTCGAATTTCGAGTGAACGCAAAACGATGAGCACAATGACCGTTACCGAACTAATCGATACGTCAGAGCAACTTCTCGAACATCTGCAAGGTTTGATTGTTCGTTCGCGTCCCCCAAGGGGCGGTGGAGACCGTATAAGCGTCGGTCTGGTTTTGACAATCGCCGAACAATTCGAGGCCGCGTTGCGTCTGACGCGTGCGCAAATGAGCACCCACGCCGCCACGCACGTTCGGTCGATGATCGAAGCACTCGTTGTGATGAAAATGCTCGACATTGATGCGATATGAAAACGCACGCGGCGAGCGACGCGTCTGTGAGGGCATTCTCGGCGATCCCGGTATTCCCGAGGAGGCGAAAGCACCTATCCGTGATCGCTTTGAAATCTGTCGTGCCGAGTGCGACCGAATGCGCGCCGCAGGCTGCAAGCCGAAGAAGATTAGTGACGACTTCGGGACTGCGAAGTTGTGGCATCTGGCGGGACCATACTCGATGTTGTGTGCCTTTTCTCATAACGACCTGAACGTCATCGCGCTTCGGCATCAGGGTGAAATGAGCATGGTCTACAAGCAAGAGGTCGCGCCCGAGCTTGTACGGTCCATCGTTACGAGTGGCTTAATGGTACTCATGGACGCCACGGATCAATTCGGGCGAATCGCAAGATTTCCTGAGGGCGTGTTCGAGTCGGTCTATGCGGAAATGGGTGAAAAGTGGCTCAGGGTAGTGGACGGCGATGGCACGCTGTAATGGCGATTGAGCGTAACTACGAGCGGTTCCTTTTGGGCGGGGAGGGTTGCCGAGGCGCATCAGAGTCGAGCAGGGTGTGCCGCTATTGCAGGATGCGTGGTGGCGGGCATGATAGGCCGGCGGCGGCGAAAATAGCCATCCGCCGGATGGCAGTTCTGATAACCATGAAATGCGCTCCGGTGAGCCGACAGCAGGGCTGGCAGTGCGTCATCCGCGAGGCAGTTTCGGTTAGCGACGTGTACCGGGGGAAGCGACTGGTTTATCAAAAGCCGTGAACAAGAGCTCCACCGGTTTGAATCAATATTTAAGCGGAACGGTATGGACCGTTGCGTTCAAGACCGCGCAGGAAAGGCGTTGCGGCGGTTGAGAAAATGCAACTTAATTTGCTGGTACAGACCGTTCTTGAACGCTGTCGCACCAATCAAAGGCTCGTTCCTCTGGCCTCTCGAGACGTGGCGCGATGGTTTCAAAGGTCAAACTCGTCCTGATAAGCACGACGCGCTTTGGACCAGCCGATCGAAACCCGCCATTAGCAATCCTCAGGATTTGATAGGCGCGGATACGCTAAGAGCTTCGCAGGCGCAGCCAACCGAGGACATCATTCTACGTTTGCAATGCTCGGAGCAAGGAGGCGAACGCAATGATGCAATAAACCCGTCAAACACCGGCAATAGCGCGTGGGCCCCTTGTTGGGGCTATTTTGGGGTCGAGAGGCAAAAACATACCGGTTAGTACCGGTTGATCCCGCGATATCGCCCATAGGCACGTGCGCCTAACTCGTTGAATACACACAGAAACGAGCGTTTCCGTGTTTTGGTAGTATGTACTTGGTGCCGGGGACCGGACTCGAACCGGCAAGCCGTTAGGCGGCGGATTTTAAGTCCGCTATGTTTACCAATTTCATCACCCCGGCAGGGCGGACGGCATTCTACCACTGCGTTCCGGCACACCAAAATCGACTAAGACGAAAGCAGGCAGCCAAGTCCACAAGATTCACGCATAATCGCGACAAAAATCCACAGGCGCGAGGACTCAGATGGGCAAGACCCGGCTCGAAGCGTTCAGCGATGGTGTTATCGCCATCATCATCACGATCATGGTGCTGGAACTCAAAGTGCCTCACGGTGACGATTTCGCCGCGCTCGCGCCGCTGCTGCCCGTGCTGTGCGCGTACGTGCTGAGCTTTATCTATGTCGGCATCTATTGGAGCAATCATCATCACCTGTGTCACGCGATCGAGCGTGTGAACGGCTCGGTGCTGTGGGCAAATCTGCATCTGCTGTTCTGGCTGTCGCTGTTTCCGTTCACGACGAACTGGATGGGCGAGAACCATCTCACCGCCGTGCCGACCGCCTGCTACGGCTTCGTGCTCTTTATGACCGCCGTCGCGTATTACATCCTTACGCGCACGCTCGTCGCGATGCACGGCGACAACGAGCGCCTCGAACGCGCGCTCGGCGCGGATCGGAAGGGCAAGCTGTCCGTGCTGCTGTATCTTGTGGGAATCGCCGTGTCGTTCTGGCAGGCGTGGATCGCAGCGCTGATCTATGCGCTCGTCGCCTTGCTCTGGCTCGTGCCCGACCGGCGCATCGCGCGGATGCTCGCGAGCGAAGAAACGTGATGCGCATCGGTCTCGTCTCCGATACGCACAATCTCGTGCGCCCCGAAACGCTCGATGCCTTGCGCGGCGTCGATCACATCATTCATGCGGGCGATATCTGCAAACACGATGTGCTCGATGCGCTGGCGTCACTCGCGCCGCTGACCGTCGTGCGCGGCAATAACGATGTGGCTGAGGATGTCGCGCATCTTCCTGAGCACGTGCGTATCGAACTGGGCGGGATAACGTTTCATGTCGTGCACGATATCGCTGATGTGCCGCGAAAACTCGATGGTATCGACGTCGTCGTGACCGGCCATTCACACAAGCCGCTGATCGAACAGCGTGGCGCGGTGCTGTTCGTCAATCCCGGCAGCGCGGGGCCGCGTCGCTTCAAATTGCCGATTTCGCTGGCTTGGCTGGAGATCGATGAAGGCCGCATTGACGCGCGTATCGTTCAGCTAGTCACATAAAAAAAGCCGATGCGCGAGGCATCGGCTTTCTTGCAAGCGTGAAACAAGGCGTTAAGCGCGCGCCGTACCTTCCGGCATACGATCATCCATCTCCGCAGCAACACGCTCGCCGCGCAGAATCGCGTGCGCTTCCGAGTGCGTGGCCACGGCAGGCGGCGAGCCCTTCAGCGGCTTCTTGGCCGTCTCATGCAGCGCCAGCACCGAGATAATGCCAATCACCGACGCGCCCATCAAATAGTACGCGGGCATCATCAGATTGCCGGTCTTGTCGACCAGCCATGCGGTCACCAGCGGCGTCGTGCCACCGAACAACGACACCGACACGTTGAAGCCAATCGCCAGCGCGCCATAGCGAATCTTGGTTGGGAACAACGCCGGCAGCGACGACGGCATCACGCCGGTAAAGGTCGAAAGCAGCGCGCCGAGAATCATCATGCCCGCGAAGATCGACGGCACCGTGCCCATGCGGATCAGCGTGAGCGCCGGCATCGACAAAACCAGCAGACCGATACAACCCGCGAGCATCACGGGCTTGCGGCCCACGGCATCCGACAGACGGCCGAGCAGCAGCGTGAGCGGCATCATCAGCACCATCACCACGAGCACGATAAACAGGCCGTGCGTTTCGTTGAACTTGAGCGTCGCCGACAGATAGCTCGGCAGATACGACAGCGCCATATAGTCGGTCACGTTGAAGATCAGCACCAGGCCGACACATTGCAGCAGCGGCTTCCATTGCTGAATCAGCGTTTCGCGGAACTGTTGCTTGGTCGTTTCGTGCGATACGGCTTCGGCCTTTTCCGCTTCACGCTGGAACGCGGGCGTCTCTTCGAGCTTCATCCGGATATACAGGCCGATCAGACCGAGCGGACCCGCCACCATGAACGGAATACGCCAGCCCCACGACAACAGCGCGTCCTGCGACAGCGTCGCCGTCAGCACCGCGACCACGCCCGCGCCGAGCACATAGCCCACGAGCGTGCCGAACTCCAGAAAGCTCGACATGAAACCTCGCTTCTTGTCCGGCGAGAATTCAGCGATGAACGTCGCCGCGCCGCCGTACTCGCCGCCCGTCGAAAAGCCTTGCAGCAGACGCGCCGCCAGCAGGAGCACAGGCGCCATCACGCCGATGCTGTCATAGCTCGGAATCAGGCCGATACAGAACGTGCCGATCGCCATCATGATCATGGTCATCGCGAGCACGCGCTTACGGCCGATTCGATCGCCGAGCGGCCCGAACACCATGCCGCCGATCGGGCGCACCAGAAACGCCGCCGCGAACGTGCCGAACGTCGCCAGCAACTGCGCGGCCGGACTGCTCGACGGGAAAAACACCTTGCCGAGCGTCACCGCGATATAGCTGTAGACGCCGAAATCGAACCATTCCATCGCGTTACCGATGGCCATCGCGCCGACGGCGCGCTTGAGCAGCGATTGATCGACGATCGTGATGTCGTCGATGGTGAGGCCGGATTGATTGGATGACGCGTTGCGCTTGCGCCAAAGGCCCTCGTGTAGAGCGTTCATAGTTTTAAAAACTCCGTATTGATCCCGAGCGCTCGCGAGAACGTCGGGCGCGTCGCCTGTAATTCGGGCGATGCGTATTGCCGGGACAGTGCAGTTTCGTGACGGCGCCGTGTTGCTTAAACGTGATGCACTAAGCAAGAGCCAATGGCATCGCTCAGCACGACTCTTAAGCCGATGCTGAAGATCCTCAGAGCAAAAACGGTGCCGATGCCTCGCGGTGTGAGTCGCGAAAATGCACTCGGGATACAGCGTGATCAAGCCAAACGAATTTGACGTGCGGACGGCTGGCTCAGCGGGGAATCTGAGCTGCCGCGGGGTGGGCCGCGACGTCGGCGAAAACTAAAGCTGAGACGAAAAAGGCCGGCGATGCTGCTTGGAACCGACGCGCCTCTTTGTATAAAAACTGTCAATCCTGCGCGTGTGCTGCATTTAAGGCTACGCGCGAATGATGGTGAATTACGAGTGACAACGACGAAGATAATAACACGATGACCGACGATGTGCAAATCGGCCGATCTGGCGCGACGCTTCAACAGGCCGCAATCCCTTGCTGCGCTTAGGATTGCGCCTAATTCTGTTTGTTCGGTTTAGTCCAATTTTCCTGACCGCACGGACAACTTGCGGACGACAAAAAACCGGTCACGCGGACCGGTTTTTCATCGACAACATGCAGCGTGCGTAGCGAATTTCAGCTCTGCGGCGGCACATAACCCTGCGCGGTATCCGCGCCTTCACCGAAGAAATACTTCTCCGTCTGCTTGATCAGATACTGACGCGCGCGCGGATCGGCCATATTCAGGCGGTTTTCATTGATCAGCATGGTCTGCTGCTTGAGCCAGCCTTGCCACGCTTCCTTCGAAACCGTTTCGTAGATGCGCTTGCCGAGTTCGCCCGGCAGCGGCGGAAAATCGAGTCCTTCGGCTTCGCGGCCGAGCTTCGCGCATTGAATCATTCGAGCCATCGTGTGTTTCTCCTGTATCGGGGTGGAAGGCGCGCTGCGTGAACGAGCGCGGCCATCGATCAAAGCTGTTTCATCAATACGAGCGATTTGCGCTGCCAGTTGTACAGGCGGCGGCGGTCTTCCGGCAGATCGTCAACGGTGACCTTGACGAAGCCGCGTTTCAGGAACCAGTGTTCGGTGCGCGTCGTCAGCACGAAAATGCGCGTGAGGCCGCGCGCGCGGGCGCGTTGTTCGATGCGTTTCAACAGGCGCTCGCCATCGCCCGAACCTTGCGCTTCGGGCGCGACCGTCAGGCACGCCATTTCACCGATGCGCTCCTGCGTGTACGGATACAGCGCCGCGCAGCCGAACAGCACGCCATCGTGCTCGATCACCGAGAAGTGGTCGATATCGCGTTCGATCTGGTGGCGGCCGCGCCGCACGAGCGTGCCATCGGTTTCCAGCGGTTCGATCAGCGTAAGAATGCCGCCGACGTCGTCCGGCGTGGCTTCGCGCAGACTCTCGAGGTTCTCGTACGAGATCATCGTACCGACGCCGTCGTGCAGGAACAGTTCGAGCAGCACGCTGCCGTCGAGCGTGTACGGAATGATGTGGCCGCGCGCCACGCCGCCACGGCAGGCGCGAATGGTGTGCTTCAGGTAGAACGCGGTATCGCCCTGAAGCTCGCCGCTTTCCTGCAGCCGATACGCGTCGTCCAGCGACATTTCGCGGATCAGTTCGCCTTCGGTGTCTTCCAGCCCGGGAATTTCCGTCACGAAGATAATCTTGTCGGCGCGCAACGCGATGGCGGCGGCGGACGCGACATCTTCCATCGACAGATTGAACGCTTCGCCCGTGGGCGAGAACCCGAGCGATGACAACAACACCAGTTTGTTCGATGCCAGCGACTGGCGGATGGAATCGCCATCGATCTTGCGCACCACGCCGGTGTGCTGGAAATCGACGCCATCCAGAATGCCGACCGGCCGCGCCGTCACGAAATTGCCCGACACCACGCTAATATGCGCGTGCGCCATCGGCGTATTCGGCAAGCCCTGGCTGATGGCGGCTTCGATATCGAGCCGTACTTCGCCGGCTGCTTCTTTCGCGGATTCGAGCGCACGGGCGTCCGTGATGCGCAATCCGTGCGAAAACGACGATTCCACGCCGTGCAAACTCAACTGTTCGTCGAGCTGCGGACGCGAGCCGTGCACCAGCACGACGTGAATGCCCATTGCGTGGAGCAGACCGACGTCCTGAACCAACGCGTTCAATCGACCTTCCTGCACCAATTCGCCGCCGAACGCGACGACGAAGGTTTTGTTGCGGAACGCGTGAATATACGGCGCGACGGAACGCATCCAGTCAACGAACTGGGCGTGAGGATTCGGCGCTTCCGGCTCGGCGGGAGCGGGCTGCGACGGTATCGTGAGGTCGGTTTGGGAATTCATGCCGGGATTATAATGCGACGCTATGCGGAATGTTTCTCGACCCTCGCGTCCCAATCAAGCCAAACAGGCGGGCAAGTCCCAGTCTGCCGATCAATCAACCGATACTCAAGAGCAGTTGAAGAAACTGCGCGAGAATCTTTTGCGCGACGCGCGGGAGAGTGCGCCTGAGGACGGGGCGGGGTTGAGTAAGAAGGAGATGGCGGCAAGACGGTTTGCGGGGGGAAGTGCGCAGCAGGCGCCGAAGACGCCGGTTCGAGTCGAAGCCAAACCGCAAGCGAAGCCGCAGCGCGAACCGGCGCGTGCGCCGATGACGCCAACTCGCGCGGAAGCGCCGCGCGCTGCTGAAGTGAAGCCGCAAGCGAAGCCGCAGCGTCCGCAAGCGACGACGCCCGCGCGAGTCGAAGCGAAACCGCTGCGCGAGCCGCAGCCGCCTAAGCAAACGAAGCCTGTCACGCAACCGACATCAAACGAGCCGATCGGCCACGCGCCGCGTGCCGAGGCCAAGCCGCAAGCCAAGCCGCAACGCGCGCCCGTCGAAGCGAAACCGCAGCCGAAACCTCAACGCGAGCCACACGCACCGCGCGCCGAACAACGCCACAGCGACGCGCCCGCGCGCCCGCAAACACCCAAACCGCCGCGCGAACCGCGCAACATCACGCCGAACCCGATCCCGCCGATCACCTTCCCCGAAGCGCTGCCGGTCTCCGGCCGCCGCGAGGAAATCGCGCGGGCGATTCAATCGAATCAGGTGGTGATCGTCAGTGGCGAAACCGGCTCGGGCAAAACCACCCAGCTCCCGAAAATCTGCCTCGCGCTAGGACGCGGTCTCGGCGCGGGCGGCAGCGGGCTGATCGGCCATACGCAGCCGCGCCGGATCGCGGCATCGGCGACGGGGCGGCGGATCGCGGAGGAACTGGGCACGCCGTTCGGCGAAGTGGTCGGCTACAAGGTGCGATTCACCGATAACCTCGCGGCGGGTGCATCGGTCAAGCTGATGACGGACGGCATTCTGCTCGCGGAAACGCAGACCGATCCGCTGCTCAAGGCCTACGACACGATCATCATCGACGAGGCGCACGAGCGCAGCCTGAACATCGACTTTCTGCTCGGCTATCTGAAGGAGATTTTGCCGAAACGGCCCGATCTGAAGCTGATCGTCACTTCCGCGACCATCGATGCCGACCGTTTCGCGCGCCATTTCGGCAGCGATGAAAAACCCGCGCCGGTGATCGAAGTGAGCGGGCGGCTGTATCCCGTGGAAGTGCGCTATCGCCCGATCGAAGAGGAAAGCGAGGCGATCAAGAACGCGCAGGGCACGCTCCCGAAACGCAACGATCGCAAAACGGATCGCGATCTGATGGAAGCCATCGTCGATGCAGCCGATGAACTCTGCCGCGAAGGTTCCGGCGATGTGCTCGTTTTCCTCCCCGGCGAACGCGAAATCCGCGATGCAGCCGAAGCCTTGCGCAAGCATCATCCGCCGCACACGGAAATCCTGCCGCTGTTTGCGCGACTCTCGGCGCAGGAACAGGAGCGCGTGTTCAAGCCATCGAACGCGCGGCGGATCGTGCTGGCGACCAACGTGGCGGAAACCTCGCTGACGGTGCCCGGCATTCGCTATGTCGTCGATACCGGCACCGCGCGCGTCAAACGCTATTCGTATCGCAACAAGGTCGAGCAGTTGCAGGTCGAGCCGGTGTCGCAGGCGGCGGCGAATCAACGTGCCGGTCGATGCGGCCGTGTCGCGGACGGCATCTGCATTCGCCTGTACGACGAAGCGGATTTCCAGTCGCGCCCGCGCTTCACCGATCCCGAAATTTTGCGTTCATCGCTGGCGTCGGTGATTTTGCGCATGAAGTCGCTGCATCTGACAGCGATCGAAACGTTCCCGTTTATCGAACCGCCGCCCGGCCGCGCAATTGCCGATGGTTATCAACTTTTGAACGAACTCGGCGCAGTAGACGACGACAATGCGCTCACGCCGTTGGGCCGCGAACTCGCGCGCCTGCCGCTCGATCCGCGCGTCGGCCGGATGATTTTGGCCGCGCGCGATCATCACGCGCTGAAAGAAGTGCTGATCATCGCGTCGGCGGTATCGGTGCAGGATCCGCGCGACCGGCCGATCGAAGCGCAGGAACAGGCGGATCAGGCGCATCGTCAATTTGTCGATGAGCGTTCGGAATTCTTGCAGTGGACGCGCATCTGGAAGTGGTTCGAAGAAGCCGTCGCGCACAAGAAATCGAACAAGCAATTGACCGATGCCTGCCGCGCCAACTTTCTCTCGCACCTGCGTCTGCGCGAATGGCGCGATGTCCACTCGCAATTGCTGACGGTCGTGCGCGAACACGGCTGGCGTCTGAACGAATCCGATGCCACCTTCGAGCAGGTTCATTTGTCGCTTCTGACCGGCTTGCTCGGCAACGTCGGCCTGAAGGCGGACGACGAGCCGCATTATCTCGGTGCGCGCGGCATCAAATTCCATCTTTGGCCGGGGTCGTCGCTGCTGAAGAAAGCGGGGCGCTGGATCATGGCGGGCGAACTGGTCGAGACGAGCCGTTTGTACGCGCGGACCATCGCCAAAATCGAGCCGGAATGGATCGAAATGGTCGGCGCGCATTTGCTGAAGACATCGCTGTCGGATGCGCATTGGGAAAAGAAAGCCGCGCAAGTCACCGCGTACGAACGCGCCACGCTTTACGGCCTGACGATCTACGCGCGACGCCGCGTGAGCTACGGCAAACAAGACCCGAAATACGCGCGCGAGCTGTTTATTCGCGGCGCGCTGGTCGAAGGTGAATTCGATACGCGTCTGCCGTTCTTCGCGCACAACCGCAAGCTGGTCGCGGATATCGAACAACTGGAACACAAGTCGCGCCGTCAGGACGTGCTGGTGGACGACGAACTCATCTACGGTTTCTACGATTCGCTGATTCCCGACGGCATGTGGACGGGCGCGGCGTTCGAGCGCTGGTATCGCGATGAATCGAGGAAAGAGGGCAACGACAAGCTCCTGTTCCTCTCGCGCGACGACCTGATGCGCCACGAAGCGGCAGGCGTCACCACCGATCTGTTCCCGAAGCGCATGACGATGTCGGGCATCGAAATGTCGCTGACGTATCACTTCGAGCCGGGCGCGCCGCGCGATGGCGTCACGCTGCAAGTGCCGCTCTACGGCCTGAATCAGATCGATGCGCGCCGTATCGAATGGCTGGTGCCGGGGATGATCAAGGAGAAGACGCAACTGCTGCTGAAGTCGCTGCCGCAGAAGCTGCGTCGCCATGTGGTGCCGCTGCCGGAATTCGCGGCCGGTTTCGCCGAGCGTCACGCGGGGCCGAAATTCGGCGCGGGCACGCTGATCGACACGCTGATCGCCGATATTCGCGAGCAGACGCAGATTGCCGTGAAAAGCGCGGATTTCAAGCTGGAAACGCTGCCGGCGCATCTGTTCATGAACTTCAAAGTGATCGACGAGCACGGCCGCCAGCTTGCTATGGGCCGCAATCTTGCGCAATTACGCGCGGAACTTGGCGGCCAGGCGCAGCAGCAGTTCCAGAAGCTGACCGCCGTCGCCGCGTTCGATGCCTTGTCGGGCGAGTCGGACACGCCGCCTGTTCAGCAGCAAAGCGGCGAAAGCACCGCGCTCTACGAAAACCTCACGACGTGGAATTTCGGCAAGCTGCCCGAACTGCTCGAAATCCGCCGACGCGGACAGACGCTGTTCGGCTATCCGGCGCTGGTGGATCGCACGACGCATTGCGACGTCGAAGTTTTCGATTCGCCCGAAGAAGCGGCGCGGATTCATCGCGCGGGCTTGCGTCGGCTGTTCGCGCTGCAACTGCGCGAGCCGATCCGCTATCTGGAAAAGAACCTCCCCGGCCTGCGCGAAATGTCGATGCAGTTCATGGCGCTCGGCACCGCCGACGAACTCCGCGATCAGATCGTGGAAACGGCGCTGGATCGCGCGTGCCTGCAAGACCCGCTTCCCGACGACGATGTCTCGTTCCACACCCGCCGCGACGCCGCAAAAGGGCGGCTGACGCTGCTCGCGAACGAAATCGCGCGCTTGGTCGGCACGATCCTCGCGGAATACGCCGCGCTGACGAAGAAAATGGCGCAGGCGAAACCTTTCGCCGCCGCTTACGCCGATATGCAGACGCAATTGAACGCGCTCGTCGGCAAGCGCTTCGTGATCGATACCCCGTACGCGCAGCTAGCGCATTTCCCACGTTATCTGAAAGGCATCGGGCTGCGCATCGACAAATTGAAAGCCGATGCCACGCGCGATGCGCGTCTCTCCGCCGACATGCTGTCGCTGATGCAGAACTATCAGCGGGCGCTGTCGCAGCGTGGCGGCGTCGCGGATGCGCGATTGTCGGAATATCGCTGGCTGCTGGAAGAACTGCGTATTTCGCTGTTCGCGCAGGAATTGCGTACGCCGATGCCGGTATCCGTCAAGCGTCTCCACAAAGTCTGGGAATCGATGCAGCGTTAAACGAGGCGCGCTGCGTCAACGCGTCGCAAAAAAACGGAATTTCTTGCGTTGATTCAAGGTATTGCGCAAAAACAGGCGTCCGGTCAACGCGTTGGCCGACGCAAACGTTCTACAATGACGCCTGCCTCCCGAAACGTTTCCTTCATGCGCAATAAATTCCTCTCTGACCGTGTCCGCAAGGTCGCTGCTCGTGCTGCAATCGCCGCCGGCGCGGCGCTCGTCGCTACCGCCGCATTCGCCAATAACGTCATCGTGCTGAATTCGGCTGAAGCCACGCTCAGCCTGATCGATGAAAACACGCGCCAGGTCATCGGCACCGTGCCGACCGGCAAGGAACCGCATCACTTGATGCCCACGCCGGACGCGTCGTCGCTGATCGTGGCGAACTCGGTGTCGAACAATCTCATGTTCGTCGATCCGAAAACCGGCGCGTTCCAGCGCTGGGTGCAGGACATCGAAGATCCGTATCAGATCGGTTTCTCGCCGGACAAGAAGTGGTTCGTGTCCACCGGTCTGCGTCTGGATCGGCTGGATGTGTATCGCTATGACGGCAAGAATCTGACCATCGCCAAGCGCCTGCCGCTCGCGACCATGCCGAGCCATATCGCGTTCAGCAACGACAGCACGACCGCGTTTATCTCGCTGCAGGTGTCGGGCGAAATCGCCGCAATCGATCTGGCCACGCAGACGGTCAAATGGAAGGCGAAGGTCGGTCCCGTGCCCGCAGGCGTGTGGATGACGCCGGGCGACAAGTATTTGCTCATCGGCATGACCGGCGCGGATTACGTCGCTGTGATGGACTGGCGCAATCAGAAGATCGTCAAGACCATCCATACGGGCAAGGGCGCGCATAACTTCCGGTCGCTGGTGGACGGCAAGCATGTGGCGGTGTCGAATCGGGTCGCGAACACCATCAGCATCATCGATGAAGACACGCTCACGAACGTCGGCGATATCACCGGCCTGTTGCCCGGACCGGACGATATGGAACTTTCCGCCGACAAAAAGTATCTGTGGGTTACGTTCCGCTTCGCCAAGCACGTCGGCGTGATCGACCTCGCAGACCGCAAGCTGATCCAGACCATCAAGGTCGGCCGCTCGCCGCACGGTATCTACTTCTACAACCGTGCGCCTGTCACCGCGCCGAACGGAGCGTAATATCGGTAAATGGGCGCAGTTTTGCGCCCTGTACTGCGATTGAATCAGCAGGTTTCGCGCAACACGGAGCACCATGTTTCATTCCATTGTCTCGAATCTCGACAGCTTCGTTTCCTGGCTTCAGACGATGCTCTACGTCGATGTAGTCCAGCCGTTCCTCTTCAAGGTCGGCATGATGGACTACGACGAGGACACGTACGACGCGCTTTACTGGGTGATCGTCGGCGTGCTGGAAGTGCTGACCATGTACGCGATCCTGCGCCCGCTGGAAGCGCTGCGTCCGGCGGAAGAGTGGAAGGACCGCAAGGGCGTGCGCGTGGACGTGCTGTACACGTGGATCGTCAAGCTCGGCATCCTGAATCTGTTCTTCTTCTTCACCTTCCAGCCGCTGTTCGATTCCTTGCAAAGCTGGTTGCGTCTGCAAGGCATTCCGAATCTGGAAATCGATAACCTCTGGCCCGGCGTGACCACGCAGCCGATCGTCACGTTCCTGATCTATCTGTTCGTGCTCGATTTTGCGGGATATTGGTATCACCGGCTGGAGCATCGCATCGGCATCTGGTGGGAATTGCACGCGGTGCATCACAGCCAGCAGAAAATGTCGCTGTGGTCGGATGATCGTAACCATCTGCTCGACGATATCCTGCAAGCGGGTTTCTTCGCCGCGATCGCGCTGGTGATTGGCGTGGAGCCGGCGCAGTTTGTCGTGCTGGTCGCTATTACGAATCTTATGCAGAGCGTGCAGCATGCGAATATCCGCCTGCATTTCGGTTGGCTCGGCGAGCGGATCATCGTCAGTCCGGCGTTTCATCGTCGGCATCATGCGATCGGTTACGGGCACGAAGGCACCACGTACGGCTGCAACTTCGGCGTTCTGTTTTCGTTCTGGGACATTCTGTTCCGCTCGGCATCGTTCAATCGCACCGTGGAGCCGACCGGCATCCGCGATCAACTCGGCGCGCCGGGTATCAAGCCCGTACATTACGGCGATGGCTTCTTCGAGCAGCACTGGCTCGCGTTCCGGCGCATCGGCGCGCGGCTGATGTCGCGTCGCGCGGGCGCGTCGGGTAACGGCTCCGCAGCCGTTTGAATCTGCCAACAGCGCCTTGCATCGTCTGATGTCGGGCGCTGGTTTATCCTGTCCCTTCCTCTTTTCTCGACGAATCACGCATGAATGATTTGCTGCGTTCGTTCGTGCGCGCGCTGGCGAACGTCTTTCATCCGCGCATGCTCTGGCTCACGCTGATGCCGTTCGCGGCCGCGACCATCGTGTGGGGCGCGCTGCTGTGGTTCTTCTGGCAGACGCTGACCGGCACGGCCAACGGCCTGCTCGACGGCTGGGCGCTCACGTCCGCCATGTACCGCCTGTTCGATGCCGTTGGTTTCGCGTCGCTGCACGCGGTGATCGCGCCGTTCCTCGTCGTCATCATGGCGATACCGCTGATCGTGGTGACTGTGCTGCTGCTGATCGCCACGCTGTCGATGCCGGGCGTTATCAAGCTGCTGACGCGCAGTCCGCGCGGGCATTACGCGTCGCTGGAAGCGCGGCGCGGCGGATCGTGGTACGGCCTCGGGCATTCGGTGATTACGACCGTCGTGTGTCTGGTGTTGTTGGTCGTGACCTTGCCGCTGTGGCTGATCCCGCCATTCTTCGCGCTGATTCCGCCTCTGCTGTGGGGCTGGCTCACCTATCGCGTGATGACTTACGATGCGCTCGCCGTTCACGCCACGGTTGAGGAGCGGCGCGCGATCGTGAGTGCGGCGCGCTGGCCGCTGCTGGGCATCGGCATCGTGAGCGGCCTGCTCAGTTCGGTGCCGACAATGCTCTGGGCCTGGTCCGTGTGGCTCCTTCCGCTGTTCCCGGTCGTCGCGGCCGTGACGATCTGGGCGTACGCTTTTATCCTCGTGTTTTCGGCGCTGTGGTTCGCGCATTACTGCCTGCACGCGCTCGAACGGCTGCGCGCAAGCGAGCCGCAGTATCCGGCGATCACGGTGGAATCCCGCGAAATATCGGTCAAAGAATAAGGGGCGAAGAATGGGAATCGGCGTCATCATCATCGGCGATGAGATCTTGTCCGGGCGGCGCACGGACAAGCATCTGCCGAAGATCATCGAATTGTTGAGTGCGCGCGGGCTGGCGCTGGATTGGGCGGAGTATGTCGGCGATGATCCGGCGCGCATCACCGCGACGCTGGCGCGTACCTTTGCGAGCGGCGATATCGTGTTTTCGACGGGCGGGATCGGCGCGACGCCGGACGATCACACGCGTCAGTGTGCGGCGAAGGCGCTGGGCGTGCCGCTGGAATTGCAACCGCAAGCGGCTGAACTGATTCGCGAGCGTATCCGCGATACCGCCGCTCAGGCCGGTACCGAGCCTGCGGATCTGAACTCGCCGGAGAATCTGCATCGCCTGAATATGGGCACGTTTCCGCAGGGCGCGCAGATCATCCCGAACAGCTACAACAAGATTCCGGGCTTCTCGTTCGACGATCACCATTTCGTGCCCGGCTTTCCGGTGATGGCATGGCCGATGATCGAGTGGGTGCTCGACAACAAATACGCGCATCTGCATCACGCGACGCCGCATATCGAGCGATCGATTCTCGTGTTCGGCTTGCCCGAATCGCGCATCACGCCGCTGATGGAAAAGATCGAGCGCGAGTTCGAAGGCGTGCGCGCGTTCAGCCTCCCGAGCGTCGGCGATGCGGCGCGCGGGGACTTGTATGCGCGCTCGCATATCGATTTGGGCGTGAAGGGCGATCCCGACAAAGCCAACGCCGCGTTCGATGTTTTACGCGAAGGCGTACTGGCGCTGGGCGGCGAAGTGGTGGATGTGACGTGACTTTGCTCGAAGTGATCGCGACGACGGTTGCAGATGCGCGTGCTGCCGAGCGTGGCGGGGCGGATCGGCTGGAGCTTATTATGGCGATGGGTGAAGGCGGGTTGACGCCGAGCATCGGGCTGATCGAAAGCGTGGTGGATGCGGTGCGCATTCCGGTGAACGTGATCGTGCGCCCGCACAGCCGCTCCTTCACCTACGATGCCGACGACTACGCCGTTATGCTCCGCGACATCCGCGCGATTGCGGCGACGCGCGCGAACGCGATCGTAATCGGCATGCTGAACGCCGATGGTTCGATCGATGAAGACGGTTTGTCACGCGTGATCGATGCGGCGGATGGAAAACAGATCACGTTCCATCGCGCGTTTGACGAAGCCCGCGACTTGCATAAAGCGTTCGATATCCTGACTAAATTCGATGCCGTGACGAACGTGCTGACGTCGGGCGGCAAGCCATCGGTGCTGGAAGCCGAATCCACGATTGCGAAGCTCGTCGCGCAATCGAAAGGCACGCGCTGCACGGTACTCGCAGGCGCGGGCCTCACCGTCGAAGCAGTTGCGCCGTTCGTGGCATCGACAGGCGTGAGCGCGGTGCACTTCGGCTCGGGCTTGCGCGTAGACGGAAAAGCGCTCGCGCCCGTCGATGAAGCGCGAGTCAGACGCGTGCGTGGGTTGCTGAATAAAACAGTCTAAGCCCCAATCCAAGGCAACCCCCGGAAGCACCATCCCGCCACGGTCTTCCGATGCCCCTGCCCATCCTTATCGCCCTCAAACCCTTCGAGCAGGTCATAAGCCTGCCCAAACCCTTCCTTCTGCGCGGCCACTGCCGCCAGCTTCGACCTTGCCGCGCTCCGGCACAGAAAAACGACCGGAACATCAGGGCTGGCGACCTGTCGCAAATGTTCGATAAACTCGCCATTCGGCACGGAGCCGGGATATTTGATCCATTCGATATGCGCGTATTGCGCACCATCAATAGCGGGACGGCCGACCCAATCCAGCTCCGCGCGGGTGCGGACATCGACCAGTTTCACGCGTGGATCGAGTTGCAGAAGTTCGAACGCCTCGGCAGGCGAGAACGCGCCGGCGTAGGCGAGGTTGTTGGAGGCGGCGCGGTCGGCGGCCTGTTTGTAAAGCTGTTCCAGCGTGCTCATGGCGGGTCGGTCTCCGTGAAAACGTAATCTTCGATTCTAGCGCGCTGCGTGAAACGATCGAAGTCCGAACGCATGCGCTAAATTGGTGCATTATTCACGCGATGCACAGAAATCGTGCTCGAACGAGGCCGATCCCACGTAGACGCACCAAAGCTGTGCGAAGACATAGGAGGGCAGCGTGACAACTGCCTTGCAACACGAAACGGTTTCATGCAAAACGCGCGCTGCTTCAAGCGCTTAGCGCAAAGTTGGTGCGCTTGGCACAGAAGCTGCTTTTCAGTCCTCGATTGAATCGGTAGCAAGGAATTGGTCGAGGCGGCGAAGCAATTCGCCGACTTTTGTTAATCAGGAGATAGGTAATGAGTAAATCCGTGGCCGACGTCATGCAACTCGTCAAGGACGAGGACGTCAAGTTCGTCGACTTCCGTTTCACCGACACGCGCGGCAAAGAACAACACGTTTCCGTACCGGTTTCGGCATTCGACGAAGACAAGTTTGAAAGCGGCCACGCTTTCGACGGCTCGTCCATCGCTGGCTGGAAGGGCATCGAAGCGTCGGACATGTTGTTGGTCCCGGACGCGGACACCGCCTTCATCGACCCGTTCTATGAAGAGTCCACGCTGGTCCTGACCTGCGACGTGGTCGAACCGGCCGACGGCAAGGGCTACGAGCGCGATCCGCGTTCGCTGGCGCGCCGCGCCGAAGCCTATCTCAAGAGCTCGGGCCTGGGCGACACCGCCTTCTTCGGTCCGGAGCCGGAATTCTTTATTTTCGACAGCGTCCAGTGGAACACGGACCAGTCGGGCACGTTCGTGAAGATCGGTTCGGAAGAAGCGCCGTGGTCGTCGTCGAAGGAATTCGAAGGCGGCAACACCGGCCACCGTCCGGGCACGAAGGGCGGCTATTTCCCGGTTGCGCCGGTCGATACGTTCCAGGACATCCGCTCGGAAATGTGTCTGCTGCTCGAACAGATCGGCATCCCGGTCGAAGTGCATCACCACGAAGTTGCGGGCCAGGGCCAGAACGAAATCGGCACCAAGTTCTCGACGCTGGTGCAGCGCGCGGACTGGCTGCAACAGATGAAGTACATCATTCATAACGTGGCGCACACGTATGGCAAGACGGCGACCTTCATGCCGAAGCCGATCGTTGGCGACAACGGTTCGGGCATGCACGTTCACCAGTCGATCTGGAAGGACGGTCAGAATCTGTTCGCAGGCAATGGCTACGCTGGTCTGTCGGAATTCGCGCTGTTCTATATCGGCGGCATCATCAAGCATGCTCGCGCGCTGAACGCGATCACGAACCCGGGTACGAACTCGTACAAGCGTCTCGTGCCGCACTTCGAAGCGCCGGTCAAGCTGGCTTACTCGGCTCGCAACCGTTCGGCATCGATCCGTATTCCGCACGTGAGCAATCCGAAGGGCCGTCGTATCGAAACGCGTTTCCCGGATCCGCTGGCGAATCCGTACCTGTGCTTCTCGGCACTGATGATGGCGGGTCTCGACGGCGTGCAGAACAAGATTCATCCGGGCGAAGCCGCGGACAAGAATCTGTACGATCTGCCGCCGGAAGAAGACGCGAAGATCCCGACCGTGTGCGCGGGCCTGGACCAGGCACTCGACGCGCTCGACGCGGATCGCGAGTTCCTGACGCGCGGTGGCGTGTTCACGGACTCGATGCTCGACGCTTACATCGAACTGAAGACGCAAGAGTTGCAGCGTTATCGTCAGTCGGTGCATCCGATTGAGTTCGAAATGTACTACTCGCTGTAAAGCAGCATGACTGAAGCGCGCTTCGCAGGACGTAATAGTTCAATGAGTTCAATGAGTTCGATGAAGCGCGCGACGTTTGCTTCGCGGTGAAGATAAAAGGGACGGCGCGCCGTCCCTTTTTTAATCGCTGCTGAGGTGTCCCTGACCGATAAGAAGATCGGCATCACGAACGACCTCAACCACTGCACGATGGTGTTAAAGAATCTGATCAAGGCGCGCCGTGGCCACGCCGACGCGCTGTCCGACGACGCACAACTCGCCGCCAGCGGCCTGTTGCCGGGACTGGAAGCATTGCCCACGGTCGTGCTCGTGCTCGACACGCGCAGCCTGAAGATCGCGTATGCGAATCCATCGGCTGAGCAGATGCTGGAAATGTCGCGCAAGCAACTCACGCAGATGAACTGGGCCGATCTCTTCGCGCATGCCGAGGAACTGGCGGGCACGGTGGCATCGATTGCGGAGAATCGCTTCAATGCGACGCGGCTCGATGCCGAACTTCAGCGCCCCGGGCGCGAAGTGATTCACGTTCATGCGATCGTCGCGTATCTGGAAGCAGCGAGCGATTACGTGATGCTCGAACTCTTCGAAAGCGAGCGCTATCTGCGCACCGATCGCGAAGAGCGCATCCACGATTTAACGGCGGTCAACAAGCAGTTGATCCGCAATCTCGCGCACGAAATCAAGAATCCGCTCGGCGGCATTCGCGGCGCGGCGCAGTTGCTCGAATTCGAACTCGGCGAGCGCGAACGCGACGAGTTGCGCGAGTACACGCAGGTCATCATCAAGGAATCCGACCGCTTGCAGACGCTGGTGGATCGATTGCTGGAGCCGCACCGGCATCCGCATATCGTGGGCGATGTGAATATCCACGAAGTCTGCGAGCGCGTGCGCGCGGTGATTCTTGCGGAGTTTCCGCGCGGCTTGACCATCGAACGCGACTATGACGTCAGCGTGCCCGACCTGCGTGGTGACAAGGAACAACTGATCCAGGCGCTGCTGAATATCGTGCGCAATGCGGCCGAAGCGCTGAAAGAGCGCATCTCACAGGGCGACGCCAAGATCGAACTGCGCACGCGCATTGCGCGCAAGGTAACGATCGGCAAGCGCTTGCACAAACTGGCACTGGACTTGCATATCACTGACAACGGACCCGGCATTCCGTCCGAGATACGCGATCGCATCTTTTTTCCGCTGGTTTCAGGCCGGGAAGACGGCAGCGGTCTCGGTCTCACGCTCGCGCAATCGTTCGTGCATCAGCACGATGGATTGATCGAAGTGGAAAGCCGGCCGGGCTGCACCGAGTTTGCCATCTTGTTGCCGTTCGAAGCATATACGGGGAAGTGATGCCATGACGCGATTACGACACGCATCGGCGTCAACATGATTGCATCCGCATCACGCTTTGACGCCTGACCGTTTCGACGGGCACATACCGAACCACACGAAGACTTCTCGCCGAACGATATGAAGCCGATCTGGATAGTAGACGACGACCAATCCATCCGCTGGGTGCTGGAGAAAGCCCTCGCCCGAGAGAACTTCACGACGCGCAGTTTCTCGGGCGTACGCGATGCACTCGCCGCGCTCGAACAGGAAAGCCCGCAAGTGCTGGTATCCGATATCCGCATGCCGGGCGGCTCGGGACTTGAGTTGTTGCAGACCGTGCGCGAACGTCTGCCGGGCTTGCCCGTCATCATCATGACGGCGTTCTCGGATCTGGACAGCGCGGTGGCCGCGTTTCAGGGCGGCGCGTTCGAATATCTCGCCAAGCCATTCGATGTCGATAAAGCCGTCGAACTGATCCGCCGTGCCGTGGATGAAAGCATGCGCGGCGAAGCGGCCTACGACGAGCGCGTGACCGAAACGCCCGAGATGCTTGGACAAGCGCCCGCGATGCAGGACATGTTCCGCGCCATCGGCCGTTTGTCGCATTCGGCGGCGACGGTGCTCATCACGGGCGAATCAGGCACCGGAAAGGAGCTTGTCGCGCGCGCCTTGCACCGACATAGCCCACGATCGAACGGACCGTTTATCGCGCTGAACACGGCGGCGATTCCGAAGGATCTGTTGGAATCCGAATTATTCGGTCACGAGCGCGGCGCGTTCACGGGCGCGCAGGCCATGCGGCAAGGGCGCTTCGAACAGGCCGAGAACGGCACGCTGTTTCTCGATGAAATCGGCGATATGCCGTTCGATTTGCAGACGCGTTTGCTGCGCGTGCTGTCGGATGGACAGTTCTATCGCGTGGGCGGGCACAATCCGCTGAAAGCAAATGTGCGTGTGATCGCGGCGACGCACCAGAACCTCGAATCGCGCGTGCGGCAGGGCTTGTTCCGCGAGGACTTGTACCATCGATTGAACGTGATTCGGCTGCGCTTGCCAGCGTTGCGTGAGCGTAGCGAAGATATCCCGCTGCTCGCGCGACACTTTCTGCAAAAGAGCGCGCGCGATCTGGGCGTCGAGCCGAAACGCGTATCGGACGATGCGCTGGCTTATCTCGCCTCGCTGCCGTTTCCCGGCAACGTGCGGCAACTCGAAAACCTCTGCAACTGGCTGACCGTGATGGCACCGGCGCAAGTGATCGAGCAGAAGGATTTGCCGCCGGACCTGACCTCGCGCACGGAGGTATCGGCGGAGAGTATCGCGGTATCGACGGATGGATCGGTTGCGCCCGTGTCGGCTGCGGCGAATGGCGCGGCGCTGGTCGGGGGCGCGCCGGTCACGCCCGCGAGCGTGTGGGAAAACGGCTTGCGCACGGAAGTCGCGCGCTTGCTGCGCGAGAATTCCGCCGATGTCATGGATGAACTCGCGCGCCGTTTCGAAGCCGCCGTGATTCGCGAAGCGCTCGATTTCACGCGCGGCCGCAAGGTGGAAGCGGCGGAGCGATTGGGTATCGGCCGCAATACGATTACGCGCAAGATTCAGGAGCTGCATCTCGACGCGTGAGCGTGCTTTGAAGGATCAGTCGAGGGTCACGATGACGGGCGTGTGATCCGACGGCTGATCCCATTTGCGCGGCACCTTGTCCACTTCGCACGATGTGCAGCGCGCCGCGAGTTCCGCCGACAGCAGAATATGGTCGATACGCAGACCCATATTGCGACGGAACGCCATCATCCGGTAATCCCACCACGTATAGAGTTTCTCGGGCTGTTCGAACTTGCGGAAGGCATCGGTGAGGCCGAGTTCGATCAGTTGCGCGAAATGTGCGCGTTCTTCCGGCGAGACCAGATTCTGGCCGATCCACGCTTGCGGATCATGCACATCGCGGTCGTCGGGCGCGATGTTGTAGTCGCCGCAAAGCGCGAGTTTCGGGTGACGCGCCATGTCTTCGCGCAGCCATTCGCACAGGGCATCGAGCCAGCGCATCTTGTATTCGAACTTCTCCGTGCCGGGCGCTTGGCCGTTCGGAAAATATGCCGAGACCACCCGCACGCCATCGATGGTCGCGGCGATCACGCGTTGCTGCAAGTCCTCGAAACCGGGGATATTGCGCACGACGCTGATTTCATCGACTTCATAGTTGGCTGCGCTGCGCACCAGAATGCCGACGCCGTTGTACGTCTTCTGTCCCGCGAACCAGCTTTTGTAGCCGGCGGCTTCGAGTTCCGCGCGCGGGAATTTCTCGTCGGGCATTTTCAGCTCTTGCAGGCAGAGGACATCGACTTGCGATTCGGTTAACCAGTCGATGACGTGCTGCAGGCGGACTTTGAGGGAGTTGACGTTCCAGGTGGCGATTTTCATGATGTTCCGATTCTTCGACAGAGCGCGAAGCTCGATTTTAGCGGACGCGCTTTTACGCGATTTTTATATCCCGCCATTCAACCTTGTCGCGCGTTTTACGCCTGCCGCTCTAAGCTCTGGCGCAGAACCGCACGCTCGGGCAATGTGCTTAAATTAAACGTCGTATCGAACCGGATGTGATTGAAGCGCCTGGCCGCAAACATATGACCCGCCCAACCCCCGAATCCCTCCTCACCAAACTCCAGAAAGAAGAGGAAAAACGCCAGCGCGGCACGCTGAAGATTTTCTTCGGCGCGTCCGCAGGCGTGGGCAAGACGTACGCGATGCTGCTCGCGGCCAAACGCAAGAAGGAAGAGGGCGTGGACGTCGTGATCGGCGTGGCGGAGACGCATGGGCGCAAGGAAACGCTGGCCTTGCTCGAAGGCATCGAAACGCTGCCGCCCGCGCGCATTCAGTACCGCGAACGCCTGCTCGCCGAATTCGATCTCGACGCCGCGCTCGCACGAAAGCCCCAACTCATTCTCGTCGATGAACTCGCGCATTCGAACGTGCAAGGCTCGCGCCATTTAAAACGCTGGCAGGATGTGCAGGAACTGCTGGACGCCGGCATCGACGTCTACACGACGGTCAACGTTCAGCATCTGGAAAGCCTGAACGATATCGTCGGCCGTATCACCGGGATTCGCGTGTGGGAGACCGTGCCCGACCGCGTCTTCGATCTCGCCGATGAAGTCACGCTGGTCGATCTGCCGCCCGAAGAACTGCTCGACCGCCTGCGCGATGGCAAGGTCTATATGGCGCAGCAGGCCGAGCACGCGGTGCGCAACTTCTTTCGCAAAGGCAATCTGATCGCGCTGCGCGAACTGGCGCTGCGCCGCACCGCCGATCGTGTCGATGCGCAGATGCGCGAATATCGCGCGGATCAGTCGATCGAACGGATATGGCGCGCGCGGGAACGCGTGATCGCGTGCGTCGGGCCGGGGCCGGAAAGCGCTGCGCTGGTGCGCGCGGCGGCGCGGCTGGCATCGGCGCTGAAGGCGGACTGGCTCGCGGTGTATGTCGAAACGCCGCAACTGCAACGGCTGCCCGACGATCGACGCAAGCGCACGCTCGATGCCCTCGAACTCGCCGCCCAGCTCGGCGCGGAAACCGTCACGCTCGATGGCGCGGATGCCGCCGCCACGCTGATCGACTATGCGCGTATGCGCAACGTGTCGAAGCTCGTGGTGGGCGCATCGGCGATGCAGGGCTGGCGGCGCTGGATGCAGCGGCCGGTCAGCGAGCGGATCATCGGGCAGGCATCGGATATCGATGTGACGCTGGTGTCCACCGGCCCGCGCGACGAAGAGCGTCCGGTGTCCGCGTTCAGCGCGCTGCGCGATTCCGCGCATTCGCCGCCGCGTGCGTATGCCGTCGCGCTTGCGCTCGGCGCGGTGATCACACTGATCGCCAGCGTGCTGGAAGCACGGCAGTTCGCGCTGACCAATCTCGTCATGTTGTATCTGCTCGGCGTGGTGTTCGCGGCGGTGCGGCTCGGGCGCGGGCCGGGCGTGATGCTGTCGTTCATATCGGTGGCGGCGTTCGATTTCTTCTTCGTGCCGCCCGCGCTGTCGTTCTCCGTGACGGATACGCAATACGTGCTGACGTTTTTCGTCATGCTGCTCACGTCGCTGACCATCAGCCATCTCACGTCGAGCTTGCGGCGCGAGGCGCGCATCGCGTCGCAACGCGAACGACGCACCGGCGCGATGTACGCGATGACCAAGGAGCTCGCCGCCGCGCTGATGACCGAGCAGATCATCGAGATCGGCACGCGTCACGTCGCGGAAGTGTTTCAGGCGAAAGTGGCGATGCTGCTGCCGGATGCATCGGAAAAAGTGCGGCAGAAAGTGGTCGAGCCGAGTCCTGACGTGACGCTCGATGCATCGCGTATCGATACGGATATCGCGCAATGGGTCTACGACCAGCAGAAGCAGGCCGGGCACGGCACGGACACGCTGCCCGCGTCGCCTGCGCTGTATTTGCCGCTCAAAGCGCCGATGCGCACGCGCGGCGTGCTCGCGTTGATGACAGGCCGCGAGACCGAATTCGCGGTGCCGGAACAACGCCGAATGATCGAGACGTTCGCCGCGCAGATCGCGCTGGCGCTCGAACGCGTGCATTACGTGGAGATTGCGCAGGACGCGCTCGTCAATATGGAATCGGAGCGCTTGCGCAATTCGCTGCTGTCGGCGATTTCGCATGATTTGCGCACGCCGCTGACGTCGATCGTCGGCTTCGCTTCGGTGCTGGAGGATCAGTCGCGCGGCGAGGCATCGCACGAACTGGCGCACGCGATCCACGAAGAAGCGCTGCGCATGAGCGGGCTGGTCACCAATCTGCTCGATATGGCGCGCCTGCAAGCGGGCGCGATCCGTCTGAATCGGCAATGGTCGATGCTCGAAGAAACCATCGGCGCGGCGCTTGCCACTTTGCGCCGTCCGCTGGCGGGCCGCGCGGTGCAGGTGAACGTGCCGCCGCATTTGCCGATGCTCAAGCTCGACGCCGTGCTGATGGAACGCCTCTTCGCCAATCTGCTGGAAAACGCCGCGAAGTACACGCCTGCGGGCACGCCGATCCGCATCAGCGCGATCGAGCAGGGCGAGACCGTGCGCGTGTTTATCGACGATGACGGTCCCGGCGTGCCGGTCAACGCGCAATCGCGTTTGTTCGACAAGTTCGAGCGAGGGGAGAAGGAATCCGCGCAGCCGGGCATCGGGTTGGGACTGGCGATTTGCCGGGCGATTGTCGAAGCGCACGGCGGGCAGATCGGCGTGGAGAATCGCGAGGAAGGCGGCGCGCGCTTCTGGTTCAGCCTGCCCGCGAACGAAACGCCGCCGACCGATTTATTTCCGGAAGACGAGACCGAAAAGCGCGATGCCTGAACACGCTTTAATATCGCGTGCATGAATACTTCAATCGATCTTCAGCCTGTTTTGACGGGCGAGCGCGTCGAGCTTCGTCCCTTGCAACGCGACGATGCGCCCGCGCTCCTGCAAGCCGCCGCCGATGGCGAACTCTGGAATCTGCGCGTGACCGTCGTGCCGGGTCCGGACACGGTGGATCGCTATATCGATACCGCGCTCGCTGGCCGCGATGCCGGCACGGTGATGCCCTTCGTGATCGTGGCGCGCGAAACCGGGCGCGTGGTCGGCAGCACGCGCTTCTGGAAGATCGATCGCGTGCATCGCAAACAGGAGATCGGGCATACGTGGCTCGGGGTATCGACGCAGCGTACGGGCATCAATCTGGAAGCGAAGTATCTGCTGCTCGCGCATGCCTTCGATGTCATGCAATGCGTGCGCGTGCAATTCACCACCGACGAACTCAACGAGAAATCGCGCGCGGCGATTCTGGGGATCGGCGCTACGCAGGAAGGTATCGTGCGGCACGAGCGCATCATGCCGGACGGACGCAAGCGCAATTCCGTGCGGTTTTCGATCATCGACGATGAATGGCCTTCCGTTCAGTCGATGTTGCTCGACAAGCTCAAGCGTCGAGCGTAGCGCGGCCTTTCATCTGCGCGCGCACCAACTCCACGAATCGTTGCGTCACCGCGTCTTCGCGCGCATTCGGCCACGCCAGACCGATGCGCCATTTTGCAGGCGCATCGCGCAAGGGGAGCACGCGGGCATCGCGTAACAAGTATTGCGCGCGCGATGGCAAAAACGCTGCGCCCACACCGCCCGCGACGGCGGCGAGCACGGACTGGATATCATCGGCCTCCTGAATAATGTTCGGCGTGAGGCCGTGCTCCATGCACCATCGGTCGATCTGCGCGGCAATGCCCGGCCCGCGATTTCTCGCCAGCGCGATAAAGCCGGGATCGTTCAATACGCTCAAATCCGCAGGCAGACGCTTGTAGCGCGCGTGCTCCGGCACCGCCAGCGCCAGCGATTCATCGATCACCGCGAAGCCCGAGAGCGCATCGTCCAGCGGCATGCGCATGAAACCGACATCGAGCTTGCCGGCGAGCATGCGACGCGTCTGCTCGCTCGATGAAAGATCGTGCAGCGTGACGCACACGTTTGGATTCGCCTGCCGGAATTGGGCGACGAGTTTCGGCGCGTGCGTCAGCACCGAAAGACATAAGCCGACGCGCAAAAAGCCGCGCGTGCCGCCGCTCGATTCGCGTGCGCGGGCGAGGATGGCGTCGGCATCGCGAACCAAGGCTTGCGCATCGGCGACGAAGCTTGCGCCGAAGACCGTCAGTTCCGCGCCGTGTCGGCCACGTTCGAACAAGCGTCCGCCGAGGCTTTGTTCCAGCGCGACGATTTGCTTGCTCAGCGCGGGCTGGCTGAGGTGGAGCGCATCGGCGGCGCGGCCGAAATGGCGCAAGTCCGTGACGGTGAGAAATGCGCGTAAAAGCCTGAGTTCCATGTTCGATTCCAATGAGTTATCGAATCGATCAAAAGATTCATTTTACTGATCGAAGCGCAAACGGTTCAATGGTGATTCTTGCTTTTAAATCGATGGAGTCTCGCGTGAATCATTCTTCACTTCGCGTCGCAGCGGGCGGTGCTTATTCGCGTGAGAAGGCGCTGGAACTCGCGCGTGAAGGCGTGCACGTTGCCGTGTTTTCTTCGTCCGAAGCGAAGAAAGTCGATGCAAGCGGCATGTTCATGGTTCTGAACGATGGCGAACGCACGCTCGTCATCGGACCGGATGGGCGCGTGCTGGCGCGCGTCGATGTCGAACCGGCGCACACGCGATCCGAAGGAAAAGCCATCGCACGCGGTTCTTTGCCGCTGAGTTTCGCCATCGTCGGACGAAGACGCTGAACCCGCACGGCATTTCTGTCCCGATACAATCGGACGAACTGCCTTGGAGACGGAGGGTTCGCAGATGGATCTCATCATTCGCAACGCCGCACTCGTTGATACGAAGCGCGTCGATATCGGCATGAAAGACGGACTGATCGCCGCCATCGAACCAAAACTCGATGCCACCGCGCGCGAGGAAATCGATGCGAACGGCTCGCTCGTCACCGCGCCTTTCGTCGATGCGCACTTCCACATGGACGCCACGCTTTCCTACGGTTTGCCGCGCGTGAACATGTCGGGCACGCTGCTGGAAGGCATCGCGCTATGGGGCGAACTGAAGCCCGAACTCACGCAGGAAGCGCTCGTCGAACGCGCGATGCAATATTGCGATTGGGCCGTTGCACGCGGTCTGCTGGCGATCCGTTCCCATGTCGATGTCTGCGACGATCGCTTGCTTGCCGTCGAAGCCTTGCTCGAAGTGAAGCGTCGTGTGAAGCCGTATCTCGATCTGCAACTCGTCGCGTTTCCGCAGGACGGCGTGTTACGCAGCGCAACCGCCTTCGAGAACCTCAAGCGCGCCATCGCGATGGGCGTCGATGTGGTCGGCGGCATTCCGCATTTCGAACGCACGATGGCGGACGGCGCGGAGTCCGTGCGCCTGCTATGCGAATTCGCGGCGGAAAAGGGCCTGCGCGTTGACATGCACTGCGACGAATCCGACGATCCGATGTCGCGCCATATCGAAACGCTGGCGGCGCAGACGCATCGGCTTGGCATGCAAGGGCGCGTGACCGGTTCGCATCTCACGTCCATGCACTCGATGGACAACTACTACGTCAGCAAACTGATTCCATTGATGCGCGAATCCGGCGTCGCAGCGATTGCGAATCCGCTGATCAACATCACGCTGCAAGGGCGTTCGGATACGTATCCAAAACGGCGCGGCATGACGCGCGTGCCGGAATTGATGGCGGCGGGCGTGAACGTCGCGTTCGGCCACGATTGCGTGATGGACCCGTGGTACAGCTTAGGCTCCGGCGACATGCTCGAAGTCGCGCATATGGGCTTGCACGTCGCGCAAATGACGGGCGTGGACGCGATGCGCGCCTGCTTCGACGCGGTGACGAAAAACCCCGCGAAGATTCTCGGGCTGGAAGGCTATGGAATCGAAGTCGGCTGCAATGCGGACTGCGTCGTGCTGGATGCGCGCGATCCTATCGAAGCGATTCGGCTGCGTGCCGCGCGTACGGCGGTGGTGAGAAGAGGGAAGGTGGTGAGCCGCAGCCCGGCGGTGCGGGCTGCGTTGTCGCTGGAAGGCCGGCCTTCCGAAGTGGACTTCAAGATCCGGCGATAGAAACGTTAGTGCGCCGCCTGATCCGACATGCCGTTGTGCCGAAGCAAAGCATCGATGTTCGGCTCGCGGCCACGGAAGGCTTTGAACGAATCCATCGCCGGGCGGCTGCCGCCGACTTCGAGAATCTCACGTCGATATCGCGTGCCGGTTTCCGCATTCAGCACCG
Source organism: Caballeronia sp. BR00000012568055 (assembly GCF_029439455.1). Classification (GTDB taxonomy): domain Bacteria; phylum Pseudomonadota; class Gammaproteobacteria; order Burkholderiales; family Burkholderiaceae; genus Caballeronia. Next base: position 18,817 of record NZ_JAQFVG010000268.1, on the reverse strand, counting down.
AACCGTTCGCGAGCTTCGCGGCTTCTTCGAACGCGGCGTAGGCATCGGCGGAAAGCACTTCGGCCCACTTGTAGCTGTAGTAACCCGCCGCGTAACCGCCCGCGAAAATATGGCTGAACGTGTTCGGCCAGCGTGAGAACGAAATCTGCGGAATCACGTGGAATTTCTCGTTGATTTCGCGCGCGAGGTCGTTCATGTTCTTCGTGGCGTTCGACGGATCGTAGGACGTGTGCAGCACCATATCGAACATCGAAAAGACGATCTGGCGCAGCGTGCCCAGACCGCTCTGGAAGTTCTTCGCGGCCAGCATCTTGTCGAACAGTTCGCGCGGCAGCGGCTGGCCGGTTTCGACATGCGCGGACATATCCGTCAGCACGTCCCACTCCCAGCAGAAGTTCTCCATGAATTGCGACGGCAGTTCGACCGCATCCCACTCCACGCCATTGATGCCCGACACGCCCAGTTCATCGACGCGCGTCAACATGTGATGCAGGCCGTGGCCGAACTCGTGGAACAGGGTGATGACTTCATCGTGCGTGAAGCAGGCGGGCTTGCCGCCGACCGGCGCGGAGAAGTTGCAGGTGAGATACGCGACCGGCGTCTGCACGCCGCCTTGCGTGTGCTTGTGACGCGAGCGGGCATCGTCCATCCACGCGCCGCCGCGCTTGCCTTCGCGCGCGTAGAGGTCGAGATAGAACTGCGCGACCAGCGTGCCATCCTTGTTTTCGACGCGGAAGAAGCGCACGTCCTTGTTCCACACGGCCGCTTCGTCGCGTCGGATCGATACGTTGAAGAGCGTTTCGGTGACCTTGAAGAGGCCCTTGAGCACGGCTTCCTGCGGGAAGTATTGCTTCACTTCATTTTCGGAAAACGAATAGCGTTTCTGACGCAGCTTTTCCGCTGCATACGCGGTGTCCCACGGCTGAAGCTCGGGCATGCCGAGTTCGGTCGCGGCGAATGCGCGCAGCTCCATCCAGTCGTTTTCGGCGTAGGGACGGGCGCGTTTGGCGAGGTCTTCCAGGAACGCGATCACCTGAGCCGGCGATTCGGCCATCTTCGGCGCCAGCGAGACTTCCGCGAAATTCTGATAACCGAGCGTCTTCGCTTCTTCATCGCGCAGCTTCAGATTTTCGACGACATTCGCCGTGTTGTCCCATTCGGCCTTGCCGCTGCCGTACGTCTCACCGAGTTCGGACGCACGCGTGACATACGCGCGATACATCGCCTCACGCATCGGGCGATGTTCTGCGTATTGCAGCACCGGGAAATACGACGGGAAATGCAGCGTGAACTTCCAGCCTTCCTTGCCATCGCGTTGGGCGGCCTCATGCGCGGCTTCGATCACGTCATCCGGGAGGCCGGCGAGGTCGCTTTGCTGCGTGACGAGATAGGAATACGCGTTGGTCGAATCGAGCACGTGATCGGAAAATGCTTTCGATAACGCCGCTTGTTCTTCCTGCAACTGCGCGAATCGCGGCTTGCGGTCTTCGGGCAATTCCGCGCCCGACAGACGGAAATCGCGCAGGGAGTTTTCGAGGATTTTCTTGCGCTCGGGCGACAAACCCGCGAACTCCGAACCCGCGACGATCGCCTTGTACTTCTCGTACAGCGCCAGATTCTGACCGACGCTCGCAGAAAATTCGGTGACGCGCGGCAGGTTTTCGGCGTGAGCGGCGCGCAGTTCGGGCGTATCGGCGACGGCGTTCAGATGGCCGATGACACCCCACGCGCGCGACAGCTTTTCCGATTCACGCTCGACCGCTTCGACGATATCCGTCCACGTGGCAGGCGTCTCCGGCGCGGCGGCGCGATCGACCGCTTCTTTCGCGGAAGCCAGCAGCACGTCGAGTGCGGGCGTGACGTGCTGGGGCTTGATCTCGCCGAAACGCGGGAGATCGGAGAAATCGAGCAAAGGATTGGTGGCTGACGTGGCCGTCGTGGTTGCGGTGGTATCGCTCATGGCTCTCCTTTCTCGAATGAATGAAGCGCCGGGCGTGACCTGTGATGCCGGGCCGCGCCCCGCGCTGACGCTATTCAGCAATTATTGGGGCGGCAGGGGCAAAATCCAATGGATTGTTTTTAAGGGGCCGATGAATTTACGTTACTTGATGTGCGTGCATTCAGGCCTGCGCCGCGCGTTCCGCCGCCTCGATTGTATTGACCAGCAACATGGTAATCGTCATCGGGCCGACGCCGCCGGGCACCGGCGTGATGTAAGCCGCGACTTCCTTCACGCCCGCGAAATCCACATCGCCGCACAGCTTGCCTTCGTCATTGCGATTCATGCCGACGTCGATCACCGTCGCGCCGGGCTTGACCATGTCGGCAGTCAGGATATTGCGGCGGCCGACGGCAGCAACGATCACGTCCGCGTCGCGCGTGTGCTTCGCGAGATCGCGCGTCTTGCTGTGGCAAATCGTGACGGTCGCGCCCGCTTCGAGCAGCAGCAACGCCATCGGCTTGCCGACGATATTCGAGCGGCCGATCACCACCGCGTTCGCGCCTTTCAGGTCAATCTTGTGCGCTTCGAACATTTTCATCACGCCGTACGGGGTGCACGGGCGGAACAGCGGCTTGCCGGTCATCAGCGCGCCCGCATTGGCGACGTGAAAACCGTCCACGTCCTTCTCCGGCGCAATCGCCTCGATCACCTTGTGACTGTCGATATGCGCGGGCAGCGGCAATTGCACGAGGATGCCGTGAATCGACGGATCGGCGTTCAAACGGTCGATATGTGCGAGCAATTCGCTTTCGGCGAGCGTCGCGGGGAAGCGGTCCATCACCGAATGCAGGCCGTTGTCGTGGCAGGCCTTGACCTTGTTGCGCACGTAGACTTCGCTCGCGGGGTTGTCGCCGACCAGCACGACGGCGAGGCCCGCCTTGTGTCCGCAAGCGGTGAGGGCGGCGGCGCGCGTGGCGACATCGGCGCGAATGGTCTTGGAGAGGGCGTTGCCGTCGATGAGTTGGGCGGTCATGGCGAATCGGATCAGGAAGCAGGATGGGCGAGGGGCTTGCGGCAGTCGCGCGTTGCACAATGACGCGCGGCGGGCGATGAAGCTGGCCCGCCGGCATGGCGCTGCACGTCTTGGATTGGCGTTTTTACGCCATCGGAAAGGGCCGAATTATACCGCCGCTAGCCATCCCACGTTCCTGGCGCGCTTCGTCAGGGCGTGACCGCGTGCCACGACGCGTCCGGATCGAACGATTTGATCGATGCCGCCACCGCCGCCGATTTCGGCCCGAGGTTCTTCTCGTAAAGCTGCCCGTCCTGATCGATCATGAAGGACATCACGCCGGTTTCGCCGTACTTGGCCGGCCACGCGATCAGGCCGAAACCGTTCGCCAGTTCCTTGCCCTGCATGTAGTTTTTCGCGCCGCCCTTCGCGTGCGATCCCTGCGCCGTGAGGATGCGATAGTGATAGCCGTAGTAGCCGCCAGACGCGGTCGCCTTGTTCGGCATCACCGCCGCGAGCGGACCGAGCGGGCTTTCCGCTTCGCCGGGCGCGGTGTCCCAGTACAGGCCGTCGTGCGTGCCCGGCGTGCTGACGAAGCGCTGGCCGTAGTGGTTCATCAGCTTGTGATAGTCGTTCTGGGCATCCACGTAGGCGAGCGCGACCTGCATCACCGAACGCTCGTTGCGGCCGATGCGCCGTGTCAGCACTTCATCGCGCGCGGCGGGCATATCGAAGCGCCAGCCGTTTCCGACCTTGACGATCGGAATCGGCAGCGTCCAGCCGCTGGTGCCGGTCTCGATGTGCGCGGCCTGATGGCCGTTGATCGGTTTATCGTCGGTGACGATCTTGTGGCCTTGCGCCCACGAACTCAGATACGCATAAATATCCTGTTCGCCGATGCTGTCAGTCGGCACGTAACGCGCGTGGTCCTTGCCGAGCACCTTGGACAGCGCGGTTTCATCGTTAGTGGAAATGGCGTCGGTGAACGCCTGCGCGGCGGCTTCGGCGCTCGGATAAACGGCTTGCGCGTGCGCAAACGACGCCATCAGCGATAGCGCGAGCGCGGCCAATGTCGTGCGCATGAAAGTGTTCTTGTCGGTTTGCATATGGGTCATGTCTGGCTCCTGAATCGGGCGTGCGCCGGATGAACGGCGCTAAACGGTGGACGGTCGATCAACGGCGATGGAATCCGCCGCCTCCACCTCCGCCAAAACCTCCGCCGCCACCGCCGCGTTGGAACCCGCCGCCTCCGCCTCCGCCACCGAATCCACCCGCACGCTGTTCACCGCCGCCACCCGCGCCCATGCGATTCGGCTGCTGATCCTGAAACGACTGCCGGCTCTGCTGACCGCGTTGCGTGTCTTGTCGCGCGGTGTTGCCATCGCCTGCGCCGCGCAGCGCGTTATCACGATTCACGTTCTGCGCGCGCTGGTTCAGATTGCCGTTATCACGATTTGCGTTCTGCGCGCGTTGATTCAAATTGCCGTTCTCGCGATTCGCATTCTGAGCACGCTGATTCAGATTGCCGTTGTTCATGCCATTCGCGCCGCCGCCCGAGCGGATGTTCTGCGCGCGCTGGCTGGCGGTCTGATTCATGTTCTGCCCGGTGCGCTGTTGCAGCGTCTGCGCGGCCTGCGCGCGGGCATCGTCACGACCTCGATACTGTTCGCGATTCGCGCCCAGATTCTGGTTGTTGAAGTTGTTCTGCCGGTTTTGGAAGTTCGCGTTGTTCCGGTTGAACTGCGGGTCGTTCCGGTTCCAGTTGACGTTGCCGTTGCTGGTCTGAAGCCGGTTATTGACGTTGATGTTGTTGTACCGGTTCACGTTCACATTCACATTGCCGTGGTTCCAGTCGCAATTGCCCCACAGCGAATTCGCCACCGCGACGCCCGCGCCGAACGCAAGGCCGGTAGCAAAACCGGTTGCAATCGCATAACCGGGCGGCGGCGGCACATAAACCGGCGGATACGCCGGATACGGCCACGCGCCATACACGACCGTCGGGTTGTACTGCGGCACGTAGACCACTTGCGGATTCGCCGGCTCGATCTGAATGACCGTCGTGCTGGTCGTCGTGCTGCCTGCAGGCGCGGGCGCGACCGTCACCTTCTGCTGCTGCGACGTCTTCAGATTGCCCGCGTTTTGCGCCGCGCGACGCAGCCGCTGCACGGAATCCATCACATCGCTCGGTTGCGCGATAAACGCGTTGCCGAGCTGCGTCATCCAGTCGGGTTTGGAGGCCATCGTGGCGAGCGCTTGCGGGAACGCCACCAGCGATTGCACGCTCGGGTCCCACGGCTCGGACTGCACGGCCTTCACGGCGTCGTCGCCCTTGACGTTCTGGTTCTGCTGCGACCATTGCGCGGCCGCTTCCACTTCCTGCGGATACGTCGATGCCATCAGCACTTGCGCAAGCAACGCATCCGGATACAGCGCGACGGGCGCGGTCAGCGAATCGAGTTGCTGGCTCGATAGCTTCTGCGCGGGCGGCGCGCTCGGCCGCGTCTGCGCGACGACGGCAGGCGCATGAAGCAGCGCGAACGGCACGGCGACGAGCGCAGCGCAGACAGCCAGCGCACGCGTGCGAGTAGACAGAACGGAGTGTTGAGTTATTTTCAAGGTAAGGTCCTCCTGAGCACGACACTCGACTCACGCGTGCGGCAACGGCCGCCCGACGTGCGCGCGACAGTCCGGTGAAGGACGTTACGCATAGAGCCGAAAGCGAACTGGAAAAACGGTGCTACAGAACAAACAGCGATATACCGGAGCAGCGATCAGCGCAATGCACGTTTGACGCGAAGCGCGATCGTTCACATCCGGGTCCGGAAATGAGGGCCCGGATAAATTACGATTTGGTCATGCGGAGTGCAACGCGAAACACGAAATATCACGTTTCGACGTCGGAAGAGGCGCGGGAAAAGCAGGGACAACAGACGCATGCGGCCGGCGAAAAACCGGCCGCATGGAAAGCGGAAGATCGAACGGACTACAAAAGCATTACTGCTGCTGCGGCTTGTTCGACAGCGCGAGACGCAGAAGATCGGCGACGGTATTCACGGACAACTTTTCCATGATGTTCGCGCGATGCGCTTCCACCGTCTTGATGCTGATGCCGAGGTCATCGGCGATCTGCTTGTTCAGCCGGCCCGCGATGATGCGCTCCAGCACCTGATGCTCGCGCGCCGTCAACTTGCCAAGGCGTTCAGCCGCCGCACGCTGTTGCTGCACGCTGGTGCTTTCGCTGCGCGCCTTTTCCAGCATGCGCTCGACCAGCTTGCGCAGTTCGGCTTCGTCGAACGGCTTTTCGATGAAATCCATCGCGCCTTTTTTCATCGTGGAGACGGCCATCGGTACGTCGCCGTGACCGGTCACGAAGATGATCGGCAACAGCGAGTTCTCGGCGATGAGCTTTTCCTGCAGTTCGAGGCCCGTCATGCCGGCCATCCGCACATCGAGAATCAGGCAGGCGATATTGCCCGAATGCGCGATCGGCAGATACACGTCTAGGAATGACTCGGCGCTCGAGAAACATTGCACGCGGTAGCCGTTTGCCTCCAGCAGCCAGCGCAAGGAATCACGCACGGCTTCGTCATCGTCGACGACGAAGACGGTTTCCTGAGTGGTGACTGTGCTCATAGTTCTCCCGTAACTGTTTGTTGTCTCGTGTGTTCGTCGCGGGCTTTCGCGCCGCTATTCGTGTCGTCGTCGGACGAGCCGTCCACCTGGCCGATCGGCAGGCTGCAGTGGAACGTCGCGCCGGTCACATGACCGTCCGACTCGACGTTGTTCACCACCCAGAGCCGTCCGCGATGTGATTCGATGATGGAACGGCAGATATTCAGCCCCATGCCCATTCCATCGGATTTCGTGCTGTAGAACGGTTCGAAAAGCCGCTCAGCGGTCGCTTCGTCCACGCCCGGTCCCTGATCCACCACGCTGATGCAAACGAAGCCGCCGTCCATGCGCTGCACGATGACGCGGATGACCGGGTCGATGGCATTCGGTTTCGCATCATGCATTGCTTCCGCAGCATTTTTCAACAGGTTGACCAACACTTGTTCGATCAAAACCGGATCGACGTAGATCACCGGCATGCGCGAGCGGATTTCCGTGACAATGCGAATCTTGCGTTTGCGCGCTTCGATCTCGGCCAGACCCACCGCGTCCGCGACGATATCGGCTACGCGCGTGGCTTGCCGCTTCGGCTCCGAGCGCTTCACGAACTCGCGAATACGCTTGATGATCATGCCCGCGCGAACGGCCTGCTGGGCGGTTTTTTCGAGCACGGGCAAGAGCGTTTCCTGCGTCATGCGGCCCGAACGCACCAAAGCGACGCATCCCGAGCAATAGTTGTTGATGGCCGCGAGCGGTTGATTCAACTCGTGCGCCAGCGACGACGCCATTTCGCCCATCGTCATGAGACGGCTGGTGAACTGGAGCTTCTCTTCCTGCTGATGCGCCAGTTCCTGCGCCTGCTTGCGCTGCGTGATATCTGTTGCGATCTGCATCTGCGCGAGATGGCCGTCCACCCACTGGATGTACTGGCGGCGCACTTCGAACCACTTCTGGATGCCTTCGACATAGACTTCCTGCGCGTCCGCCGAGCTTTCGGTGAGCGCGGTGGCGGGGAGGCCGGCGAAGGTATCGACCATATCGATGGTGTCGGACGACGAATTCTGCGCGCCGCTGCCGTCGAAGCCCGCGCCCGCGAGCTGCAAATGGCCGTCCGGGCGAATGCCGAACAAGTGGCGGTAATAGCGGTTGGCAAACAGCAATTCGGCTTCGTCGGCGGCGAGCACGGACACGGCGGCATCGAGGCTTTCGAGCACGGTGGTGAATCGCTCGTGCGCGGCGGCGAGTTCTTCGCGCGCGCGACGCGGCTCGGTGATGTCGGTCATCGACGACATCCAGCCGGTTTGACGGCCCGAACTGTCGATCAGCGGCGACACATACAAACGCGCATGGAAGAACGATCCGTCCTTGCGACGCACGCGCAATTCGAAGCCGGACGAGGGCGCTTTACCGCGCAAGGTCATATCGAGCTGACGCTGCATCTCGGGATACGCGTCACGCGGCCAATACGGAAACGGCGCGTTTTTGCCGACCAGATCGCTTTCGTCCCAGCCCGTCATGCGGCAGAACGCCGGATTCACGTGCGTGATGCGCCCGTGCATATCCAGCACGCGCATGCCGATCAGCACGGAGTTTTCCATCGCGCGACGGAAGAAGGCTTCGGCGTACAGCGCCTGTTGCGCTTCGAAGCGCTGGCGCGTGTGCTTCCACAGGCTCCACAGACTCCACAACACGAAGCACGACAAACCTGCGACCAGCCACACCAGCGTGTTGTTGGTGAAGTTCGTCAGTTGCGGATACGAATACACGCGCACCGACAAACCCTGTCCCGGCGGATCGAGCGGCAAGTCGTAGAACATATCGCGCGGCAGGCGCGGCCGGCTCGACGTGGTCGCGAGTTCGCGGTTGTTCAGATCGGTGATGGAGATTTTGTACTTCGCCGACAGTTCGCTCGGAATGTCGTGCTTGAGGATGCCTTCGATCGAGAACACCGCGGCGATCGAGCCGAGAAATTCGCGGTCGCGGAAAACCGGCGTTTGCAGCGTGATATAGCCGTTGCCGAGGTCGTCGTAGAGCAGCGGGGAATAGACCTGGCGGCGCGTGTTGCGCGCTTCGTCGAAGGCGGCTTGCACCGCTTCGTCCATCTGCGTGTCGTTGGGTTTGGCCAGACGCGAACCGAGCACGGGCAGCGGCGTATTCGGCCAGCGCGGCTTGTGCTCGCTCGTGTACCAGTTCATGTAGAGGATCTCGGGATGCCCCTGCATGATGTCCGTCGATGAAGTCTGGAACGTCTGCGGATCGCCGTGACCGCTTGCAATGTCACGCGCGAGTGCTTGAATCTGTTCCTGCGCGCCCGTCATGGAAAGACGAATCTGCTGCTGCGCCCACGCGACATTGCGATAAAGCGTGTCTTCCTGCTGCTGCTGCTCGCGCCGGTTCAGGCTCCAGAGAATCAGACTCATCACGACCAGAAAGACGAGGATCGAAATGAGCGGCGTGAGCAAATAAGAATTCGACCACCACGGTCCGTGGTGCCAGCGGGAAGGCGACGCATCGGTCGGCTTTCGCGCGACCCGCGCCGAGCGTTTGATCAGCCGGTCAGTCAACATGGAAGCGATTGTAACGCAGCGCCTGATTGTTAATTGGCGTAAAAAGACGGTAAAGAAGACGCAAATGCAGGAAAAAGGAGGGAAACATCTGATCTAAGAAGCCTTATCGGACGGTGCATTGCAGCAATTTTCCGCATTATGAGATAGACTCTCATGATTCGAAAAATTCCTTGCTACAAGGTCTGGACCCTCTTTAGAATGCCGGCACGCGGCCAGTTGTCTCGCTGTTCTTGCGGGCGTGCGCCGGCGGTTCTCATCGAGTGTGTTCCTCATATCAGGAGACGAGCATGTCCGCTGTACCCGACGAAGTTCTCAAATATGTCGCCAACGCCAAGGACGACGATCCCCAGGAAACCGCCGAATGGCTCGACGCGCTCGACGGCGTTATTTCTGCGGTCGGTCCTGATCGCGCGCACTACCTGATCGAGAAACAGATCGAATTCGCTCGCGTGCATGGCGAGCATCTGCCGTTCTCGGCGAACACGCCGTACATCAACACGATCCCCGTCGCCGCTCAGGCGAAGATTCCGGGCGATCAGGACATCGAACACCGCATTCGCTCGTACACGCGCTGGAACGCCATCGCGATGGTGCTGCGCGCGGGCAAGGACACCAACGTCGGCGGGCACATCGCTTCGTTCGCATCGGCCGCGACGCTGTATGACGTCGGTTTCAATCACTTCTGGCACGCGCCGTCGAAAGAACATGGCGGGGATCTCGTGTTCGTGCAGGGCCACTCGTCGCCGGGCGTCTACTCGCGCGCGTTCCTGCTCGGCCGTCTGACCGAAAAGCAACTGAACAACTTCCGTCAGGAAGTGGGCGGCGAGGGCATCTCGTCGTATCCGCATCCGTGGCTGATGCCGGACTTCTGGCAGTTCCCGACCGTGTCGATGGGTCTCGGCCCGATCATGGCCATCTATCAGGCGCGTTTCATGAAGTACATGGAAGCGCGCGGTATCGCCAAGACGGAAGGCCGCAAGGTGTGGGCGTTCCTGGGCGACGGCGAGACGGACGAGCCGGAATCGCTCGGCGCGATCGGCATGGCCGGCCGCGAGCGTCTGGACAACCTCGTGTTCGTGATCAACTGCAACTTGCAGCGTCTGGACGGTCCGGTGCGCGGCAACGGCAAGATCATCCAGGAACTCGAAAGCGAATTCCGTGGCGCGGGCTGGAATGTCATCAAGGTCATCTGGGGCAGCCGCTGGGATGCGCTGTTCGCACGCGACAAGACCGGCGCGCTGATGCGCCGCATGATGGAAGTGGTCGACGGCGAATATCAGACGTACAAGTCGGAGTCGGGCGCGTTCGTGCGCGAGCACTTCTTCAACACGCCGGAACTCAAGGCGCTGGTGTCCGACTGGTCCGATGAAGACATCTGGAACCTGAACCGCGGCGGCCACGACCCGCACAAGATCTACGCAGCCTTCAGCGCCGCGACGCGCACGAAGGGTTCGCCGACCGTCATCCTCGCCAAGACCATCAAGGGCTATGGCATGGGCGAGCATGGTCAGGCGATGAACATCACCCACCAGCAGAAGAAGCTGCCGATCGACACGCTGAAGAAATTCCGCGACCAGTTCCGTCTGCCGCTGTCCGACGAACAGATCGCCGACGTGCCGTATCTGACCTTCGAAGAAGGTTCGAAGGAACTCGAGTACATGCGCCAGAAGCGTATGGACCTGGGTGGCTATCTGCCGTCGCGTCGTGAAAAGGCCGAACCGCTGCCGGTGCCGGCGCTCGCCGCATTCGAACCGCTGCTCAAGGGCACGGGCGAAGGCCGCGAAATCTCCACGACGATGGCCTTCGTGCGGATTCTCAATATCCTGCTGAAGGACAAGGCGCTGGGCAAGCGCGTGGTACCGATCGTCCCGGACGAGTCGCGTACCTTCGGTATGGAAGGCCTGTTCCGCCAGATCGGTATCTGGAATCAGGACGGCCAGAAGTACATTCCGGAAGATTCGGACCAGCTCATGTTCTATCGTGAGTCGGAAACCGGTCAGATTCTGCAGGAAGGCATCAACGAAGCGGGTGGTATGTGTGACTGGATCGCAGCCGCGACGTCGTATTCGACGCACGGCGAGATCATGATCCCGTTCTACATCTTCTATTCGATGTTCGGCTTCCAGCGCATCGGCGATCTGGCATGGGCGGCGGGCGATATGCGTTCGCGCGGCTTCCTGCTGGGCGGCACCGCGGGCCGCACCACGCTGAACGGCGAAGGCCTGCAGCACGAAGACGGCCACTCGCTGCTGTGGGCGGCGTCGGTGCCGAACTGCATCAGCTACGACCCGACCTTCGGCTACGAACTCGCCGTGATCATGCAGGACGGTCTGCGTCGCATGGTGCAGGAGCAGGAGGACGTGTACTACTACATCACCGTGATGAACGAGAACTACGAGCATCCGGCGATTCCGCAAGGCGATGCCGTCGCTGCCGACATCATCAAGGGCATGTACGCGTTCAAGAAGTCCGACGCACCGGCGAAGGCGCACGTCCAGCTGATGGGCGCGGGCACGATCTTCAACGAAGTGATCGCCGCCGCCGACCTGCTGAAGAACGACTGGGGTGTTTCCGCCGATCTCTGGAGCGTGCCGAGCTTCACCGAACTGGCGCGCGAAGGTCAGGCGATCGAGCGTCACAACCTGCTGCATCCTACCGAAGAGAAGCGCGTGCCGCACGTGACGAAGCTGCTCACGGGCGCGAAGGGTCCGGTGATCGCATCGACGGACTACATCCGTGCGTTGACGGATCAGATCCGCGCGTTCGTGCCGCAGAAGTTCGTCGTGCTCGGCACCGATGGCTACGGCCGTTCGGATACGCGTGAAGCACTGCGCCACTTCTTCGAAGTCGACCGCTACTGGGTCACGCTGGCCGCGCTCAATGCGCTGGCCGACGAAGGCACGATCGAGCGCAAGGTCGTCGCTGAGGCGATCAAGAAGTACAACCTCGACCCGTCCAAACCCAACCCGATGACCGTCTAAAGGCATCGCCCCCGTGCGTTGTGACGCGGGCCTCTTTCCGAAGCGGGAAGAGGCCCGCGTGCAGCCAGGAGACACTAATAATGAGTCAAGCGATCGAAATCAAAGTCCCGGACATCGGCGATTTCAAGGACATCCCCGTCATTGAAGTGCTGGTGAAGCCGGGCGATACCGTGGAAAAAGAGCAATCGCTCGTGACGCTGGAATCCGACAAGGCGACGATGGACGTGCCGAGTTCGGAAGCGGGCGTCGTCAAGGAAGTGAAGGTCAAGGTGGGCGACAACGTGTCAGAAGGCACGCTGATCGTGATTCTGGAAGGCGGTGGTGCGGCAACTGCTGCGCCTGCGCCTGCCGCTGCGCCGGCACCGGCTGCGGCTCCTGCCCCGGCTCCGGCTGCGTCGAGCGGTGGCTCGGTGGAAGTGAAGGTGCCGGATATCGGTGACTTCAAGGACATTCCGGTTATCGAAATCGCGGTGAAGGTCGGCGACAAGGTCGAGAAAGAGCAATCGCTCGTCACGCTCGAATCCGACAAAGCGACGATGGATGTGCCGTCGCCCGCAGCAGGCGTGGTCAAGGAACTGAAGGTCAAGGTCGGTGACAACGTCTCCGAAGGCACGCTGATTCTGGTGCTCGAAGGTGGCGCTGGCGGTGCGGCTCCTGCGCCCGCTCCGGCACCGGCTCCTGCCGCGCAGAAGGAAGTCCCGTCGGATGCGCCCGCGAAACCCGCGCCCGCGCCGCAAGGCGGCGCGTCCGCGCTTGCTCAGGCTCCGGCCATTCCCGCAGGCGACGGCTCGCGCACGTCGAGCCACGCATCGCCGTCGGTGCGCAAGTTCGCGCGTGAACTGGGCGTGGATGTATCGCGTGTGAGGGGCACGGGTCCGAAGAACCGTATCACGCAGGAAGACGTCACCGCGTTCGTCAAGGGCGTGATGACCGGTCAGGCCGCAGCGCCTGCCGCAGCCGCGTCGGCTGGTGGTGGCGGTGGCGAACTCGGTCTGCTGCCGTGGCCGAAGATCGACTTCACCAAGTTCGGTCCGGTCGATGCCAAACCGCTGTCGCGCATCAAGAAGATCTCGGGTGCGAATCTGCATCGCAACTGGGTGATGATCCCGCACGTCACGAACAACGACGAAGCCGATATCACCGAGCTGGAAGAGCTGCGCGTCAAGCTGAACAAGGAACACGAAAAGGCGGGCGTCAAGTTCACCATGCTCGCGTTCGTCATCAAGGCCGTGGTCTCGGCGCTCAAGAAGTTCCCGGACTTCAATGCAAGCCTGGACGGCGACACGCTCGTGTTCAAGCAGTACTACAACATCGGTTTCGCAGCCGATACGCCGAACGGCCTCGTTGTTCCGGTGATCCGCGACGCAGACAAGAAGGGCCTCGTCGATATCGCCAAGGAAATGGCGGACCTGTCGAAGCTCGCGCGCGACGGCAAGCTGAAGCCCGATCAGATGCAGGGCGGCTGCTTCTCGATTTCGTCGCTGGGCGGGATCGGCGGGACGCATTTCACGCCGATCATCAACGCTCCCGAAGTCGCGATTCTCGGTCTGTCGCGCGGCTATCAGAAGCCGGTGTGGGACGGTAAGCAGTTCGTGCCGCGTCTGACGCTGCCGATGTCGCTGTCGTACGACCATCGCGTGATCGACGGTGCGGCGGCTGCGCGCTTCAACGCTTATCTGTCGGCGATTCTGGGCGATTTCCGTCGCGTCATTCTCTGATCGCTTGATCTTCTGATCTGGCCGACGGCGGAACCTCGGGCTTACGCGTACGTGAGTCCGGGGTTTCATCCGCACATCTCTTAGGGGACAACATGAGTCTCGTCGAACTAAAAGTACCCGACATCGGCGACTTCTCCGATGTCGATGTCATCGAAGTCAATATCAAGCCCGGCGATTCCATCGAGAAGGAACAGGGCGTCATCACGCTCGAAACCGATAAAGCCACGATGGAAGTGCCGGCCGACGTCGCGGGCACGATCAAGGAAGTGAAGGTCAAACAGGGCGACAAGGTTTCGCAGGGTTCGGTCATTGCGATGATCGAGACTTCGGCGGCTGCACCGTCGCCGGCTCCCGCGCCTGCTGCTGCGCCCGCGCCGACTGCTGCTCCTGCGGCAAGCGGTGGCGGTTCGCAGGACGTGAAGGTGCCGGATATCGGTGACTTCAAGGACATTCCGGTTATCGAAGTGCACGTGAAGCCGGGCGACAAGGTCGAGAAAGAGCAATCGCTCGTCACGCTCGAATCCGACAAGGCGACGATGGATGTGCCGTCGCCCGCAGCGGGCGTGGTCAAGGAGCTGAAGGTCAAGGTCGGCGACAACGTGTCCGAAGGCACGCTGATTCTGACGCTCGAAGGCGGCGCTGCGCCTGCCGCTGCGCCTGCTCCGCAAAAAGCCGCTCCCGCGCCGACGCCCGCGCCACAAGCCGGCAGCTATTCGGGCTCGGCGGATGTCGAATGCGACATGCTCGTGCTCGGCGCTGGCCCCGGCGGTTACTCGGCCGCGTTCCGTTCCGCCGATCTCGGCATGAGAACCGTGCTCGTCGAACGTTATTCGACGCTGGGCGGCGTGTGTCTGAATGTCGGCTGTATTCCGTCGAAGGCGCTGCTGCATACGGCGCTGGTGATCGACGAAGCGGCGGCGCTTGCATCGCACGGCATCAGTTTCGGTGAGCCGAAGGTCGATCTCGACAAGCTGCGCGGCTTCAAGGAAGGCGTCGTCAAGAAGCTGACGGGCGGTCTGGCTGGCATGGCGAAGGCGCGCAAGGTGCAAGTGGTCACGGGCGTCGGCGCGTTCGTCGATCCGAACCATATGGAAGTGACGGGTCCGGAAGGCAAGAAGGTTGTCAAGTTCAAGCAGGCGATCATCGCGGCCGGTTCGCAATCCGTGAAGCTGCCGTTCTTCCCCGACGATCCCCGCGTGGTCGATTCCACCGGCGCGCTCGAACTGCGTCAGTTGCCCAAGCGCATGCTCGTGGTCGGCGGCGGCATTATCGGTCTGGAAATGGCGACGGTGTATTCAACGCTCGGCGCGGATATCGACGTGGTCGAAATGCTCGATGGTCTGATGCAGGGCGCGGACCGCGATCTCGTGAAGGTCTGGGAGAAGTTCAATTCCAAGCGCTTCACGAACGTGATGCTC
Organism: Caballeronia sp. BR00000012568055; assembly: GCF_029439455.1. Taxonomy (GTDB): domain Bacteria; phylum Pseudomonadota; class Gammaproteobacteria; order Burkholderiales; family Burkholderiaceae; genus Caballeronia. The sequence continues at coordinate 3,564 of NZ_JAQFVG010000268.1, read as the reverse complement.
AAGACCAAGACGACCAAGGCCGAAGTCAAGGAAGACGGCATCTACGTGACGTTCGAAGGTGAGAAAGCGCCGGCTGAACCGCAACGTTATGACCTCGTGTTGCTGGCGGTCGGCCGCAGTCCGAACGGCGGCAAGATCGGCGCGGACAAGGCGGGCGTATCGGTGACGGATCGCGGCTTTATCAACGTCGATAAGCAGATGCGCACGAATGTGCCGCACATTTTCGCCATCGGCGATCTGGTCGGCCAGCCGATGCTCGCGCACAAGGCCGTACACGAAGGCCACGTCGCAGCGGAAGCCGCGCACGGCGAGAAAGCGTATTTCGATGCCATGCAGATTCCGTCCGTCGCGTATACGGATCCGGAAGTGGCGTGGGCGGGCAAGACGGAAGAGCAGTGCAAGGCCGAAGGCATCAAGTTCGGCAAGGCAGTCTTCCCGTGGGCCGCATCGGGCCGCGCGATCGCCAATGGCCGCGACGAAGGTTTCACCAAGCTTATTTTCGATGAAGAAACGCATCGCGTGATCGGCGGCGGTATCGTCGGTTTGAACGCGGGCGATCTGATCAGCGAAGTGTGTCTCGCGATCGAGATGGGCGCGGATGCAACCGACATCGGCAAGACCATTCACCCGCACCCGACGCTGGGTGAATCGGTTGGGATGGCGGCCGAGTTGTACGAAGGCGTGTGTACGGATTTGCCGCCGCAAAAGAAGAAGTAAGCGGTCGATTTTCAGTACGCGAAAAAGCGCGCTCCGTCACTGGGGCGCGCTTTTTTATTTCGCGGCGTGCAGACAAACAGTACAGACGACAAAAAACCCGGCGCGATGGCCGGGTTCTTCGTGATACGTGCTTCAAGCCACCGGGCCTAAACCCGGCGCAACAAACTTAGGCAACCGACTTCTTGGCGACGCGCGAAGCTTGTTCCGTCGCTTGCGTAGCAGCCTTCGTGGCGGCCGTAGCGGCAGCGTTGAAGTTGCTTTCAGCGATTTCGACAGCTTGCTTCGTTGCCTTGTGAACCGTTTCGTACGTCGTGTTGGCGGCGGTGATGGCCGACTTCATGACTGCGACAGCCGTTTCCGAACCAGCCGGTGCGTTCTTCGCGACGTTGTCAACGAGCGTTTGCACCTTGCGGTTTTGCTCTTCGTACTGAGCTTCAGCAACGCGGGCGAATTCAGCTTGCGTAGCCGATGCGATTTCATACAGGTGACGGCCATACGACAGCACCTTTTCTGCAACCGGCTGCGACAGGCTGGCTTGCAGTGCGAGCAGTTCCTGAGCGTCCTTGACCGACAGAGCACGCTGCGTGTTCTCTTGGCTTTCGGCCAGCGTCGACTTCACGACTTGCAGATTCAGTTCAACCAGCTTTTCGATACCTTCGAACGCTTTGTTCGTCAGACCGAACAGCGTGTCGAAGTTGGATTTCTGTGCAGCGGCGATTTGCTCGGGGGTCAACAAGGTCATCTCAGGCTCCTGATTACCGACCCATCAAACGCGGGTCATGGTTTGGATAGATACGGGCGCTTGGCGCTCCGAACGCTGCGACCGGCACAAAAAAGTATTGGTGCGTCGCAACATGAAGGCCATTTTAGAGAAATTCCTATGGATGTCAAGCGTTTTTTGTGCGCCGCACAAAAGCGCGAAAACGCTGTTTAAACAATAACTTAACACGAGCGTTCGGTTGCATATGACGAGTCCGTGAAAACCCTATGCACCAGTTTGGTCATCGACTGTTTGAGGCCGCCGGGTAACCGGAGAGCCTTATGAAATCATGCTTCAGTGACTATTTTATGTTGGTGCGTCAAGCCTGCCGACTTAACTGGTGCAGCGCGAGAATCAGGATAATTCTGTAGCCCGTCTTATTTTTAGGATGACGCCGTACACCAAATTGTTGAAGAAACGTTAACATTTCGGCTGTCGATCACGACGAAGCTGCCGCAGCGCGACACTCCCGCCGTTTTCATTAACGCCTCCACGACGATGCTGCGCGTGGTACGGACCCGAATTTCATCTTTCAGCCTCAAGTCGCAGAAAGTTTTGCCGATAGTGCGCTCATTACCGCGATGCGAGAGCGTGTTGCCGGCAGTATTGTTCAGCGCGAATGATCGTATTTTCCGATCATTGTGTGCAAATGTGTCAGCAGTAGGCAAACGGCGCTTACAACTCGGTTTAACGAGCGTCGATAAGTGCTTAATATTGCTTAAATTTCACAGCTTCACTACACTTGGCGGTACTCTCCAGCCGCCCAATAGAACACTAATGAAAACCGAAATGTTTTCGTCGTTGAAGGTGGTGCATGGCGTGGCAGTGCGCTCCGCATTGTCGCTCGCCGTCTCCATCGCAGTAGCGACGTCCTTCGCAGCGGCTCCGGCTGAAGCCCTTGCAAAGACCGCAACTACAACCAAAACCGCCAAAAAAACCGCTAAATCGTCCGCGCAGGCAGAAAAGCCGGCGCGCGTCGCGAAAACATCGCTGAAAGCGCCAAAGCCGGTGAAAGCCGTCAAGGTCGCCGCCGCTGAAGACGACGATGCACCGCGCGCCTCGAAGCATCGCGCGCGGTATCGGATGGACAGTCATTCGCGTCGTGGTGCCGTGCACGCGGTTGCGTACCAGCCGCGTGCGACGTCGGTCGGTCAGGCGTTCGGCCTGCACGAGACGCCCGACAGCCTCGCGCTGCGTTCGAGCGTCGCGTACGTGGTCGATCAGAACACGTCGGAAACGCTGTTCGACAAGAATTCGCGCGCCGTGGTGCCGATCGCCTCCATCACCAAGCTGATGACGGCGATGGTCACGCTCGACTCGCATCTGCCGCTCACCGATGAAATGACGGTGACCGACGAAGATCGCGATTATGAGAAGTTCACCGGCTCGCGTTTGGCAGTGGGTTCGGTGCTGAATCGCGAAGATATGCTGCATATCGCGCTGATGGCGTCGGAAAATCGCGCGGCGGCGGCGTTGTCGCGTTATTACCCCGGTGGCCGTCCGGCGTTTATCGCCGCGATGAATGCGAAGGCGAAGTCGCTCGGCATGACCGACACGCACTTCGAGAACTCCACGGGTCTCACGAGCCTGAACGTGTCCAGCGCGCGCGATCTCGTGAAGATGGTGAACGCGGCGTATCAGTATCCGATCATCCGCAGGTTCTCGACGGACCGGAGCTATGAAGTCAATACCGGCAAGCGCAATATTGCCTACAACAGCACGAATGCGCTGGTGCGCAATCAGTCGTGGGATATCGGCTTGCAAAAGACGGGTTTCATCAACGAGGCGGGTGAGTGTCTCGTGATGCAGGCGACCGTGAATGGCCGTCCGGTCGTCATGGTGCTGCTGGATTCGTACGGCAAGTACTCGCGTTTCGCCGATGCAGGCCGTCTGCGTTCGTTCCTCGATACGCTCGGCGAGCCGCATATCATGAGCGCGGATATGGGCAGCAGCGCCAATCCCTGATTGCGGTTGCTTAGAAGCGAAAAAGCCGGATTCGTTGAAGGACGAATCCGGCTTTTTCTTTGCGCTTGGGTTTCAACGATGCGCCGTGTGGTGCTGCTGCGCTTCCGCTGCGGCCTGCTCGG
>NZ_JAQFVG010000267.1 GCF_029439455.1 Caballeronia sp. BR00000012568055 | reverse complement strand
GCTTCGCATCGTAGCTCGCCGTCCGGCGAAGTAGCCAATGCCTGGATTGCTCGGGGGCCGTCTATGCGGGACTGGGTTAGATCGAAGGCTTGGAGTTCGTGGCGGCGGCTTGGTCGGACTCGGGAATGACACGACCGCTCACTGATGTCGCACTTCTGAAGCGAATTTCCCTGTCGTTGGCTGGCTTCGTCAGAAAGGCCGCAAAGGTGATGGTTCCGGCAAGCCCAATAGCGATTAGGACCGCGGTTATTGGAGCGAGGCTCGCGCGGGAGGAGGACTTGTCGCTCAGTCCAGGCGTTTCAGACGCGATCTTTCCCGGCAATGAAGTCTTGCAGCGCGGGCAGCTTGCGGCCTGGTGACGGATCTCAGCGCCGCATTCGTCGCATATGGTCGAGAACATTTTGAATGTCGCTATTTGCGGCCGCCCGAGCTTGCGCGGCCGTCTAATGCCTTAAACGTCGAGTTCGTCGGATGCACCCTGATTAGCAGGATCGTCGCCCATGAACGCCAAAACGTCCTCGAGGAACTCGGCCTCGTACTTTTCGAACTCTGCCGAACCGACAGGGAAGTCGTTGGGATTGGGCTTGCCTTGGGCTTTGCGCACGGCCGCCACGGTCAAGCCGACGGATTGGGCCGCATCGCGCATTGAGGTGCCCGGCGGGAATTCGAAAGGGTTTTTATCGTTCATGTCGCGGTTAACGGCAGCGGCGCTAAAAACATGACGGCAGTGTGGGCGGTTTCCATATCCCGGCTGCTGATGCCAGACGGATATAGACGCAGCGTTGACACCTTTAATGCGTTCTACGCCTGCGCCTTCGATGACGGTCGAGCAGAGGCCATCGAAACAAAGCCCGCAGTCAAGCGGGCTTTATTGTTGGTCGTTGCAGTCGATTATGCTGCCGCGTCCTTCAGCTTCTTCAGTGGACGGACCTTCAACTTCACCGTCGCCGGCTTGGCATCAAACCAGCGCTCCTGGCCCGTGAACGGGTCCTTTCCGAAGCGGCGCTTCTTGGCTTCAACCTTCTGCACGTTAATTTTGAGCAGGCCGGAAAGCGTGAACTCGCCCAAGCCCTTCTTGTTCACAGAACCCAAAATCGTATCTTCGAGCGCTGCCAATACTGCCTTTGCCTGCTTCGGCTCAACGCCGGCTTGCTCGGCGACGTGCGCTGTCAGGGACGATTTCGTGAAGGTTTCCTTCAGCGGCTTTGGGCCAGCGGTCGTCGCAGCGGCTTTCTTGGCCGGAGCTGCTGCCTTCTTTGCGACTACTGTTTTGGTCGCAGCTTTCTTGGCTGCAGGTTTTGCGGTCTTCGTTGCCATTTGCATCCTCTATTTAGGAATGGATTCTCGAGAACGCTTAAGACGAAGCACCCCACAGCGTCGAGCGCTCGGCACATGCGCCGTCGTAAGCCGGACTAGCCTAGCAACGGTTCATACAATTGACAACAAGAAAACCCCTTAAAACAAGGCGTTTCGGCGAAATATCTCGAATTTGCAACGTGACGGTCTCGTCATTGCTTTACTAAAGCAGCTGATTGTTCGGGTCGAGGAGAGTAGGCCACTCGACCGCATCGGCCGAAGAATTTTGTAGCCAATCTGTTGTGAGCAGGTTGGCTGAGACACTGGCCGTTAAGACCTTGCTCAGGTTGGCTTCAGCTTGGGCCACGCGACCGCCTGAGCGGCTCGACTTTCGTCCGAACCCTCAGGCGCGAGATAATCGTCGCATACCGCGATAGCCCGTACGACGTTCTCTGTGTCCGCATCCTGCCTTGCAAGCAACTCTTGACGCCACCTGAGCACGTCGGGCCGGCCTCGATTGCTCATCTCCCAAACCATGTAATCGAGCAAATCAACAAGCTCATGACTTGGGATATCTGCAAGTTCTGCGTTGGCTGTCATCTACGTCTCCCGCGACCACATAAAGCACGCTAATCACCCTAGTGCGACTGCTGTGCGAACGGATTGATAGGCCTGACCTGGTCGGCGTTTTTTACGCGTTGAAGCATCTGGACTTTGCTCCATCCAGACGTTAATGCCTCGAGCTCTCGGACGACGTTTGATTCCAAGGGTTGCAGGCCAGCGTCCCCTTGAAAGTTGGACTTGTACGCGTGTAGGAGGCGATGTTGGAGAAGGCGATTGACCGCCTCGATTCGCTCCGGAGCATCAGCGTCGGTGAACATCACAGACTCCGGTGAAAACGGGTCGTAAAACACCAAGTTCGAGTGGCTTGTGTTCACGGCGACCTTCGGCACATCACTCACCAGCAACGAGCCGAGAAGTTGAAGCGAGCCCTTCATACCTTTCGGAGTTTTCGCTATCCACAGTCGTTTCGGCAATCGCTCTTTGAGTTCGAGAATCTTTACGTTATTCGAACCGAAATAGCCAACCTGAGCATTCTTGAGGTCTTGTTCAAACTTTTGCCAGTAGTA
>NZ_JAQFVG010000266.1 GCF_029439455.1 Caballeronia sp. BR00000012568055 | reverse complement strand
CTCGGTACGGATCTACAAGCACCTCTATTTCCTTAACAAAGCGGTACGCGCTCATCCGCGCGGCGTGTCCGGCGCTCACGCGCCAACGCCGTAGGGGTCTATAAGGGAAACACAGAGAATGCGTAGTATCACGAACTTTCAAGCGTCATCGCTTGAACGCTATTCGGCCGTACCGTTACTTTGAGGCGGGCGGAAACAGAAGCGCTAAACAACGTAGGGCCGAATAGCGTTATCGCGATGCGATTTGCTTTGGCGTTGTCTGCGCGCTCTGCCGGTTTCACACGAATAACGCATCTTCAAGATCGACGAGGAAGGCGTTTGAGCAACGACTCGATGACGCATGGACAAGCGTGAAGCTTCGATTGATCAAAGGTGTAAGCATAGGATTTCGACCTTTGGAGACCCGAGAGCGTGAAGACAAAAAAAGCTGGCGCTATGTCTCGTGGGCTTGGTACGACTATCCTTGGTAGCGCTTCCGGCCTGACCTGATGCAACCATCGAAGTGATTCGATGTGAAGACGAAGCGCAATCGCGTCTTTATGCACCACCCATGCATGTTGTACGGCTCGACAACTCACCGCGAAACATACGTGTGGTGCGACTTACGCCCGCCGACTGACGGACGAAGAGTGAGCGTGCGCGGACCAAGCGACCGGGCAACAAGCGTTGGCGTGCTGAACAAATGTCAATGCGACCTTTCTTGACACCGCCGTGTTAGACGCACGCTATGCTGAGTTGACCACTTATCCGAGTGGCATCGAAAAGCTGGAGATGGGTCCTTGGACAATAACAAGCATAGCGAATCTATGGCGTCTGTCGAAATGTCAGAAGAGAACGGTACGAAGTATTTCTTTGCGACGCTTGGTTCGCTCACAGAACGTGGCGGGCGTGTCACTCGTGCAACGGGTACGTGGACGATAGCGGGTCACCAACTCGCGCGCGTTGGCGATACGGTGACCTATGACGATGGTAGTGAAACAACCATCATTGATGGCGCTGGCGCAGCAGCCGTAAACATTAATCGTTCAGTAGCGTTGGTCGGTAGCAGCCTGAAGAACGGCGACCGGATTGTTGAGTCTCCTCAAGAGCGAGTCGGCCTATTTGTCCGCCACGGTCGCGTTATTTCCGGTCTGTTCGATCCTACCTATGTTGCGCCGGATTACGCTGCGGGGGCTGCATGACCGATCGGTTAGTCGCCAAGGGTGACTCGACAACTACGCAGGGCCGCGTGCTCGGCGGTTCCTCTTCCTGGTATGCCTCCAACGGTCAGACGCTGGCCCGACGCAACGACCTCGCCACGTGTGGAAAGTGCGAGGGGGCTTTTCCCATACTGGGAACGGCAAGCACGTGGCTCGATGGTGGGCTTCCAACAGTCAAACACCTTGACCGCGTATTGTGCCCTTGTGGAGAAAACCGCGTGCTTTCGGGCAATTGGGAATTTCTCTTCACTGGCGGCGGAGCGCCCAGCAGTGGTGCAGCCACAACGGCTTCGTTCGCGAATACGCCGCCGGTCGCTTCCGTTTTCGATGAGGAATACGTTCTCCGTGACAGTAAGACCGGCCTGCGACTCGCGAATGTGTTTTACCGATTGACCAGCACGAGCGGGATGATTGTTGAAGGCATGACGGACCAATCAGGAAAGACGCAGCGCATCAAAACCAGTGCAGCGCAAGAGATTAAAGTTGAAATCAAGGAAGCAGAGTAATGACGCAGGAATACTTCGAAGTACATACGTCGATGACGAACACTGTTGAAGGTTCATCCGTCACCGTCGATGTGAACACGGCGCGCATATGTGAGAACATGACAAATGCTCAGTTTCGTATACTCATAATGAAACTCCGCGACATCGCGGTGAAGATGATCGATGTGCGACATGGTGCGTTGCTTAACACGTGGACCACGGAAAAACAGCGGGTTAAAACGTGGTTCGGCAGCGAAGACGAACAAATCCGCCAAATGTTGATCGATGGATTGCCACGCCTCAAAGCGGCCATGCTGGAACTCAATCCGGGCAAGTTCTTCCGATTCGATGACGAAAAAGGGCAAACGACAAGCTGCTTACCGTCCGTGGATAATGGCAATACCGATGCTGCGATCTGTAAGCCCGATTCGAAGCGACGAATTATTTATTTCTTTCCGCATTTCTGTACATCGCATGCCGCAAAGCTTGATGACGAAAACAAGCTCAAGAATTTGATCCATGAATGCACGCACTTTACCGATACTTTTAATTCAGACGATGTAGCTTATGGGTACGGGAAAGCCTTGCAAATCTGGGCATCAATGAATCCGACAAAGACCGCTAACAACGCGGATTCAATCGCCTGTTACATCACGTATCAGGAATCGGCAAATTTAGGTACGGATGCGGAGCTATACGGAAGCAAATGAAATCAAAAAT
>NZ_JAQFVG010000265.1 GCF_029439455.1 Caballeronia sp. BR00000012568055 | reverse complement strand
AGAACGATGGATTGCTCACGTAAGCGCCTTCCGCATAAAGCTCGGTACGTTTGGATAACGAATAGTCCACCAGCAGAATTCCCATCGTGGGTCCTCCGTGCGGGGCGCGATACTGCGTGTGATACACGCCCGCCGATATCAGCAAGGGCGGCACGACGTGATAGTTCACGCCGCCCCAGTAGAGCATCGAACTCGCCGGTGTCGATGTGTTGCTTACGTTGAGCCAGCGCAACCCGGCCAGCAAGGTGACCGGACGAAAGTCGTACGACAGGCCGAACATTGCGCGGCTCTGCGTATTGCTCTGAGTCGCGACCGAAGTTCCTTGCAATTGGTCGTAAGTGACGCCTGCGCTCAGCGGACCGCGATCAAACAGGAGCGAGGCGCTCATCTCGCGGCCGACCTTGGCCGCGCCCGGCACGTTTGCACCGTTGGGAATAGTCGAATCGTAGCCGCTGCTGTAGAGCGCAGCGAAGGTGATGCCCGCCGCCTGCACGCCATAGCGGATCGAGTTGTCGGCGCGATTCACCAGTTGCGCGTCCATCGCCTGCGCCGAGTAGCTCGGATTGAGCGTGAGCGGATCGTACTTGTACATCAGCTCGTAAAGCAGGTTTTGATGACGTCCGAGCGTCACCGTTCCGTACGGCGTCGAGATGCCGACGAACGCCTTGCGGCCGAACAGACGCCCGCCCTGACCGAGCGCACCGTTGTTCAGGTTGAAACCGCTTTCCAGCGTGAAGACGGCCTTGTAGCCGCCGCCCAGGTCTTCGCTGCCCTTGAAGCCCCAGCGCGATCCGGCGAGATTGCCCGATTGCTCGCGCACAGCCGATGATGACCGCTGGCCCTGCACCACATGATTCGCGTATTCAACGCCGACATCTAGAATCCCGTAGAGCGTGACGGAGCTTTGCGCATGGACATTCACGCACGTGCAGGCGCAGCCCGCCGCGATCAGCGAGGCGATCGTAGTTTTTTTCATTGTCGTGACTTGCGATTGATTTGCGTTGGCCGATACGCCGGTCTCCACGGCGCATCGGTCGCATGACAAAGCGACGCCTGAAGCGTCGCCGGATACGCTCAGATCTTGAAGTTCTCGAGCGTTGCAGGATGAAAAAGGTCCTCCGGTTGCAGCAGACGGCTCGACAAGCCCTCATCGTGATGCCGCTTCAGAAAGCGCGACAGTACATGCCGGTTCGGCTCGAAGCCGTACGGCCAGAAGTCATGTCCCATCAGACGGCGCGCATTGCGCAACTGCTCTTCGACGAAAGGCAGCGTCACCTTGGTCGCGGACGTATCGCTCAGTTTTGCAAGCGCGAAAGCCTTGCTCTTTTCGAAGGCTTTCGCCACCGCGCCCGGCAGCCACGGATGCTGCTCCGCAAGCGAGCGCCGCACGCCCAGCAGATGCATGATCGGGAACAGCTTTGTGCGGCCGTACCAGTCGGCGGCGGCTTTCTGCGGATCGTCGAAGAGATACTTCACGTTCGGATGGCCGTTCGTAAAACACGACGGCGCGCGGGGTCCGATAAGCGCATCGATTTCGCCGGATGCGAGCATGCCGGAGATGGTCTTGTCCGCGGGCGCGTTTTCGAGCCGCACGTCGCCGGGCAGCTTCAGGCTGATCTTCTCCAGCCGGCCGGTTTCCTCGTAGCCGCCGCGAATCCATGTCACGTCCGATGCCTTGAGTCCGTGATCCTCTTCGAGAAAAAGGCGCGCCCACACGTTGGCCGTCAATTGATATTCCGGCACGCCGATGCGCTTGCCCTTCAGATCACCCGGCTTGTCGATGCCGCGATCGTTGCGCACGTAGATCGACGTATGGCGAAACGCGCGCGAAGGAAAAATCGGCACGCCGATATACGGGCTCGTGCCCGCCGCCGTCTTCACGCTGTAGCTCGACAGCGAAAGCTCGCAGATGTCGTAATCCGAGTGACGGAAGGCGCGAAAGAAGATTTCTTCCGGGTCCTGAAGCATGAAGACCGGATCGACACCGTCGATCTGCACTTCGCCGTCGACGAGCGGGCGCATGCGATCGTAGTTGCCTACCGCAATCGAGAGATTGAGCTTTGACATATTCAATTATCCTGATGATTATTTGATGACGACATCGCGCGCCTCAGCGCTCGAACGCAGCATCGCGAGACAGATTTCCAGCGTGCCGCGCGCCCACTCGCCGTCGTGCAGCGGCGCAATTCCGCCACGCATCGCACCCATCAGTTCGTCGATGACTTCGGCGCGCGGCACACGCGGCGCGTCGAGTTCGATACGCTCGCGCCGTTCATTGCCATACACAACGATGCCGTCCGGCATCGGCCGCAAATCGCCGCGTTCGCACGAGACGATCAGCGGTCCGAAATGCTGATGCCTGCGCTCATCCGGTTCTTTCGATGCAGGCGCATACGTCTTCCCGCCATAGGTGCCTGCCGCCTTGAGGCTGGCCTCTTCCTCGCGCGACGCCACGCCTGACAGTTTCCGACGCGCAGCGCCGTATTCGTCCGGGCTGCGTGTCTGTCCCATCTCACCGATCCATCCGGTCCATTCATCCGAATCGAAATGGGCGTAGCCGTTGTAGGAGAGCGTGGCGAATGCGCCGTTCTCGAACCACAGCGTCGCGGTGTAGGCGCCTTCGGTAGGACGCGCCGCATCCCAGTTGCCGACGGCCGCGCGGATGCGCGTCGCACGGCTGCCCGCGAGCATGCGCACGATATCCACCTGATGCGCCGCCTGACTGAACACCGCACCGCCGCCTTCTTCGGTCTTCAGTTCCTCGGGCCGGCGCGGCCGATACAGATAGTCGGTGTAGTTAAGCGCGTGAATCATCTTCACTTCACCGAACGCGCCCGACTCGATCAGTTCACGCGTGCGCAGATAAGGCGTGTCGAAGCTGTGACAATGGCCGACGATCAAATGCACGTTCGCCTTGCGGCACGCATCGATCATGTCGTCACATTCGGCGAGCGACAGCGCCATCGGCTTTTCGACGAGCACATGTTTGCCGTGCGCCGCAGCAATTCGCGTATGCGCCGCGTGAAACTGATGCGGACTTGCGATGTAGATCGCGTCGATGTCCGGCCGGCGGGCCAGCGCGTCGATGTCGTCGAAGGCCGGCGCATCGAAATCGGCTTCGAACTGCGCACGCGCCGTCTCGCGCGGGTCGCAGGCAGCGACGAGTTGCACGCGGGAGTCGGCGAGAAAGGTTGGCAGCATCAACGAGAAGGCGCGGCCTAGTCCTGCAATGCCAAGTCGGATCTTCTCCATCAGACCTGAACCTGATAGTTGGATTCGAGTT
>NZ_JAQFVG010000264.1 GCF_029439455.1 Caballeronia sp. BR00000012568055 | reverse complement strand
CTCGCCGTTGGGCGTCAGCACGGTCTTGGGACTGGTGCCATTGCGGTGGTTGCCAGCCTTGCCCTGCTCGGTCTCGCTTTCCAGATGGTGGCTGAGCTCGGCGGCAAGCATACGCTCGGCCAGGCGCTTCTTGAGCTGGCCGGCCAGCCCCGATTCGCCTAGTACCGACTCGGCATCCTTGCCCTGGACTTGCGCCAGCAATTGGTCAATCAGTTCATCGGAAAACAGCTTCGGTGCTTTCGGAGGTTTGAGCTTTTTTGTCACAGTTGCTTCGGTCATAAAACGGTATTTCCCTTATCGTCTCATGACCTCGGCACACGGAAAATCTGACAGGCTCCACACGGCGGATACGGCAACTCAGATTCGATTCAGAATTCGGCCGCCGTCGACAAGAAGCGAAACGCCAGTGACGAAATTCGCTTCGTCAGAAGCAAGATAGAGCGCGGCGTTCGCAACATCCCAAGCGCTACCCTGACGCCCTAGCGGTACTTTGGCGTCGCGGTCCGCCAACACCTGCTCGCGTGATTGGCTCCATTCACGAACCCGTGCTTCAACCGCCATCGGTGTCGCAATCAACCCTGGCAGCACGCAGTTGGCGCGAATTCCAAACGGCGCGTTTTGCAGCGCGAGTTGCTCTGTAAACGCGATGACCCCTGCTTTGGTGGCCTTGTACGCCACGTACGGGTATTTCCCAGGCCCGGCGGCGGATGACACGTTGACAATTGAACCTGAGCGCTGCTCACGCATGATCGCGACGGCGTGTTTGCAGGCGAACACCGTCCCTCGCAGATTAATTCGGCATATGTTGTCGAACTTGTCTTCGGTGATGTCCATTAAATCAGCGTCACCGCCGCCCAAGCTGACCCCAACGTTATTGTGGAGTACGTCCAGCGAGCCCCACCGCTCTTTTGCGCCGTAGATGGCTTGGACAAGTTCATTCTGACGAGTCACGTCCGCGCCGAACGCAACGGCTTCAAAACCTTCGGCCCGGATCATCGCTGCTGTTTCCTCAGCAGACTCGATCGACCGGTCGACGGCCAGCACTCGCGCGCCTTCCCGCGCGAAGCGAACGGCTGCCGCCCTGCCGTTGCCGATCCCTTCCCCTGGCGCCTGTCCTGCCCCAATGACCACCGCGACTTTCCCTTCCAGTCGAGCCCTGCTCGTCCATCCTTGCCCGCGATCAGTTTTATCCATGTCTGTCCTCGCTATGTCTCGTGTATGCAGCAGGTTGCGCTGCCCTAAGCCTCCTTGATCCACAAGATAGACCCGTGGACCGGCAAGAAAATGCTATCATGAGTTCCTATAAACAGCACCGGTTTCATTGGTCGGAACCAGAAATCGCTTCCGCTTGAGAGCGCCCCCTTGAAACCCTGAGGGCGTGATCTCTCATATGGTGGGACAATTGTAGTGGAAGAAGAGGATCTCTCGGACAGACTCGGCGTCGACCGGGAAAGAGTTTTCAGCGGACCGAACATCAAAGGAGGCGCAATGTCAGACACTTCAACCGTAGTGATTGCTGGAGATTGTGGACCCACCCATGGGCCCGCTGAGGGATACCCGATTGAGGGCTACACTGAGTTGGTCCAGCCGGTTCTGGAGAAGGCGAACTTCCGGTTCGTCAACTGTATGCGGACCTATTCGACTCGCGGGGTCAAGTCTGATCATGCACCGCAGGTGTGTCAGCCCGTAGAAATGTCGAAGCTCTTCACCGGAGGGCTGTTCGATGCTGTAACAATGTCGAACAACCACAGCTACGACGCTGGACCAGACGCTCTTGTGGATACGAGAGACCTGCTCATGGAAAGCGGCGTCCAGGTTACGGGCGCAGGACGCAATCTCGCGGAGGCGCGCCAACCCGCGATTGTCGAGCGCAACGGCGTGAAGGTAGGTTACCTGGGCTACACCTCGGTAGGAGCGGCAGGCAGCGACGCCGGACCTCAGAAGCCCGGCGTGACAAATGTGCGGATCAAGACGACCTATGAAACGCGCGGGCCGCATCAACCTGTGCGCGTGCACACCGAACCTAATGCTGACGACCTAGGGCGACTCATTGAGGACGTCACCGCCTTACGCTCTCAAGCTGATGTAGTCATCCTGGCCTTCCACTCTGGTGTAATCCGCCTACCACGGGTGATCTCCGACTACCAAGTCACCGTGGCGCACGCGGCGATTGACGCTGGTGCCGATATGGTCGTGTGCCACGCACCCCATATTCCGAAGGCTATCGAGGTTTACAAGGGAAAGGTGATCTTCTACAGCTTGGGTGTTTTCGCCATGACGAAGTCCTTTGCTGCTCCTTCGTGGACCAATGAGCCGGCTTGGGCGCACGGTGCAGTCAGGAACCATACCGATCTAGACCCTATCTATCCCCTCATGCCTTACGGGAAGGACTGCACTCTTGGTCTGCTGGCAAAGGCAGAAGTTTCAAAGAACGGGATTGGTCGGGTTTCATTTCTGCCGATGACCTTCGATGACCGCTATCGCCCCCAAGTGTTGCTGCGCGATGACAAGCGTTTTGACGACCTCGTCGCGTACATGGAATGGGTCTCCGAAGACATGCCACACCGCTTCGAAGTGGTCGGAGACGAAGTGGTCATCACCGGCTAAATGTGCGAACGCTGTTGAGAACGTACACCTGAGGCAAGCTGATTATGGATTTGGGAATACGCGGTAAAACGGCATTGGTCACCGCCTCTAGCGGGGGAATGGGACGAAACATTGCACATGCGCTAGCCGCCGAGGGCGTCAATCTGGCGCTTTTCGCGCGCTCTGCGGACAAGCTGCAAGCAATAGCGCAGGAAATTGAGGCACAGCATGGCGTCCGTGCCCTGGCGATTCCGGGTAGCATGCTCTCTCGCAGTGATGTCGACAACCTCGTGCGAAAGCTACAAACTGAATTTTCAGGCGTGGACATCGCCGTCCTCAACACTGGCCGACCACCAAACCCCATCCGCGCCACGGTCGAAGAGACCGAAGAGGAACGATGGACCGAGGCGTATCAAAGCCAGTTGTGGGGAACGATCCAGGTGGTGAGCCAGCTTACGCCACAGATGATGACGAGAGGTTGGGGGAGAATCATCGCCGTCACCTCTGCGTCTGTAAAGGCGCCAATGCCGCATCACAGTCTCTCGACCGTCTTCAGGGCGGGGGTGACCGCCTATATGAAGCACTTGGCCAACGAAGTGGGAACGAAAGGCATCACGGTCAACTGCGTGGCGCCCGCGCTGATCGAAACGCCTCACCGCGCGGGTTCCGCAGCGTACACTCCAGAACAGGCCGAAGCACGAAAGAAGCTTACGCCACTGGGACGCATGGGAACTCAGCAAGAACTCACGGGGGTGGTCACTTTTCTTGCGTCAATGCAGGCGGGTTTCATCACCGGCGCGACGGTGCCGGTGGACGGTGGGATGGTTACCTCACTATTCTAGGTCTCAGTTGACCACGTGGACGCTCAGGGCTCGTCGATAGGGACAGACAGTTCAGCCTGCCCCCCAAATTGCCGCGAAATACTCGCTGCAGCGTCCACGACTAGCTTCACAAACTCTTTCTCATGCATCTGCATTCGCACCGTAGGCGCGCCAACGGACAGGCAGTAATGCACCTCTTCATTCACATCGGTGATTGGCGCGGAGATTGCCGAAATCCCCATCAGTCGCTCACCATGCGACACAGCGAACCCAGCCTCGCGAATACGCTCCAACTCCGCCAGCAGTTCCGCTTTTGTTTGCTTTGACGCCTTACCCACGCTCGCAAGCAGTGGCGTGAGTTCGGCTTTTGGCATGTAAGCCATCAGAACCTTCGACCCAGATCCAGCCTGCAGCGGAATCTGCTCGCCCGCCTGTACCACCGCCCTTAATGGCGCCATGACGGTCGAGATCGATTCGATACAAATACGGTTACGTCCTGACACGGTGTGCAGCGAGACAGTCTCTTTGGTCTTCTCTGCAAGGTCAGTCATAAAGGGGCGCGCAATCTCGCGGATACCGAGTGTACTCTTCACAAGACCTGCGAGGCGCGTGAACCGGAACGAAAGACAGTACTGCTGGTCCTCCAGACGCACAAGGTAACCTGCCTGCTCCAGGCTCTGGACAATACGAAACGTCGTCGACTTCGGCAGTTCAATGCGGTCAGAGATCTGCTGGAGCGATAGACTGCTTCGTTCCGTGCTGAAACTCTCGAAAACCGCCAAAATCCGTTCCACCGAGCGCATCATAGGATGAAGTTCCGTTCGAATATTTCTGTGATGCAGTATGGTACAACAGCACGGCTGCCATCGCGACACGGAGTCACCCCCAGCGACGCTTTCTTAAGCAAAACTCCTCCGATATGGCATGCGAGAGGCGCATCGAAGCCCAAAAAAAGGAACCCGGTATGAAGTGGACTTTTATCGAGGACTGCAATCGTCTCGCGACTGACGTCGAGCTGCTTGACGGTACAACGCGCGAAGTTCGTAAGGCCATTTAAGCCTTCACAAGAGTCAGAGTGCGCCAAGGCCACATCCGAGCTCGCCCTTTGACCGTCCGAAACACAGAGACCCTGTCAGGCAGCGTTAATGAGCGCCATACCGTTGGCAACGCAACGCGCGCTGCCGAAACTTTTAGAAGTCGCTCCAAAAAGAGAGCGCCTTCCGCATCACACGGTCGGCGCCCTACCCCTGAGAGGACTTCTTCGTTGTCGCGAGTTCGAATCAACGCTAGAGAAAGCGAACGGCTCTCAAAAACGTCGCGAATTTCAACCCGAAACTTGAATCAATCTTCGGCGACCGCAGTGTTTGGCAGAGACGCGGCTTGTTTCTCGGCGTCCGCGAGCAGCCCCTTCGTCTTTCTCGCGCCTCTCCATGCGAAGTACAGTTGACCGACAATCAGCAGCATACAGGCATACATGAACGCCGCACTGATGGGTCGCTCGAGGAAAATTCCCATATCGCCTCGTGACAGAAGAAGCGCACGCCGGAAGTTCTCTTCAACCATCGGCCCGAGAACGTACCCCAGCAAGATGGTCGCAACGGGGAATTTGAGTGCCAACAGTATGGCGCCGATGACACCAAACACGAGAACCTCGCCCACTTCGAACAGACTGTTGTTCGTGCTGTAGACCCCAATCGCGATGAAGAACAACGCCGATGGATACATAAGCCGATACGGAACCTGCAGAAGCTTTACCCAGATACCAATCATTGGTACGTTCAAGATCAGAAGAAGAACG
>NZ_JAQFVG010000263.1:6549-7073 GCF_029439455.1 Caballeronia sp. BR00000012568055 | reverse complement strand
TGCCATACAGCGCCAGCACGGTGGCCGACGCAAGCAGCCATTTCTCCCACGACGGTTTGAAAAATACATAGATATAAGCGCAAAACAAGACGACCGCGAATAGATAAACCGACTGCGTGAACAGGCTTTTTCTAAGAATCGACGTCCAAAGATCTGTCTCATCGACCATTGCGACCTTGGTGAAATTGGGCTCGAATGGCGCAAGCGCGTTCGCCAGTTGAGCGCTAAGAAACATGATGGCCCAGACGAAAAAGGCCGTTAGCAGAAAGCCGGCGTATCGACTTCGATTTCTCCCCGCGCAGGCCAGCGCGACGGGCAACGACAGGAAACACATCAGGTAGCCCGCCGTAGTTCCCTGCACCGAAGGCATGATCAACACCGACGTGATGGGCATGGCGAATGCCCATACCGCAAAGTATTTCTCAAGCAGCGACGAATGGCCTGTGTTCATGAATGATCGCACTATCTATGGAAAATGAGGCGACAGCTTGGGCAAACATTTTTGCGTACGACCGTTGAATATT
>NZ_JAQFVG010000263.1:0-6529 GCF_029439455.1 Caballeronia sp. BR00000012568055 | reverse complement strand
TGATGCCGGAGCGGCACCTGCCTTCCAGCCTGAATTCATGATCGCTTGCTCCAGCAGCGCTTGCGATTCGGCGTCTCTAGCGTCATAAGAAAGCGCCTTGCTCGCATGTTCTCTGACACATGCCCATGCACGCACCGTAGCGCATGAGCGGGCAAGCATAAGTTCGAGACTATGGCCTCCCTCACCCTTCTCTGCTTCGACACGCGGTAAAGCGCTCGATTTGTCGGTATCTGCGGGCTTAACTGTGTTGCTTTCGCTGCGGCCTATTCTGTCTTGCACTCCCTCGCTCGTAACGGACACTGACCTGTCAGCTTCGGACGAATTGCGTTCCGTGACTACGTCAAAGAGTATTTTATTAGCCGAAAAAATGATCAGGCACACTACACTTACTAAAATAATCTTGCGTCCGCTGAGTCGTCTTGCGCGCGCTTCAGGGTAGATGCGCAAGTCGGATTCACGCTCACCAGCGAGCACATATGTCTCCGCCGGAATCAGGCGTTGCGGAACCAGATCCCTGTCGCAATGCGGACACACCTCAGCGTCGAATTCGACTGGCCTGCGGCAGTGCGCGCACGCTTGGAAACGGTGTCGGGGGAAGGAAAAAATACTGCTCATGCGGATCCTTCGCGATGGAAATTAAGGGCATGCCGCGAAGACGACAGGTCCATCCTAACGTGACAAATGCGCAATCGCAAACAGGGTTATCACCGGATATAGAACATCATTCGTAATACGAACCTGTGAAAAGGTATCCGAAATAACACACATAAAATAAAGGTCATTTTTGGCGCAGGCGAAGTCACTATACTATCGCTATGCATCGACTCCCATCCTCTCCTTTGGCTTGAGTGATGTGAATGATTTGCAGATCGTCGGGTCGTGCCACCTTGCTTGTCTTTGATCAGAACGTTTCGGAGCGATCCGTCACGAACACACGCTGTATGGTGCCATTCGAAGAATCAGAAAGATTTGAATCAGGGAGACAAGCATGCCGCAGTGCAGAGTGTTGGTGATCAACGATTTTGCGCAGAAAGGCGGCGCTGAAGAAGTCTATCGGCAATCAGTCGCTTTGTTGAAGGACATGTCCGGCGTCGAAGTCGAATGCTTCGACAACACACGGCTGGACCCGAATGCGCCTGCTTCGCCCGCCTGGAATCGTGCTTCGGCAAAGGCCCTTGAGCAGGTGATCAGGCAATTCAAACCTGATCGCGTGATGGTCCACAATTACCACAACGTCTTGTCGATTTCAGTTCTCCACGTCATCGCCAAATACAAACGCGTGTTCGGCTTTTCCACTTACATGACGTGCCACGACTATCACCTCGTCTATTACAACCCGATGTTGCAATACTTCTCGAACGACGGCGCACACACGCTGCCGCTGGAACTACTGCACTCACTCAAAGCGATGCGCCTGCGCGCAAGTATGAAGGGCGTCATTCACGATGGCCTGCGAAAAGCTTATTGGCATACGATGCGCGCGCTGATCAAACCTGAACGAGTGTTCGACGTTGTGTTCTGTCCAAGTCCGTTCATGCAACAAGCGTTACGCCGATCGGGTATTGTCAACACGGAAATCCTGTCCAATCCCTCTGCAGTTGACTTCCCGCCTCTGACGACGAAAGTGAATCACTCTCAGCGTCTGGAACTCGCCTTTGTAGGGAGAGTTTCGCCGGAGAAGGGCTTGCTGCAGTTCATTGAGCTTGCGCAGGCAGCAGATTTTTCGCACATCGAAAGACTGAGTATGTACGGCGACGGAGCCGAGCGTCCTGCAATGGAGAAGAAATTCGCTTCGCTCATTGCAGAAGGAAAATTGGCGTTCTTTGGCCGACTCGCTCAAGATGAATTGTTCGATCGATTGCGTGATTCCGCCGATGCCCTTGTGCTGCCCTCGTTATGCGCAGAGAATGCACCGCTCTCGATCATCGAAGCAGCTTGGCTCGGCTTGCCTGCGCTGGTTCATGACGTCGGTAGTCTGTCAACCTTCGGCAACGAGGTCGGCAACAAGATCATGTTCCGCAGCGATCCCTCCAGTCTTCGACATGCGATGAGTGAAATCATTGAACACCTGTCGCAACCGGACCGCCAATACAACATCAGCGAATACTCTCCTCGTTACTACGCGGAGCGGCTCGCGCGACTCATGCGCATCGGCACCGGTTCTGAAATTAGCGCGCCGCGTGAAAATGGTTCTTCACTAAGAATTGAATTGCAATCCTGACTATGTTTCATCAACACGTCATAATCTTATAAATCCATCCGGTCCTTATACTCCGGAACTCCGTTCGGGAGCGCACGGTTCGGATATTTCCCGCGTGAAAAGATATTGTTAGTTCAACAACCGTGAGTGGACGATGGCAGCGCGAAATCTGTTGAGAGAGTCGTTTGCAAAAGTCGTTATTCATTGTGGAATTGCAAAGGCAATCCGCTCACTGCTCTGGCGCGATCGCGTAGCGATCATTCTGTATCACGATCCGCTCCCCGAAGTCCTCGATCAACACCTTGCGTATCTAAAAAGCATTTGCGACATCGTTTCGATCGATCAGGTCAATGCACCCGGAAACGGGAGGCCGCGCGCCGTGATAACACTTGATGACGGTCATGCGCGCAACGAAAAGCTGCTACCTATTTTCATCAAGCACGGCGTAAAGCCAACGATCTATATTTGCAGCGCAATTGTTGGCCACGCACGCTCACACTGGTGGCTGGACCCGTCAGCAAAGGGAGCCGAAGTCGAACGCCTCAAACGGCTCACGAATAAAGAGCGGCTGGCCGCGCTCGGCGCACTCGGTTACCAGCAAGACGGACAGACGAGTCCCGAGAATGTCAGCGGCCTTAGCATGGCCCAACTTGAATCCATGCTTCCTTACGTCAACTTCGAATCGCATACGCGTTTTCATCCTATTCTCACGCGCTGCGACGACCGGGAATGCACCGACGAAATCTCAATCTCCAAGCGCGAAATCGAAGAGCTGATCAGCGCACCGTGTCGGCATTTCGCCTACACCAATGGCAATTACGGCAAACGCGAAATTGCCGCGCTTAAGCAAGCGGGATACACGACCGGACGGACGTGCGATGTCGGCTGGAACGACGAACGCACCGATCCATTCCGGCTTAAGGCATTCGATGTCGGCGACGATTCTTCCGTTTCCTGGTTAGCGGCGCACCTTACCGGTATTCCGCTTTATCTTCGCTATTTGCGACAAAGCGGTAATTGGAAAGGCCACAAGCCGCAGTTCTGATTTGGCGTGAGAGCGTGCACTAGTCGCCAAGGAAGCGCCAGGATCAGGGATCGATTGACGTTCTCGGCGTGAGCACCGGGATCTTTTGATTGATCAGGTGTATCGCCATATAAATGGTCACCAGCAATTCCGTTGCGAGCACCGACATCGCAGCGCCTTGAGCACCGTACGCCAACGCAAGCGGAATCAGTGTGATCAGGTTGAATACGCCGGAGACTACGAGGATTTCGCTGAATTTCTTTTTCATTCCAAGCGGCAACATCAATTGAATGCCAAAAACATTGCTTAGGCTCACTAAAAATGGAATGAAGGCCATCCATCGAAGCACGACGACAGCGGCTTCGTACTGCGGCCCCATCGCTAACCGGACTATCCAATCCGCACACGCAAAGAGCACCAGCGATACCACCAGCATCGCGCCACTTTGAATAAGCAGGACTTTACGTACCAAAGCGTAAGCCTGGTCGATGTTTTCATGGAATAGCGCGCTCACTCGGGGATAGACCGCATTTGCGAGCGGCCCAAAAGCACCCTCTGCCGCATTGCGAATCTTGTCGGCCGCACCGAAATATCCGACCGCGACATTTCCAACCAGAAATCCGAGAATGATGCTATTGGCAGTGGTGTAAAGACTGACTGCGGCCGTCGAAATGAACACGTGCCAACCGTCTCGATAGGCCTCGATCACCTCGCCCCGACTCGGTAAAACGAACACGACAAGCCGATTTTTCGCGAGTAGAAACACCGCAATCAGTCCCGCGGATACCATCGTCATCGAGTTGATCAACGCCGCAATCCACGTGTCTTCCGGGGAACGGACCAAAAAGAACGTCAGTGGGACAAGCAAAAATCGGGCGCTGAGCATCGATATAGTCACGATCGACATGCGCTCCAATCCCTGAAACAGCCACTGTGGAAACAGGATCGCGCCGATCACAATCGGGAACGTGGCGAGAAGTATCGGCCGTATTTCTATAAATTTCGGAATCCATATAATTCCGATAATCAAAAACACGAGCGCCGCCAGCGCAATCACGGCTTTTGCAATCTGCGTCGTCCAGAAGATCTTCGAGATCGCGTTGAGGTCGTTTTGCGCCCTTGCGATATGTCCCGTCGCCGACAAATTGAACCCGTAATCGACCAGCAACACCAGATAGGTAACCAGCGCCTGAGCAAAAACATAAGCGCCGAAGTGATCCGGTCCCAGGACGCGCAGCAAATACGGCAGCGTAACAAGCGGGAGCAGCATATTCGCCGCCTGCAAGGTCGATAACGCTAAAACGTTCTTAAGCAGCAGACGCCTCATTGATGTCATGCTCCAGCAAAAGCGCCAGCATTTAGAAATGCGTCCTCATCCTTGCGGATCGCGCGTCATACGCTATCACGATCCGACATCACCCTGACTGATGTCTCCTGCCCTCTTGCGTCGCGCTTCTGAGCTGGCTTGACTCTATCTTTCGCCTCGCTGAGTTGCTTTTTCCAGTCCGATGGCAAAACCGTTTCGAATGGCTTAAGCCCGATCGCTTGCTGAAAGTAGCGTATATAAAGTCCGATCACGAGCGGATTACGCTCACCGAAGATAAGCACTCGGCCGATCCTTCTTGCAAATAAAGAAGCGGCCCAAAGCAGCGCGCGCCCGCGATGACGGAAAACCATATCGACAAAATTGCGCGTGCCACACGCGTGCTTCCATTGCGCGGCAGCCGGCATTTTTCTCGTTTCGTACCACTCACGCAGAGAAAGACTACCCGGTGCGACATCACGCGTTTCGCGGTCCTTGTGAAGCATGCGTGCAGCCGTCACACAGCGCACTTCGCCAATTTTCGACAAACGCGCGGTGTATTCGACATCGTCGTTCCAGACAAAATATTCCTTAAGCGGAAATCCCACTTTCTGGACCGCGTGATGCCGAATACACGCGCCAACGAACGACATATAACCGATTCCAAACGACGGCGCAGCGTGATTCGCGGGAGTGGCCACCACAGGGTTCATTCGCTCATCAAAGGTTCCCTGATGCCAGAATTGAAGCCGCGAATCGATACCCCACACGGCGCCGCACATCGCCACGACATCCTGTCGCGAAGCGTCGTCCGACAACATCAAATGCTCGAGCGCGTCGGCCATGGGTTCCGCGTCGTCATCCATGAGCCAATACCAATCGAAGCCCTTTTCATAGGCCTTTTGCAAACCTAAAGAAAATCCACCTGCACCGCCGAGATTGGTATTCGAAAGCACCGCGATGACATTGTCGTGCCTCGCTTCGATCGAACTCAAATATTCGCGCGATCCGTCATTGCTGCCATTATCAATGACATAAATCGCATCGAGCGGTCTGGTCTGACTCAATAATCCTTCGATGCATTCTTGCAGCAACGCTCGCCGGTTGAAGGAGACCACAATTGCCGCGATTCTATCCTTGTCCATTAAACAAGCTCCTCAGCAGCCTTGAGCGCCGCGCCGACTACCTGGTCCATGTTGTAATAGCGATACTGTGCAAGGCGGCCGACGAACGTGACGTCGGGCGTTGCCTGCGCAAGCTCATCGTAACGCTTGAACAACGCCTCGTTCTCAGGTCTCGGAATCGGGTAATACGGCTCGCCTTCTGCTCGCGGATATTCCCTGACGATCGACGTTCCTTCACATCGCTGGCCGGTCAAATGCTTGAATTCCGTGATTCGTGTGTATTCCTGATCATTCGGATAATTGACTGTGCCTGTCGATTGAAAAAACTCCGTGTCTGCCAGATGCTCGTGCTGAAACGACAGACTTCTATACGGAAGCTTTCCAAAGCGAAAATCGAAATATGCGTCTATTGGTCCGGTGTAGACCGTGTGATCGTGATCGACGGTAGCCTTGACAGTGCGGAAATCGACTGACAAGCGCACTTCTATATTTTTATGGTCGAGCATTTTTTCGAACATCGCCGTATAGCCATCTGCAGGCATGAACTGAAATGCGTCGGTAAAGTATCGATCGTCGTCATTCGCGCGTGTCGGGATTCGCGCCGCCACACCTGCAGAGAGTTCGGACAAGTCCAAACCCCACTGCTTTCGCGTATAGCCGCGAAAGAATTTTTCGCACAGGTCTCGCCCGACACTCCCGAGCACCACGTCTTCACTCGTCGCAACTGCTCCGCGCGGCTCACGTACCGACTCGAGATAGGCGGCCACGCCCTGCTCGTTAAGGTCCAGATCGTAAAGCTTGTTGATGGTGGTCCGATTGATCGGAATCGGATACAACTCGCCGTTCACCTGTGCGAGCACTTTATGTTCGTAGAATCG
>NZ_JAQFVG010000262.1 GCF_029439455.1 Caballeronia sp. BR00000012568055 | reverse complement strand
CCGCTCAATGATGCAACGAATCCCGATCTCTCTGCATTCAAGAAGGCCGGTGGCAAGCTGATTCTCTGGCATGGCTGGGCAGATCAGCATATCTCTCCGCTCTTTACGATCGCCTATTATCAGGCACTCCAAAATACTATGGGTCAGTCGAGCGCGAGCGAATTTTCACGACTGTATGTGGTGCCAGGCGTGGGGCATTGCGGTGGTGGCGAAGGCTTTCCGAATATCGATCTCGTTTCGCAGATCACCGCATGGGTGGAGCAGGGCAACGCGCCGAATTCGGTCATGACCTATCAGACTGACACATCGAACAATGTGACGGCATCGCGTCCGGTGTATCCGTATCCGGCGATCGCTAAATTCACGGGTTCGGGCGATTGGCATAGCGGCGCGAACTACGCACAGGCCGCACCGCTGTATAACGATGCCGCTCCGGCCTGGGCGGGATCGAGCTTCTATACGGCGTACACGCCCAAGACGCAAGGCGTTGCCGCGCCTTAAGGCTGATTACCAATAGTAGGTCGCCTTTACGCCGAGCGTTCGCGGCGGCGTAAAGGCATAGCGATAAGCATTGTCAAAGGTATATCCTTCGGCCGCCGTGAAGACACGGTGGTTCGTCACATTGCGCACATAGGCCATCAATTCCACGTTCTTACCGGCAGGCAAGTAAGTCGCCGAAAGATCGGCGGTCATATAAGGCCTTTGATAATCGTCGCCGTAATTGAAGATCGTAAAGTGCTGGCCGCTTTGATATTTCGCGTTAAGGCGTCCTATGATCTTGCCGGTCTCCATCGCCCAGGTATGTTCGAGTTCGATACCAATCGTCAGCGCCGGGCTTTGTGGTGGCGCGTTACCTGCCAGTTGCGCGTTGCGTCCGCTGCCGTCATCGACGAGGAAGTCGGTAAAGCGCGCGTGCAGCCATGCCACGGATATATTCAGGATACCGATGGGATCGATCAGCGCGCGAATATCAGTATCTGCGCCATAAATGCGCGTGCGTCCCGCATTGACGATATTCGTGCCCACACGGCCGTCCGCAAACGGCACCAGTTGAGCGATTTGCTGGCCCGTATAGTCGTAGTCGAAAACGCTGGCGTTGATTTGCACGCGCTGCGAATTCCACAGCGATTTAGTGCCTATTTCCAAGCCCTTTAGCGTCTCTGGCGCATACGGTCCCAAGGATGAAAAGCCGCCGGACTTAAAGCCTGTGTCGTAGCGGATATAGTTCATCACCGCAGAGGTAGGTGTGTATTCGGCCGCGAAATGCACGGTCGGTTTGGACCACGATCCCGAGTCGTTTTGCGGCACATGCGTGTAGGTGAACGGCGGCTGATCCGAATTCGCAAAGTAGTATTCGCCGTCGCGGGTCTTTTCATCGTGCGTGAGACGCAGACCGGCTGTGAGCTTGATGCGATCGGTGACGCGGAATGAAGTCTGGCCGTAAGCTGCGGTGGACGTGGTGCGAATGCCGTAATCGAAAGCGAGCGTCGGCAAATAAACGCCGCCTTGAAAAGGCGATTCGTTTGCACTGTTTAGCGAGGAAACCTCTTGAAAGTACGATAGGCCCGCTTGCCATGACAATCTTCCATCGCCTAAAGAATTCGCGCGCAATTCATGCGTTTGCGTCTTAGGAAATTCATTCTGCCGATACGAAACCGGCGCGTCCGGGCTTGGGCTGCTATCCGCCGCATGCCGATACGTCAGGTTGTCGTAGCTGCCGATATAACTCAGTTCGACGCCCGGCAAGTCATAGGTGACCGTGCCGCGAAAAACCGTGTCTTCGATCGACAGCGATTGCGGCGTCGCGTAAGTGAACGTGCGCGGGTCGGCCGGAAAAGGCGGCATGCCGTGCGTGAGATTGCCGTTGGCGTCGTAAAGATAGGGAATGTCCAGTGAGACGGGACCAACGCCTTTGACTTCGGTTTGCTGCGCCGTTAGCAACACGCGCAGTTGCGCATTCGGTTTAATTGCAACGGAAAGCCGGCCGGAACGCGCATCTTCGTCGTCGCCATCCGCTTGCGGCGCGTTGTTCAGATAGCCATTGTGCCGCCGCGACATAGCGGCGACGCGGAATTGCAGCACGTCGTTGACCGGCACGTTCAGCATCGCTTCGAAATTGCGCGTCGCGTAGTTGCCGATATCCGCCGACACGCTTCCTTCAGGCGAAGTCGTCGGCTTGGCCGTTTCTATATCGACGATGCCGCCCACTGCATTGCGCCCGTAGAGCGTGCCTTGCGGACCACGCAGGACCGAAATATGGTCGAGATCGTAAAGCGTTTCGCTTAGCGCGTAAGGCCGATTATTGGAGCTGCCATCCGTGACGACAACGACGGACGGATCGCCGATCTCCGTCGTGTCGCGGCTGGAAATGCCGCGAATGGTGAGCACGGGCACGACCGTCTGCACTTGCGCGTAGTTGAGATCGGGCGCTTGCGTGGCCAGCGATTTGATATCGCTTACGCCCACGTTATCAAGGAACCCACTGCCGTAGACGCTCATCGCGATTGGCGTTTTCTGTTCGGCGGCAGGGCGCTTTTCCGCTTGCACGACGACCGGCGCGAGTTGCTGCGCGCTCGAAGCGTCGGCCTCGATTGGAGTCGTATCCGCGAACGCATTCGACGAGTGACAAACGAAGGCTGCGAGCGCGCCAAGCAAGGACACCGCATCGCGGCGGCCTGGACAGAGAAGCGAGAGTGACATGTCGGACGCAGGCCTGAGCCCGGCACCGTTAAACGGAGGCCGCAAAGCCTGAAGAAGAAATATTTACTGCCCGATGACTCGGAAAGCGTGCGGATTATAGCTTTAAGAATGCAGCTTGGCTTAGCACATTGTTGGCTAAGCGCCTTAGCGTCTTATGCACGCCACGCCTAAGAAATTCAAGCCTTGAGTTGGTCAAGGCAAGCGGCGAGTTTTTGAAAATGGTCTAAAGCCTTGCGCGTAGGCTTGACCGTTTTGATGCGGAGGTCATCACTGTTTTCGTCGACGGAGACGAGACCGCGCTTTTTCAGGCTGGTCAGCTTGCGGTGCACGGTTGCGGGCGCACCAGCGGAAGACACGGCCATGGTTTCGGTCACGGTCAATGCCCGCCCCGCGTTCCACGCAGCCGTGAGTGCTTCCAGCAAGCGCTCTTCCGCCGCATCGAGTTTAGGTGTGGATGGCAATTCGTGAACGGCCCGTGCGAGGCTGAGAAAGCGGAAATACGCGTCGAACACGGGGTCTTTCGTCATGCACGCCTCGCTTGATGGATGCGCTGGATCATAGCATTCGCTAAAACGATAACGTGTATCCATCTTTATGTATAGTTATCAATATGATAATTGAGTGATAAGGTCCGCGCTTAACGGTAAAGCTCCGCACGCGCATGAACGATGTCTTTACGCTTAGCTAAGGCACGCCGACCCGGTAAATTATTCTGCTGGCAAGCCAAGTGTAAATCGCTAAAGCCCTTAGCGAGCAGGGCTTAGAGCCGGCGCTGCGGTATGATATTTTTTACGCCGCCGTCAAAGCACTTTCTTAGCGCCGATGTCTTCCTTTCCGCTGCGTGTCGTGTCCATTGTCGGCACGGCGCTGTTTTTTATCGGCTCGCTCTGGGCCAATCAAGAGATCTTCGCTCACTCCGAATT
>NZ_JAQFVG010000261.1 GCF_029439455.1 Caballeronia sp. BR00000012568055 | reverse complement strand
GGGAAAACGCTTAGCGTCTTTAGTAAAAACCCAAACTTAGGGATGCGTTAGATTTAATTGCATCGCTAATAAGCCGCTAAGCATTAGCACGCGTTGACAAGCCTGAATATGCTTTCTAGCATGCTAGCATCTTCATCGGAAATCAAGCGTCGTGAGCACACCGTCCGATACCACCGTTCTTATCAGCAGTCCGTATGATGCGTTGCACAAGATCAAAAGCGGCGAACGCGGCAGCCTGACGGACGCCGTGGAGGAAGCGTTACGCGATGCCATTGTCACGCTGGCATTCGAGCCTGGGATGATGATCGACAAGCTGGCGGTATGCGAGCGAATGGGTGTGTCGCGCTTTCCGGTTTCGTCGGCATTGGCGAGACTCGAGCATGCGGGTTTGGTCGAGGTGTTGCCGCAGCGAGGCACGCGCGTAAAGCCCATTGCACTCGACGATCTCAATCAGCATTGGTTTATCCGCAGCGCACTGGAAGTCGAAACCGCGCGCAGCGTAGCCTTGATGAAAGACCAGACGACGCTCGAAACCTTGTCGCTCAATCTCGATCAACAACGCGCCACACTCAAGGCCGGTCAGCGCCTCGCGTTTCATGGCCTCGATCTGGCCTTTCATGAAATTTTGCTCGATGCCATTGCCCTGCCTCGCGTAAAGGAAATCGTCGCGGTGTCGCGCAGTGCGCTGGACCGTGCGCGGCAACTTCTTGCCAGTCCCGAGCGGCTCGTGCATACGCTGGCTGAGCACGAGCGCATCTTCAAAGCGATCAGCAGCGGCAAGGCTGATATCGCTGCTCAAGCCATGCACGATCATCTGGATCAGGTGGTGGCGGAATTGCATCGTTCGGCAGCGGACAGGCCAGATTTATTCGCGCCGTAATCAGGCTTAGGAATATACGCCACATGCCAGGCAACCCAAAGACACGCCATGACTTCTCTGATAACCGTCGATCGACTCAGCAAGCGTTTTCCGGGCGTACGCGCGCTTCATGAAGTGCGCTTCGATCTATTGCCGGGCGAAGTCCACGCGCTGATGGGCGAAAACGGCGCAGGCAAATCGACGCTCATGAAAATTCTCGCGGGCGTCTATACACGCGATAGCGGCGACATTCTGCTGGACGGCAAGCCAGTCGATTTCGCCAGCCCGCGCGATGCGCAGGCTTTGGGTGTCGGCATCATTCATCAAGAGCTTCAATTGATGAACCATTTGACCGTTGCGCAGAATATTTTTATTGGCCGCGAGCCGCGCAAGCTGATGGGTTTGCTGCTCGATGAAGACAAGCTGAATCGTCAGGCAAGCGATATTCTCGCGCGCATGCACGTGAATATCGATCCTCGCACGGTGGTCGACACGCTTACCGTCGCCAGTCAACAGATGGTGGAAATTGCCAAGGCGCTGTCGTTCGACTCGCGTGTGCTTATCATGGATGAACCTACGTCTGCGTTAAACGACGCTGAAATTGCCGAGCTGTTCCGCATCATTCGACAGCTAAAAGAACGCGGTGTCGGCATCGTCTATATCTCGCACAAGATGGACGAACTCAAGCAGATTTCCGATCGCGTGACCGTGCTGCGCGACGGCGAATATGTCGGCACGGTGGTGACCAAAGACACGAGTGTGGAGACCATCATCGGCATGATGGTGGGGCGCACGCTAACCGATCTCACCTCGTTTTTAGGCGGTTCGGACCAAGGCGAGGTAGCGCTGGAAGTCAGGCATCTCAACGCCGGGCCTTTGGTGCGTGATGTGAGTTTCACGCTGCGCAAAGGGGAAATCCTTGGCTTTGCGGGGCTAATGGGCGCGGGTCGCACCGAAGTCGCGCGCGCGGTGTTCGGTGCCGATCCAATCGAGAGCGGTGAGATTGTCATCAACGGTACGAAGGCGATCATCAGGAGACCGAGCGATGCGGTATCGCGCGGTATCGGCTATTTGTCGGAGGACCGCAAGCGCTTTGGATTGGCAACGGGCATGGACGTGGAATCGAATATCGTCATGTCGAATCTGGGTAAGTTTTTATCCGCGCGCGTGTTTCTGCGCCGCGCGAAAATTCGTAAGACAGCGGCGCATTTCATCAACCTGCTTGCGATTCGCACGCCCTCGCCCACTCAGCCCGTGCGCCTGCTCTCAGGAGGCAATCAACAAAAGATCGTGATTGCTAAATGGCTGGAGCGTGATTGCGACGTGCTGTTCTTTGATGAACCCACTCGCGGTATCGACGTCGGTGCCAAGAGCGAAATTTATAAGCTCTTGCGATCGCTTGCCGGTCAAGGCAAGGCCATCGTCATGATTTCTTCAGAGTTGCCGGAAATTCTTCGCATGAGCGATCGCATTGTGGTGATGTGCGAAGGACGTATTACCGGCGAACTATCTTCGACCGAAGCGACGCAGGAGCGCATCATGCAGCTCGCGACGCGGCGCGAATCTTTGCAGGCGGCTTAAGGAGAGGCTCGGCTCATGACACAACCATCGGATACGGCGGCACTCAATACCGCCAAGCGCACCAACGGCTTGCGCGCGCGCGTGTTTTCGCCGACGGCATTGCAAAAGCTATTGGCATTCGCCAGCCTGATTTTGCTACTGGTGTTCTTTAGCTTTGCGTCGCCTGCATTTATGCAGATGGACAATATCTTAGGCATCCTTCAAGCGACGGCCGTCAACGGGGTGCTGGCAATTGCGAGTACCTTTGTCATTATCACGGGTGGCATCGACTTGTCGGTCGGCACGTTGATGACCTTTACCGCCGTGATATGCGGCGTGTTTCTCACGTACTGGCATTTGCCAATGTGGTTAGGCATTGTTGCCGCGATAGCAACGGGGGCGCTTTGCGGAACCGTGTCGGGCACGCTGACGGCGAAGATGAAAATTCCGCCGTTTATCGCCACGCTCGGCATGATGCTTTTGCTTAAAGGGCTTTCGCTCGTCGTCTCAGCCGACAAGCCGATCTATTTCACCGATACCGAAAATTTCTACATGATTTCGCAGGACTCGCTGATTGGCTATTTCCTGCCCAGCATGCCGATTCCGAACGCCGTGCTCATTCTTTTCTTTCTGGCGCTGGCAAGCTCCATCACGCTTAACCGCACCGCGCTCGGACGATACACATTCGCGCTTGGCAGCAACGAAGAAGCCGTACGCCTTTCAGGCGTCAACGTCGATCGATGGAAAATTGCGATCTATGGTTTAGGCGGCGCAATTTGCGGCATTGCGGGCTTGCTGATCGCCTCGCGGCTTAATTCA
>NZ_JAQFVG010000260.1 GCF_029439455.1 Caballeronia sp. BR00000012568055 | reverse complement strand
CGAGTCGCGGCCCGTAATCGGCGCGCCGCCGATCAGTCCTTACTCATTCGTCAGGATGACTGAATCAAGCAAGTCCTCTTCTGCTGCGACGGTAGATAACCCGGTTGAAATACCCGCGCCGAGATTGCAGACCGCGTGTGGATATAACTCCATCGCAGCGCGCCGCACGATCACCTTGCGCGGACCGAACGGCAACGGACGAATCTCCGACAGCGGTACACGCAATTCGCCCGCATAACTCGGGTCGTAATCGGTCGCATAGGTTTGACGTTGCTCGGCTTCCACCACGACGAAATCCACCAGAATGCCGGGGATTTTCACTTGTTTGGGCGGCAGCGTGCCGCGCCGCGCCATCCGTTTCACCTGCACGATCACGATGCCGCCCGCGCGTCGCGTGGCCTGCGCCATCGCAAGCATTTCGCCGAGTACGGCTTCCTGCTCCATCGTCACGTTGCCGTCTTCATCTGCCGTGGTGCCACGCAGAAAAGCGACGTCGATCGGAAACGGCTTGAAGCGCAACCACTCTCCACCGTCGATATGCATGAGTTCAACCAGCATCTCTTCGGTCGATGGACTCTGACGCGCGCCCTGCTGACGCGGATCAACAAACGTGTTCAACCCGGTCTTGGTGATAAGACCCGGACGTCCACCCGCCATCTCGCGCATCAATTGCGACAGCACGCCTTGCGGCAGCGTGTATGCCTCGATGGTGTCGTTCGCAGCCATCGTCACGAGTCCGGGTGAATCGACCAATGCGCTGGTAATCGCACGTTTCAGCAGACCTTCTTGCGCGAGATGACTCGCGCCAAGCGCCGCGCGATCGCCGATGCCAACCACGCTGATCGACGTGATATCGCGTGGTTGTTGCGTCGCAAGAAAACGCTGGCCCAACGCGGCGAGCAAGGCTTCCGGCACGGCGTGTCCGCCGCCCGAACCGCTGATGACAACCGAATCTCCCGACCGCACCAGGCCGGCCGCTTCGTCGCTGGTAATACGTTCCATGTCTTTCTTTCCCTCAGTTCATGCTTGCCGTTGACTTCAATGTAACCGGTCTCATATCTGCTTTCAAGAAATTCAATGTGAGCTAGGGAATACCACTATTAGTGCTATTACAATGGCTACTGAAACGAGAAAACTTCATTTACACACGCCGATGTAACCGGTAACATAAATTGCATTCGACGAGCACATGATGTGAGCGTCGGGTATTTACATCAACGTATCGGGAGACAGGACATGGCTATCAAGGGCGTTGAGATCGGCGACGAATATCGCTTTGCCAAAACCGTCGGTGAAGTCGACGTGACGTTGTTTGCCGGACTCACCGGCGACTTCAGCGATACCCACATCAACGAGCAGTACATGCAGGAGAAGTCGGCCATCGGGCGGCGCATTGCGCATGGCGCGCTGCTGGTCGGCTATATGTCCACGGCATCGACCATTTCGATCGCGCATATCATTCATCGCACCGATCTGGATGAGTTTCCCGTGTCGGCGGGTTATGACAAGATCCGTTTCATCAAGCCTGTATTGCTCGGGGACACGGTGACGGTGATCTATCGCGTCGCCGAAATCGACGAGGAAAAGCGCCGCAGCACCGCCGATATGGAAGTGATTAATCAGCATGGCGAAGTAGTTGCGGCCGGACGACATCTGATGAAGTGGGCGAAAAAGCTGTCAACAAAGGACTGAGCGTATGCGTGGCCGTCGGGGCGGATTGTTATAATCGGGGCACCTCGCGCGAACCGTCATCAGCCCACGCATGGCCAAAAACAAACCCACCAAGACACCCGCAGCCGACGCCGGCAACGCGACTCGCAAGACACGCTCGTCGAGCGTGACGCTGCGCGATGTAGCGCGTTTTGCCGGGGTATCGTCGGCAACGGTGTCGCGCGTGATGAACAATCCGTCGGTGGTATCGGACGAATTGCGCTCGCGCATCATGGTGGCGATCGATCATCTCGGCTGGGTGCCGCACGCCGCCGCCCGCGCGCTCGCCACGCAGCGCACTGGCACCATCGGCGCGGTGTTTCCCACGCTTGCCAACGAGCACTTCGCCACTGCCATCCAGACCTTGCAGGAAGCCTTCGAACAGGCCGGCTACACGCTGCTGCTCGGTTGCTCGCAGTACGATCCCGAGCGCGAATATCGACAGGTGCGGACCATGCTGGAGCGTGGTGTCGATGCGGTCGTGCTGGTCGGCGAGACGCATCATCCGGAGCTTTATCCGCTGCTCGAACAACGGCAAGTGCCGTTCGTGAACACGTTCGTGTATCGCGAAGGGAGCGACAGGCTTTGTGTGGGCATCGACAATCATCAGGCTTTTTTCGAGTTCACGACTTATCTGATTGGTCTTGGGCACCGGCGTTTCGCGATGCTTTCCCAAATAGCGGATTCAAACGATCGCGCGCGCGCGCGACGTGAAGGCGTGCGCGATGCGCTTGCCGAACACGGACTCGGCATGACCGCCGCGCATATGGCCGAGGGTTTGTGGGGCGCGCGCACGGGACGCGAGCTTTTTTCGAAGGTGATGGATACGCCGCAGCCGCCGTCCGTGGTTATTTGCGGCAATGGCTCGTTTGCAATGGGCGCAATGCTCGAAGCCATGCATCAAGGCTACGATATTCCGAAGGAACTGAGCCTTGTCGGGTTCGACGACTTCGAATTGATGTCGGAGTTGCCCATTCCCATCACGACCGTGCGTGTGCCGAGCGCGGAGATCGGCGAAATGGCGGCGAAGATGATTCTCGCGGAACTCGCGCAACCGGGCAGCGCGGAGAGCGTGAAATGCGAGGCGGAGATTATCGTGCGTGCATCGTCGGGGCCGCCGCCTAAAGTGCGTCGCGCACGCGCTTAGTCCACCGCTTGTCCGCGCGCCGCTTCCCAAATCGCAAACCATTCTTCGCGCGTGAGTTCGATATCGAGCGCGCGCACGGCATCGCGCACGCCTTCCAAATGCCGCGTACCCGTAATCGCAAGCGGCCGCGACGGCAGCCTGAAAATCCACGCATACGCAATCGATACCCAACTCTCCACGCCACGTTCACGCTGTATTTTTTGCAGCGATTCGCGTACGCGCGCGGCGGTTTCATCGGTGGAATCGAACAGACGGCCGCCGCCGAGTGGCGACCAGATCATCGGCGAAACATGTGCCGATGAGAGCGCGGTCAGCGTGCCATCTTCTATCGGCGCGCAATGAAACGGCGATAGCTCGATTTGATTGGTCGCAAGCGGAATGCGCGCGTGCAGCGCATCGAAATCACGCGCGCTGAAATTCGATACGCCGAACGCGCCGACCTTCCCTTCCTGCACGAGCCGCTCTATTTCGCGCGCGAGTTCATCTGCATCCATCAGCGGATCAGGACGATGCAGCAAATATAGTTCGATGTACTCGCTTTTTAACGCACGCAAGGAACGCTCGACGCTTGCCCGCACATGCGCCGCGCTACTGTCGTAATGCTTGATCCGATGCTCAGGCCGCGCCGCCGATACGAGTTTGATCCCAGCCTTGCTGACCAGTTGAATACGCGCGCGCAATGACGGATTCAGCGCGAGCGCATCGCCGAAGAACGCTTCCGCTTCGTAGCCGCCGTAGATATCCGCGTGATCGAAGCTCGTCACGCCTTCACCCACGCATGCTTCGATAAACGCGCACAACTCCGCGCGCGTCATGTTCCAGTTTTTTACGCGCCACATGCCGGCTACGACACGCGACAGTTCCGGTGTTTGTATCATGCTATCTCTGCAATCGGTTACATAGCCATAACGTTAGTGCATTCCCGGCTACTTTTCAAGTCGATCGCGGATATAATGATACCGGTTACATTGGCTCAATAGAATCAGGAGACGCGACATGCAGCAGGATCTGACGATGACACCCGCGCGCCCGGGCCGCTGGTATCGCGACATCACATGGACGCAGTGGCGCGTGCTGATTGCCGCGTGGGGCGTGTGGGTCAACGACGCCCTCGACTTTCTCGCCATCACATTCGTGCTGAAGGATATCGCCGCGACGTTCGGTGTATCGCTCGATACGGCCTCCTTATTGTTGCTCGCCACCTACGGCGTGCGATGGATCGGCGGCTTGTTGTTCGGCGGCATTTCGGACCATATCGGCCGGAAGATTCCGTTGCTCATCACGCTCACTTGGTTCACGCTCGGCGCGGTTGCCACGGGTCTGTCGTGGAGCTTTGTGGCGCTGGCGGTGTTTCGTCTTCTGCTCGGCTTCGGCATGGCGCCCGGCTTCTCGCTCGGCGCAGCGATGGTCGCAGAATCGTGGCCGGAGAAGCATCGCGCGATCGGTATCGGTATTTTGGATACCGGCTGGGGCGTGGGCGCAATCGGCGCGGCGCTTGCGTATGAGTTCGTCTATCCGCATTTCGGCTGGCGCGGCATGTTTTTCGTCGGCCTGCCGCCTGCGCTGCTGCTCGGATTGTTCATCGTATTTTGTGTGCCGGAATCGCAGGCGTGGAAGAAGCACGCGCCCGCGAAGGCAGTAAGCTGGCGCAGCAATCCGGTGGTCGATTTGTTTTCGAAGTATCCGAAACGCGTGTCGTATCTCGCCTTGCTGATCTTCGTGCTGTGCTTCGGATCGTGGCCATTTCAGGCGCTTTTGCCGACTTATCTGCGGTCCGCCGAACTCGTGCCTGCTGCGATCA
>NZ_JAQFVG010000259.1 GCF_029439455.1 Caballeronia sp. BR00000012568055 | reverse complement strand
CGCCTGACGCGCGCGCGAACTGCGCCCGCTGTTTGCAAGCCGCAAGACCTGCACGACCAGCGGCGGCACGCTTTTAAGCGCCTGTTCGAGATGAAGATGACTGGCATCCTCCATAATCAACTGAAGGACTTTCGACACGCCCGCGAACGATGCGACTTCCCGTTTCGAGCTGAGTAACTGAGGCTTGGCGAAGTGATAGCCCTGAAACAGATCGACGCCCGCCTGCATCGCGCGCGCATGATCCGCGCGCTCTTCCACTTTTTCCGCGAGCACGAGCTTGCCCGCGCGGCGGCATCGGCGGACCGTTTCCTGAGCCGCTTTCGGATCGATATAAGGCCAGTCGAGTTTGACGATATCGACATGCTGGAGAAAGCGCTCGATTTCAGGCGTGATGGCGTTCACATCGTCCAGCGCGATACGAAATCCCGCCTGGCGCAAACGATCGCACTGCGCACCGAGGTCAGGCGTCAGGGCTTCGTCTTCGAGAATTTCGAGCGTAAAGCGCGATGCGGGCAGCAATTCAAGCACATCGGAAAAAATCAGTTCGGCGGGCGTGTTGAGATAACCATCCGTGCCGTCGAGCACTTGTTCCAAACCGAATGCGCCGAGCACGCGCTCGACCACGGCTGCGCTGCATCGAAAGCCATCGCTGATATTCGCGCGTTGCGACTGCGCATCGCGAAACAGCAATTCCTGCGCGACCACCGATCCGCGTCGATTGACGATAGGCTGCCGGGCAACAAAGATGCTCATAGAACCGACCTTTTCTCCACGCTGACAGATAAGCACATAGCTACCGTCGTCTAACGACATCGCCAAAAAAATCTTGAGGTCAAGGGCGGATGTTTATTCGGTGCGCGAACAAAGTGGCTTTCTTTAGCGAAAAAAGAACGGTCGCTCGCAAATTGCGTTAGGAATTCTTTAGCAAGCAGCGTAGGTGTAATCTGCCGTCGTAAGCACATTTGTTACTCCGGAGATGCGATGAACTCATCAACCTGCCGTCTCGTGCAAGCCGGTGAAAAATTCGAAGGAAAGCAAGGTCTCACCTATGCCGTTGGCATTTCGGCGGAAAGCGTGGGCGCGAAGCATGTGCATCTCCAGCTTGCGACCATTCCGCCGGGCGCGCGTGCCAAGGCGCATCTGCACATGGAACACGAAACGGCCATCTATCAGTTGAGTGGTGTGTCGGGATGCTGGTATGGCGAGCAAATGGAGCATCACGTCATTGTGAATGCAGGCGATTTTTTCTATATTCCCGCCGGCGTGCCGCATATTCCGTATAACGTGAGCGCGGACGAAGCGTGCGTCGCGGTCATTGCACGGACTGATCCGAATGAACAGGAAAGCGTGACCATGCGGCCCGATCTCGATGCTTTGCCCGACTGGGCGAATGCGGCGGCCAAATCGAAATAATTTAATTAGGACTTCGGTTTAATCGTTACCGCCGAACATGCTGCGGCCATGAACGCGCATATTGCCGATGCGAGCGCGACCGCGCGGAACGCTACCGCAACCGCGTGTTGTTCGCCCTGCGCGATAGCGCGATCGTGCGACCATACGAACACGATGCCGAGCACCGCGACCGCCAGCAGACCGGCCACGCGCGCCACCGCATTATTGATGCCGGACGCCACGCCGATGCGATCGGCATTCACTGCTGCCATCACTGTCGATGTCAGCGGCGAAACCGTGATCGTCATGCCCAGGCCGGTCACGAACAATGGCGGAAAAATCGCCAGCCAGTAGCGCGTCGAAACAACCGTCAG
Source organism: Caballeronia sp. BR00000012568055 (assembly GCF_029439455.1). Taxonomy (GTDB): domain Bacteria; phylum Pseudomonadota; class Gammaproteobacteria; order Burkholderiales; family Burkholderiaceae; genus Caballeronia. The sequence goes on along the minus strand of NZ_JAQFVG010000259.1, from coordinate 2,786 downwards.
CACGAACATCATGAATCCAAGACCTGCCACACACGGTCCCACGATCAACATAAGACGCGCCCCGTAACGCGCCGTGAGCACGCCCGTGTAACGCGAGAGCACGCCAATCACCAGCGGCAACGGTAATAAGGACGCGCCCGCTTGCGTCGCGCTATAGCCGTATGCGCGAATCAGCGTGAATGGAAGAAAGAATAGTGCGCCGGAAAGCGCGAAATACAGCAATAGCGTAACGAGATTGATACCGGTGAACTCGCGCGAGTGGAACACGTCGAGCGGCATCATCGGATGAGGACTGCGCGCTTCTATTCTGATGAAGACCGCCATCAGCACGATGCCAACGCCCGCACAGCCCAACACGATCTCACTCGCGAATCCGCGACTTGATGCTTCCGTCAAGCCATACGTCAGCGCGCCGAGGCCGCACGTCACGCTTAAAGCACCTTGCCAGTCAAGGCCATTCGATAAGGTCGATACGCGGCTGTCCGGCACCGACATGCGCGCCAGCACGATCGTGGTGATTGCAAGCGGAAGGTTGAGGAAGAAGATCGCGCGCCAATCGAATGAATCGACCAGCCAGCCTCCGAATGCGGGGCCGATCGCCGCCATGATCGCGCCCGAACCCGCCCACGTGCCGATGGCTTTCGCGCGCTCCTCACCTTCGAACACGGAGCCGATGATCGCAAGGCTTCCCGGCACCAGCAAAGCCGCGCCCACGCCTTGTAAAGCGCGTGCTGCTATCAGCCAGCCCAGACTCGGCGCAAGCCCGCATCCGGCCGATGCGACCATAAACACCGCTGTTCCCGCGATAAATACGCCGCGCCGCCCGAGTCTGTCGCCCAAAGCGCCGCCGACCAATACGAGCGAGCCGAGTAGCAACAAGTACGCATCGACGACCCATTGCATGCCCATCACGCCTGCGTGAAGTTCGGACTGGATCGAAGGCAAGGCGACATTGACCACGGTGCTATCGATCAGCGCCATGCTCGACGCAAGGATCGTTGCGATCAGCGCCAGGCGTTTGTGCGCGCATGCGCTGCTCAGAGCAGGCGATTGAGAAAGCGCGACCAGGTTGTCACACGGCGTGGCCTGTGCGGCAACGGTGCTTTCGTGCGAATGCGGCATGTCTTGTTGCATGGAGTCATTCCTCCCGGTCGCGTGTAGTATGAAGCAGCGGCGGGATTCGCGCTTTATTGGCCAAACGCGGAAGGATTTATTCAGCACACTTTAGGATCGCTTTTATAATTTACATCTCGCACAACGGTTCCAAAGTTTCGCAATGGACAAGACAGATTCCCCTTCCGCCACGAACGATCTCGTCATCGGTGAAGACGGTCTCGCGCGCCCTGCATGGGCCGCTACGGGCATGCTGCGCACCTACTACGATACCGAGTGGGGCGTTCCCGTTCGTGATGAGCGTGGCATGTTCGAGCGTATCTCGCTGGAAGTGTTTCAGTCGGGGCTTTCATGGTCCACCATTCTGACCAAACGTGAAGCCTTCCGCACCGCATTCGATCATTTCGATCCCGACCGCGTCGCGCAATACGGCGAGAAAGATATCGAGCGTCTGATGTCGAACAGCCAGATCATCCGCAACGCATCGAAAATATCCGCGACGATCAACAACGCCCAAGCCACGCTTGCGATGCGTGAGCAAGGCGGTCTCGCGGACTTTGTCTGGTCCTTTAAGCCACAGATCACGCCCGAGCCGCGCCGTTTCAGCGATATTCCCACTTCGTCCGAAGCCTCCGCCGCGCTCGCCGCAGCGCTGAGAAGGCATGGCTTCAAGTTCGTCGGACCGACCAATATGTTCGCGTTGATGGAAGCGATCGGTATTGTCGATACGCATCTCATCGGCAGTCATCGTCGCGGCAGTTCGGGCGTGTGGGTCGCCGCCGATTAGGGCGTCATTAAGCAGGCGCGCACCGTTTGCGCGCTTTTTTTCCCGGCGTGACAGAATGCGGAAGGCTTGCCGTGCAGCCTGATTGCAGCACGTCCTGTCAATTCAAATGACCGTCAACGAATGGAGATGAAAATGGGAAAGAAACTTGCGAGTCTGCTGATACTGGCCGCGCTGTCGGCCGGATCGACGGCGACCTTCGCGCAGACGGCCGATGCCTCTGCGCCCACCACCGCCTCGAAAAAAGCGACGCCTGCTGATCGCGCGTTGGGTAAATCGGTGCGTCGCGCATTGTCCAAGACGCAGGGCTTCGATGTCTCCGGCGTGTTTGTTCGCGCGCGCGGGGGCGTTGTGACGCTCAGCGGATCGGTCAAAAGCGGCGATCAGATTGCGCAGGCAGCGGATGTTGCCAAGTCGGTGCAGGGCGTGACATCGGTGAACAACAAACTCACGCTGTTTCATGGCGGCAACGGCTGATCGTTGGTGCAAGGCTGCGTGGCGGATGACGGACCGCAGCTTCCTGTGCCGCATCGCGGGGTGCATCGAAACGGGCCGTCATTCGGTGAGCGATCCGGCAATGGGACTGGCCGATATGTTCTGAGCACGCGTGGGAGACGATCGCCTTCGCTGCGCTTTCTGTTGGCATTCGGACAACTGAAAGCACGCCACATGGCGGTGGTTTCCCCACTCGCTCGATCGACCGTCCCACGTAAACAGGCTCGGATGCAATGGCACGACACGTGCATAGACTGAGTCAAGCGACCGGCCGCTTGACCTAGTCCTACTCTCTTCCTTCCAAGGAGCGCATCATGAGCACGTTATCGATCCGAGATCTTCCGGCGTCCATCGAACTGGACCGCATGGCGATGGCAGATATTCACGGCGGCCG
>NZ_JAQFVG010000258.1 GCF_029439455.1 Caballeronia sp. BR00000012568055 | reverse complement strand
CGCGCTAAGCGGTCAGTCGATTCGGCGCGGACAGCCGGTATATCGCCCAAGGCGCGTAGGCAGTTCCGTGCCGCTCAATAGCGGCGCGATGATTCTAGCCCGTGCTCTCGCGCCAGCATCCGAAACTCAGGAATAGGCCGATTCGCTTTAGCATATGTTACGAGGCGTGCGCAATGCACGCCTCGTCGCTTAGCCGTTTGGCCTAGTCAAAATTGCATCGATGCGCGCAACACGCTTAAGCGGGATTGCGCCGTGCGACGCGCAGCCTAAGCAATGGTCCGACTTCCCGCTAAAGAAAATGGTATTCGAGTAAGCCTATATTCCTATGCCTTTAAGCCTATGTAATTTCTCAGGCGTTCTTTATCGAAAATGAATTCAATAAATAGAAAGGTAATCTTTTGAGAAAAGAGCGCTTGCCAATTGCCTAACGCCTTAAGATGCCCATGTGGCAGAATGCAAAGGTCAAGACATGTTGGACGCGTTGTTAAGCAAGGCATCACGCTTGCGAATCACGTGCGCCAAGGCCTGCATTGAATGCCCAGTACTTATGCCCGGTCTCATTTCCGCAGATCGAATCAAGGAGGGAATATGGCTACATTGGCACAACTGGAAGGCCAGATCCAGAAATTGCAGCGTCGCGCAGATGCATTGCGTGAACGGAAATCCGCTGAGGTGATTGCGAATATCCGCACCCTGATGCAGGAATATGGCTTGACCACGGCTGACCTGGATAAACGCGGTGTAAATGGCAAGAAACGCGGACGTCCTTCAGGTTCGAAGAATGGCGTTAAGCTTGCAAGCAAATCGGCTAATCAACCCAAATTGCCACCCAAGTATCGCGACCCGGCTTCGGGACTGACATGGAGCGGCCATGCACGTCCGCCTGCATGGATCAAAGATGCGCCGGATCGCAGCGTGTTTTTGATCGAAGCTGCACGCCGCGGTCGATCAGCGGCTAAGTGAAATCAGCGCGTCATCAGGCTTAGGCTTGCGACGCGCTGTTTTTATTCTTAGCCGAGGAGCGGACTGTTTTTAGCGGCGTAGCCGCTTGCGTGTTGATACGCCAAACCGAGTTGCAATACAGCCAGATCCTTTTGTGTCGGCCCGATAATCTGCAATCCGGCCGGAAGGCCACCCAACCCAAAGCCTGCCGGTGCGCTTAGCGCGGGCAAGGAAGCCATCGTTGCAGGCACGACAGTTTCCATCCAGCGATGGTATGTATCCATCGTGCGCTCGCCAATTGCATGCGGCCAGTCGAGCGAGGCATCGAAAGGAAAGACTTGCGCGGCGGGCATCACCAGAAAATCGAATTGGTCGAATAGCGCGTTGATGGCTTGATAAAAGGCAGAGCGATCGCGCACGGCCCGGAACACATCCTCGCCTGAGAGTTTCAGGCCTCGCTCAATTTCCCAAACGGCTTCCGGCTTAAGCAAGGCGCGTTTCGAATCGTCACGATAAAGCGGCGCGTTGTTGCCTGCAAAGGTAAAGCTGCGCAAATCAAGCCACGCATTCCACAAGCGATCCCAATCGAAATCAATTTGCGCGTGTTCGACCGTGCAGCCTGCGGTCCGAAAATGGCTTAGGGCGGATTCATATACTTCCATCAGCCCCGCTTCCATCGCTAAGCGGCCATTCAGATCGCCTAACCAACCCACGCGCGACCCTCGCATATCGCGCGCTAAAGCATTCGCGAAATCCGTTGGCCGATCGCTTCGGCGTGAGAGCGGCGCGCGGGCATCGAAGCCCGCCTGAATGGAGAAGAGCAGACCGAGTTCGGGCACCGTGCGCGCCATCGGCCCCGCGACGCTGAATTGCTGAAAGAACACGTCGTCGGCGGGTGCGTAGGGAACCCAGCCGGGCGACGAGCGAAAGCCGAACACATTGTTGAATGCGGCGGGCGTGCGCAGCGAACCCATCATGTCCGATCCATCCGCAAACGGCAGCATGCGCAAGGCCACGGAGACGGCCGCGCCGCCGCTGCTGCCGCCCGCCGAGCGAGACTGATCAAAGGCATTGCGGGTCGTGCCATAGACCGGGTTATAAGTGTGGCCGCCTAAGCCGAATTCAGGCGAATTGGTCCGGCCGATAAAGATTGCGCCCGCGCGCCGCATGCGTTCGAATACGACTGCATCGGCGGCGCTGACTTGTCCTGCATAGATGGGAGATCCTTTGGTCGTCACCATGCCTGCAACTGGCAAGATATCCTTAGGCGCTTGAGGAAATCCATGCAAAGGACCAAGGCTTTCGCCGCGAGATAGTTGCGCATCGCGCTCGGCGGCTTGCATGCGCAAGGTATCGTCGTCTACGCGCGCGACGATTGCATTGACCTTGGGATTAAGCCGTTCTATTTGCGCGAGATAAGCATCCATTACCTCGACACAGGACACGTTGCGCGTCTGAATAGCTTGCGAAAGCGAGAGGGCGTCGAGCGAGACGATATCGCCAGTGGTCATTGACTGCTCCTTTTCTTAGCGATGAAAATGCGGCAAGACATGCTCCGCAATTTCTTCGACGATGTCACGCGCCGCGCGCGTTTCCGACGATACATTCAACGTGACATGATGCGTGCCCGCATCGCGCATTTCATGCAGCAACGCAATCAAGGCATGACGTCCCGCGCGATAACCAAGCGACAATTCGCTTGCCGGTTCGTCAGGATTATCACTAAGATCCAGACGCATCGCCACGCCGAATGCACGGAAGCCGTCGGGCGCAACGCGATCGACGGCCGCGCGCCACATGCTATAGCGCCCGCGTTGCGCCTGGGGTTCGCGGTGATAAGTCATCCAGCCAAGCGAATGCCGCGCAATCCAATCGACACTTTGCCCGCCTGAACCCACCGCCAGCATGGGAATGGATGCGCTTTGCTGCGGCAATAAATAGAACGGCGGCGAGCGATCCGGAATGACGCGCGAAGGCACATTAACGGCCGCTTCCACGATCTCCCAATGATGTCGATAAAGCTCACGCCGATCTTCGGACTCACGACCGAAGGCCGCATATTCGGGCGGCCGATCGCCCGAGCCTAAGCCAAGCAAAAATCGCCCGTTAGAAAGCGTATTGACGGAAATAGCCGCTTTGGCAATATGCAGCGGATGCCTCAAGGTCAAGACAATCGCGCCGCTGGCAAGCGCAATATTCTGAGTGTTGGCGGCTAACGCGCCAAGCAAAACCCAGGGATCGAGATGGCCGACAGGATCGGGATAATCGGTGCTATTGAGCGGCACGTCACGTACCCATAGCGCACGAAAGCCCGATCGATCCGCTAAGCGCGCCAACTCGATTTGGTCCGCGAAATCGACGATATGTTGTCCTGACACGACCAGGGGCAAGGTCAGTCCGATAGACAGCTTGCCAGGCGCAAAGATGCGATCCGCAATGGAGGATGAAACGGGCATGATGAGCGGTTAGCATGAGTTCCAACCGATCCTAACACTGCGATGAAACCGGCGTCTTGATCGACGCCGGATTGCTTAGGCCAATAAGCGCCTTAAACCGCAGGCACAAAGCTCCGCTTGGTCACCATCGAGACGACGAACGTCACTAAGATATTCACGACCAACGCAATGATGCCGATATAAAGCGGCCACGAAGCCGCGCCAAGATGCACCACGAACACCGGCTTAAGCCCTTGAGCAATTGCCAGACTCGTACCGAGCACGATACCCACTAGCCAGCCCACGAACAGACCGGGCGTGGTCAGCCTGCGCGTATAAAGCGTAAAGACGATGGCCGGGAATATCTGCAAGATCCATACGCCGCCAAGCAATTGCAGATCGATGGCGTATTGCGTAGGCAAGAACACGATAAAGAGCAACGCGCCGAATTTCACCACCAGCGACACCAGCTTAGCGCACGAGGCTTCCGCCGCAGGCGACATATCGGGCGATACCAGCGGACGCCACAAATTGCGCGTGAACAGATTCGCCGATCCGATCGACATGATCGCCGCAGGCACCAATGCACTGATCGCAATGGCCGCAGCGGCAAAGCCTACGAACCATGACGGGAACAACGTGCCGAACAAAGCCGGCACCACGTCCGACGCCGACTTCACATGCACGCCCGCCGCAATCGCCATATAGCCAAGCAAGGCGATCAGCCCAAGCAAAAGCGTATAAGCAGGCAGAAAAATAGCGTTTTTGCGAACCGTCGTAGCCGACGATGAAGACAGCACGGCCGTCATCGTATGCGGGTACATGAACGCGGCGAGCGCCGAGCCTAAAGCAAGCGATGCATAAGCCGTGAATTGCGCGGGCTTAAGAATAATGCCGGTCGCACCGCCTTTGGCCTGAAAGAATTGATCGGCGGAATCGAAGACATGCGCGTAACCGCCGAGCTTCATCGGAATGAGCCAGATCGCCGCGATCACAACGATATAGATCATGATGTCTTTGACGAAGGCGATCATCGCGGGGGCGCGCAGGCCGCTGGTATAGGTATAGAGCGCAAGAATGATGAACGCGATGATCAGCGGCAATTCGCCCGTGACGCCCAGTCCTTTGATGACCACCTGCATGCCGACGAGTTGCAACGCAATATAAGGCGTCGTTGCAACGATACCCGTCAACGCGACCGCCGCCGGAAACCACTTGCCGCCGTATTCGCCTTGCACGTAATCCGCAGCGGTAATGTGATCTTTGGCATGGGCGATTTTCCAGAGCTTCGGCATGACCGCAAACACGAACGGATACACGATGATCGTATAAGGCAGTGCAAAGAATCCATATGCACCAACCGAATAAACCAGCGCAGGCACCGCGATGACCGTATAAGCCGTATAAAAGTCGCCGCCGACAAGAAACCACGAAATCAGCACGCCGAACTGACGGCCGCCCAAACCCCATTCATGCAGTTGCGTGAGATCGCCACGCTTCCAGCGCGCCGCCAGAAAGCCGAGCACGGTGACCAGCAGAAAGAATGCGACGAAGACGGTCATCGCCACCGGATCGACCGGATTGATATCGCTCATTTGATGCCCCTGTACACGACGTAAAGCAACAGCGACGTGAGCGGCACCCACAAGAACTGATACCAGTAGAAGAACGGAAAGCCGCCGATTGCGGGACGCGTGTCGTTATAAAAGGGCAGCCAAAGCAGGGCGATATACGGAATCAGCAGCGTGACCCAAAGCCAGGGACGGCGCGGTGCATCGTGGTCGGATGGCAAAGCGGTTCTCCTCGAGTATCCATATCGTTATGAAAAGACTCGTGCTCCGTGTCGCTTGCGAAGCACGCGTCAACGGGAGCGCATTATCGAGGAAATCTGGCTTTGCTGCCTGAGCCGTATAAGAATTACAAACGCCTTTCTCTAAGCGCGTGGTTTACAGCCAATCAACATTGCGCGCTTGCCGCTAAAGCCGCGTACCTTGCGATAAATAAAACCGCTGGCAAGCAATGCGCGCTTTACATGCCCTGAACTCGTATAAGTCGCGAAGGTGGCATCGTCGTGGCTTAGTAACGCTAAGCAAGCGAAAATCTCCGGCGTCCACGTGTCCGGATTCTTTGCGGGTGCAAAGCCGTCGAGATAAAGCGC
>NZ_JAQFVG010000257.1 GCF_029439455.1 Caballeronia sp. BR00000012568055 | reverse complement strand
CCGTCCGTATCTGGCGCTTGCTTCAGGCATTCATTCCGATCATTCCTTTGCAGGCGCCAACGCTCCCGGCGGACCATCCATTTTGGGGTTTGTTCGCGGAGCCACGGCTGAAGAGTCGGACCCGGAATTTGCGCCCGCGCTTGGCCCATAAACCGGTCCGACGATATTCCCGCATCCCGCGAGAGCAATCAGCCAGGGTAGAACCATAGCTCCGTTCATCGACACGGCTCCAATCACGACACATCATTAAGATTACTGAACTATTGACTGTCCTTCACGGCATCAGGCCGATCGCGCATCGACGCCATGCTGGCATCCGCATCCTCCTTTCTCTCGTTTTTGACCATGGGCCACGGAGGACGATTCCACGGGCTCGACACAGGCTCACTGTGATAAGTCATACCCGATGTTGCCGCCCCATGCGCACCGCCGCCACCACTTCCGCCGTTGCCGTTGCCGCCTGCCCATGCCACCGTCGCCGGCAGACCGCCCACGGCGACGATTACGATACACAGCATCTTGCCTATCCGCTTGCTCATCGACGTTCTCCAAAAAAAGCGCCCGCTTCGCCATACGGCACGACCGCTGGCAGGAAAAATGGAGGCATTGATCGTTGTACGTATCGCAAGTCCGAAAGGATGCAATCAAAGTGTGGACGGCTCGTTATTAAAAAGCGTGCGCGCTTCTGCGCATGCCGCGGAAAATCCTGACCTGTCGATCACCTTACAGCCCTCGCTGTAGCAATATTTGGGTTGGCGCGAAATTTAAATTGGGTTCCTAACGGATGCGGACCGAGCGTGCGTCAGTCCAATGCGGTATTGTGTGCATCGGATTAAAAAACAGGGTTTACCGATAAAACAAGACTTCTAGGAGATAAGCGCATGGAGCAATCCACGATTGCAACGCATGGCACGGAATCGGGCGCGGACGACGCTCAACGCATCGCATCGAACGACCAAGCTTCACCGCGCGTTCGACGGATTCAACGCACCGCACTCTCCCTGCTGCTTCTGAGTGGCGTCATCAACTACATCGATCGCGCGACGCTGTCCATCGCAAATCCGCTGATCCGGCAGGATCTCGGGCTTTCAGTCGCGGAAATGGGTCTGCTGCTCTCAGCCTTTCTATGGGCTTACGCATTCGCGCAACTCCCGGCAGGCGCATTAGTCGATCGCTTCGGTGCGCGTGTCATGCTTTCCGTCAGTCTTGCCACGTGGTCGGTCGCGCAAGCATTCGGTGGCGTCGTAGGCAGTTTCGGGCAGTTTTTTGCCGCGCGCATGGTGCTCGGCATCGGCGAGGCGCCGCAGTTTCCTACGAGCGCAAAAGTCGTACGCGACTGGTTCGGCAAGAAAGAGCGCGGCGCGGCGACCGGTATCTGGAACAGTTCATCGACGCTCGGCACCGCTATCTCAGCGCCCTTGCTGACGGTAGTCATGTTGACCGTCGGATGGCGATGGATGTTCGGCATCATGGGCATTGCCGGTCTCATCGTCGCGCTGTGTTTTTACCTCGTGCACCGCGACCCTCGTCAAGTCGATCTGACGCAGCAGGAACGCGCCTATCTGACCGATGTCGATGGTGAAGCGCAAACCCGTCCGACATGGCGCGAGTGGCGTCGCCTGTTCGAGTTCGGCACCACGTGGGGCATGCTGCTGGGCTTCTTCGGCACGATCTACGTCTTGTGGCTCTACAACGCGTGGCTGCCGACCTATCTGCAGATGGAATTTCATCTGACCATCGCGAAGACGGGATGGGTGGCGGCGATTCCGTATCTCTTCGGTGTGGTGGGAAGCTTGTCGGGAGGAAAGATCTGCGACGTGCTCGCGCGGCACGGCGTATCGGCGGTCAATAGCAGAAAGTATCCGATGGCCGCCTCGCTGTTCGGCGTCTGCGTATTCACCGTACTGACCGGTCTTACGCATAGCGCGACGCTGGCCGTTGTCTTCATCTCGATCTCGATGTTGCTGCTGTATGTATCGAGCAGCGCGGCCTGGGCGACGGCATCGGTTGCCGCGCCCGCAAACTGTACCGCGTCGATTGGCGCGATGCAGAACTTCGGCGGCTACTTCGGCGGCGCTTTGGCACCGGTGGTCACGGGCTTCATCGTGCAGCAGACACACTCGTTCCAGCCCGCGCTGTTTGTCGGAGCGGGCGTCGCCGCTGTTGCCGTGATCGGCTACTGGTTGCTCGTACGCGGCCCGATCCCGCCAGCCACGCTAAGTGGCGATGCATGACGATGCGTGCCGATGTGTGCCGATGTGTGCCGATGTGTTATAGGCAAGCAACGCCAGCGGGAGTCCAGCGACGCTCGCTGGCGTTGCTTGCATCAGCGCGTGACGGGAAACGCGATTTTGACGCTGCACCGAAACTTTTGGGCATCGATCTAGCGTGCAAACGTGCCGAGTCCGTCCTCATCGTAATACTCCAGAATCACCTGATTGCTCGAAAACGACGTCTTCGAAATGGTGCCCGGCTCTGCGTTTTCATCGACGAGTGTGAAAGTGAAAACGTCGCCGTCCCAATGCGTCATCGGGTTTTGTACCTTGGAAAGCTGTACGAGCAGTCTTTCCATCTCTCCACGATTGTCGAGCCGATCCTGCATTCCCTTGCTGCGTCGACGAAGGAGAGTGCGTCGTACTACGTCATCGACAAGACACACCGTCTCTGTCTATTCCGGGCGGAGCCGTCGGAAGGTCTGAGAGAGACCAGATTTGCGGGAACATCCCTGCCGCTGGATGACACGGCGATCAGTCAGGTCCTGAGATACTGGGGATTGGGTGAGCCGCTTTACGAGAGCGCACCAGCGTTACCGCTTTTCACGGCAGGCGCGCGAGATGGGCATACTGCGGCGTTCGCGACACCGGTTTTTGGTGCATCTGACAAGTTTATGGCCGCGCTTACGCTTTCTGGACCCGCATCGAGACTTGCCGCCGCCCACAAGACTGGCGAGTTAATCTCGTTGCAACTCAACGCGGCCGCAGACTTGTCGCGCAAGCTCGGGGCGAGCATCGCGTTTTGCGAATACATGTACACCGCCCGCTGAACGCGGGAAGCGCTTTGTCGGAAAGTTCGCCAGAGCGCGCATCTTCGATCGACGATACATGGGCGGCTGCCAATTATCGGCGGTACCCATTTACGGCACTCCGCGCCGGTCTTGTGTGAGAGGAACGGCGCGGATTGATCTGCATGACGAAGTTTCTGCCTTTACGTCGAATCGCTACGTTCGAGCCAACGGATGCGGCGTTCCACGTCGCTCAGGTCTTTCGCATCCGCAATATAGGTCTCACGACGCTGACACTCGATAGCATCGCACCAGTAACCGATTCTTTCCAGAATCCACATAATCATGATGTTCTCCTCAGCCGCTGAACACATCCGTGCCGCAATGAAGCATCCGGCGACGCAAGCGCGCCATCGCCGCGCCCAGACGCTGTCCCTGCACATCGTTCACCTTGCCGGTCAGCACGTTGGCAAAGCGCGGCTCATCCAGACCCGATACGATGTACTGCCAACGATACGCATCGAGCACGCCGGCATGCACGCGCGTTTCTTCGTCATCCGTCAACGCACGATCCAGCAGTGAAATGAAGTACTGCGCATCGGCGCGAGCCTGCGCCTGAAGCATGCTGTCCACAGCGCCGACGAGATCGATCAGATCGCCCACAGCAAGATCACGCTCCGCTTCGTTGATACGCATGTCTTCGCGCATCCACTCCAGTTCGTCGATGATCGCGTGCTGCGATTCCTCTTTCCAATGGAACAGAAAGATGTCCTTGAACAGCGGCGACATGCTCGTATCGATATCCATGCTCTGCCGGTAATGCACCTGTGTAACGATTTCGATGCAGCAAGTCAGCGCGAGAATCGCCCATGTCGATTTGGTCAATACGAACGCGGCGACCTCGTCCGCATTGGCCACGAAGCGATAACCCGCAGGCATGACCTGCGCGGCCAGCACTTCGACGCGACGGAACAGTTCCTGATGCTTCAGTTCCTCGTCGGTGAAGCCGACAATTGCTTCGAACGCCGTACGATCGGCCAGTGCGCGATCGCTCGCCACGTCCATCATCTTTGCGCCGATAAAGCGCTCGATCAGCCCAAACATATTGGCGTACGTGCGGCCCTGAATCTGCGACATCAGGCGTCGCTCGGCGGCATCGAGAAACGGCAGACGCTCGATTTCCGTCAGCCCGTCGGGCAGAAATTTGTGCGATGGATCGAAGCATCGGCCACGCAGTACATCGCGGTCGATATCCCAGCGAATGCGGCGAGAAACTTCGATACATCGTGCATAGCGTTGTTGCGGGCTCAGTTCGAGAACGGCGTTCATAAGGCAATCTCCAGTGGACCTGTGCGTTAAAAGAACGACGGGTCGGCTGAAGAAAGATGCGATTGATGCGTCACCGTCTGGAACCCATTCTCGGCATGCGGCCGCATTGGCGCATGAGGCGCAAGTCCCGGCATCGAGCCGGGACAGCGTTCAAACCACGCAGGAAATCAGGACACCTGTCCCGGTTTGAGGAAAACCAACAGGATTTCAGACAGAAGGCGACGCATCGAAACCCGCGCGGCGCGCCAGCACGATGGCTTGCGCGCGATTCTCGACTTCGAGCTTGGCAAAGATGCTGGTGATGTGATTGCGCACGGTCTTCTCGCTCAGCGACAAGCGCGCCGCAATCTGCGCGTTATCGCGCCCGCCCGCCAGCAATTCGACGATATCGCGTTCGCGCGGCGTGAGCGCAGAAAACGCCCCATCCGTCACCGCCGATGCAGGCAGAAAGCCGCGCACTTCTTCGCACCAGCGCTGCCAAGAAGGCTCGTTTTCCAGCACCAGATGGTTATCGCTTTCGAGCGGCACGAAGCGCGCGCCCGGAATACTGCCCGCGATCAGCCTGCTTTCTTCGAAGGGCACGCGTGCATCGCCGCTGGCGTGCAGAACCAGCGTCGGACATTGCACCTGCGGCAGCAGTTTCACCACGTCGATCTGATTGAACACGCGCATGATGCGCGCCGCGTTGCACGGCGTGGTCGTCATGCGTTCGAGTTCATTGAACCAGTGATGCTGTTCAGGCGTGCCGCCGGGGATGAACTGCGTGGTAAAGAATTGCCGAAATGCCGGATTGTGCTTGCCCCAGCCGAGTTCCGCGAGACGCACGAGCATTTCCGCTTCTTCGCCTGCGGCCGGGTCGGTGGCGCGCACCAGACGGCCGCGCGCATAACCGCCGTGCAGCACGAGATGGCTCACACGTTCAGGATGCCTGACCGCATACGCCACCGCGATCGATGCACCTTGCGAAATGCCCAGCAACGGAAAGCGCTGGATTCCGCACGCATCCACCACCGTCTCCAGATCGCGAAGCCAGGCATCGAATGAAATATCCGCTACATCACGATCCGACAGCCCGCAGCCGCGCTGATCGTAACGAATCAACGTGTGGCGGCTGCATAGTTCGAGCACCAGATGACTCCACACGGGACTGGTGAAGTCGAGTTCCAGATGACTCAGCCAGTTCGCCGCCTTGATGAGCGGCGACCCCGCACCGGACGTCGCATAAGCGATGCGCGCGCCATCGCTTGCCGTGCACAGGCGGATTTGTTGCCGCGGCGAGATCGGGCGCTGAGCCATGAATTCGAGCGTTTCTACGTACGTTCGTATCAATTAACGCGTTGACAGTGAGCTAATTGAATGCTCGCGCCATATAGATTCGTAAGTCAAGCGCAAGCAGACCGCGTGCGTTCCCTCGATGCGGAATCGGTAAAAAATGGCGCGCATCAAGGGACTGAGCATGCAGCCGGCTGACTGCATCCTTAAGTTCGATACACGCAGACCGATAACAAATGAAAGTTATCTTTCGTTTGTTCAGAGGTTCTGCAATGCACGCAGTCATTCGTTTCGGCATCCTCGCGGTCGCGCTGTCTCTGTCCGCGTGCGGCGGCGGCAATGACTCACCGTCCACACCCGTCAGCGCCGCGACCGTTCACGCGGTCACCGGCACAGTCAATAACGTCGCGGATTCCGGGCTTACGCTGCAAAGCGGCGCCGAAACGATCGTGGTGCAAAAGGGCGCGAGCAGCTTCGCGTTTGCATCGACCATCAAGGAAGGCGCGGACTACAGCGTGACAGTTGTTGCGCATCCGGCCGGGCAGCACTGCGTCGTCAGCAACGGCACAGGAAAGATGGCGCACGACGGCGCTGCCGAACTCGACGTCTCGTGCCATACGCTCATTTCGAAGCCGACGCCGGTCGGCGTCTATCCGGTCGCAGCCGATTCGCACCACGGTTCGCGCGTGTTTCTGCCGATCGCCAAGGTCGGCGCGCAAGCGGTGACGATCAACGCCGTGCTCGACACCGGCTCCTCCGGTTCCTTGCTGTATGCGCCGCAGATTTTTCCGGATTCGGTGCTCGGCGCCGATGGCTTCAAATTTCCCGAAGGCAAGGACACGCTGACGTACAAGGGCATCAAGGTCACGAAAGTGACCGGATATAAGGAGTACGGCAGCGGCGGCGAGCAAAAGCTCGAAGGCAATATCGGTTATGCGCAGATGACTATCGGTGCGGGCAGCGAAGTAACGACCGCGTCGGTGCCGATCCTGCTGATTCGCAAGCGTTATATCCGTGGCAATGACAATCAATGGGTCGAATATACGGATACCTTACGAAATAACATGGAAGACAATATCGTCGGCATCAACACAAACGTCGAATCCGTCGATGCAACCGCCGCCGGCAAATTGCCCGCGACGTCCGTACCCGTCGTCTGCAAGGATGTTCCGCAGACGCAATGCGGACTGCTGAACGCTTTGCGCGCATATACGCACGCATCCGGCATGGAGTCCGGCTTCGTCTTGAATGCGTTCAAGCTGCAAGACTGTTCGATCGAAACGCCGGGTAGCTGCCAGCCACAAACTGCGTTGTCGCTGGGCGTGAACGACAGTATCAGCGCCGCGTTCAAGCGTGTCGGTCTGACCTGCAAGAACGTCGTCGCCGCCGACGATCAGCCGCTCAAAACCTGCGAGCCATACGTAAGCGGCACAAACACGCTGATCGACGGCGTGTCCTATCCCGGCAGCGTAATGGTTGACTCCGGCGCGCCGCACGTGCGTCTCGAAGTGTTCGTCGGTTCCGGCGCGTTGCCGGTGCTGAATCCGGGCAAGTCCGTTTCGCTCAACTTCCCCGGCGGATTCTCCTACTCGTACATGACCGCTTCCAGCGGACCCGCCACGACGTCTGTCAGCGCCGGCGCGAACGCGAATGTGAAAAGCAACGCGGGCATCGAATTCTTTATGGATCACACGATTCTGATCAACTTCGATCGCGGCGAGGAAGGCTGGAAGTAACGTCGGGGCAGCCGTTCAAATCGCGGCGATGGAAGCGGCGGCGCTGCAATCGATCGCGGTAGGACGCGCATCGTCAACTCATGCAGCCTGCTCGCGCATGCGACGGGCCTCGTCGCGCAGGAACTGCTGGTAATCGTCCAGATCGCCGTCGAACGGTTCGACGCCGCCCTTCGTGACGAGCCAGAATTCGTCACATACCGCCCGCAGCAGGGATCGGTCGTGACTGACCAGCATCACCGTGCCTTCGAATTCGTTAAGCGCCATGCCCAGCGCTTCGCGCGTAGCCAAATCGAGGTGATTGGTCGGCTCGTCGAGCAGCAGCAGATTGGGACGCTGCCACACGATCATGCACAGCACGAGGCGCGCTTTTTCGCCGCCGCTCATCGTGCCAACCGCCTGATGCACCATGTCGCCACTGAAGTTGAACGTGCCCAGGAAAGTGCGCAGCGATTGTTCCGTGCCACTCTGACCGGGCGCGCGCAAATGCGCGGGCGTGTCTCTGGCAAGACGGATCATGTGTTCCATCGGCGTGTCCTGAAGACGTAACACGTCGAGTTCCTGCTGTGCGAAATAGCCGATGTTCAGACCCTTGCCTTCGCTGATTTCGCCGGCAATCGGCGCGAGTGCGTGCGCCACCGTCTTCACCAGCGTGGACTTGCCCTGCCCGTTCGCGCCGAGTATGCCGATACGCTGCCCGGCCAGCACGGACCGGTTGATGCCTCGAACAATAACCGTAGGCGGCGTTCCCGGCGAGGCGTCGTCGGGCGCGGGATAACCGAAGCTCGCCGCCGACATCGACAGCAACGGGTTCGGGACGTTGAGCGGCTCCTTGAACTCGAAGTTGAACTCTGCATCGGCGAGTACCGGTGCGATCTTTTCCATGCGTTCGAGCGCCTTGACCCGGCTCTGCGCCTGCTTGGCCTTCGAGGCCTTCGCCTTGAATCGATCGATAAATTTCTGCAGGTGGGCGATCTTTTCCGCCTGTTTTGCCATTGCGGCTTGCTGCAACACGAGTTGCTCAGCGCGCATGTCTTCGAACTTGCTGTAGTTGCCGCCGTAACGCACGAGTTTGGCGTTATCGACGTGCACCGTCACCTGCGTCACCGCGTCGAGAAATTCGCGATCGTGGCTGATTACGACCATGGTTCCCTGATAGCGCTTGAGCCACGCTTCCAGCCAGACCAGCGCGTCGAGATCCAGGTGATTGGTCGGTTCGTCGAGCAAGAGCAAATCGGACGGGCACATAAGCGCGCGCGCCAGTTGCAGCCGCATGCGCCAGCCGCCAGAGAAGCTGTTGACGGGCTGATCGAGCTGCACGGCGCTGAAGCCCAGGCCCAATAGCAGCGCCTGGCTGCGTGCGGGCGCATCGTGCGCGCCGGCGTCGTTCAGGGCCATGTACGCGTGCGCCATGCGCATGCCATCGTCGGCGGCTTCGGCGGCGGCGACTTCGGCGTTCGCGGCCAGCAACACGGTGTCGCCATCGACTACGAAGTCGGTCGCGCTTTGCTCGGTCTCGGGCATGTCCTGCGCGACCTGGCCCATTTTCCATGTGGATGGAATCGAAAACTCGCCGCTGTCTTCGTGCAGCGAGCCGTTCAGAAGGCCGAAAAACGATGACTTGCCAGCGCCATTGCGGCCGACAAGGCCGATTTTTTCACCGGGAGCGAAAGTGACCGACGCGCGATCGAGAACCACATTGACGCCGCGGCGCAATGTGACGTTACGGACTGAAATCATAGAAAAGCAACTTTTAGAGAAAACGCATGATAGCCGAGCAACGATCGATCACGCCCGCACTCACGGAAGTTCCTGCTGACGCTGCAGCCGGGCGTCTTCCTCCAGACGCGTCTCTTCGAGTTCGCGAAGCACGCCATCGAGATCGATCGGCCCGTCGATGATTTTCGCGCGGCCGGTCAGTTCGACATCGACATGGAGATGACCTGCTTCGTACAACGACCAGATCTCCTTTCCATAT
>NZ_JAQFVG010000256.1 GCF_029439455.1 Caballeronia sp. BR00000012568055 | reverse complement strand
AATAGAACAAAGTTGGGGATGCGCCTCATGGCAATTCCTTATGCATGAATGCGTGTCATGGTTCTATGAACAGGCATCGTTTGTGTTTCGCCGGTCGCGCAAGGAACATGAATGTTGTCGAGACTCGACATCGGCATGGCGGGAAAGCGGCGCATAGAGCCGCGGATTGCGCATGAATGGCACTCACTCGCCTGTCCGCGCCTGATCCCTACAGGAGACAAAAAACTATGAGTTCCCATAGCCCGGCCGCCTGGCTGGCAGGCGACGAGTCGTCCACTTATTCGAAGGTGACGTGGCGTCTCTTGCCGTTTCTCTTTATCTGTTACCTTTGCGCTTATCTCGATCGCATCAACGTGAGCTTTGCGAAGTTGCAGATGCTTAACGATCTTCACTTTAGCGAGGCGGTCTACGGTGCAGGCGCCGGCGTATTCTTTATCGGCTACTTGTTGTTCGAAGTGCCAAGTAATCTGATTCTTCTCAAAGTCGGCGCGCGCCGCTGGATTGCGCGCATCATGGTGACGTGGGGCCTGATTTCCGCGGCCATGATGTTTGTCACCACGCCCACGAGCTTTTACGTGATGCGTTTTCTGCTCGGCGTTGCCGAAGCCGGATTTATTCCCGCCATTCTTTTGTATCTGACCTACTGGTTTCCCGCGTCGAGACGAAGCAAGGTGACCGCGCTGTTTATGACGGGTATTCCCATGTCCGGCGTGGTCGGCGGCCCGCTGTCCGGCTGGATCATGACGCATATGAGCGGTGCGCACGGCATTGCGGGATGGCAGTGGTTGTTTCTGCTCGAAGGCATTCCGACCGCTATTTTCGGCGTGATCGCCTATTTTTATCTGGACGACAAAGTATCCGATGCGAAGTGGCTGACCGATTCGCAAAAGGCCATGCTCGAAGCGAACCTGCGCGATGAGAAACCGGCGCACGCATTGCACTCCGTCAAAGATGGTCTGTTGCACCCGCGCGTGCTGCTTCTTTCGGTTACCTACTTTTTCTTTACGATGGGTCTGTACGGCGTCAGCTTCTGGTTGCCGACGCTCGTCAAGGCAAGCGGCGTATCCGACACTTTCCATATTGGTTTGCTTTCCGCCATTCCTTACGCAGCAGGCGCGATCGCTATGTTGATGGTCGGGCATAGCTCCGACAAGCGCGGCGAACGGCGCTGGCATCTTGCCGGTGCAGGTCTCGTAGGCGCACTCGGCCTCTACCTCAGCGTGGTCTACGCGCATTCGACGCTGTTCGGCATGATCGCTTTGACGCTCGCCACAATGGGCGTGGTCACCACGATCTCGCAGTTCTGGGTCTTGCCGCCCGCCATTCTTAGCGGTGCGGCTGCAGCGGCGGGTCTTGCGCTGGCCAACTCGGTAGGCAGTATTTCCGGCGTGGTCAGCCCGTGGCTTATCGGCATCATCCAGACGCAGACAGGCTCGACAGGCAATGGCGTGCTCGGTCTCGCGGTGAGTCTGGTGATCGGTGCTGCGTTGGTCTTCACGGTGCCTGCGTCGCTCGTGAATAGCCGCCGCAATAACGGCTGATGTCTCGGCGCACAGGCAATCAGCCCCGCAAATGCGGGGCTTTTCTACTCGATGACAACGCTCGCCCGTTGGTGATTTCACGTGGCTTCCGCTTGCTGCCGCTCGCTCAACACAAGACCAAGACGCTCAACGAGGTTCTTGCGTGCGTTGGCCGTGTGCAGATCCGTCAGTTCCGACGCACGCGCTTCGTCGCCCTCAGCAATGGCAGCGGCGATTGCAGCATGTTCATCCCAGATCGATTTACGTTGCCCCGATGCCTGAAGCACGGCGCCCATCACGCGGCGCAAATGCACCCAATGCGTATGCGCGGTTTCCGCGATCAGCGGATTGCCGGACGCTTCATAGATGGCTTGATGAAACGCCAGATCGGCATCGATCATGGCTTTGACGTCGTCGCTTTTGGACGCGCGCCGGCCGTTCGCGATAAGCGCACGATCGAGCTTTGCACCGCGTTGCGCAGCGAGTCGCGCGGCAAGCGAGTCGAGCGCGCCGCGAATTTCGTAAAGATGGCTGATCCATGCGGGATCGAGCGGCGTGACGAGCAGGCCGCGACCGGGTGCATCGATAACAAGGCCGTCTTTTTTCAGGAGCCTGAGTGCCTGCAACACCGGTGATCGCGATACGGCAAGTTGGTCCGCGATCTCTTCCTGCGTGATACGCGTTCCGGGCGCAAGCGAGCCGGAACTGATCGCATCGAGCAGCACTTTATAGACTTCGTCCACGTAGTCGGTACGAGCCTGAAGTTTGAGCAATTTTGCTGGCATGGTCTTAAGCGAGTGTCTCTGGATACAGAATACGGCAAGAGTACAACTCGCCACCGCAGTGCGTCAACGGATGCAATGCCATGCCAGCCACGCTCCACGTTTACCCATAGAGACAAGGCGGCGTTGCATCATTAATCTTTGTATACAGAGTACGGAGTTCGGTAACCGGTGTTCTGGAAACGGAATCCGCGTTCGATAAGTTCGCTAAGTTCGCTAAGTTCGATAAATCAGGCAAGCCAATCCACAACAACCAGAGACAAGGAATCCCCATGACCATCAAGTCAGACAAGCTGGAAGGGCAGAAAAGCGGCGGCGGTGCGGCACCGTCCGCGACGGTAAAGAAGCTGGTGCCGTTTGGCGGCTACTACGTTAATAAGGTGCCGGGCCATGATCCGGAACTGACCGAAACAGGACCGGGCACGCCGATGGGCGAATATATGCGCGCGTTCTGGCACCCCATCTGCATGGCGATGGAACTGACGGATACGCCGCGCTTTCTCAAGATTCTCGGCGAAGAACTGGTGGCGTTTCGCGACGGCAGTGGACGTATCGGCGTGCTGCATGCACATTGCGCGCATCGCGGTGCATCGCTTGAATATGGCGCGATTCAGGAACGCGGCATCATGTGCTGCTATCACGGCATGGTCTTTGACGTGGATGGCGCTTGCCTGCATGTGCCTTTTCCTAAGGGCGAAGAAAAGGAAGCAGAGAAGTACGCGTGTTCCATTCGTCAAGGCGCTTATAAAGCCGTGGAACGTCATGGTCTGATTTTCGCCTATATGGGGCCGCCGGAAAACGAGCCGCCGTTCCCGGAATGGGAAGGCGATTTCACCGTCATGCCCGGAGACGAACTCGTTCCTTATAGCAATTTCCAACATTGCAATTGGCTTCAGGTGCAAGACAACGCGGCTGACAATTTCCATCCGACCGCTTTGCATGCCGCTAAGAATGTCGTTAAAGGCCAGTTTCAAGGCACGACGTTCGATGAAGTCGGCGCAGCTTCAATGGAGGTCGCGCCCGACATGCACTTTCAACCGGTTCAGCAAGGCCGCAGTCTTGCGTGCGCAGGCGCGCGCCGCGTGAATAAAGATCGCCTTTTTGTGCGGGTGCAGCATCAGGTGTTGCCGAATCTGAGCCTGCATGCTTATACGTCTGAAGACGGTTCGAAGAAAAAGCTCTTCAGCCGCTTTCATATCATTCGCTGGACCGTTCCGGTGGACGATGAAAACAGCAAGATGATCGGCTGGCGTGTGATGGGTCCTGGTATCGATACGCGTGGCATCGGCAAGAAGGAATTGGTGGGCTACGAGTCGATCGACTTTCTCGATGGCCAGGTAGCGATGCGTCGTCCTGAACGTTTCGGAAACCATACGATCGACGATATCGTGCCCATTCCGCCGAATCATCGCGAACGGGCAAACTACAAGCAGGCGCAGTACGCGCCCGGCGATTACGAAGCGATCATCAGTCAACGTCCGATCGCGGTTCACGCGCTTGAAAATCCGACCAAGTTCGATGCAGGCGTGTTCCTGTTTCGCAAGATGCTGCGCGATGCGCTGCGCGGCTCGAATCCGGCGGCATCGGCGGTGAATTTTGCCGAGTGGTTCCGCGAAAATGCGGGCGCGCCGAATAGCTTTTGCTCGGGCAATGTCTTCGAGATTGCCGAAGGCGGCAGCGTCGAAGAAGAAGTCACGCGGCGTCGCAAAGTGCTCAAGCAGATCGTCGCCATTCTCAACGAGAGTGAAGCGAAGAAAGGCGCCGATCGTGTCACGTTTGTGCGCGAGCGCTTCGAAGAACTCGAACAATCGATGAAGGAGTAAGACCGGTCAGAGGCGAGGGCGCAATAGTGCGCGCTCGCCTTTCAAAACCGGCATCGATTGAGGACTCAGACCATGTCAACGCAACCGATTCCCGACGCGGATACGCTCAACTTGCTGGTGCGGCAAGTGCGCTATGAAGGCCGCGGTATCAATTCGTATGAGCTTGTCGATGAAAACGGCGCTGCGCTGCCACCGTTCACGGCAGGCGCGCATCTGGACATTCATCTCGCGGGCGGCGTGATCCGCCAATATTCGATCAGCAATGCGTCACGCGAGCGGCATCGTTATGTGATCGCCGTATTGCGCGATGAACGTGGACGCGGTGGCTCAAAAGCTTTGCACGAACAACTGCGCGTAGGCGATTTCGTGCGTGTAAGCCGTCCTCGCAATAATTTCAAACTCGTGGAAGGCGCGCGCCGTGTCGTGCTGATTGCGGGCGGAATAGGTGTGACGCCGCTCAAGGCAATGGCGCATGAACTCGAGGACGCGGGCATCGACTATGAAATGCACTACTGCACGCGCGATGCTAAGTGCGCCGCATTCTCTGATGAATTCGAGTCCATGCGCGCAAGCGGACGCCTGCAATTTCATTTCGATGGCGGCGATCCGTCCGATGGCCTGAACATACGCGATCTGCTTCATGCGCCCGGCGATGGCGAACACGTTTATTACTGCGGTCCGGGCGGCTTTATGAAGGCGTGTGCGGACGCTGCGGGGCACTGGCCGGCGGGCACAGTTCACTTCGAGCATTTCAAAGCGCCTGAACGCAGTGTCGATGAACACGCCGCTAACGATGCGTTAGACAGCTTCATCGTACGCATAGCAAGTACGGGTCAGGAAATCGAAGTATCGAAAGAAGAAAGCATTGCGGATGCGCTTGCGTCCGCCGGTGTGCCGATGGAAACATCGTGCTGCGCGGGACTATGCGGCACGTGCAAGGTGCGCTATCTGGAAGGCGAAGTGGAGCACAACGACTGCATCCTCGGCGATGACGAAAAGGCAGAGTATTTGACTGCATGTGTTTCGCGTGCGACCAGCAAAATATTGGTCCTCGAT
The DNA here is from genome assembly GCF_029439455.1 of Caballeronia sp. BR00000012568055. Lineage (GTDB taxonomy): Bacteria > Pseudomonadota > Gammaproteobacteria > Burkholderiales > Burkholderiaceae > Caballeronia. The sequence continues at coordinate 4,781 of NZ_JAQFVG010000256.1, read as the reverse complement.
CTTTGACACGCTTTAAAGCAGGAAAAAGGCAGGCGAATTTTTTGCCTGCCTTTTTTATTTTTGTTAAGGATCGGCTAGCTTACAAATAAATTAATCCAAGAAATGGTAAGACAAATAGGCGCATCACGCCACGAACGCCAATCAGTAGTCACCTAAAGCATATTTGTCCAGACTGTTCAGTTTCCCCTTGGCGCGCTTAATATAATCAGCCTGACTCATCGCCGGAAATCGGCGAGCCGTAAGGACAAGAATTCCGCTAAGTAATCCACGTATCGGTAAGTAATGGCATCGACGTATGCGCCGGATCGGGTTGTGAGGGAATATCATTTGCTGATAAATCCGTTCGCAGCTTCGGCCGATTCGATGTAACGGCCAACACGGGGGAGAGAGACCGGGCATTAAACGCACCGGCCCTCGTGTGCTGCCAGAGACGAGGAAAAGAACTAATGACACCGGTTGTATTTGGCAGACGCTTTGGATGGATGCACGCGGGCGAGGGCACCCGTGGCGTCGTGTTGTACAATACCTATGGTCACGAATTTGTCTGGACCTACAGCGGCATGCGTGCGCTTGCCGATGCCTTGGCCGCGCACGGTCTGTGGGTGCTGCGCTTCGACTATCTCGGTACGGGCGACTCGGATGGCACGGATGCTGCGCCCGATCAATTCGACACGGCGGTGAACGATATAGGCGCCGCCGTCGCATTTCTTAAGGAAAAAACGGGTGTCACCGATGTGACGCTTTGCGGATTTCGTGTCGGCGCGGCCTTTGCGCTCGAAGCCGCGTTGCATGCTCCAGTCGATGCGCTGGCTTTGCTCGCACCGATTGCAAACGGCCGCCAATATGTGCGCGAACTGGACATCACGCGTAAAACGTGGCTCGATATTTTGCCGCCGCCCATCCGCGAAATGCAGTCGGACAACGCGCCGCTAAACGTACTTGGGCAGATTTATCACGACGATTTCAAGCGGGCTTTGCAAAATATCGATCTCGCTCGCAGCGTGAAAAACGCGAGCCTTGCACCGGCGCGCCGCGCTTTGATCATGCAGTCGCGCACGGGATCCAAAGACCCATTGCGCGATGCTTTAACGGAAGCGGGCGTAGACACTCAAGCTCAGGTCTTTGAGGAATTAACGGGATTTCTTCAAGAGTCTGCATTCAATAGCGTCCCTAAGGCGGCCTTTGCCCAAGTCGTTAATTGGATTGCAGGCGACGCTAAAGAAATGACTCCACGCGAGGAATCGGCTAAGTGGCCTGACTTGCAGATCGAAACGCCGGAGGCGATCGAGCATCCGGTCTGTATCGGCGATGAAAAGCTGTTTGGGATTTTGTGCGAGCCGCGCAGAGGCACGTCACGCAGTGCTTCGATTTTCATTTTGACGAACACGTCCGCGAGTCCGCATGTGGGTGACAGCCGCTTGTCCGTGCGTATTGCGCGAGAGTTGGCGCGGCGCGGCGTCGCCTCGTTGCGTTTCGATGCGCGTGGACGGGGCGATAGTCCCGCCGCACCCGGCGAGGTTCAATCCGACACACCGTTCGGACGCATCTACAATCTGTTCGCGACGCAGGATGCCGCGCTTGCTGCGCGCTGGCTATCGCGACAGGGCTACAAATCCATTCATACGTTCGGCATTTGCTCGGGCGCTTATCACGCGCTCAAAGCGGCGGTGATCGAACCGACGATCAATGGCGTGATATCGGTGAATCTGCCGACGTTCAAGCGGCCAGCCGATAAAACGCCCGAAGAGATGCGCGAAAAGACCCGCAATTCGCTGGCGGGCTACGCGTTTTCGATGTTCGAATGGCAGAAGTGGAAAGCCATGCTGCGCGGTGAAAAGAATCTGCTGAACGTATTGCAGTTTCTCGGCGGATACGTCTTGACGCGTTCCTATTCGCGCCTTAGCGATATGCTGCATCTCGACGGCTTGCGCAATGCGCCGCCCGAATTGGCGACCACGCCGTTACCCATTGTTCGCGCACTCGAAGCCAAGGGCGTAAAGACCACGTTTCTTTATGGCAGCTACGACGCGGGGCTGGACTTGCTGGCTTCTTACTTTGGCAAGCTCGGCGCGCGCTTAGCGAAATATCCATCGGTTCGCGTGGTGACGTCGCCTGAGCTGGATCACTCGCTGTTCAATGCTGGAAGCGTGCAGCAGGTGATCGGTTTGTGCGAAACCGTGGTCAAGGACACGAACGTCGCAGTCGAAGAGCGGCCGCTTCCGCACCGGGCTACAGCGGTGCTTTAGCGGCGAGGGCGGGCTAAGATTTTCATGGAAGCCTGCTTAGCGCCGCGTTCCAGCCGCTATTGAATCGACGAATCCTGTTGAAAGCTCACACAGGCACAATCCCTTCTTTTGCTGAGATAACTCATCGAAAGAGGTGCGGTGTGAGGCTCGTCTACTTGCTGGTGGTGCTGACCATTGTGAGCGAGTTCGCCCTGGCGCAAGTGTTTCTTGAGGCCGTGGTGCAGCCAGCCAATTGCGATTCCAATGACGCAGCAGTCTGTTTGGAATCGCTCTTTTTTCTTGAGTGACGCGCGTAACGTCTTAAGCTTTCAATTTGGTTAAAGATCGACAAGGTTTTGATTGTGTTCAATAGATAGTTCGTTATCCGATATTTATGCTATCCAGTGGTGCGCTCTCTTATCCTATTACTTCCTGTACTACGAAGACGTCACTACTTCAACCTCCGCACAAAACGCCGGATAGTGGCCGCTTGCGAACGAGGAGGTTTCAACCATGCGTATTTTTCTGACGGGCGCCACAGGATTTATCGGGTCAGCGGTCATTCCTGAACTGATCGCGGCGGGACACGAAGTGATCGGCATGACGCGTTCGGATGCGGGCGCGCGCGCGCTCGAAGCTGCTGGCGCGAAGGTCCATCACGGCACGCTCGAAGACCCGGACACGCTCCACAGCGGCGCATTGCACGCGGATGCGGTCATTCACACAGCTTTCGATCACGATTTCTCACGCTTCGTTGAAAACTGCGAGAAAGACAAGCGCGCAATCGCTGCGCTCGGTTCGGCACTCGCGGGTTCGGATCGTCCGCTGATCATCACGTCGGGCACGGGAATCGGCAGTGGCGAGCACGGTGAACCCGCGCGCGAGGACGTGTTCAACGCGAGTCATCCGAATCCGCGTATCGCGTCCGAACTCGCGGGCCATGCGCTGCTCGATGCAGGCGTCAACGTTTCAGTCGTACGTCTGCCGCAGGTTCACAATCCGCTCAAGCAAGGTCTTATCACGCCGCTTGTCGATATCGCGCGGCGAAAAGGCGTCGTCGCGTATGTCGGCGAAGGCGAGAATCGCTGGCCCGCAGGCCATCTTTCCGATGTTGCGCGCCTCTACGCGCTCGCCGTCGCGAAGGGCGAAAGCGGCGCGCGATATCACGCGGTTGGTGAAGAAGGCGTGAGCAGCCGCGAGATTGCGGAGTCGCTCGGGCGCGGGTTGAAGTTGCCTGTTAAGTCCATTGCGCCTGAGGAAGCACAAGCGCATTTCGGATGGATGGCCATGTTCGTCGCGCTGGATATGCCGGCATCCAGCGCGCTGACGCAAGCCAAATTGAATTGGCATCCTAAGGGTCCGTCGCTTATCGCCGATCTCGACGAGGCGCGCTTCGTCTGAGCGCAGACGTGCTACTCCGTCGCCGCCTGAACCCGCCCGGACTTCACCGCGGCCTTTAGCGCATTCCAATCTGCTTCGTTCTGCTCTGCATAAGCCAGCGCAAACTTTTCGATCGCGGCATCGAACGCTGCGGACTTGCCGACATAACCCACGATCAGAGCCGGGTCCGCAGCTTTGGCCATCGAATGAGCGAGCGCGGTGCCGCACGACACCGCGTATTCCGCGAGATCCGCCACATCGAACGCGGAAAAATCGAATGCGCCTTTCATGTCTCTCAATTGGCGCACGTAAAAGTCGTTGCCCGTGTGATGCATGCTCGACCAGCCGAGAAAGATATCGCTGGCGGATTGAAGCATGCGCTGTCCATGCACAACACGTTGCCCGTGATTCGAATAAGGGCTGCGCGGAAGATAATCTTCCAGCACGGACGCGCGCGCTTCCTTGAGTTGCAGAAAGAGCGGACTCTCACCATCGGCGATAAAGAGTGCTCATAACACCGCGTGCCGACCGAGCCGATGCCTACCACGCGCACCGCCACATCGACCAGTTCGTAGCGATCGAACAGCGCGCGGCGATCGTCCGGCAGCGTCAAGCGGTAGTCGGCGAAGAAGCGGCGAATCATGCTGTCGTATTGCTTTCGCTCCTTGGGCGTCGAAGTTGGCATGTGATAAACGAGCGGCGGCACATCGACGATTCTCAACTTGCCGTTGACCATCTCGGTCTGACGCGTCATCAACGAGCGCGACGACTGGAGTTTTGCCTTGTCGATGACGGTCTGTTCGCGCTTGCGCTCTTCATCGGAATCGGCGAGCGCGAGCATGTCGGACGCTTTGAATTGGTAGTACCACACGTCGAGCGTGTCCATCTGGCTGAACTCGATCATGCGCTGCCGGAAGGTCTCGCAAAGACGCCGCACGATCTTTCGCTGATCGCCCGACGTAAAGCCACGTTCCCGCGCCGCAATCACGAACGATGTCGCCAGTCTGCGCACGTCCCAGTCGAAGGGGCCGGGCAGGGTTTCGTCGAAATCGTTGGGACCGAAGATGATACGGCGCTCGGGACTCGCGAACAGGCCGAAGTTGGCGAGATGCGCATCGCCGCCGAGTTGCACGTTGATATCCGAGCGCGGCAACTTCGATAAATCGTAAGCCATCA
>NZ_JAQFVG010000255.1 GCF_029439455.1 Caballeronia sp. BR00000012568055 | reverse complement strand
CGGCGTGTGTATTCGCGAGAGACGCGGCGAGAGGATCGGCGTATCGCCGCAACGGAATGGCTCTGGCTGATGGGCGCAATCCTGGCGGGCGGCGTTGCAGGCCCTGCTTTATTGATGCTCGGCTTGTCGAGCACACCCGCCGCGACCAGTTCGCTGCTGCTGAATCTCGAAGGCGTATTGACGGCGGTCATTGCATGGATGGTGTTTCGCGAGAACGTCGATCGTTACGTCTTCGTCGGCATGATGGCGATTGTTGCGGGTCGCGTGTTGCTGTCATGGCAAACGGGTCCGGGCGGCTTGTCGATCGGAGCGCTGTTGATTGCGGGCGCATGTCTTGCATGGGCAATCGACAATAACCTCACGCGCAAGGTATCGACCAATGATGCAATGATCATCGCTTGTTTAAAGGGCTTATGTGCGGGTCCCGTGAATCTGGCGATCGCGTTTGCATCGGGCGCAACGCTGCCCGGCCCCGCGTTGATCCTCGCAGCCATGACCACAGGATTCGCAGGCTATGGCATCAGCCTCGTGTTGTTCGTGATCGCGTTGCGTCATCTGGGAACCGCACGCACGGGCGCGTATTTTTCCGTGGCTCCGCTATTCGGCGTGGCGCTTTCATTGCTGATATGGCCTGACATGCCCGGCACTGCGTTCTGGTGCGCAGCGGTATTGATGATCGCGGGCGTCTGGCTGCATGTGCGTGAACGGCACGAACACGAACATACGCATGAGCGGATGGAGCATGCGCATCGGCATCGGCATGACGCGCATCATCAGCACACGCATGACTTCCCTTACGATGGCGATGAACCGCACACGCATCCGCATGTGCATATGCCGATTACGCATTCGCATGCGCATTTTCCGGATGTGCATCATCGGCATCGGCATTGATGTTTAGATCACTTTCGAGCGTGCTGTCGGCATGGCTTCGAAATACGCTTTCAATGCGTCAGCGGCAACGCGCACTTTCGCGGGCTTGCTGTCCTTGCGCGGTGAAACCAGCGTGACGGGCAGCATCGGAAAGGTCCAGTTCGGCAGCACGGGGATCAGATTGCCTCGCTTGATCGCGCTTCGCGCATCGATATAAGCGAGACGTGCGATACCCAGACCTCGCTCGCAAATCTGCTGAAGCGTGGGCTGCGCCGTGCTTGCAATGCGCACGTTCATCGTCACCGTTTCCTTAGTTCGCTTCGCGCCGTGCAACGTCAACGTGTAGGTCGGTTCTTCTTCGGTTTCCTGAAGATCGCGCTCCAGCGCAATCCAGTGATGCGCCTTCAAATCCCTCGGATGCTCGGGCGTGCCATTGCGTTCGAGATACGCCGGCGATGCGCACAGCAAGGTCTCCAATTCGCAAATCCGCCGCCCGGTCCACGCCGAATCCGCTAGCTTGCCCACGCGTATGGCGAGATCGACGCGCGCATCGATCAGATCGACCATTTCATCGGCGACGAGCAGGCGCAGACGCAATTGCGGCCATGTCGATAAAACCGGCGCGAGCGCAGGCGCAATGAACGACGCAAAGCCCAGCGGCGCGGCAATACGCAACTCGCCGGACGGCGCATCGCGCGCTTGCGCCAGCGACTCGGAAGCGGCGCGCCACGCATCGATCAGCCGCACGCAATGCGCGTAACAACGCTTGCCGTCTTCGGTCAATGCGAGCTTGCGTGTCGAGCGATGCAGCAACGTCACGCCCGACTGCTTTTCCAGCGCCTTGATGGTCTGACTGACCGCCGACGGCGTCATGCCCAGCCGCGATGCCGCCGCACTCATCGAGCCTTGCGACACCGTTTCGGCAAATACGACGAAAGGACGTAGATCGTTCATTGTTAAGGCACGCTTAAAAGAGATTGTCGATTTCGACGTATTCTAAAGCGTCCAGTCACGCGATAGCATGCTGTTCATTCATCCATTTCGCGGGGTTTTCAAATGAAAGTCGCACTGATCGGCGCTACGGGATTCGTTGGCAAGCATCTTCAGCAGGAATTGTTGCGCCGTGGCCATGAAGTCACGGCATTGGTTCGCAAAAGCGGCAATGTATCGACCGATTCACTGCTCAAATTCGAATTAGCCGATGCTTATTCGGCAGATTCGATTGCTCAAGCAGTGCGTAATCAGGATGCCGTACTATCTGCCTTCAATCCTGGCTGGAACGACCCCTCCTTGTTCGACAACTTCACGCGCGGTAATGATTCGATCGTGCGCGGCGTGGAAATGAGCGGCGTGCGCCGTTATATCGTGATTGGCGGCGCGGGCAGTCTTTTCGTCGCGCCAGGCGTGCAACTTGTCGATACGGAAGCCTTCAAAACGCATGTGCCCGCGAATATTGTTCCGGGCGCGGTGGCCGCACGCAATGCGCTGAGTACCTTGCGCGACAACACCGCGTTGGACTGGACTTTCGTCAGCCCGCCCGCGATGCTCGAGGAAGGCGAACGTACCGGCGTTTATCGTTTGGGCCGAGACGATCTGCTGATGGACGGTGATAAACCCGCAGGCATTTCCGTTGCCGACCTCGCTGTTGCCGTGGTCGATGAATTGGAACAGCCGGTGCATATTCGCCAGCGTTTTACGGCGGCGCGCGTAGCTTAAGCCGCGCATAATCGCGTATTCTCGCGGCGTCGCGCATGTCATAATCGGCGGCATCCAATGTCCGCCAGGGCATGCCAATGAGACGCCGCTTTATACGCCTGACCGGCAGCTTGTTGGGATTGCTTGCAATCCTGCTGATGGCGCTCGTGCCTGCCTTTTCGCACGCACTTTCTGCCACGCACGACGAGCACGGCAACGGCGGCATGCCGTGCTCGATGCCGTCGATGCAACAGCATCACGAAACGTACGACACGCACGACACCCACGGCACGCAGCTTCATCTCGACGCCTGCGGCTATTGCAGCCTCCTCGCCCATCTCCCGGCAATCACCCCATTCGCGCCGCCCTCCGCGGTGCTGAAACGCACCATCGTTCATCGCGTCAAGACGCGTTCTGAACGCGTGCGTGCCAATGCGCCGTTGCCTTTCTGGCACGCGCGCGCCCCGCCATCGCTGTTGTCCTGACGCTTCCTTTTGCCTCGGAATGCGCCCCGCGCATCCTGGCCTCGCACGCGACCTTCAAGGTCGATGAGGTTCGACATGAGCCCGGAAAACAGGATGAACTATGCACACCCTTATCGAACGAGATGCGCGGCAGCCGGCTGCCACGGCCCTCGCCTGCGCCGCATTGATCACACTGATCGCGCTGCCCTCGCTGGCCCACGCGCACGCTATTGCAGGCGATCGCGTTTTCCCCGCCACCATGGCCGTCGATGACCCCGGCGTCGGCGACGAAGCCAATCTTCAGTTCAGTCATCTTCGCGTGCCGGGCGACGACGGCGATCAAAGCATCAACACGTTTCAGTTCGAATACGACAAGCTGATTACGTCGCGCCTCGCTTTATCGGTAGGTGGTAGTTACGTTATGCAAAATAATTCGACGGCACATGGTTTCGACAACTTCGAAGTCGGACTGAAGTATCTTTTGTACGTCAACGAGGCGCATGAATTCATGGCCTCCGTGGGCGTGAATGCCGAACTCGGCGGCACTGGCAGTTACGCGATTGCGGACAGCTTCTCGACTATTTCGCCGACGGTTTATATCGGCAAAGGTATGGGCGATTTGCCCGATGCGCTCGCTTATCTGCGCCCTGTCGCCATCACGGCAGAAGCAGCGCCCGCGCTCACGACGGGTGCCGGTCAACCGAACGCCTTCAACTACGGCTTCACGATTCAATACAGCCTGCCCTATCTTCAGCAGCACGTTCATTCGCTCGGACTGCCCGAGCCGTTCGCGAGCCTGATTCCGCTGATCGAAATTCCGCTGTCGAGAAGTCGGGGACAGACGACTGGTACGGTTAATCCCGGCTTTATCTGGATCAATCGCTACGGACAATTCGGCATTGAAGCGCAACTTCCGATCAACCGTGCGAGCGGTTCACATGTCGGCGTGATTGTGCAGGCGCATATTTTCTTCGACGATGTCGCGCCGACCACCATCGGCAAGCCGCTGTTCAACTGGTGAAGGAGCATGTTATGCAGATCAATCGCGTTGTGAACAGCGCTGCCATTGTCTTCCTCGTGATGAGCAGCGCTGCGCTGGCTCACGTGTTTCCGCGCACGCAAGTGCCGGGGGCGAGCGAAACGGTCGCATCGCCTGCGCAGATTCGAATCACGTTCGACGGTCCGTTGGAGCCGGCGTTTTCATCGTTGACCGTTACGGACGCGAACGGGAAGCAAGTGAACACCAAAAAAACCGCCGTCGATGCACAACATCACGAGAACATCTCCGTCGCGTTGCCCGCCTTGCAGGCGGGACGCTATACGGTGCATTGGGTGGCCATCGCGGACGACGGGCATCGCACGCACGGCGACTACAGTTTCACGGTGAAATAGGCGGCGCTGCGTGCATCGATAAAAAATTGCGTCGCGTGAGGCGTGCGCGCAAGTTATTCTCGCGCGCGCCTTCACGTTCGATTTTGGCGATCGCATCATCGCTCTACGATTGAGTCCTGCCCTCAATCACACGAGACTCGCCATGCGCCATCGAATGCATTTGTCTGCGCTTCTTAGCGCGCCCCTTCTTGTCACCGCCATGTCCGCGTACGCCGATGTCTCCGTCAAGATCGGCCAGGTGTCGCCGCTGACGGGCGAGCTTGCGCATATCGGCAAGGACGATGAAAACGGCGTGCGCCTCGCGATCGAAGATCTCAACGCGAAGAAGCTTCAGATCGGCGGCCAGAACGTCACCTTCGTGCTCGACTCGCAAGACGATGCAGCCGATCCGAAAACCGCCGTCACCGTCGCGCAAAAGCTGGTGGATGATCGCGTCTCCGGCGTGGTCGGCCATGCCAACTCAGGGACATCGATTCCGGCCTCGCGCATCTATGCCGACGCGGGCATTCCGATGATCACCGAATCCGCCACCAATCCGAAGCTGACCGCGCAGGGCTTTCAGTCGGTGTTTCGCATGGTCGCGAACGACGTGCGTCAAGGCACGGTGATCGGCACGTACATGGTTCGCGATCTGCACGCGACCAAAGTCGCCATCGTCGATGATCGCACCGCCTACGGACAAGGGCTTGCGGATGAAGTCGAGAAGGCCGTAAAGGCAGCGGGCGGCACGGTCGTGGCGCGCGAGTATGGCACCGACAAGACCACCAACTGGATGAGCGTGCTGACCACCATCAAGAGCGCGGTGCCGGGCGGTATCGTGTTCACGGGCGGCGATACGCAGGCGGCTGCATTCGCGCAACAGGCCCAGAAACTCGGCATCAAAGCCAAATTGATCGCAGGCGATGAAGCGTGCACGCCGCAGTTCATCACGCTCGCGGGCGCGGCCATGAACGCAGGAACATACTGCACGCTCGCGGGCGTGCCGCGTGCTCAGATGCCCGGCGGCGAAGTGTTTTTCAAGCGCTATCAGGAACGCTTCGGCGGCCCCGTACAACTCTATGCGCCCTATGCCTACGATGCCGTCATGGCCATGGCCACCGCCATGCAGGCCGCAGGTTCGACCGATCCACACGTCTATCTGCCCAAGCTGCGTGAACTCTCGATGAACGGCGTCACCGGCGCAATCCACTTCGACGAGAAAGGCGATATGCGCAACGGCGCCATCACCGTGCGGCAATACGGAAATGGCGCGTGGAACGACCTAACCGTGGTGCGCTAAGCTTTTATTCGTCGATCAGTACCGGCACGCCGAGTCCCACTTTCACGCGGCTCATGCTCACCAGCGTCTTGAAGCGTTTGACGTTGTTGTTGGAGAAAAAGAGCTGCCGCGTGAGTTCCGTGTACTGATCCATATTTTGCATGGTCAGCACTAGAACGAAGTCCCATTCGCCCGCAACATAGTAGCACTGCTGAATATACGGACATTGCGCGAAACTGCGCTTCATGGCGTCGAGCAGATCGATTTGTTCGCTCTCGACTTCGACCATCGTGACGATGGTCAGCGCGCATCCCACTTTCTCCGGCGTAACAATGGCGGCGTAATGATCGATCACACCTTCGTCAGAAAGACGTCGCAGACGGCGATTCACAGCTGCCGTGGAAAGATTGACGCGCGCGCCAAGTTCGTTTTGCGGAATCTGCGCGTCTTGCTGGACTTCCATCAGCAGTTTGCGATCGAAGGCGTCGAGCGATACGGACATGGCAGCAAACCCTTTGATGATGAAATTTTTTTGCGCGAAATCCGCTAAATTTCGAACCGAAATAATGATGCACGTGAATATTATTTAGTGATGCCGCTCGTGGCGTCAACTTTTTTGGAATCGATCAAAGATGCAAATCGCGAATCCCCGCGCTGTACGAAGCGACTATCCATTGCGCGACATTCTGAGCATTGAACGCGCTGACGAAAGCCGTGCGTGGCTCGCGTCATGGCCGCGTCTGAACCGCGCGCCCACGCCGCTAACCAGCCTGCCCGATGCAGCCGCGCGCTTCGGTCTCGCTTCGCTGCACGTGAAAGACGAATCGCAGCGCTCGGCGCTCGGCAGCTTCAAGGCGCTCGGCGCACCGATTGCGTTGATGCGGCTCGCCATGCGCTTATGGCATACGCATCGACTCGATCCGCGTGCGCTGTTCGAAGGGCGTCATGCGTCGCTTCTCGCGCATCTCACGGTAATCAGCGCGACGGATGGCAATCATGGCAAGGCGCTCGCAGCCGCTGCGCGCTCGCTTGGTTGCCAGTGCGTGATCGTGCTGCATGCACATGTGAGCGCCGAACGCGAGCAGGCCATTGCGAATGAAGGCGCGCGTATTCTGCGTATCGACGGCAATTACGATGATTCGGTATCCGAAGCGGCGCGTCTCGCGCATGTCAACGGCTGGCACGTCGTATCGGATACTTCATACGACGGCTATACCGAGATTCCGCGCGATGTGATGCAGGGTTACGGCACGATTCCCGCTGAAATCATCGAGCAGACTGCAAGCACGCGCGATGCCCCTGCGTTCACGCATGTGCTGCTGCAAGGCGGCGTCGGCGGACTGGCTGCGGGTATCGCAAGCTATTTCTGGGAATGGCATGGCGCACGGCGTCCGCATTTCATCGTGGTCGAACCGCATCAGGCGGACTGTCTCTATCAAAGCGCACTCGCCGGACACGCCGCGCACGCAACCGGTTCCGTCGATTCGATCATGGCCGGTCTCGCATGCGGAGAAGCATCGCCGCTGGCGTGGCGCGTGCTCGAAGCGTGCATCGATACCTTCATGACCATCAGCGACGACGAAGCCATCGCGGCCATGCGTATGCTTGCTGACGCGGGGATTGTCGCGGGTGAATCGGGCGCTGCGGGTTTTGCAGGGCTTGCAGCATTGATACGCGATAGATCGCTCGACGGACTCGACGCAAACGCGCGCGTGCTCGTCATCAACACCGAAGGCGCGACCGCACCGGCGCTCTACGAAGAACTGACCGGCGAGCACCCTGAACACGTGTTGGCGCGTCAGCGCGCACTCGTCCATGTCGCTTAAGGAGGACGCTATGGAAACGTCACTGCAGGCGCGTTTGCAGGACTGGCGCCGGCATTTGCATCGCTATCCGGAAACGGGATTCGAAGAGCATCGCACATCCGACTTCGCCGCGACCATTCTGAGCGCGCTGGGTTATGAGGTGGCGCGCGGTATCGGCGGAACGGGTTTGGTGGCGAGTCTTCGCGTGGGAAGCGGCACGCGTGCCGTTGGTCTGCGCGCTGATATGGATGCGCTCGCGATCAACGAGCAAGCGCCCGCGCGTACGCATATCTCGCTTACGCCCGGAAAAATGCACGCTTGCGGACACGACGGCCATATGGCGATGCTGCTTGGCGCGGCGCGCGAGCTCGCCGAAAAGCGCGATTTCGACGGCACTGTGCGCTTTATTTTTCAGCCCGCCGAAGAGCACGGCCGCGGCGCGAAAGCGATGATGGCCGATGGCCTGTTCGACCGCTTTCCCGTCGATACAATCTTCGGGGCGCACAATATGCCGGGCATGAAAGCAGGAACGTTCGCCACGCGTGGCGGCGGCATCATGGCGAGCGAAGATAATTTCGTGATCCGAATCGATGCGCGTGGCACGCACGCCGCGCGTCCGCATATGGGTATCGATCCGATCGTGATCGGCGCGCAGATCGTGTTGGGCTTGCAGACCATTGTGTCGCGCAATCTCGATCCTTCGCAATCGGCGGTCATATCGTGCACAGAGTTTCTGACCGATGGGTTACGCAACGTGATTCCTTCGACTGTGACGATCAAAGGCGACACGCGCAGCTATTCGCGCGAAGTGCAGGCGCTACTCGAAACCCGCATGCGTGAAGTGAGCGAAGGCATTTGCCGCATACACGGCGCGCAATGCACCTTCGAATACACGCACGAATTCGCTCCGACCGTCAATTCGATGCAATGGGTCGAGACAGCGGCCCGCGCCGCAGCAAGCGTGGCAGGCATAGACGCGGTTGACACCGACGTCACGCCGATGATGATCTCCGAAGACTTCGGCGCGTTTCTGCAAGTGGTGCCGGGCAACTTCATGTTTATCGGCAATGGCGATACAGGCGCACCGCTGCATAACGCGACCTATGACTTCAACGACGACATACTCGAAACAGGCGCGCGCTATTTTGCAGAGGTCGCGCGCCTGGCGCTCTCGAGCTTAGGTCACCAGCACACGTAACCGCCATCGGCCAGCACGATCGATCCGGTCATCAGACTTGCCGCATCGCTCGCGAGAAACAGCACCACGGACGCGATTTCATCCATGCGTCCGAGCCGATTCATCGGCGTACTATCTATCCACTGTTTCAGGCGCGCTTCGTTCTCTTTCTCGTGCACGTACTGATTCATCTCCGTGTCGATATAAGTCGGTGCGACCGCATTGACACGCACGCCGCGCGCGCCCCATTCCGCCGCAAGCGATCGCGTCAGATGATGCACGCCCGCTTTCGACGCGTTGTAATTCACCTGCTCTTGCGGCCGATTGACGATAAACCCCGACATCGATCCGACATTGACGATACTGCCGCCGCCATGCTCAAGCATCCCTTTACCGAAGGCACGGCATGCGCGGAACACGCCCGTCAGATTCACGTCGATGACGCGATTCCAGACCTCGTCGCTCATATTCTCTGCAGGATGATCCGATATGGCGATGCCCGCGTTATTCACGAGTACATCGACACGGCCATGTCGCGCGACGACGGTATCGTTGACGCGTTGCGCGGCGGCGGGATCGGTGACGTCGAAGATTTCGCCTTCGGCTTGCGCGCCTTTCGCCGCTAGTTTGGCGAGCGCCTCGTCGAGCAGCTTTGAATCGTAGTCCGTAAGAACGACACGCGCACCCGCTTCCGCCAGCGCTTCTGCAATCGCAAATCCGATACCACGTCCTGCGCCCGTGACGACGGCGACTTTTCCATCGAGTCGAAACTTGTTCATGTACATGATCAGCTCATCCAGTTGCCGCCATCGACATTGAGCGTCTGCGCCGTGATGTAATCCGCATCCGCCGACGCGAGAAACACGGCCGCGCCCGTCAATTCGTCGGGTCTGCCCATGCGTCCGAGCGGCACCGCTTCGCCAACCAGGCGCTTCTTCTCTCCGATCGGCCGATTCTCGTACCGCGCGAAAAGTGCATCGACGTCCTTCCACATCGGCGTATCGATCACGCCTGGCGCGATACCGTTCACGTTGATTTTGTGCGATGCAAGCGCGAGCGCCGCCGATTGCGTATAGCTGATGACCGCCGCCTTGCTTGCGCAGTAATGCGATACCAGCGCTTCACCGCGACGCCCCGCCTGCGAGGCCATATTGATGATCTTGCCGCCGCCGCCCTGCTCCACCATCTGCTGCGCCACGCGCTGCATCAGGAAGAACATGCCCTTCACGTTCACCGCGAACACGCGATCGAAAATGTCCCACGATTCATCGAGCAAGGGCCGCATATCGAAGATGGCCGCGTTGTTGTAGAGAATGTCGATACGCCCGAATTTCGCGAGCGTCGCACTTACGATCTGTTCGATGCCTTCGCGCTGCGTCACATCGGCCTGAACGAACAGGAGTTGCTCGTTGCTTGCCGCTGAGGCCGGTGCCTTGACATCGACGGCCACGACTTTCGCGCCTTCGTCGAGATAACGGCGCACCACGGCTTCACCAATGCCGGCTGCCGCGCCCGTTACGATTGCAATCTTTCCTTCGAGTTTCATTTGCGATCTTCCTTTGATGGAGTGATTCACGCGCGGCATGCCGACGCATACATGTCGATGACTTCGCGCACTTTGCTATGAATAAGGCTCATCGGCGATCCGTCGATACGGCCTGCGCGCATCGCCCAATATTGCGCGGGCAAATAGCGGCTCAGCAGATTCTCGGGAATCGGCGTTGATTCGAGATTGCGCAGCAGCGTTTGCGCGGCTGCGGCGATGTCAGCATCGGTCCAGTAATAGCGCACGCGGTCGCTATAGCTATACGTGCGCAAGAGATGTTGCTCGCGTGCGTTGCCGTGGTAATAGCGTTCCCAATTACCGGGCTTATCGAGCATGACCTTTTCGATGACTTCGCGCAGCTTCGATTGTTCATGTGAGGGCACGAGTTCCGCTTCGATATCCGCGAGTGCGAATAAAGCTTCACGAAGCGCGAAAGTTACGCCCGGACCGACTTTGAGAATCGCGAAACCATCGTGCACGAGATGGCGCAATGCTTCGGCCTTCTGATAATCCGTCGAATGCGCTTCGAAAACCATGCCGGGCAATTGCGTCAATGCTTCCGAGAGGTCCGACGCAAGCTCGGGCTGGTAGTCGATCACTTTCGTGTGATCGAACTCCACGCCCGGTTGCACGACGAGCGCGATCACGCGTTGCCATGCGTCGTCCAAACCGCGCGCATGCCATGCCTTGCGATGAATCGCGACCGTCTCCAGCGCTGCATCGCGATGCGTGACTTCGACGCCTTCGAGTTCTTCGCTCGCGCCGCCCGGGACAGGCACTTCTGTGCCGATCACATAAACCGGCTTCCTCAGGATACCTTCACGTTTCGCCGCGTTCTCTCCGACTGCGCATAAACGCGATGCACGTTCAGCGACGACATCATCGGACAGACGCTCGGGGTCGCCACCGCAGGGCATGCTGGCATCGAGATGAATTTTGCCGAAGCCTGCGGACACGTAGGCTTCGATCAGAGCTTCGGCTTTCTGCATGGCTTCTTCGGCGGGCAGCGCGCGCCACGCGTTGGGGCCGAGATGATCGCCGCCGAGAATCAAACGTGCGCGATCGAAGCCGACTTCATCCGCGATCTTGTACACGAAACGCACGAAATCCGCAGGCTTCATGCCGGTGTAGCCGCCGTACTGATCCACTTGATTCGACGTGGACTCGATCAGCAGCGGCGTATTGTCTTCGAGCGCCTGCTGCATCGCGGCTTCGAGCACCCACGGATGCGCGGAGCAAATCGAATAGATGCCTTTGAGCTTGCGGTCCGCATCGGCATCGCCGGAAAGGCGTGTTACGACGTCATGCATGCTGTTGCTCCGAGATGAACTGATCGAGTTGCGCGAGCGTCGATGTGCCTTCCATCGGCCCTTTGACCGCTACGGCACGCGCGCCGCTGGCGCTTGCATAGCGCAGCGCACGCTCCGGTTCCATGCCTTGCGCGCGGCATGCAATG
>NZ_JAQFVG010000254.1 GCF_029439455.1 Caballeronia sp. BR00000012568055 | reverse complement strand
TATAACCATAGATACTGGTTGCACCATAGGTGGCCGCGCTGATCACGAAAACGCGGGCTATGCTTTCGCCCGTATAGATCAGGAATATCCCTGAAAGTGAGAACCCGACCAACGCGGCATAGAGCCAGAAGCTGATCTGCGCCTCACCGCGACTCATGTTATCGATGCGAAAACTCAGAAACATGACCAGCCCGAGCGGCGCGAGCGGCACGAGCCAGAACAAAGGAGTATCGGCAATCGATACATAGATGCCGGAAGCGGCGCCACAAAAAGCGATGGCCCAACAACAGCCGCGATTTACTTCGCGAGAAGGCCGGCGCGCATCGTGGGAAGCTCCGGCGCCGGGGGAAATACGCTCCACGAGCCATCGACGTGGCGGAAGAAAACGATGGCGAGAGGGCCGCTGGACGTGCGGCCTTCGAGCCTGACATAGCGAACGCGATCTCTGAGAAGGCGGCCGACACCGGTGACGTGAGCGGGCATCGCAAGCGTCGGGGCCAACCATTTGTCGACCAGCGACCTGAGGGAAACGAAGTTGGCGTTCATGATCCTCTCCTAAATCGACCGGCGACACGTGGTCGTTGTCATTGCGTGATTCAAGTATTGGACAAGCGGTCCGAAGGTGAAATCAGCGAGGACTGAGATTGGTGTAGTCGATGCCATTGGCTTGTAGGCAACTCCCTACAGTGAATGCGGAATTTGCACTCATTCCGCTTGATTTTCATCAACCGTAGTCTCGAGCCTGCCGCCACACTGCCTCGAAGACGATTCGAACACGTAAGGAGCGAATGGCTAACCTGCTCTTTCCCGTGGTGGTGTTCCTGATTGTCCGCTTCGACCTCACGCCGGGGATGTGGCTCAGTCCTCTCATGATTCTCGGCACGCAGCGGTGCATCTTGTTTAACGTGATCGCCGGTGCGAGCGCGCTCACAGCGTCCGGTGGCACCTGGAATGCCAGCATCGTTTCTAAAGCCGTGAGCCGGGGACCGACGCGGGCGATTACCCTAGCATTGCGCTGGGCATTTCGGGCCGGCTTGTTCCAGACGCTCGGGCACCAGGGCGTGCGGCGGGATTTGAGTATCGCCGCATATTCCGGATTAAAGCTTCGTCGCCTTGCACGGCGTGAGGCGTGTGCTCTGGCGAGTTTCCTCGAGTTTGAGGGAGGATTCCAACACGTCGGTCGACGACGCGATGAAGCGACGGGCCCACTCGATAGCATCGCGCTCGGCACTGGCCTTGGTCGGCTGCACTGTACCTAGGCGAAATGTGACCTTTGGCACTTTGATGGGCTTCGAATAGTCGCACTGCCGCGAGAACAGCGCTTCCGCGATCCAGCCGTCCACACGTTCCGGAAAAATCTCGACAAAGAATGGCTTCAACGAGTACATAGCGGCACTCCACACGAGCGTGCTGCCTACCTTAATGCGGCCATCCTTTCGCTATCTGACTCAGATCAATCCAGCACCTTATATGGTGGGGGCAGCATCGCGGAGGTGATCGAATTCGTCGTTAGCGATCCGCGATTGCTTGCTCTGCTCCTCGCGCAGAAAGGCGATTACAGCGGCATGCCAGTGGAGCAGACGCGTTTCGGCATGCATGCTGTTGTGATCACCAATTGTCTAAACGGCGCTTGGTATCCGGCGGCGGTACGGCGTTTTTGCGCAAACACTCGTTCCGGTGATCGAACAGGCGGGCGGCGCCATTCGACTCGACGCCAGGGTTCGCTCGTTGCACATTGAAGGCGGCGCGGTCACGGGCGCGCGGCTCGACGACGGAACCGAACAGCATGCAGCTGCGGTTTTTCGGCCATCGGCGCGCGTAATACGGTGGACTTACTCCCGGAAACACTGCGGCATACCGCATGGTCGCAACAGGTATGCTCACTCCGACCATTGGTCTGTCACGTGACGTTGTATCTCGGCCTTAACGGCAACATCCGTTCGCATGGCACGTCCCCGGCTAACCAATGGTCCACGAAGACTGGACCACCGATAGCGGAGTGTGGCGTGAGGTTATCCTGGGAGCGGAAGCGGACAAAAGCGCTGAACGAAAAATTGGAGGAAAGGCGGTCCCGATTTTGTTCGTGTCGTTTCCGTCACTGAAGGATGCGGCATACGCGCCCGGTGATCATCAGCGGCATACTGCAGAAGTGGTGGCCATGATCACTGGGAGCGATTTTCGCAGTGGCGCTCGTCGGTCCTGCAGGACAGGCCCGAAGCCTACATGGAATTCAAGGCGACGCTCGAACGCAGCATGCTCGCACAGTTCGTTCATCACTTTCCAGAACTGGCGCGGATGGTAAGCGATCGCGAACTTTCCACGCCACTCACCATGCAAGCCTATACGGGAGCGCAACAGGGCGCCAGCTACGGGACCAAAGCAAGTCCGCACCGGTTTCTTTCGAATGCGCTGAACGTGCGCTCGCTCATCCATGGACTGCTTTCTGGCGGGACAGGACGTCACCGGTGCCGGTGTCGTGAGTTCGATGATGTGCGGCGTCCTCGCGGCTACAGCAATCGAATATCGGATCTACTCGCACGTCGGGTAGCCGAAGCGCGCGAAGGGCCGTGAGTGCTTAGCGCTTTCAGCCGCTCGGGCCTTGCCGGCCTTCCTAGGACGCATTCGCCGCAGAAAGGCTGATATTTTCCCGAATGGCCGAGCGGCCCGGTTGTCGTCAGCGACGATGCCCAAGACGAGCCGTACAGTCGACGCAATCAATACAAAAGAATTCGGTGCACAGTTGACATAAAGCGAATTATCGAATTTTAAGTATGTAGATGTAGAGTCGCACGTCATGGAAGACAGTGCTTGGTTTCACGTGAGATTTTGTCCGCCCAGTCGCTTCGACGCACAATATTTGCACTATATCCCCCCTTTTTTTGGTCACTAGGCGTAACCGCGACACCAGCGACGAGGAGAACGTCGGCTTTCATACTCGGCGGTGGTATTGATATTTGTGCTAAAATTGTCCTCATTATGTGCGTGGAGCGAGCCATGAATTCGGATACCGGTGCTATTCCCAGTGCAAACTTGAGCTTCGACCGGTTCATGGCCTCATTACGCGATCCCGAAGACCCAGCCCCGATTGTCTCCGCTCGGCGCTTCGGCGAGGCCTTGCATATTGACTTGCAAACCCTTGCCCAGCAAGCACACGTCCATCGGAACACCATCAGCCGGCAGCCTGCGTCCGAAAGCGTACAACGATTCCTCCGCGACGCTCTGCGGGTCATCCGTGCCGCGACGGATATCTCAGGCGATGTCACGAAGGCGCTGTTCTGGTATCGCAACGAACCGCTGCCGGTGTTCAATTACAGAACCGCCGAGCAATTGGTGTCCGAAAGCCGGGCGGATGACGTCCTTCGTTACGTTTCGTCGCTCGAGGCGGGTGCGGCAGGATGATCCTCACAGAATTGGCTGGGGTAACTGTCTATCGTATGCACGTTCCCCGGTGGGCTGTTGCGCCGACAAGCGGCGCGGGAGCGGGAACGCACGGCGGTCGCGCGAATCGTGTCGGGCTGAATGCGCTCTACTTGGCATTCGACCACGACACGGCCATCAGAGAGTATCAGCAGCTGTCGTCCTTGATGCCACCGGGGACCCTGGTCAGCTACAACCTCACGGCCGCTCCGATTGTCGATTTCACCGGCGGGTACGACAGCGGAAAGTGGTCTGCGTTGTGGGAGGATTTCTATTGCGACTGGCGTCACTGCTGGTTCAATGAACGGATCGAGCCGCCCAGCTGGATCCTTGGCGATGAGGTCGTCGCCAGCGGCGCCAAGGGTATCCTCTTTAAATCACGACTGAAGCCTGACGGTACGAACCTCGTTCTGTACACCGAACGTCTTGACCCGACAGACCACTTCGACGTCTACGATCCATATAACGCTTTGCCGCGAAACCAGTCTTCTTGGGATTGAGCTTCGGAGAGCTCGGCGGACATCAGGGACCGTACGCCCTTGCCTCCCCAACGGAATCGATATCCTTAAGACATTCCGTGTCAAACATGCCCTTGCAGCCGACGGTTTAGCAAGATCGATTGTTTGCACGGGCAATATACTTCGCATTACGAATGATCATGCTAATTATGTAAAATCAAGGCCGGCGTTTGACTGTGAGAGGCAGTCGCATGTTGGGAGGTTTTGTGAATCGTCGGTGAGATCTCCGGTTGAGCTGCTCTCGCAACCATTCAACCTGCACTTCACCCGTCGACAACCCTCGTTCTGGATGGACGCAAAGTGCATTCTCGGCCAATACGATCTGCACGAAGCCGGGCTTCGACCGCGTAGTCTCGCTCAAGCGGGGCGCGAAGCGCGTCGCGTAACACGTTGTTGTCTGACGCGCAGTCGTCACAAGTCGTCCTCGCCTGCACGAACTCAGCCATCTCGTTGGGTAGCGTAATACTCTTCTCCCCCGATCGGGGAATGTCTTGTGCGATTGTCTTTGCGCTCAAAACATCAAAAGCTGGCGCGGTGTCTCGCAAAGTACGTCTCGCGTTGCTTCGCATCGCGAATCCACTCGTCAATTGTGGTGCGCTGCGTGGCGTAGTTCTGCGTCGACTCGTATTGGTTGAAGGGCCAGTCGCTCGCCCAAAGTAGGCGGTCTGCGCCGAACGTTTGGAGCAAAAGAGGCGCCGCGCTGCGCGCTACGTCAAAGCTCGTCCGATACGCGCCGGACAGCTTCACCCAGACCTGACGACTTTCGGCGTATGCCAGCAAGCGTCGAACCCCAGGGTCGTCGATGCCCTGCTGACGGTCGGGCATGCGAAAGTGATCGACGACCACTTTCACGCCTGACGCAACGAGCGGCGCCAACGATTCATGAAGACGTGCGGCGCGATCGTTGATTTCGATATGCCAGCCCCGCCTGACGCGTTCGGCGACGGCTTCAGCCCACGCGCCAGACGAGAATGCGTATTTCGGGGAAGTTGAACGCCCGTTTCGGTGAAGTCGAACAGGCCAGAAGGGAGGTGCTGCGTAGTGCTTAGATTGTACTGCGAGTGTTCGACATCAGGCTACTTTTTGATCAGGCGCACTCTTCTTGCGCATCGAATCGCCCTTTAACGCGAGCTTGTGAGCCTGATGAACGAGGCGGTCGAGTATTGCGTCGGCGAGCGTCGGGTCTTGGAGCCAGGCGTGCCAGTGTTCAAGGGGCAATTGGCTGGTAATGATCGTGGACCGTGTGCCGACTCGGTCGTCGAGCACTTCGAGCAAATCGTTGCGCGCGCCCTGGTCGACGTCCTGCAGTCCCCAATCGTCAAGCAACAAGACGTCCATTTTTGCGAGCTGAGCAAGCCGACGTGTGAAGCTGCCGTCGCCATGGGCGATCTTCAACTCCTCGAACAACCGGGCGACCCGCACGTACAGCACGGAGAAGCCTTGTCGGCAGGCCTGCTGGCCGAATGCGCATGCAATCCATGTTTTCCCGGCGCCAGTGGGCCCTGTGAGGATGAGGTTCTGTGCATTGCGGATCCAGTCACAGCTGGCGAGTGTCGCGACGAGACTCTTGTCGAGGCCTCGGCTCTGTCAGTACTCGATGTCCTCAACGCAGGCTTGGGGATTCTTGAGTTTCGCAGACTTGAGCAATCGCTCGAGCCGCCGCGTATCGCGCCAGGCGATTTCACGATCCACCACCATGCTGAAGCGTTCGTCGAACGACAGGCTAGTGCTGGCCGTCAGCGCCGCCTGTTCCTCGAACGCGCGAGCCATGCCGTCCAGCTTGAGTCCCTTAAGCTGGGAGAGGGTTTGCTGCATCAACATCGTGACCTCCTAAGGTCAGTGGTAATACTTGGGCCCTCGCACATTCTCGTGCAGCGGCGACTGCCATTCGATGGCCCCGCTTCGTGGCAACGGCTGCTTGTCAGAGCCGGTTTGCAGGATGGTTCGCACGGAGCGCTGGGTCGGCGCACCAATCACGAGTGCTCGCTGGCACGCCGCTTCGAGTCGCTCCTTGCCATACTTGCGCGAGAGTGACAGCAGACCGAGGCACGAGCGGTATCCCATTTCCGGGTGCGGCCGGTTCGTCAACAAATGCTTGACGATCGCCTCGGCGCTCACACCGATCGATGCGCCCCAGTTCAGCAGCCGACTTGGCGTCCATTCCAGGTGCGCGCGGTACGCCGCCGGCATATGCTCGGCCACGGTGGTGTACTTCCCCTTTAGCCGACTGCGGGCGTGGGCGGCAACTCGTTTGCCGCCGTGCAGGATTTCCACGCCGTAACGTGTTACGCGCGCGTGGACTTCCTGACGCACAAGGCTATGCGGAGCGCTGTAATAGTGGCCATCGACCTGGATATGGGAGTCAATGTTGATGCGGCATTTCTGGAAGGTGGCGATCTCGTATCGTCGCGTCGGAAGCGGGCGGAGCGCCGGCTTGTCGAGCCGCTCGAACCACTCGCGTCGAGTGCCATCGAGCTTCTTGAACGGCCGCGCATTCAGATCGTTGATCAACCCGGAAATCGCTTTGTTCAGTTCGGCCAGACTGTAGAACCGGTGATGCCGAAGGCGGGCAAGAATCCAGCGCTCGACGATCTGAACGCCGACCTCGACCTTCGCCTTATCCTTCGGCTTGCGCGGGCGTGCGGGCAGCATCGCGGTATCGTAATGGCTCACGAAGTCCTGCGTGGTCAGGCCGAGCGTGGGTTCGTAGCGGTCGGCGTTCGAGATCAGTGCTCTCGGGTTGTCAGGCACAAGCAACCTTGGCACGCCGCCATAGAACTCCATCGCGTCAGTGAGGCCACCGATCCAGTCGGGTGTCGCTTCCGAGCGCGTGGCGCACGCATACGTGTAATTCGATGCGCCGAGCACGGCGACGAAGATGTGTGCCTTGAACGCGATACCGCCATTGCGATCGAGAATCGGCACCGTTTGCCCGGCGTAGTCGGCGAACAACTTCTCGCCAGCGTAGTGTTGCTGGGGCATCGACCGCTTTAACGTCTGCGCCCAATCCTTGTATCGCTGACAGAACTGCGTGTAGCGCAAGGTCCGCTGGCCAGGGTTCGCTGCGACGTATTCTTCCCACAGCAACTGCAACGTCATTCCTTTGCGGCGTAGCTCCCGGTGCACCCCGGCGCAGTCCGGTTCTATGCGCTTGCCCGTGGCCGTCGTCGGAACGCTGCCAGTGACAAGCAACTGCTCCAGCTCTGCCTCGGACAGCGGCTCGATCTTCGCCCAGTCCAGGCCGGCCGAAGTGGCAAGTTGTAGATATTGAGTAATGGTGCCGAGCCCGACGCCGAGCGCGCTGCTCACCTGTCGGTGAGACAGATCGCAGGTCCATTTGAGGCGAAGCACATCTTTTATTTTGCGCATGGTCGTCCGGTGAGCCGGCATCGTCGGTTTCTCCCAAAAGGAGTCACCTTAACCGCCGGCGGATTGGGCCATCCGCAGTACCGCCAACCGAAATCGCGCCGCTCGTTTCGGTCCACCGAACACGCATTTCGGCGGAGTGAACAGCCGTTTCGGCGGGCCGAACACCAATTTCGGGCAGATGAACACGCGTTTCGAAGAGCCGAACGCCGATTTCGGAATTCCCCGAAACCGTTCGACTTGAAGCGAAACGCCTGTTCACCTTCCTTCGGAAAACCCGTTCGACTTCAACCGAAATCCGTGTTCGGCTTCGCCGAAATACGCATTCAGCACCCTGCCCGTTCAAACTGTCTGCTTCAACGCCGCATTGCTGGCTCAACAGCAGAGAAATCGGACATTGCTAATGATCCAGGCATTGGACATTTCTATTTGGCCGTGACATATAAGCAGTACTGATTTACTTGCGTTCATTGGCTTTTACCATATCGACCATGACAACTCAGACACGAGTTCAGCGATAGTTGCCATCGACGAGGTGCGATTGAACGCTCACTTCCGACCCACAACGGCCGTCTGCTGTGCCGCAAAGCGGTCTGTTCACGCCATGCAGATCGACGCCGATACCGTTGTGCCTACATTTATTTACGATGCGGTCAAGCGCGTCGATCGCAGTGATGTCCCAGAAATGCGCGTGGTACAGATCGATCTGTACCGACCGAACGCGCTCATGGAAATCCAACTCGGAAACTAGCACCTCGAAGGAAGCGAAGAAAACCTGCCCACGCAAAACGTACCGCCGATTGCCCAATTATTCGTCCAGTGATGACTCAACCACCACGACCTTACGAACCTTTGCCGTAAAGAACAGCGCGCTCAGTAGAACGCCAACGAGCGCGCCGATTGCAAGGTTGCTAGTTGCAACAACCACATTTACCGTCGCAATCGTGACGACCGATGAGCTCTTTGGATGCGAGCGGAGGTTTGGGACCGAGCGCTAGCTAAACGTACTGATAGATACCATGATCATTACTGCGACCAGTGCTGCCATCGGAATCTGCTCGACCCCAGGCCCCAGAAAAACCACCAGCACAAGCAGGGATGCACCGGCGACAAACGTGGAGAGCCGTCCCCTCTCTCCTGATTTCACTTTGATCACCGTTTGGCCGATCATGGCGCATCCAGGCATGCCTCCAAGAACCTTGGCCGCGATATTGGCGATACCTTGCCCGCGGCATTCGCAGTTTTTATCGCTTGGCGTATCAGTGTAGTCGTCAACGATGGCTGCGGCCATCAGTGACGCAAGCAAACCGACAACGGCAACGGCAAGAAAATACGGAAAGGTGATTTTCAGCGATTCGAATGAGAGCGGCATCTTGGGCCACGCTGGAATCGGCAACTCGTTAGGGAACGATCCCATGTCGCCAACCGTACGCAATTTCAAGTGCATCGCCATCGAGATGCCGGTCAGGACGATGATGCATACCAATGGCGAAAGGACGGCTTTGGTCAAGCGAGGCAGAAGGTAGATGATTCCGAGACCTCCGGCGACCATCACGTAGACGTAGGGCGGAGCGTCGTGCAGTTGTGGCAACTGTGCCATGAAAATGAGGATCGCCAATGCGTTGACGAAGCCGGTGATGACCGACCTGGACATGAAGCGCATTAGTCCACCGAGTCTAAGTAGCCCAGCGCCGATCTACAATAAATCCGCAAGAATACCGGCCGCAAGCACGTATTCGACGCCGTGATATTTGACTAGGGAGATGATGACAAGCGACTGCACGGAGCGATCAGCTATCAAAGGAAATGCTACAGCCGCTAGGAATGGAAAGTTCATTCGTAGGCCCCATGAGTGTCCCTGGCCGCATCGCGGACGGACATTTTTGCAATGGGCAGCGTGCGCCGCAGTGGCCTCTTTACGCCTGGTATGCAGCAGGCGCGATGCGATCCAGTGCTGCCGACATGCTACGATTTGGGGAGGCGAAGCTCGGGCACGCCGACATCGATGGCCGCCCGATTCCGGCCGAATTGACTGCCGCAATGCGCAAAGCGCAAAGACCGCGCTACACACACCCAAACGGAAACGCACAACAGGGCATGGCATGGGTAATTAACAATGGCAGTGGAACCCCCGGAATACATCCAGAGGATTTTCAAGAATGGTGGCACGGCAGGATTCAGTTCGGTGATTCTTGTGAATCCGTTCAAGGATGCGGCAGTGTTCATTGTTATTACCCAGAACGACGCACCGTTGGCGCCGGTCGCTCTGGCGATTGGACGACATCTAGAGTAAAAAGAAGATCTTGTGAACGACATGGGCAGACCAGCACAGGCGGTTTGACACGAACAGGTATCAGATTTGCTCCACTAACAAGCCTGCGCATGCAGGCTAACCAGGAGCAAGGCGCCATGAATGAAGATCAAGTGAAGGGTGTGGCTGAGAAGGTCAAGGGGAAGATTAATGAAGGGATCGGGAAAGTGACGAACGATCCTGTTCAGGAAGCAAAGGGCGACGCTCAGCAGGTCGCCGGCGAAGCCCGCAAGCAAGCAGGCGATGCGCAGGAAGCGCTGAAAGATGCGGCGACGCAGCATGGCGACGCCACCAAGCCTTAAGCGCGAAGTTGAGCGCCAGCGCCCGCTTCCTGCGGGCGTATGGCACAGTGACGAGGCTGTAGATTAGATTGCGGCTCCCTACGTGCGCCTATTTTACGATCCCAGTGGTCATAATCCCGCTCAACGCTGGATGTGCATAGCCGCAAAATTGCGCGTCTACAGATGGTTGGCGTGTGCCCCGCCTCTCCGCTTACAACAATAGAGCAAGGCGAATTCGGCTCGTAACGCGGCCCACGAAGGCCGATCGCCTGTGGATCATTTACAGCGCCGTGTTTTGCGCTTACAACAAGCTTAGACGCCGACTGATTCGAGGACATGTACTTGCCTAAAGTTAATCATCCTCATAAACTTGAAGTGGTGCATCCACGGCACATGTAATTTGGTCGAGGCCCGTCTTCCAGTTGAGGCGGGCCTTTTTTTATCTCAAGTTAATGCCAGATACGCCGTAAAGTTAGTTGGTGGCATCCGTTTGCCCCGCGTGAGAATGGAAGTACGACATTGGCCCGTCGCGCGACGGGCTTTTTTTCATGCGCGCCGGCCGGGAAACTTCAATGAGGCTATATAGCCTCCTTGTCACGTCAGAACGCTCGCACTCGTTGGGTAGCAACATATGGTGCACATCGGGAGCGCTACAGCGATCCGAAGTCCCGTCAAACACTTCCTGTGGCAATGCAATGGGTTCATACGAACTCCGGAGACTTGGTTGGATCGAAATCCTTCCATTCACCCTCGCTCCACTGCCCGTTGGCGCGCTCGATTTCGGCTGCACCATGTGCACGAAGCGCTTCAATTAACCGCTCCTCGCTCACATCTACTGCGTTGATCGCGAGCATGACTCCCGCCTTTCGTACGAGCTCGGAGGACGTGTCCGGTGGCTGCGTTTCGCTCTGAGATTGTCTGGTTCGAGACATTGCTCCTGATAGCGACCCAATGTAAGCGCCCAAACCTATTCCTACGGCGATGACAATCCAAGGGATATTTATCAGCACAACGCTGGCAGCTCCAATGGCCCCGCCAATGACCCCGCCTATAACTATGCCCTTGCCTGCACCTTTATGCGCCGCCTTAGCCCCTTCGTCGGCTATAGCATCCCCTCCGATCGGCGTATGGTCATGTTGGCCAGGGGAAGTGACATAAACGATCCAAACGTCGTCATCCGAAACGCCTTCAATCTGCAATTCCTTGGCCACGGTGCCCGCGTGCTCAAAGGTATCGAAACGCCCAGCAATGATATTTGCCATTGTTCGCAGTCCAGGAGGATTAACCATTACCAACGTAAACAAAATCAACTTCTGCACTAACCATGCCTGCCGGACGCGCTCGAG
>NZ_JAQFVG010000253.1 GCF_029439455.1 Caballeronia sp. BR00000012568055 | reverse complement strand
GTCCCGTCATTCCGGGTTTGACCAGCAGGTAATAGCGTCTGTCTTTGCCGTAGCGGGGCAGTTCCTTTTCGACAATAGGACGAGGACCGACAAGGCTCATATCACCGCGAAGCACGTTCCAGAGTTGCGGAAGTTCATCCAGACTCGTGCGACGCAGTAAGCGGCCGATAGGCGTGATCCGAATATCATTCTTTAATTTGAAGTCGCGATTCCACTCTTCCCTGGCCTGACTGTCCTTAGCAAGAAGATCCGCGAGTACGGCATCGGCGTCGGTCACCATGGAGCGAAATTTCAGACATTTGAACGCCCTTCCGCCTTGTCCTACACGGACATGACCGAAGATCGGCCGTCCGCCGTCTCTCGCGACAATCAGACATAACGCGATGAACACCGGCAGGAGCAAAACGAGCAAGGCAGCCGACCCGAGAATGTCCATGGCGCGCTTGGCGACGTCGCTGAGCGCAATTGGTTCGAACGTGTCGTCGGCATCGTAGTCATCGAACGAAAGTGACTGGCTCGCGGCGGCCTCGACAGAAGACTCCGATGAAATGGAGTCTCTCGCACCCGCGTACTCAGGTACACCATCGTCTGACACTGACTCCCACACCTTGTCGGCTAATGCCATTGCGGTCCCCGGATCAAAGTTACTCGACGATTACCTCGGCGTTTCCGTGCTCGAATTCAGGACTGAAGCGCTCGTCAGCGAGACGATCGCGAACGTATCGTTTGAGGTCAGTAGATCAGTGACAGCGTGCAGCCGATAACGTGATTCAAAACTCGAGACGATTCCATGACATTTCGACGTGACATATATGTAGTCCTAATATCAATTAGGGATTACATCGGCGTTTTCGCTGCACACTGCGGATTCGTCGCGTCAATCGTCGGAGCGGGTACTCAGCGCAGACACGACGGAAAGGTGCATCGCTTAAACGCGCTCCGGGTGACGAGATTGTCTGAAGCCCTCAACACGATCGATCGCGAGCTTCTGTGCTTGAGGTAGAGATGGATACAGACAAGGACCAAGCATACGTGATGCGCAAAAAAATTCTGGCCAACACCTTGGTCAATCCTGCCAATCAGACTGACTGAATATAGAAAAAATAACCGTGTGAAGATTCTTTTGCGCTTTGGTGAAGATCAGCGTCGGCATGCGACTTTAGATAGTTATGCCATGCAAACGCGAGCAGACCGAATCTCGTGTGTCGCACGTGCGGTGAGTCTGATAGCGCAATAGAAGTGAATCAGCACGACCGTATCGTTAATGTCACCACATGTCGGATTGTCGCAACAGCAAGCTCGATTTTTGTTGTTGCTGCAATAGCGATGAGTGCGTGTTTACCCGTTCAATACATTTCATTTTGAGCTTGCCTTAGGCGATGGGCAGTGGGCGAAGGATTTACCAAATCGCTCTTCCATACCTTTGCTGGGCGTTGAATAAGCGCACATAAGGACGGTTTTTCAACAACCATCACTCTCAAACCCTTATTCATCTGATGATTAATGTTGTTTCGGAACGCTAAACAAGTACCTATTACCGTATGATATTTACGCTAGCGGTAAATAATTTATTCATGTTATAGTCCGACAATACGTTTCGCGCTGGACGTAGTTGATCGACCAGGACGGCGCAGGCGGAAGAAAGTTTGCATTAGAGACTAATTTTAGGGCGCAAACGTTTGCGCATGTGTCCCTTTGAATTCATCTTTAGAACGCTCGTGCATTGATCAGGTTCGCCCTCATCTCGCTCTTCGCTTTCATCTGCTAATCATCGTCGCACCGATTCAGAACAGGCGTTCTTATCCGGAACGCGTGGATTCCTGTTGTCGCTTTTTTCGTGCAGCCCTCGCGGTGACGACGTTTATTTGATGCACACATTTCGTTATTACCCGTTAGTTACCCTAATTGCTTAATTGACTAAATGAATTCTTCAAACACCCCTCTCAAACGATCGTCTGGCATCCTAATTAAACAAGGGCGCAATCTCTTTTCGCTTGTACCGGCAGCACGCCTGCTCACTGCTGCCATTGCCGGTGGCGTGTTGCTGTCCGCTTGCGGCGGCGGTGAAGACACATCCGCGGCTTCGAACGTATCCGCGGTCGCAAACGCAGCAAGAAACGCCTCTGTGTTCACCGTGGCGTCGCCGTCGGCAAACGCAACAGTCTCCGGAACCGTCACAGTTCAAGGTACGGCGGGATCGAAATGGGTCAGTGTCGCGGTGTATGACTCGTCCACCGGAAAGAAGATCGGCGCGTCCGTCGCTCCGGCGAACGGCAAGTATTCGGTGTCGGTCGATACATCCAAACTGACGGCAGGCTCGGCAACCTGGCAGGTGATTGCGTCCAGCTCGCAAAACGGCGTTCGCAACACCGTTAATCTGAATGTCTCCGTTTCGCAAACCAACTCGACGCCCGCCTCAACCGGCAAGACTTCGACCACGGGCAGCGTGTTTTATGGCGTCAACGGCCATATCAGCTCCGGTGGCGCGTATGACACCACGAGCATACAAACTCAGCTTTCACAATTGCAGGATCTCGGCGTCAAGATTTACCGCAACGATGTTGGTGACGTGAACAGCGCCGCAACGCTCGCTGCGGCCGCGAAAACCATGGCAGCCGGCGGCGTGACACTCTATCCCACGATCACCATCGGCCAATCTTTCCAGAACGAAGCCGCCGCATATAACGCGGGCTATACGCTTGCGCAGCAAGTTGCCAATCAGATGCACGCGCCGTACTACGAGATCGGGAACGAACTGGAATTGGAAACGCTGGTCGGCAATGTCGACGGCACGAAGCCCACGGATTTCGATAACGCCAAGTTCATGATTGCTCGCAGTGCAATTCGAGGACTAATCGCAGGCGTGAAGGCGGTCGATCCGCAGGCGAAGATCGTTATTGGTGCGCTGGGCTGGCTGCATTTCGCCTTCGACCAAATGCTGGCACAAGGCACTCAACCGGACGGCACGAGCGGGCATCCTGTCGTATCCTGGGACATCACCGCATGGCACTGGTACTCCGACTTCGGTGATATCCAGAACGCATGCGGCGGCTCGGGATGCTATAACGTGCTCTCCAAACTTCAGAGTTTCGGAAAACCCATTTGGCTGACCGAATTCGGCGTGCGTCCTGATCAAGGCACCAATGCTCAGATCGCTACATACCTGACCGGCAACAGCATGATGGCGGAATTTGCCTCGGTTGCATCGACGTACGATGTCGAGTCGATTCAAATGTATGAGCTTTATGACGATCCCTCGTATGGCGAAGGTCCGTACGGCTTGTTGCAGAACGATGGGAAAACGCAGAAGGCTGCATACAGCGCCTACAAGTCCTTCGTTTCGTCTCATCCGAAATAAGGCAAACGCATCGGAGCGGTTCGCGTAAGTGACACTTTCTAGTTGACCGCCCTCACGGCAAGAAGCGCACGCGCTTCTTGCCAGCTCCTCTTTCGCATATCGGACAGAGTCAACGCCACGATTTCCATTGAGTCTTACCAATTAATTCACTTCATTCGTATAGCTAATCATTTTCTGTGATCGACTATCATGCGATGCATATTCTCCAGTGACGCAACCGCGTGCACCAAGGAACTGCATTCCGCTCAACTGACTCTTCAATAAAGTTTTAGTTATCTCGTCTTTTCATCGACGGGATCGACTATAGTTGCCTTGTCCGCGTTCAGGACCGTGGTCGGCAATACACAAAGATCAGTCGCCATTCAGGCAACTCACTACGCTGAGTAGCCCCCACCGTTGAGGGCATTCGCATGGAACTCGCTCAGCCGGAGCATTTCGAATGCTTTCATTGTCACAAGATCTTCCTGGGCCGCGTGTACGAGGTCGTTCGCGAACGGTCGCGTTTGCACTTCGATGGACGCGTGGCTCATGTCGAGAGTGATAACTTTCGCGGCCTCGAATGCTACTGTTCTCGCGCGTGTCTCGATGCCCGTGTAGACCGGGTAATGGCTCGCGAGCATGTTCCGGCCACTTATCCCGGCCGCAGTCGTATCGCGAATTGCGCCATTTGTCATGCTTCTGTCGATAGATCGGCATTTCACGTGGCGTATCTGGCGACGCTTTCCGAACCGATCGATGCGACTACCTGGGATACAGTCGAACTCGACTATCTCGCCGTGCTCTGCGAGACGTGCAGTACATCGAAGAAGCGATCGAACGAAGACGACTTGCTGATGAACTTTCCTTCTCTGAAATAACTCACGCGCCAACATGAAGGTTTAGCGGCGGACAGCAACTACCACCACTCGCGTCTTTTTACGCGATGCGTACAGATTAGTTCAATCAAAAGCCGAGTTTTCTGACAAGATCTTGGGCAATCCTGCCAACTCAACAATAAATCGCGTCGATCAAACAAGCAGCGACAACTTCGCTTCCTGAGAAATTCGCGCCAACAACTGCGTGATCGCATCCCGCCCGACCGTACGATTCACTTCGGCCACCGCCTCCGGCTCGGTCACGATGTGCATCACGAATTCGCCGTCCGCGTTGAAGCCCGGAACCCACAACGCCACGACATCGCCATCGACAAACAGTGCGTCGCCCATTGGCTCTTCGAGTTGCGGCACTTCGGCGTGGGCCACCGCGTACACCGGCTCGGGCGTGTCGCAGACCATCTGCGTGCCGTTGAGCGCTTCGAACAGCGCTGCGTGATCCTGCGCCGCAATCGCATCGCGCAATTGCCCGACCACGCGCCGCCGTGCAACAGCATCGACCGGTTTCTGCGGCGCGCCAGCACGCGCGAGCCGCGTTTTCGCACGATGGATAAGCTGACGGCAGTGTTCCGCTTGCCTGCCGATAGCCTCGCTGATAGCGGCGTAATCACAGTCGAAAGCCTCGCGCAGTAAAAACGCCGCGCGCTCGTCGGGCGAAAGCTTATCCATTAGCAGCGTCAACCCATACGACAACTGCGCGCCGTCCAATACTTCGTTTTCAGGCGAAGGCACGGTCGAATCGATCCACGGTTCCGGCAGCCAGCCACTCTCGCGTGCCGCGTATTCTGTTTGAAGCACCCGCAATCGGTCGATGGACAGCCGCGTGACCACCGTGGTCAGCCATGCGCCCGGCTCGCGCAGTTCGGCCGAGTCCGCTGTGTGCCACTTCAGCCACGCGTCCTGCACGACGTCTTCCGCTTCCGCGCGGCTGCCGAGCATGCGATACGCGAGCGACACCAGACGCCGGCGCTGGGCGTGGAAAAAGTCGAAAGTAACCGGGGCGCGCCGATCGTTTTTTGGGATGCGTGGTTCAGTCATGCAGATGCTCCGTGCAAG
Organism: Caballeronia sp. BR00000012568055; assembly: GCF_029439455.1. Lineage (GTDB taxonomy): Bacteria > Pseudomonadota > Gammaproteobacteria > Burkholderiales > Burkholderiaceae > Caballeronia. The sequence goes on along the minus strand of NZ_JAQFVG010000253.1, from coordinate 33,101 downwards.
GTGGTCCGGCGCAGTCAGTCTGCCAAAGTCTGCCAGAACGCCGGGATTCATGCGTATGACGGGCGAAGCTGTGCCCGCGTGACAGGCCAGCGAAAATATTTTCATGTCACATATTGGCTTCCACAGCCGTCATCAACACAGAACGTGGCGCCGCTGCGTTGCCCTTATCAAAGGACGCTGACATGACCTCTCTCTACGCAAGCTTCGGGCTCGTGCCGACCGTGATCGAACAATCGGGGCGTGGCGAGCGCGCGTTCGACATTTACTCGCGGCTGCTACGCGAACGTATCGTGTTTCTGGTCGGTCCGGTGGACGGGCAATCCGCCAGTCTCGTGGTCGCGCAACTGCTCTATCTCGAAGCGGAGAATCCCGACAAAGATATCTCGCTCTATATCAACTCGCCGGGCGGTTCGGTGTACGACGGGCTCGCCATCTACGACACCATGCAGTTCATCAAGCCCGAAGTCTCTACGCTATGCACGGGATTCGCCGCGAGCATGGCGACTTCCCTGCTCGCGGCCGGACAAAAAGGCAAACGCTACGCGCTGCCCAACGCGCGGATCATGATTCACCAACCCTCGGGCGGCAGTCAGGGCACGGCTGCGGACATCGAAATACAGGCGAAGGAAGTGCTGTATCTGCGCAAGCGGCTCAATGCTGCCTTGGCGGATTGCACGGGCCAAAGCGTGGAGCAGATCGAGCGTGACACCGAACGCGACAACTTCATGTCCGCCGAGGAAGCGAAACGCTATGGGTTGATCGACGACGTGCTCGCCGATCGTCACTCGCGCTAATCTGGAAACACATCAAATGCGATCAAGAAAGCTCATCAGCAAGGGCGCGATCTCATCGAGCTTGTCTTCCAGCGCGAAGTGTCCGGTGTCGAGAATATGCAGTTCGGCATCGGGCAAATCACGCAGATACGGATGCGCGCCCTCTTCCGGGAAAATCTTGTCGTTCTTGCCCCACACGATAATCGTCGGCGGACGATGTTCGCGGAAGAACGCTTGGAACTGCGGATACAGCGGCACGTTCGTCCCGTAGTCGAGGAACAGGTCCATTTGGATTTCGCGGTTGCCGGGCCGGTCGAGCAAGGCCTGATCGTGCACCCAGTTGTCGGGGCTGATCCGCGTCAGGTCCGCGACGCCGTCCGTGTATTGAAACTTCGTCGTTTCGAGTGTGACGAGTCCGTGCAGTGCTTCGCGGTTCTTCTGCGAGTGATCGGCCCAATAGGCCTTGATCGGATTCCAGAACTCACGCAACCCTTCTTCATAGGCGTTGCCGTTCTGCACGATCAGTCCCGTCACGCGCTTCGGATCTTTCAGTGCGAGCCGGTAACCCACCGGTGCACCGTAGTCCATCACGTACATGGCGAATCGATCGATACCGCGACGGCGCAGCAAGGTATCGACGATATCGGCGAAGCGCTGGAAGCCGTAGGCGAAGGCGGTGTGATCGGGTGCATCGCTTTGGCCGAAACCCGGATAGTCCGGCGCGATGACGTGATACTTCGCGGCGAGAATGGGAATCAGATTGCGGAACATATGCGACGAGGTCGGAAAGCCGTGCAGCAGCAAAACGACGGGCGCATCGGACGGGCCGGCTTCTCGGTAGAAGACGTTGAGGCCGTCAATGTTTTCGGAGGCGTGGCGAATAACAGGAATCGGGTTCATGGCTTCATTCCTAATCAAGGTTTGATCGGAGCGATGCGGTTTGCATCGCCAGTGAAGCCATCGTGAAGCATTCTCGGATTCGACGGAATATCGGCTACTGAGAACGTACTGTTCTGATTAGGAGAACAATTAACCTTATGGCGCAACTGGAGCGACGCCGATCCAATGCGCATGCCCATACAGGACCATGAACGCGTAAAAGCCCAATCCGGCCACCACAACGATCACATCGTTGACCGGCGAGGCAGGTGCGCCCGGCACCGCGCGCGGATTTTTGCGCCGGCTGACCGATACCAGATCGGCGATTGCCCAGAGGAGAAAGCCGCCGAACAGCACGACATCACGAAGCGATCCATTGGCGATCAAATGCGCCAGCGCCCAGAGGATCACGGCAAGCAACATCGGGTGCCGCGCTACGCGTTTGATTCGACCCGGCAGATAGGCTGCGATCAGCAGCGGGAAAACCGGCAGCATCAGCAGCAACGCGAGATGGCGCAGTGCCACGGGTGGCGCGTAGAGCATGACCGGTGCGTGTCGCGCCATGCCGTAGCCATAGAGCATGGCCACGAAACTGGCGATGGATACCAGCGAGTAAAGCCCTTTCCACGGGCCTTCGCCGAGTCTGGCAATCTGCGCGGCGCGCCAGCCTGGAGCCACGATCGATACGGAATGAATGCCCAGAAACACCAGCAAACCTATGACGAGGAGTAGCATGACCCGAGAATATTGACAGTGACAACATCGAGAGTAGTGATCGCGTTGCGCGTCGTCAAGCTAAAATTGACGATGTCAACATGAGGTCAACGAATGACGGTCGAGAAGACGAAAGCGAAGCGTCCGTATCATCACGGCGCTTTGCGTGAGGCCATGCTCGAAGGCGCGGAACGCATCCTCGCGCGCGAGGGTCTTGAGGGGCTGACGCTGCGCGCCGCCGCGCGTGAAGCGGGGGCATCGCATGCTGCGCCGAAGAATCACTTCGATAACGTCGCGGGTTTGCTGAGCGAATTGGCTGCGGTCGGCTTTCGGCGCTTCGAACGGTCTCTGCTCGATGCCGCCGCCGGAATCGATGCGCCCGAAGCACGTCTCGCCGCATTGGGTCGCGCGTATGTCGCCTTCGCCACGAGCTATCCGGGCTTGTTCCTGCTGATGTTCCGCAGCGAACGGCTCGACCTGTCGCGGCCGACTCTGTTCGAAGCAATGAACGCAGCGCAATCCGTACTGCGCGACGCGGTCGGTGCCGAACTCGCGCCGGACGGCACCATACCGACCGCATCGGCGGCCCGGCTCGTGGCTGCGTGGTCGCTCGTTCACGGCTACGCCATGCTGCAAATCGACGGGCGGCTCGACAAGATCGTCGGCAACTTGTCCGATGGCGGCGACGCCACCACCTTGCTCGGCGCGATTCTCGATGCAGGCGGCGGCCAACTACGCGCGTCGTAAATGCTTTAAGCGCTGAAGGCCGGCCTGAAAACAGGCCGGCCATCGCCTTAATTGCTGATCGACATGGTCGAATTCAGCGTCAGACTATCCGACGCATCGCCCACCAGCACCTGATACACACCGCTCGCGGTCTTCCACTGCTGCGACGCCGTATCCCAGGTTCCGAGCGCGTGGCTCGCCGACGTCGGATCGATGGTGATCTGCACGGTCTTCGTCTCACCCGGCGCAAGCTGCACCTTCTGGAATCCGACCAGACGCTTGGGCGGCTGGCCCAATCCCGCGGGCAACGACAGATACACCTGCGGCACTTCCGCGCCCGCGAGCTTGCCGGTGTTCTGCACATCCACCTGCACGGTAATCGGCTTTGTGCCGTCCGATGCCTGCGGCGTCACCTTCAGACCCGACAACGCGAAGCTCGTATAAGACAGCCCGTGACCGAACGCGAACAGCGGCTTCACGTTTTGCGCGTCATACCACCGATAGCCGATCTGCAAGCCTTCCGAATACGTGACTGTCGGCACGCCATTGACCGTCACGCCGGGGAACTGCGCCGGAGTATTCGCCGGCCAGTCGCCCGCGTTCTTCGGGAACGTGACCGGCAGCTTACCGGACGGATTCACCACGCCGAACACCAGTCCCGCCATGATGTTGCCGTCCTCCTGACCGGGGAACCACGTTTCCAGCACGGCGGGCACCTGATCGATCCACGGCATCAGCGCGGACGCGTTGTCCTTCATCACGACGGCCGTGCGCGGATTCGCCGCCGCTATCGCCGTCACAATCGCATCCTGATTGTTCGACAACGCGATGCTCGTCCGGTCCGCGCCCTCTTCCGCAATCGTCCCCGCGAGAACGATCACCACGTCGGCCTGTTTTGCTGCGGTGACGGCATCGGCGAGATTGCTGTTGTCGTCGGCGACGATGGTGAGATTGGCCGTCGCGTTCGAACCGAGTTGCTTCAGCGTGTTCTGCACGCCCTGAAGCGGCGTCACGGTGTAGAGCGGAATCACATCGGAACTGCCGCCGCAGCATCCCGACACCGCCTTGTTCGCATACGCCGCTTGTCCGATCAGCGCGACGGTGCGGATGGATTTTGCATCGAACGGCAAGAGGTTATTCGAATTCTTCAGGAGTACCGCAGATTGCTCACCGATCGCGCGTGCAATCGCGCCGTCGCCGGTCTGATCGATGGCGGTCTGCGTGACGGGCCGATCGAAGATACCGAGCTTGAACATCTGCGTATAGCGGCGGCCAAGCGCAGTATCGATATCCGATTGTTTGATCTGCCCCGCCGCGAGCGCCGCGTTGATCTTCGCGGGCGTCCACCATGCCGTAAGCGGCGCAACGTCGATGCCGGGCATTTCATTGTCCAGTCCGGCGAGCATGGTGTTGGCCGTGCTGTGCGCCGCGAAGAAATCCGACTGCACGTAGCCGGTAAAGCCCCATTGTCCGCGCAGGACATCGGTGAGAATGTGCTTGTTTTCGCACATGGAATAGCCATTCACCGAATTGTACGAGCACATCACCGACGCCACGCCGCCGTCCTTCACCGCCATTTCGAAGGGCACCATATACAGCTCGTGCAAGGTCTTATCGTCGATATTTTCGTTGATGGTCATGCGATTCGTTTCCTGCTCGTTGGCGACCAGATGCTTCGCCATCGCAATCACGCCGTGCGATTGAATCGCCTTGATTTCAGCGACGCCCATCGTGCCGCTCAAAATCGGATCTTCGCCGAAGTACTCGAAATTGCGGCCGAGCGTGGGATTGCGTGCGAGGTTCATACCCGGACCTTCGAGCACATGCAGCGCGAGATTGCGCGATTCGCGTCCGATCACATCGCCGAACTGGCTGGCGACGGTTGTATCGAACGATGCAGCCACGGCCATGCCCGAAGGCAGCGCGGTCGCCTTCGCAGATGCGGGACTCGACAGCGACGACAGCGGCAATCCCGGCAAATCGGGCGACACGCAATCGTTCTGACCGACGCCGACCGGACCGTTGGTCACGCGCAAAGTGGGAATCTGCAATGCCGGAATGCCCGTGATATGACGGCTGCCATAACACGATGGAATCTCGGGCACCACGCCGGGCGAACCCGTGATCTGCGCAATCTTCTGATCGGACGTCATGGCCGCAAGCAACAGCGCCGTGCGTTGCTGTGGCGCGAGCGACGTATCCATCCACGCGTGCGCGTTGGTCGCGGGCGGCGTGCCGTCATCGCTATGACCGCCGCATGCTGCGGTGAAAATCGTAGCCAAGGCCACGCTTACCAAGCTTCGCTTGTTCATCTGTCCCGCCTCCTTTTAAAATACTCAGTCATACTTATCGTTGGTGTCACTCGCTGTTCCCGGTACACTGCTCCAGTGCATCTCACTGCGGCTTAATGCGGTTCAGTGCGGCGTATCCGTTACCTCAATCAAACGTTTTCCACATGAAGAAACCTTCGGCAACCATTCGCGACGTCGCGGCGCGCTCGGGCGTTTCGGTCGCGACCGTGTCCAAGTTCATCAACGGCACCAAGCGTTTCACCGAGCCGGTGGAAGCGCGGTTGAAGGCGGCTATCGAGGAACTCGGCTATCAGTCCAATCCGCTCGCCCGCTCGATGGTCACAAAGGAAACGCACACCATCGGCCTGACCATTCTCGATATCAGCAACCCGCATTTCACCAACGTCGTGAAAGGCGCGAATCGCGTGGCGCTGCGCCACGGCTACACCCTGCTGCTGGTCGATGTCGATGAAAACCAGGCGCGCGAACGCCCGCTTACCGAAGCCCTCGCCCGCCGTGTCGATGGCCTGATCCTCAGTTCGCGTCTGCCGGAAGAGGCGTCGCAATGGCTGCTCGATCTCGACAAACCGCTGGTGCTGCTCAGGCGCAGCGAGCAGTTGCCGATTCCGAGCGTGGGTATCGACAATCGGCTGGCTACGTTTATGCTCACGCGTCATTTGCTCGATCTCGGGCACCGCAATTTCGCTTATCTCGGCTTCGGACAGGCGCGCATCAATGACGAGCGGATTGCTGGTGTGCGCGACTGCCTCGCGCAGCACGGGCTCGAACTTGATGTGCACGATGTCCACGCGCCGACCAATCGCGCCGGCGAGCATGCCTGTTCGCGTGTCATGCTCGGGCCGAAGCGTCCGCAAGCCGTCATTTGCTACAACGATCTGATCGCGCTCGGCTTTATCAAGGCGGCGACCGCGCTGGGCATTCGCGTGCCGCACGATGTGTCGGTGACCGGCATCGACAACGTGCCTTATGGCGAAATTTCCGCGCCTGCGCTGACCAGCGTCGATACCCAGAGCGAGGTCATGGGCGAAATCGCCATGCAAAAGCTGATCGACGCGCTCGCGGGCAAAAGCGAAATCGAGCATGTCACGATCGAGCCGTGTCTGATCGTGCGCGAATCGACTGCGCCTTGCGCGAAAACTGGCGTATCGCAATAGCAATAAATATCGTTAGGGATGCTGAAGGCATGAGTGTCTCCGCGCGCTTGGCGAGCATCGCAAAGCGCGTGTTTTTTGGTTTGAAGCGTGTCCCAACATCTGATTGGGAAAACGGTTACCCAGATTAGCCATTTTCGAGATGGCTTACCAATCCTTTCTGCTCAGGGCTTTCCCTAGCTTCGATAAGGTATTAAATACCTGATAACACGTTGGGAATCGGCAATTTGGTAATACCCTCTACTTAATTTCGCTTTACCCCCGCCGTTACTTAAGACATCACGCGCCGAATCGAACGAGCGCGAATCGACAATCAAAGGGGTCTTATGACGGGGTATCGCGGAAAAAACGGCCTGGCCGTGGGCGCAGCATTGGTGCTGACATTGACACTGGGCGCGTGTGGCGGGGGCGGAGGCGGCGGCGGTTCCAGCGCCGACACGACAAAATCCGCGACCAGCGGCAGCGCCGCCAGCGCCACTTCTGCAACCACCGCGCCTACCACGAATACGAGCGTCGCCGTCGCGACATCGACCGACGGCAAACTGCACGCCGCCTGCACGAATTGCGGCGCCGCCGACGATTCCACCTACAGCGGCAGCGGCACCGGTCTCTGGCAAGCACTCAACGAGACGGATCAAAGCAGCGTCGTCAATGTGACGCTGGGCAATGTCGCGGGCAAGCACGTGTCGCTCGTGTTCACCAATGAAGGCGCGTCGCAGTCGATGTCGAGCATCGCCGCGAATCAGGATATGACGTCATCGGTCAGCAAGAGCGCGGTGTCGTCGTCGAAGACGCTCAGTTCGGTGAACGCGCCGCCGCTTTCGTTCGATTCGACGCGCCTCCAAACCATCCACGAATTCAATCGCACGGGCTGGACTTCGTTCACCAACGCATCGCCCGATGCGAATTCGACGAGCGCGGCGCAATTGCCCGCATCGACATCGAAGGCGGCGGCGCAATCGAACGTGGTCGGATCGACTACGCGCATGTTCTGGATCGGCGAGGACTCCAACCGCCAAATGACGCTCGAAGGCACACAGCAAACTTCGGATGGCACGACCATCAATCTGTGGGTCGAAACCGCCGAATACGGCAGCGCGAAAGTCTCCGCGGGCATCGTCCAGCAACTGCTGAAGACGTATGCGGGCGCGGGCGGCGTGTATGACCTGGTGACGAGTATCGGCGGGCCGTTCTGGGGCGCGACGAACCACACCGGCGTGATTGCCGCGAACAACCAGCCGATCGATATCGTCGTGGCCAATCTCACGCCCGATGGCAAGGCCTTCGGTGAACTCGGCTACTTTTACGCGCTGAACAACTTCGTCAATCAGGGCAGCGGCCCGACCGCGCACAGCAATCAGGACTTGTCCATCTATGTCGATTCGGAAACGCTGTACCTCGGCGGCACGCTCGGCTGCCAGGTCATCAAAAGCGTGATGGCGCATGAAAGCCAGCATATGCAGAGCTTTTATCGCCGCGCGATGCTGCTCGGCGCGGACTACGTGTTCGACACCTGGCTCGAAGAAATGATGGCGATGATGATGGAAGACTGGCTCAGCACGAGTCTCGACGCGAGCTACGCGCCGATCCGCGATGACCGCGTGGTCTCCTTCCTGAGCTATGCGGGACACGGCGGCTATTCGTGCAGCCTGACGACATGGACGCCCGTCGCGAGCGCCTGCGACAGCTACGCGATGAACGGCTCGTTTGGCGGCTTTCTCAATCGGCAGCTTGGCCTCGCCTTCTACAAGTCGATGCTGACCGACAAGAGTTCGACCAATTCGCTGACCGCGTTGAACAACGTAATCGCGCAGTATCGTGCGGGGTCGAGCGTGGCGCAGGAATTCCGCTATTTCACCGCGACCACCGATGGTCAGGTTCCCGCGAACGCGAATGTGGCGCGCTATTCGTTTGCATCGCGTACGGATAACGGTCTGACGCTGGTGCCGATCGACCCGTCGGCTTTCACGCGCGATCTGCCGTCTTCATCGCCGGGCACGCTGGCGAGCCTGTCGAGTTTTCCGGCCGCGCGCAGCAATGTGCCGGCGACGTATAGCGAATCGGTCACCGTGCCCGCGCATTCGACGCTGACCGTCATTATTCGATGACGTCATACGCGCGATTGAAATCACAGTTATCGCAAAATTGACAAAAATCCCTTGTCAACTGCGCCATTAATCTTAAGCGTCTACTTACCTAAACTGGAATCACTGAAACGCAAACGGGTGTTTGCGAAAAACAAAGAATCCGGAGGTAATACCATGAAGCTCGCAACTCTTATCGTCGCCGCTGCGCTTGCTGTTCCCGCTGTTTCGTCGTTCGCTCAAAGCCAGCCGCTGACGCGCAGCGAAGTGAAGGCGCAACTGGTGCAAGTCGAACGTGCGGGCTACAACCCCGGCATGGACCACACGACTTACCCGGCTGAAATTCAGGCAGCGGATGCGAAAATCGCCGCGCAAAACGGTCAAAACAGCTATGGTGGCGTCGCTGATACATCGTCGGCAGCAGGCAGCCGCGGTGTAGCACACACGGGTAACGACATCGCGCCGGTGTACTTTGGCCACTAAGTCGGCCACTAAGTCGATCGGATTACTGATCAAATCGTAAGCAAGAACAAGATGCTGGCCGCTGTCGGGATCGACGGACGGCCAGTTTTGCTTTTAGCACTTTCAGCACCTCCGCCACCGGGTCAACCGATGGCTTGCCCAGCGGCGTTCGCCCTGGGCTTTTTTTGATTTCTTAGGCAAGGCGCGGTATTAATGACCGCTTTAGCTTGCTCGTTTACGCTTAGCACGTAAAAAATTTCTCTCTTAGCTATCAGGCGCTGGCTTTCAATGCCGTTAAGAAAGCCTGAGGGCGACATGCACACGTAGTCGGCCATTCAAACCAGCCGCATACGTAGAAAATGCGCACGCACACTGAGAGAGAAAACATGAAGCAGATTGCACTGCGAACTGCCGGGGCCGTCATTGCGATCGCTATCGCCGGGACCGCGCCCACGCTTGCCGATGCCGCCAGTCCCAAGAGCACGACTTTCGCGGTCACGCTCACCGTTCAGGCCGACTGCACCATCACCGCGAATCCCTTGAACTTCGGTACGACGGGCCTTATCACCAGCAATATCGATCAAACCACCACGATGAACCTGACGTGCAGCTCTGGTTCCGCATATAACGTCGCGCTCGATCAAGGCTCGGTCAGCGGTTCGAGCGTCGCCTCGCGTCTGTTGGGCGGCACGGGATCGAACACAGTCAACTTCTCGCTGTTCCGCGATGCCGCGCGCACGCAGAACTGGGGCCAAACGGTCGGCAGCGATACGATGTCGGGCACCGGCACGGGTATCGCGCAGACGTTGACGGTGTATGGCCGCGTGCCGACGCAGACTGCGCCGGCAGCGGGCAATTACTCATCGACCATTACGGCGACTGTTACGTTCTAAGGATCACTGACGAAGGCTCAGGGCAGCACTGGCGCGTGATACACGAGCGTCGGTGCGAGCAGCCAGAGCATGGTCAGAACCAGCACGGTGCCGCCGCCGTCTCCAGCACCGCTTTCGATACCGCGCGCAGGAAGCGCTTTGGCATTCACGCGATCACATCGTGCTCGCCAATTCACGCGCCTGCGCACTCGCTGCTTCGCGCGATTCGGTATCCGCCTCGGGACCGAACAAGGTCTTCTCGACGCTTATCGTCTGAATATCCGTGATGCCGACCATGCGCGCCCACATCGCCATATAGGTGGTCTGGAAGTCGTATGAATCGGGCGGGAAGTCGGGGCCGAGTTGCACGCCGCGCGCGGCAATGGTGACGACTTTGCGTCCGCCGAGCGTGCCGTTCAGACCGTTTTCATCGAAGGTAAAGAGCACGTCCTTTTGCGATATCACATCGATCAGATGCTTGAGCCGGTAAGGAATGCCGAAGTTCCACATCGGCACGCTGAAGAGAATCACATCGGCCTGACGGAAACGGTCGGCAAGCGCGCGGACCGTTTGCCAGGCGGCGGCTTGTTCGGCATCGAGCGGACGGCCTTCGAGGCCCGCGTATTTCGCGTCGATCACCGGACCGTCGAAGGCGGGAAGATCGACCGACCATACGTCGAGTTCGTCCACGCTTGCATCGGCATGTTTCGTCTTCCACGTTTCGACGAAGGCGTTGGCAACCTGATGCGAAGCCGAACGCTTGCGCGGCGATCCAATCACATGAAGCAGATGCATGTCTCCTCCGATGAAAACTCAGCTTGAACCAGAACGGCGATAGCCGCGCCTTATGCTTAGCTTAAACTTAAAGCAAGCGCTGCTCCTGCCGCGCAATCAAGGCATTCTCCGCGATGCGCCCCAATCCGGACTTTCCCGGATAATTTGCTAAGCGAATTTTTAGTTCGGATGCCGAATTATAATTGAAGCACCCAAATTTCTTTCAATAGCCATACATAAAAAGCATTTCGCGTGGATGGCGCAGACCTTGCTTCAAGCCTTCGCTCGATACCCGGCGTTTCGACCGGTACGCGTTCAGGAGGGAGACAATGCGCGCAGACACCCACGATATAGCGTTTCCGCAGCATCACGCAGACGACGGCTGGCTGGTGCCATCGATCCGCAAAGCGCACGAGCGCTCGGAAATTTTCGGTTTACTGGCGTCGGCACGGCCCGACTACGATGTGCTCACGCAAGGCGAGTTGCTGCTCAAGCTCGAGCAGAACCGCGTGCTATGCGCCCATGCCACACCCGTGATGGAAACGCTGCGCGAACAGATCGTCGATACGCAAAGCATGATCGTGCTGACCGATGCGCAAGGGCTGATTCTCCACTCCACCGGCGACGACGACTTCCTTGTGCGCGCGGCCAAGGTTGCGCTAAAGCCGGGCGCGAACTGGGCAGAAGATCGACAAGGCACCAATGCGATCGGCACGGCCATCGCGGAGCGTGATGCGACGGTCGTGCATGGCGATCAGCACTATCTCGCCGTCAATCATTTTCTGACTTGTTCCAGCGTGCCGATCCTCGATCCGTACGGCGAACTGATCGGCGTGCTCGACGTAACCGGCGATCATCGCAGTTATCACCAGCATACGATGGCGCTCGCGAAGATGTCGGTGCAGATGATCGAAAACCATCTGTTCAACAGCACGTTCAACGACATGGTCCAGATTGCTTTTCACAGTCGCCCCGAGTTCCTCGGCACGCTGATGGAAGGCATCGCCGCGTTCACCTGCGACGGCCGTTTTCTCTCCGCGAATCGATCGGCGCAATTCCAATTCGGTTTGCCACTGGCGTCGCTGCGGGCGCATACGCTTTCTTCCTTGTTCGGGCTGAGCAGCGCGGAATTGATCGACCGTTCGCGTGCGAATCGTGCGTCGCGTATGTCGCATATGACGCTCGGTCTGAGCAGCGGCACCGTGGTGTGCGCGCGCGTATCGATGAACCGCGCGCCCTTCGCCGATATGCGCTGGCCTTCGCAAACGCGCAACGCATCGGTCGCGGTCGAGGCGAGGCCGCGTGCGACCGAGCGCGATACCCCCGCCCTGCGCGCGCTCGATAACGGCGACGCCGCGATGTCCGTGGTCATCGACAAGATCCGCAAGGTGATTGGCAAGGACATTCCGGTGCTGATCACCGGTGAAACAGGCACGGGCAAGGAACTGCTCGCGCAAGCCATTCACAACGACTCGCCGCGCCGCGATGCACCGTTTATCGCGGTGAATTGCGCGTCGATTCCGGAGAGTCTGATCGAGTCGGAGTTGTTCGGTTACGAGGAAGGCGCGTTCACCGGCGCGCGACGCAAGGGCGCGGCGGGCAAGCTGTTGCAGGCGAACGGCGGCACGCTGTTTCTCGATGAAATCGGTGATATGCCGTACCCGCTGCAAGTGCGTTTGTTGCGCGTGCTTCAGGAACGCGTGGTCAACCCGCTGGGCTCATGCAAGTCCATTCCCGTCGATGTCGCGATTATCTGCGCGACGCACCGCAATCTGCGCGAGATGATCGCGCTGAACCGCTTCCGCGAAGACCTCTATTACCGCCTGAACGGACTGGTGGTGCGCCTGCCGCCGCTGCGCGAACGCACGGATCTCGCCGCCGTCATCGCCAATATGCTGCAATGGCTCGACGCAGACGAGCCGCGCGATGCGCCGTTGTGCATCGACGCGGAAGTGATGGCGCTGTTTCAGCGTTATCCGTGGCCGGGCAATTGCCGGCAACTGGCAAGCGTGCTGCGTACCGCCGCCGCGATGTCGGGTCCGGACGGATGTATCGGCCGTGAACATCTGCCTGACGATTTCTTCGAAACGCCGTTCGGCAGCGGATCCGCAATACACGAAACGCATGCTGCATCTGATTCCACTTCGGGCAAGCTCGAAGACGTGACGGCTTCACTGATTGCATCGACGCTGGCGCGGCATCAGGGCAATGTATCGGCAGCGGCGCGTGCGCTCGGGATATCGCGCAATACGATCTATCGAAAAATGCCCCTGAATGTGCCAACTGCGCCAACTGAACACTGACCTGTTCCACGGGTGTTCCGTTTCGCAACACTGTTGCTGCAGGCAGGAACACTCGCCGCGTTCTTGCCTGAATCGTTTTGAAAGGAAGCGATCGCGTTGTCTTCGAAGGCATGGAGCTTGCATTTGCACGCCCGGCAGCGAACCTTCGCTGCTCATTTATTCGACGATGCCTCTATAGGAGATGACCATGCAATGGACCACGCCCGCTTTCAACGATCTGCGTTTCGGCTTTGAAATCACGATGTATATCGCTGTGCGCTAAGCACGGCGTCGTTTCGTTTCTCTGAAGCAGGCGCTGCTCACGCTCACGTCACGTCGCGTCAGCAGCGCCGCGCGCCGATCGATCCCATCATGAACATACCGATGGCACGTGCCCGTCCGCGCCTGCGTGCGCCGTTCCGAATCGAATGGGACGCGTATCGGCGCACCGTGGCAATCGTGCATCCGCTGGGCCGCGCCGAACTCAATCGCAGTGCGGGCGAAATTCTCTCGCTGTGCGACGGCACGCGCGCACTCGACGACATCATCGATGCACTCGAAGCGCGCTTTCATGCGACCGGACTCGCGGCGGATGTATCGCGCTTTATCGACGAAGCACGCAGCCGCGGCTGGCTCGACTGATACCGCTTCTATGTTGCGTCTATGTTGCTTCGGGCAACAGCGCATCGTCACCTTGCTCCACGTTGCAACACGCGCTTGTGATTGCCTCGTTGATGCATCGAAGTCCGCACAGTGCCATCCATCAAGGCGCATCAAGGCGTTCACGCGAATCAACGACGAATGGCATACGACTTGCCTTGTGGGATATCGAATTGTTTTGCAGCCCTATCGACAATACCCACAGGAGACAACGATGAAGACATCCGTCATGGCAGCAGCGGCAATCGCTGCGTTCAGCATCGGAGCGGGCGTATCACTCGCCGCAACGAGCGACTCCGGCGCGTATCCGGATGTCAACTACGAACGGCTCGCCAACGCACAGAGCGATCCGGGCTGGCTCACCTACTACCGCACCTATAACGGTCACGCGCATTCACCGCTCAAGCAGATCGACACGAGCAACGTGAAGGGCCTGAAACAAGTGTGGAGCTACAAGTTTCCCGCCGAACTTCAGCAAGGCTTCGAAGCGACGCCCATCGTCAACGGACGCTTTCTCTTCGTGACCACGCCGAAAGACAACGTCTATGCCTTCGACGCCGCCACCGGCAAACAGCTCTGGAAATACGAGCCCAAACTCGGCGCAGAGTCCTTCAAAACCGCTTGCTGCGATGTGGTCAATCGCGGCGTCGCGCTGTATGGCAAGAACGTGTATGTCGCCATGCTGAGCGGCGAGGTCGCGGCGCTCGATGCGCAAACCGGCGCGCTGGTCTGGAAAAAGGCCATGTTTGATCCGGGCGTAGGCTACGCATTCTCACTCGCACCGCTCGCGCTGGACGGTGCGCTGGTCGTCGGCAGTTCGGGCGGTGAATACGGCGCGCGCGGCTTTATCGCCGCACTCGATCCGAACGACGGCAAGGTGCTCTGGAAGCGCTTTACGGTGCCTGGCGCGAAGGAACCGGGTGGCAACACATGGCCCGACGGCATGCAGGAACACGGCGGCGCGCCAGCCTGGCTGACCGGCACATACGATGCAAACAGCAAGACGCTTTACTGGGGCGTAGGAAATCCCGGACCGTGGCTCGCAGACCTTCGTCCCGGCGATAACCTCTACTCCGACTCGCTGCTCGCGCTCGATCCGAAAACCGGCGATCTCAAGTGGCACTATCAATACACCACGCACGACACGTGGGATTATGACGGCGTCAACACACCCGTGCTCGCCAATATCAAGTATCAAGGTAAGGATTACGATGCAATCATCCACGCCGACCGCAACGGCTTCTTCCACGCGATCGATCGCAGCAGCGGCAAGCTGATCTATGCGCGCCCATTTGTGACCGCGACATCGGTGACGGGTTATCAGGACAACGGAGCGCCGGTTCAGGATCCGGCGAAGTATCCGAAGGCGGGCACGACTATCGAAACGTGCCCGAGCTTCCTCGGCGGCAAGAACTGGTGGTCGGTTTCGTACGACCCCGAAAAACATCTCGCCATCGTGCCAGCGCTGCATGCGTGCATGTCGCTGTCGGGTAAATCGGTGAACTATATGGAAGGTTTGCCCTATCTCGGCGAAGGCTTCGAAATCAAGCCCGAACCGAACAGCAAGGGCTATGGCGAATTGCAGGCAATCGATGTCGATACCGGCAAGAAGGTCTGGAGCCACTGGACCAAACTGCCGTGGAATGGCGGCGTAGCGACGACCGCCGGCGGCCTCGCCTTCAGCGGTTCGCTCGACGGACATCTGCTCGCCTTCGATGAAAGCAGCGGAAAAGTACTGTGGCAAAGCCCGAAACTCGCCAGCGGCATCATTGCCCAGCCTTCGGTGTTCGAGATCGACGGCAAGGAATACGTCGCGATTCTCGCGGGTTACGGCGGCGCGAATCCGATCTGGGGTGGCCCGATGGCGAAGGCTGCGGACAAGATTCCGCGCGGCGGCACGCTGTATGTGTTCGCGCTGAAGCACTCCTGACCGCTGCTTGCCTCTTTCATATCGTACGGATGCCTGATCATATGACCACGCTTATCAAACCTCTTCGCGCGGCGTGCGCGCTCGCCGCCTGCATCATGTTGTCACCGGATGCGTCGCATGCTGCGGTGACGGTCTGCACGTTTCCCGGCAGCCCGTCCGCCGCGCTCGATCGCACCGTCGCGCAGGCGGTGTTTTCGCGGGCGCATATTCCTGCGCGTTTCGCCACGCACGGTATAGGCGATGGCGACGACGACGGTGTGTCGCTGAAGGAACTCGACAAGACGCTCGCAAGCGAATGCGATGTGATCGCAGGCTTCCCGCGCTCCAGCGTCGCCGATGCGTCCGGTGGCAAGATGCAATTCTCACGCGGCTATCTGCGTGCGGGCTACGTCAGCATCGAAGCGCCGGACGCCGATCCGCAAGGCGCGGCGAAACATACGATTGCAGCGGTCTACGCCAGCCCCGCGCAGTTGATCGCCGTGCGCGAAACGAATGTCACGCTCGATCTGGAAAACACATCGGCGCAGACCGTCGAAGCGGTCGCAAGCGGCCGCGCGCAACGCGCGATCGTGTGGTATCCGGCGGTCGTCGCGTATGGCATCGGGCATCCAGCGCGCAAGTTCAATATCGCTGCGGCGCGCTCGCCGTATGCGGACTGGCAACTCACATTCGCCTTCGGGCCGAAGAGCGCGGCATTGCGTGACCGTATCGACACCGCACTTGCCGATATGACGCGCGACGGCCAATTGCAAACGCTGACGCAACGCTGGGCCATGCCACCTGACCTCGAAGCCTCACATCATTCGACGTCCGTAACATCTGGCATCATGCTCGCGGATGCGAACGCCTCACGCATGGGCCGCTTCATCAAGGTATCCGACGATGCAGCCGTCGCGCCGCCGACCTTCGAGCAAGCGCAGACCGTGCGCGGCAAGACGCTCTACTCCGGCGCATGCGCGAAGTGTCACGGCGCGCAGCTTCAGGGCGTGACCGCGCCCGCGTTGCAAGGACCGGCGTTCGCGCCCGCACAGAACGCGCATCTGACTGTTGGCGGCGTCTTCACCTACATGGCGACCAACATGCCGGCCGACCGTCCCGGCAAGCTGAAGGATCAGGATTACGCGGACATCATGGCGTTTCTGCTCTATTCGAACGGCTATAAGGCGACGAGCGGAAAAATGACTGCAGACAGCGCACGGTCTTCAACACTCAAGCTGAACGCAGGCACCGCGCACTGAGCCTAGCGATCGTTCAGCCAGCGCGTGAGAAATTCGGGCACGCGCTGTAACGCATCTTCACGCGCTTGCGGATCGGTTCCTTCAATCGGCACGACGCCTTTCTTCGTGGTAAAGGCCGGGACTTCATGTACACGCATGTTGGGCCAATCGAAATCGTGATAAGCGTCGGGGTACGTATGAAGCGTAACCTGCGTGCCTTGCGCTGGCGTACTCATCAATTCGACGCAAGGCGGCAAAGGCGTCCACACATCTTTCTCGCCGATCAGCACGAGCAGGGGCACGGGACTCGCCCACGGCGAACCTTGCATAGCACGTCGGCAACTCGCGGGATAGAACGCCACGGCGGCGCGAAAATCGGCGTGCTGCATGGGCACCGGACGCGCGGGACTGCTCGCACGTATGGTGTTGAGCAAAGCGCCACCGCCTTGTGACCAGCCAATCACGCCGATCCGATCCGCACGTATCTGCGGCAGGCTCTGCAGATACGCCAGCGCCGCATACGCATCCTGCGAGCGCGCGCGATAGATATCACCATCGAAGGTAGAGGGCGCGCACATCTGACCATGCTGGCGCGGGCCGAGACTATCGACCATCAATACCGCGATGCCGAGCGCGTTGAATCGCTGTGCCCAGTCCGTGCTGCGCGAATCTATTTTGCCGGTATGTCGATTGAACATGCCGCCGCAGCCATGCAGAAATACCATTGCCGGGTGCGTGCCCGGTGTAGCGACATCGAAAAGATAAGCGTCGAGTTGCGTGGCGGGCGGACCATCGAACGAAGGAAAATGCACCACGGTCTGCGCTTGAGAACACGGCATCACCGCTAAGAAAAATGCGCTAACCGCCATTATTTTCTTAGCGAATTTCCAATTGAAAAAGCCTTTCACGTTTATTCCTTTTTCTTTCTTTTGATTGGTTTTCTCTTACGCGACATCCCAAAGTATTTGTTACAAAAGAATCATCAACGCGATGCCTACTTTAGCCGTTTAAACAGCAGAGCGGCATCGCTGTTGCTCTTGAGAAAAGTGGAATCAATAAAAGGAGAAAACGACTTGAAGACATACGAGAACGGGCGACGCGCATATCGAATGATGGCGAGCGTGCTTGCCGCAGCAACGCTGAGTCTGAGCCTTGCCGCATGCGTGGTCGAACCTGCGCAACCAGAAGTCGTCAGAGTAGCACCGCCAGCGCCCCGCGCCGAAGCGCCGCCGCCTCCGCGTCCCGGCTTCGTCTGGGTGAACGGCCATTGGAAGTGGGCGCATGGCGACTATGTCTGGGAACCGGGTCACTGGAAAGAAGTACGCGTGGGTTATCACTGGGTGCCGGGACATTGGGCCGAACGCGGTGGTGGCTGGGCCTGGATCGAAGGTCACTGGGCTTCCTGAGCCTTAAGCTTTTTCAATCTCCAAGACGCCTTCACGGGCGTCTTTTTCTTTCTATATCCCTACAAAAAACCCTATAAACAAGCCTTCATCGAGCTTGGACACTGGTCTGTAACATTCGGAAATTACTGTTCGCCCGCATCGGCCTATTCATGCTTGCCGATGACGGACGCGCATCCGCGTCTGCCGCCCTCACAACGGAGAAACTTCCATGCAGACGCCGGTTCTTCGGCTCCTGATGCTGATCGGCATTCAGGCACTCGCGGTCACGCTCAGCGCTTGTCACGGCGATTCCGATTCGTCCACGCCTACGCCCACCGCCAAGGCAGCGTGCGGAAATGCTGCGGTCGCGGACGCCAACATGCATTGCCCGCCCGGCTTCGTGCAACCCAAGTCCTGAAGCACGACACAACGTCAACGCAAGCCGATCAACCTCGACAAGACGCTCATGGTCACTCAATCCCGCCGCAACTTTCTGAAGCTCTCCGCTGGCCTCGCCGGTGCGTCCGCCACTGCGCTGTTTCCCGATGCGATCCGTCGCGCACTCGCCATCGAACCGAGCACGGTCACGGGTACGATTCAGGATGTTCAGCACATCGTAGTATTTATGCAGGAAAACCGCTCGTTCGATCACTACCTCGGTCATTTGAACGGCGTGCGTGGCTATAACGACCGCTTTCCACTGACGCTGCCGAACGGTCAGCCGGTCTGGTTCCAGCCGCGTCAGGAAGACCCGACCAAGGTGATCGCGCCGTTCCGTTACGACACCACGAACTCGGCGGTGAACGCGCAGTGTATTGGCGGCTTGCCGCATACGTGGGCGACCACGCACGGCGCGATCGACGGTGGACGCGGTGACAAATGGGCCGCGCAAAAGACCAATATGACGATGGGCTATCACACGCGCGCGGACATTCCGTTCCACTACGCGCTCGCCGATGCCTTCACGGTGTGCGATCACTACTTCTGCTCGATTCCCGGCAACACGCACCCGAACCGCATGTATCTGATGACCGGCATGGTCGATCCGCTCGGCACCGGCGGCGGGCCGCTGCTGGACAATATCGACTATATCGACAATCAGTTCGATACCATCAAGCTCAATCCCTTCACGTGGACCACGTATCCCGAGCGTCTGGAAACGGCGGGTGTGTCGTGGCAGGTGTATCAGCAAGGCACTGGTTTCGATAACTACACGGGCAATTACGGCACCAATATGCTCGCGTGCTTTCAGAACTTCGTGAATGCGCCAGCGGGTTCGTCGCTGGCCAATCGCGGCATGAGCACGCGCAATCTCACGCAATTGAAGGCCGATGTGCAGGCCGGCAATCTGCCGCAAGTGTCGTGGCTGCTGCCGCCCGCCGCGTATTCCGAGCATCCCAAGTTCACGCCGCTGTACGGCGCGAACTATATCGCGACCATTCTCGATGCCCTGACATCGAATCCGGACGTGTGGAGCAAAACCGTTCTCTTCATCATGTACGACGAGAACGATGGCTCCTTCGATCATATGGTGCCGCCGCAAGCGCCCACGCTGCCGAACACCGGCGCGAGCACGGTCGATATCACGCTCGAACGTCACACGCTGGTGACGTCCGCGCAGCAAGGCACGTACACCGCCGACAATCTTCCCTACGGCCTCGGACCGCGCGTACCGATGTTCGTGGTCTCACCATGGTCGCGCGGCGGCTATGTCAGCTCGCAAGTGTTCGATCACACGTCGGTGCTGCAATTCATCGAAAAACGCTTCGGCGTACAGGAGCCGAATATCTCGCCATGGCGTCGCGCCGTGTGCGGCGATCTGACGACGGCGCTCGATTTCAGCGCATCGGACCCGAGCTTTCCGAGTTTGCCGAACACATCGACATACATCACGCAGGCGGATCAGCAGTGCGCGCGCACGACCTCGCAGACCGCGCCCGCTGCGAGCGCCGCGCAAACCGTCGAGGCACAGGAAACCGGCACACGTCCCGCGCGCGCGGTGCCGTATGAACTGCACGTCAACGGCCAGTTGCAGTCGGGCGGTTATGTCGTTACGTTCGCAAATACGGGCAAACAAGGCGCGCATTTCTGGGTCTATACGGCCGATCCGACCGCCACGCCGCGTCACTACACGGTCGAAGCAGGCAAGCAGCTTTCCGATACATGGACACTCGATGCCAACGGCAATTACGCGGTCAACGTCTACGGTCCGAACGGCTTCTTCCGCCGCCTGCAAGGTTCGTCAACAGCCGGTGCTGCCGCGCATCCGGAAATCACCACGTGCTATGACGTCGCGAACGGCAACGTGTATGTCGCGGTCGCCAACACGGGAACGTCGACGCTGACGGTCACCGCTGCCGACAATGCTTACGCTCAGGCACCGCAGAACATCAGCGTGACCGCGGGCAAAACGGTGGAGGCGCACTTCGATCTCTCGTGCAGTGCGAATTGGTATGACCTGTCGTTCACAGTGACGGGCAATGGCGCGTGGCTGCGCCGCATTGCCGGGCACGTCGAAACGGGCAAAGCCAGCACGACCGATCCGGCCGCGATTGCGCCAGTCACTAAAGCCATTTGATGTGAGTTCGACGTGAATGAGCGGGACGCGCCCGACGCGTCCCGCGTCACATTCATATCAGTGAACGCGCCTGTTCCAGAAGCGCTGCCGCCGCGAGATATTCCTTGCGCCCCGCCATCTCCAGCGCCGCCGATGCCGTAGCCCGGAACAGATCATCGTTCGATGTTTGCGTGCGGTTCGCTTCATGCACACGCGCTTCTTTCATCATGAAGAAAGCGCGCACGCCCTGCGCATTCATCCGCTCATTTTCCGATACGCCCGCCGCTACCAGTTCCGCCGCCGCGCGGAGTTGCCTGATCGCCGTTTCGTAGTCTTCCTGTTCCATGATCGATTCCGATAACACGCGTAAGCGGTCATCGTAACAAGGAACAGGATTGTTCAACGCATGTCGGCGCCGAGTCTCATCACGAATTGCAGCACGCGCCTTACGGTGAAAATACCGAAAATACCGACTACGCCGACGCCAATCAGCAATAACGCCACGATGTTGTTTTGATCAACATTAAGGCTTAGCGTCAGCGGAGAATAGATTGACGTTGTCATTTTTAGGGCGAGCGATCCCGACGTCCTCAGGCATTTATTAAGGATGCCTTGAGGACGCTTCAGACCGATGAGCGTGTGCTTACTGAGGAATCGAAGCCAAACCCAAGCAGGCGAAGTGTAAGTTAGGCCGAAAGCATGACATGCTGATTAAGCGCGTCAACCCTTCGTCTGCAAGATGGGATGCGATTGCCCCGGAATGGGCCGCCCGCGATTATCGGTCGGCACGAGCTGCGTCTGAAACGCGACGAACAGTGCCTGAAATTTGCCGTCCACTTCCACGATCACCGCGCCGTCCTGAAACACGCCGTTTTCGTTCGAATGATCCTTGACGTGACTGCCCTTCGAAGGCTTCGGGTTGCCCTGATTCATATGCGTTTCATGCAGGCCATCGTGCTTCGGTTCGAACAGAAAGCCGAACGCATATACGGTGACGTCTTTCGTCGGCTTCCAGCCCAGCCGGTTGTCGCTATACGTGGGCGTCGGATAAACATAGTCGATGCCGTCTGCCGACATATCCAGCGTCAGCATCTCGTTGAGCAGCGCGTTGATATCGTTCTTCTCGTCTTTCGTGTCGAGCGGAATGGGCCGCATGGCGGTGAGATCGACGAGTCGCTTGTCGTGCACGTAATCGAGCTTAGGAAAATTCGACGTTGCTACGCCAGGCGCGAGCGTGTCGAGATCGGCGGTCATCGGATGCTGAAAATATTGGTTCCAGACATACAGCACGTTATAGCCCGCCGCGCCCGCGAGCGAGCTATCCGACTTCACATTGGTCACGATGCGAAATTCGTTGCCGCTCGGGTCTTCGCTCGAGATTACATAGTGCGGATCGCCTTTATAGCCGTCGAGAAACGGCACGCCCAGTTTGACCGTGCCCTTGAATGCCACATAAACGTTGTTCGCCATGAGTCGCTCCCGGTGTGAGTGTTTATTGGAAGCTTTTCGTGTGACATGGTTCGGTTTTAAGGCAATGAAGTTACAAGATCACCCCTTCACCAGCCCTCCATCCACCACCAGATTCTGCCCCGTCACCGCGCGCGCCCACGGTGAGAGAAAGAACAGCACCGCATCGGCGAATTCGGCGGGCGTGGTGACGCGGCGCAGCGGCGTGAAGCCCGCGATCATATCGAACACGGCTTCGGGCGTGGCGCTGCTGGCATCGGTCGTACGGAGCAATCCGCCCGACACCATATTCACCGTGATGCCGTCCGGCCCCAGATCGTTCGATGCCGTGCGCGTCAACGCCAGCAAAGCCGCTTTCGCCGCCGTGTAGTCGTGATACGGCACCACCGGGTTCTGGAACAGGTTAGTCCCGACGTTCACAATGCGTCCGAAACCCGCCTCGCGCATCGCGGGCAGCGCGGCTTGAATCGTGTTCAGCGCGCCCTTCAACGCACCGTCGATCTGCTGCTGAAAACGCGTCCATTCGATATCGCCGAGCTTCGGGCGCGCATCGCCATCGAAGCGGAAATCGGCCAACGCGTTATTGACCACTGCGTGAATGGGACGGCCGGTTTTCGCGCGGGCTTCATCGAACAAACGCGCGACGGATGTAGCGTCGGTAATATCGGCCTGCACCGCAATCACGCGCGATCCTAACTGTTCGACCAGCGCATGAGCCTGCGCTTCGCTGCGCCGATAATTGATCACCACATTCGCGCCTTCGCGTGCGAGCGCTTCGGTAATCGCCGCACCAAGCCCGCGCGCGCCGCCGGTGACAAGTACGTTTTGTTCAGACAGCAGCATCGACTTCTCCATGTTGATGTTGATTTAGCCGATGCATTATGAAGGTTCACGCGTTGACGTGGGGTACCGCGTCGAGTGGATTGCCGAACTGCAAGGCCGCAAGCTGTGCATAGAGCCGCGAACTTTGCAGCAACTCCGCGTGCTTGCCCTGCGCGACAATCCGCCCGTGATCCAGCACCACGATCCGATCCGCGCGCTGCACCGTCGCCAGCCGATGCGCAATCACAATCGTCGTGCGATTCTGCGCGGCATTGTCCAGCGCAGTTTGCACGAGCCGTTCGCTGGCGGCATCGAGCGCGCTGGTGGCTTCGTCGAGCAGCAGGATGGGCGGATTGCGCAGAATCGCCCGCGCAATGGCAATACGCTGGCGCTGTCCGCCGGAAAGCCTCACGCCTCGCTCGCCGAGAAACGTGTCATATCCTTCCGGAAGCTGTTCGATAAAGCCCGCAGCAGCGGCCATATCCGCTGCGTGCTGCACTTGCGCGAGCGTCGCCTCCGGCATGCCATAACGGATATTGTCGAGCACGCTGCCGGAGAAGATCACCGAGTCCTGCAATACGACACCGATTGCATTGCGCAGGACGCCGAACGACATCTGCCGTGTCGATACCCCGTTGATCAGAATGCTGCCGGATTGCGGATCGTAGAAGCGCAGCAGCAATTGAAACAGCGTGGTCTTGCCCGCGCCCGAAGGCCCGACAAGCGCGACATGCTCGCCCGGACGCACATCGAACGAGAAGCCGGAAAGCGCCGGTATAGCCGCGCGTGATGGATACGCGAAGCTGACATTATCGAAGCGAATACCATCGCCGGTGGATGGCATGGGCAACGTCACTTCAGGCTCGGTCACAGGCGACTCTGCCGCCAGCAATTGCATCAGCCGATCCGTCGCGCCTGCCGCGCGTTGCAAATCGCCCCACACTTCCGCGAGCGCGCCGACCGCGCCCGCCGTAAATACTGCGTACAGAATGAACTGCGAAAGTTGCCCGGCCGTCATCTGTCCGGCGAGCACGGCTTGCGCGCCGAGCCACAGCACGTAGACGATCGCCGCGAACACAAATACGATCACCACCGCCGTCAGCCCCGCGCGCGCGCGAATGCGCGTGAGCGCGGTTTCAAAGGCCGTTTCCACCGCTGCGCCGAAGCGTTTCGCTTCGTATTGCTCTTGCGTGTACGACTGCACAGTTGGCATGGCGTTGAGCGTCTCGCCGGCCAGCGCGCTCGCATTCGCCACCTTGTCCTGACTCGCGCGCGACAGACGCCGCACGCGCCGCCCGAAGAAGACAATTGGCGCAACCACGATGATCAGGACTGCGATGATGTACGCGGACAGCGCCGCGCTCGTCATCACCAGCATCGCGATACCGCCAATAGTCAGCAAGGCATTGCGCAACCCAAGCGACAAACTCGTACCGACGACGGTTTGAATCAGCGTCGTATCCGTCGTCAGACGCGACAGCACTTCGCCGGTCTGCGTGATTTCAAAGAACTGCGGACTCATCCGCATGATGTGGTCGTAGACCGCGCGCCGCAAGTCGGCGGTCACGCGCTCGCCGAGCCATGAAACCCAGTAGAAACGCAGCGCCGTTGCGCCCGCGAGAATAAGCGAGACGATAAACAGCGCGATGAAATAGCGGTCGATATGCGTACGGTCACCCGTGGCGAAACCGCGATCGATCAGATAGCGGAACGCCATCGGCAAGGCCAGCGTCGCGCCCGCCGATGTCACCAATGCAAGGAACGCGAGCGCCCATCGGCCCGCATAGGGCTTGAGAAAAGGCACCAAAGCGAAAAGCGGACCGACGCGGGACGAAGAAGCAGCCATAAAAATCGAAGAGTCGATAAAGAACCGCTTGATGATATCAACCGTTTATTGCGGCAGCTTTCGCTCCATATGCGTGGCCGCTTCGAGCAGCCGTTCGCCGGCTGCCGTGAGCTTGAGATGACGACCATGCTCCAGCGCGATAAATTGCGAATCGAGCAGCGTATCCAGTTCGGCGCGCGTCATATCGACTTGCTCGGGCAGGCTGCGCACCAGCATCAGCGTGGCGAATTCGTGTGGGCTCAGCATTATGGTGCGCTCCGTTCGCCTGACATCGACGCCGTTCCGCCGCGGATCTTGTCGCGCTCTTCCGGCGTCATGCGTTGCCAGTGTTGCCAGCGTCCGCCACGGCAACCGCCATGACCGCCATAACCACGAAAGCCGCCGAACAGAATACGGCACAGCACGAGCAAACCGATCGCGCGCGGATAATCGATCATATGTGCATCCACGATCAGGCCCGGAATGACCCAGTTCCACAGCCTCATCACGATCAAGCCCGCAACTGCAAACACGACTACCAACAACACGGCCTTCGCCAAAAACTTCCTTCTGAATCGCATGATTCTCTCCTTCCGTTCAATTCTCGAAATCGTCATGAGCCGACTGCAAACGCTCCCGCAGATGCAGCACGGCGTAGCGTTTGCGCGCCAGTAACGTGTTCACGCCAATGCCCGTTTCTGCGGCGATTTCCTTGAAACTGCGACCATCGAGTTCATGCGCGATAAACACATCGCGCTGATTCGCGGGCAGTTCATCGAGCGCGGCCTGGAACGTTTGCAGCAGCGCCGCGCGTGCATACGCAGCTTCCGGACCGGCATCGGGCGACGGCAGCGCAAGATCGAGGCGTTAGTCGTCGTCGGACTCGATGGCATCGAACGAATCCGGCAGCGGCACTTCCTTCTTCTTGCGAAACCGGTCCACGATGCGATTGCGGGCGACCCGAAACAGCCACGCGCCGATCTGCTCGATCGGGTCCGTCAGTCGATACGCTTCGACCAGTTCTTCGAACACGTCCTGAAGAATGTCTTCGGCTTCGTCCTGATCGATCACCCGCCTGCGAATGAAATTGCGCAGACGCGGGCGTTCACGCGCGACGGCATCGGCGATTTCGCGGTCTTGCTGCGGCAAGGTGGTCGGGGCGTGCGGCGGTTCCATACCCGTGTTGACGATTCGGGACGGAGAATATTGTGACCTGCCCGAAGAAATTTTTCGCGGGAGGGCGGCTAACGGCCTGATGCGCGTTCGCCGTGAAGCGTCATCACAATGCTTGCAACGCTCGTCACGAGCTTGCCGTCTTCGCGTTGAATCTCGCATTGATAGTGACTGATGGTTCGGCCGCGATGTGTCGCCCATGCGCGCGCACGCAAGCGCGATTTCCATACGGGGCGCAGAAACGTCGCTTTCAGGTCGATGCTGGTGAAACTCTCGCCCTCGCTCATCAAGGTCGAATGCGCAGTGCCGATGGCGGCATCGGCGAGTTCGCACAACAGGCCGCCATGCAGGGTGCCTTGCTGATTGCCGTGGAGCGTGGCATCGGCATCGAATTCGAGCACGGCGAGCGCCTCGCCTATTTCGACGATACGAAAGCCCAGCAGCGTGGAAATGGCCGTGGGATAGCGCATATGCGTGGTATCGCCATCGGTGAGACGGCCATCGAGTTGACGCTGGAGATAGTCCAGCACGGGTAAGCAACGGCTCATATCGACTCCATGATGGTTTCCATGCAGAGCGTAAGCCCGTACACTAGGACGATCAAATAATTGTCCTAGAGACGCTTCAATACACGTCATGAGCGAATCCCCCGTCAAAATGCTGACCGATGCGCTGGCCGCCGACATCATGAGCGGCAGGCTCGCGCCGGGCACGCCGCTGCCCACGCACCGAAAGCTCGCCGCGCGTTACGGTATGGCGATTGCATCGGCGAGCAAGGCTTATGCGCATCTCCAGTCGATGGGCCTTGTGATCGGCGAACCGGGACGCGGCACTTTCGTGCGCGATCGGCCGCAGCAGCGCGAGTGGGACAACGACGACGAAGCACGGCTCAACGCCCACGTGACCGATCTGTCCTTCAATCATCCGACGTGGGACGGTCAGGCCGATCTGCTGCGCACCATGCTCCGCGATCTCGCCACATCAGGCGATCTCGCCTCGCTCATGCATCAACAGCCGCCGGGAGGACGGCGTCATGAGCGCGAAATCGTGGCGCAATTTCTGGCCAGGCAGCGTGGCGTGCGCGTCGAGGCGGATCGTGTATTTCTCGTGGGCGGCACGCAGCAGGGGCTCGATATCGTCACGCGTGCGCTGCTCGAACCGCATGATTCCGTCGCCGTCGATGCGTTGAGTTACCCCGGCTTCAAGATGATCGCGGACGCGCATCGGCTGACACTACGGCCCGTGCGTTCTCTTTCTCTTTCCGACGGCCCTGATTTCGATGCGCTCGATGCGCTTTGCCGCCGCCATCGCATTCGCGCGATTTATACGATGCCTACGCTGCACAATCCGCTTGGCTGGGTGCTGTCCGCCGAGCAACGCCGTCGCTTAGTGGAGATTGCGCGAACGCACGATTGCCTGCTGATCGAAGATGCGGCCTATGCGTATCTCGCAGGCAAAGCGCCGTCCGCTTTAGTAACGATGGCGCCCGAACGCACGGTCTATGTTTCAAGCCTTTCCAAGAGCCTTGCGAGCGGACTGCGTTTCGGCTTTGTCGTTGTACCGGAGGCGTACGCGGGTCGCTTAAAGGCTGCGATTCGCGCGAGTTACTGGAGCCTGTCCGGTATCGTCACGACAATGGCCATGCGCTGGATGGACGACGGCACGGTCGCACGTCAGGAAACGTTCTTGCGCCGCGATGCGCGTCACAGGCAGGCCATCGCGCGGCGCGTTTTTACAGGCATGGACCTGACCGCGCATCCATCGTCCATGTTTCTGTGGCTCGAGCTGCCGAACGATCTGCGCATGGACCGCATCGCGACTGCGCTGGCTAAACGCGGTATCGCCGTATCGAAAGCGCGAGCGTATGCGACGACAAAGCACGCGCCGCATGCGCTGCGCATCGGTTTGAGTTCGGTGACGGTGGATCGGCTCGAATCGGTGTTGATGGACGTGCGCGCGACCATCGAGCAGTTTCCGATTTAACCATCCGTCGAAATAGTCACGCTCTCCCACGCGCGAATTTCTTCCTCCATCGCCGATAACTTGCCGCGCACAAGCCCAAGCGCGTCGCTTCCTAAAAGCAGATGCGCAGGCGGATTCTTCGCGTCGATCACCGCGAGCATCGCGCGGGCCGCTTTATTCGGATTGCCAAGTTGTTTGCCACTCTTCTCTTCGCGTGCTTGCCGAATGGGATCAAAAACCGCGTCGTAGTCGGGGATCGAGCGAGCGGTTCGCTTCATCGATCGGCCCGCCCAGTCGGTACGGAATGACCCCGGCGCGACGGCCGTCACCGCGATGCCAAAAGAGGCCACTTCTTTGCCGAGCACTTCAGATATGCCTTCGAGCGCAAACTTGCTGCCGCAGTAATAGGCGATACCCGGCATGGTAATAAAGCCGCCCATCGACGTGATATTCAGAATGTGACCGCGCCTGCGTTCACGCATGAAAGGCAGCACGGCCTTCATCAGCGCGACCGCGCCGAATACATTCACATCGAATTGACGGCGCATTTCCGGCAAGGGCGATTCCTCCATGATGCCTTCGTGCCCATAACCCGCGTTATTGATTAGCACATCTACCGGACCTACGTTCGCCTCGATTTCAGCGACCACGCTATCGATCCGATCGAAGTCGGTCACATCGAGCACACGCCCGAACGCCGCATGCGCCGATAGCGATTCGAACTCGTGCAAGGCTTGATCGTTTCGCACAGTGCCGACCACTTTATGCCCTGTGGCAAGCGCTTCGACTGCAAGCGCGCGGCCGAAGCCGCTACTGACGCCGGTAATGAGCAAGGTTTTTCCGGATGCCATTGATGCACTCTCCTGTTGGTGTCTGGAAAGTGCATACTAGTATCAGGCGACAAATAGAATAAGCTCAAATCCACTCTTTATCTTGCACAAAACTATGAAGTCGAAAACCTCGCTTTCGTCGCAAAGTCAGAAGCGCATGATCTCGCTGCTGCGTGCGCTGGCACCGGACGAAGGCTATAACCTGACCGCCCTGCCGAGCGTGCGCATCCTGCGTTCGGATCGGGCCTTGTCGCGTACGCCGGTACTCTACGATCCGGGCATCGTCATTGTTTGTCAGGGCCGCAAACGCGGCTATTTCGGCGATGAACTCTATCTCTACGATGAACAGCATTACCTTGCCGTCTCTGTGCCCGTTCCCTTCACGATGGAAACCGATGCATCGTCCGAGCGTCCTTTGCTTGCGCTCTATCTGCACCTTGATTTCACGCTGGCCGGGGAATTGGCCGCGCAGATCGATCTCGAAGGCATGATGGCCTATTCGGAAACGCCCAAAAGCATGACATCCACGCCGATGGACGACGCCATGCAAAGCTCCGTGCTGCGCTTTGTCGAAGCGTTGAATGAGCCGCTTGAGGCCGCCGTGCTGGGCCCGTCGTTATTGCGCGAACTCTACTTTCGCGTATTAACGGGCGCGCAAGGCAATTCGATGCGCGAAGCGCTCGCCAAGCGCGGCCAGTTCGGCAGAATCGGCAAATCGCTGCGCTTGATTCACGCGGCATACGCGCAGTCGCTCGATGTCACGATGCTCGCCGATGAAGCCGGCATGAGCGTGCCGAGCTTCCACAGCTATTTCAAGGCCATCACGCAAGTTTCGCCGATGCAATATGTGAAATCGACACGACTGCATCAGGCACGTCTGCTGATGCTCCGCGAAAGTCTTACTGCCGAAGCAGCCGGCCATGCTGTCGGCTACACGAGCGCATCGCAATTCACTCGCGAGTTCAAGCGGCTATTCGGTCTGACACCCGCTGCGGAAACGCGGCGTATGCGCGCGAGTTTTGCCATTCCCGCACCTTTCGATGGCGCGACCTACGTATCGTCGCACTAGGATATCGAATCACTTGGATATCCTGAACTTCTCTCCGCGCTGCAACCGTATTGGTCCCTGATCGATTGATGAAGGGTCGAGCGTGACATCCCCTTGCGTAATAACGATGCACCCTTCGCGCGCCAGCGATGCGGCCACGCGTCTCACCGAAGGCATCAACGCGCGCCATGCTGCTTCATCTTCTGCGAGTGTACGTGCCACATCCGACGGGCAAATCGATGAAGATTCGGCGCGCCGGCTCAGCAATTCAAGCAAACAATTTTCGATATCGCGATTTGTTGGCATTAGAAAGCGAGTTATTGAAGCGACAGGCCAAGCAGCCCGAACGTGAACACGCCAATTGCAGCAAGCCCTACTCCGCTTAGCAAGATACATTCCACGATGCCGCGCATCCCACTCGACCATACGAACGCGATGGCGGGGAAATGTCAGGAGAATAGATGCAGCGTTTGCTCAATTCAAGCGTCGCGTGTTGCTAAAATTGGCTTGTTCTTTAGTCAAGGCCACGACTATGCAAGCGCGCTACGCTGCGGCTTTCGCATTTACTACGCTCGCATGTTTAGCGAGCCACGCTGCACGCGCCGATGATGCGAAGACGACCGAAACCATCGTCATGGTCCGTCATGGCGAAAAGCCCGCCGATGGACTTGGACAATTAAATTGCCAAGGGCTTAACCGTTCGCTAGCGCTACCGCGTGTGATCGAAGCGAAGTTCGGCCGTCCCGATGCGATCTTCGCGCCCGACCCCGCCAGGCAAAAAGACGATCGCGGCACGAAGTACGACTATGTGCGCCCGCTTGCCACTATCGAACCAACGGCGATTTATTTCGGCATGCCGGTGGATGCATCGATCGGTTTCAAGGATATCGACAAGCTCGTCGATACCGTGCTCGCATCACGCTATAAGAACGAACTGGTCGTGGTCGCGTGGGAGCATTCGATTGTCGAAGAGGCGGCGCGCCGTATCGTCAAGCAATACGGCGGCGATCCGAAAAGCGTGCCGAAGTGGCAAAGCCCGGACTTCGACAGCATTTATATCGTGCGCGTGACGAAACAAGGATCGAAGACTACGGCGGCATTTTCGATCGAACAACAAGGGCTAAATGGCGAATCCACTGTATGCCCCGGCCACTGATGTAATCAGAGATGCAGTAACGCGAAAATCGATACACCGACGCCCGCCGCGCCCATCAATCCGGCCAGCACAAAGAGCTTACGATTACTCGTAAGCGACGTGATCGCCGCAAGCGATATCGCCACGCTTAGCCATGCAAGCGCTTGCCCGAATAAATGCTGCGGATGTTCCTTAGCCTCCGAACGACGATTCGCTTCATCGACCTGCTTTTCAATCTCATGCGCCTTAGCGGCGATCTGCGTCTTGCGCTCTTCGTATTTGCCGATCTGATCGTGATAGAACGCTTTGCGCTCGGCCGGCGCGAGTTCGGCGGCAAGCTCCATCAAATGCCCTTTGCTTGACTGGGCCTGATAGTAACTCCATTGATCGCTAGCCTTGCTTTGCAGCAGCACGGCATCGTTCTTGAAGATCAGCGCTTGCGTCTGCAATACGCCTTCTTCGTAGTGCAGGAGCCCGGAAAGCGCGGCAAGAATTGCCGTAAAGACTGCGACCCAGCGAGACAGAGAGTCGCCGGAATGAGCGGCGTGTTCGACCATATGGTCGTGCGGAGCATGTTCGTGAGACATGGCGAGCCGAGGCTTGAAGAGAGCAGTCGCACATTATGACGATACTTCCGCCACGCGCAACTGATCAATACACGCCTGCTCGCCCCGGCTGCACATTAAAGCTCGATACACTGCGCTGAATGTCGATCAGCACGCTCGTTACTTCGTGCGTCTGACCGGTCATCACACGCATGGCCTGTTCTTTCGTGATGGCGTCCTTGCGCATCGCGACCCCATGCGTGCCTGCGTTGTATTGCATGAAGTACCGGTCCCGAAGCTTCGTCACGACCAGACCAAATCCCTCAAACACCACCGCTTCCATTTTGCCTTATCCGGAAATCGTTTATGCACGAAGCATGCAGGTTCCGGTAAGTAATCTCTGTGCGCAGACATACAAGGCCTAACGCTTGAGAAATGCTTAAGCTCAAGCAAACGTTTTTTTGCTAAAGACGCTTAGCCTCACGCTGTCCAAGCCGCGCCCTGCGGATACCAATATCGATCCAATGAATCCGCCTTTATTTCGATGCTATAGCCCGCTGCGTGCGGCACCGCATATCGTCCATTCTTGATGACGACGGGATCGACGAAGTGTTCATGAAGATGATCCACATATTCCAGCACGCGATTCTCTAGCGACCCCGATACGCAGATGTAATCGAACAGCGAGATATGCTGCACGTACTCGCACAGCCCTACACCGCCCGCATGCGGACACACCGGCACGCCGAACTTAGCCGCCATCAGCAACACGATAATGACTTCATTCAGGCCACCGAGCCGGCAACTATCGATCTGACAAAAGTCGATTGCTTCGGCTTGAAGCAATTGCTTGAACATCACGCGATTCTGACAATGCTCGCCGGTCGCAACGCCGATCGATCCCAGACGCTTGCGAATGGCCGCGTGACCGAGCACGTCATCCGGACTCGTCGGTTCTTCGATCCACCACGGATCGAACTCCGCGAGACGACGCATGTTGGCTACCGCCTGATCGACATCCCAAACCTGATTGGCGTCCATCATCAACTTGGCGTTTTCGCCGATTTCTTCGCGCAAGATTCGCGCGCGTCGCACGTCTTCTTCGAGATTGCCACCTACTTTCTGCTTGAAGTGCGTCCAGCCTTGCGCCACGCCTTCACGTGCAAGACGGCGAATCTTGTCGTCGTCGTAGCCGAGCCAACCAGCCGATGTGGTGTACGCGGGATAGCCTCGCTCAAGCATTTCCTTCTCGCGCTCACCGCGCGTCTTGGCGTGCCGATTCAAAATCGCGATGGCCTCATATGGCGTGATGGCATCGGTCACATAGCGAAAGTCGAGACAGCGCACTAACTCTTCCGGCGTCATATCGACAAGCAATTTCCAAACGGGCTTGCCGACCGACTTCGCCCACAAATCCCACACTGCATTCACTACGGCTGCTGTTGCCAGATGAATCGCACCTTTGTCCGGGCCGATCCAGCGTAACTGGCTGTCGGATGTAATCTCGCGCCAAAAC
>NZ_JAQFVG010000252.1:18867-27348 GCF_029439455.1 Caballeronia sp. BR00000012568055 | reverse complement strand
GACGATCTCGCCCGCGCGCACCGCAAAGCTCGCGTGCCGCAGCAAGGGCGCGCTGGCGAGATCGCGCACTTCCAGCACGACATCGCCATAAGGACGCGGCTCCCACGGATAGAACGATTCCAGATTGCGCGCGACCATCGCCTGAACGAGTTCGGCCTCGGTCCATTGCGACATCGGACGCGCGCCGACCGTTGCGCCATCGCGCATCACGACAGCGGAATCGGCCAGTTCGAACACCTCTTCCAGATGATGCGAGATAAAGATAATGCCCATGCCCTCTTCGCGCAGCCGCCGCACCACGGCATACAGATTCGCGATGTCGTGGCTCTGCAGCGCGGCGGTCGGCTCATCCATCACGAGGATGCGAGCGTCGCGCGCAATCGCCTTCGCCACTTCGACGAGTTGCCGCTTGTTGAGCGGCAGATCGCCGAGGCGTTGCCACGGCGGCACGTTATCGAGACCCACGCGAGCGAGCGCTTCGCGCGCCATCGCATGGGCTTCGCGCTGCTTCACGAAGCCGCTCGCCGACGGCATGCGGCCGAGGAACAGATTCTCCGCGACCGTCATATCGTTGATAAGCGAAAGCTCCTGATAGATGACGGCGACGCCCGCATCGATCGCCGCATTGGTGCCGCGCGCGAGCAGCGCGCCATCGATCTCGATACTGCCTTCGTCGGGTTCGTACGCGCCCGACAGCGTCTTGACGAGCGACGACTTGCCCGCGCCGTTCTCACCGACGATCGCCAACACATGGCCGCGATGCAGATCGAGGCTCACGCCGCGCAGCGCCTTCACGCCGGGAAAACTTTTGACGATGCCCTGCATGCGCAAAAGCGGCGCTTGCGCTTTTGTATCGGCTGTCATGATTTCCATTCCGTCTTGCATGGGTCGGGCGTAGCGCGGCTCGCACGCTACGCCTGCGGTTACGCTTACTGCTTCACTTCCTCCGACCACAAGCCGTATTTCTTCACTTCATCGGAATCGATGTTGGACTTGTCGATCAGCATGGTCGGCCATGCGTAGTTCGCGGGCACGTCCTTCTTGGCGTTGTAGTCCGCGATAAATTGCAGCGACTTGGCGGCCATGCGGATCGGATTCTGCGAGATGGTGGCGTCCTGCTTGCCCGCGCGGATCGCGGAGAGCGCCTGCGCCGTGCCGTCCGCGCCGATCACCATGATGTGATCCTTGTCGCCGAGCGGCTTGTAACGGCCCGAGTTGTCGATGGCCTTTTCCGCGCCGACGGTGTTGTCATCGTTCGCGCCGAAAACGGCATCGATCTGCGGATATTTTTGCAAGATGCTCGTCATCGCGTTGAGCGACTTCTCCTGATCGAACGCGCCTTCCTGCCGCGCGACCACCTTGATATTCGGATACTTCGCGATCTCGTCGCTGAAGCCCTTCTCGCGGTCCGTCGCGGCGGTCGTGCCGACAAGCCCGATCAAATCGACGACATTGCCCTTCTCCGAGCCATAGCGCTTCTTCAGTTGCTCCGCGATCCACTTCGCCGCCGTCTGCCCGAGCGCGACGTTATCCGATGCAACGAACGACGTGACCTTGCCGCCATCCGAACCACGGTCCAGCGTGAACACCGGAATGTTCATCTGATTGGCCTTCTCGACCGCCGGAATGATCGCCTTCGAATCGATCGGATTGAGCACCAGCGCGGTCACGCCCTGACTCAGCAGATTGATCGCGTCGTTCACTTGCTGCTGGGCGTCGCCGTTGGCGTTGGTCTGCACGAGATCGAAGTTCTGCTCCTTCGCCTCGCGCTCGACGCCCGCTTTCAGGCCGACGAAGAACGCGTTGTTGAGCGTTGCAATCGAAAAGCCGACCTTGGGCTTGCCGCCCGCAGGTGTGGCAGCCGTTGCAGCCGGCGCGCTGGCAGCCGCACTGGCGGGCGCGCTGGCGGCATCGCTCGAACTCGCCGCCGAACTGCTGCCCGACGATGCGTTGTCGCTCTTCGAACAGCCCGCGAGCGCGGCCGCGCACAACAACAACGCGCCGGTTGATTTGCCGATCATTCCCCAGCTATCGAATCTTGCTGAACTCCAGGCCATGACTGTCTCCGTTATTCAAGTTTTACGAGTTTGCGATACTCATTTCTCTTTCAGCTTGCCTTGCTGCGCCTGCCGTAAGTCTTGAACTTCTCCAGCACTTCATCCATTTGTTCATCCGTCAGCACGGGCGGCGTGCCGAGTTGAGACGCGAGCAGATACTGCTTCGCCAGCACTTCGACTTCGTGCGCGAGCCACAACGCGCGCGCGAGATCGTCGCCCAGCGCGATCACGCCGTGATGCGCGAGCAGACACGCGCGCCGCTCGCGCAACGCGTCCAGCGCGTAATCCGATAGTTGCTGGCTGCCGAATACCGCATACGGCGCGCAGCGGATTGACACGCCGCCCGCCGCCGCGACCATGTAATGCACAGGGGGAATATCGCGGGCATGAATCGCCAGCGCGGTTGCCGCGATCGAATGCGTGTGCACGACCGCGTTCGCATCGGCGCGCGCACGCAGAATGTCGCGATGAATGCGCCATTCCGACGATGGCCTGTGCGTGCGCAAGATCGCGTCGTCCTCGTGCACATCGAGCGGCAGCCAGACGATGCCCGCAGCATCGAGTTCGCGCGCGGGCACGCCGCTGGGCGTGATGAGGAAGCCATCGCGACAGCGCGCGCTCACATTGCCCGAGGTTCCCTGATTGATGCCGAGCCGCTCCATTTCGAGCGCGGTTTCGACGATACCCCGGCGCAATGCGTCTTCGTCGAGCGCGTTCATGCGGCGTTGCCTTCAGCTTCGAAGAGACGCTCGAACGGCGCATTCACGATGCCTCGCTCCGTGATGAACCCCGTGACGAGCGCATGCGGCGTCACATCGAAAGCGGGATTGCGCACCGCGATGCCCTGCGGCGCGACACGCTGGCCCGCGAGATGCGTGACTTCCGCATCGCCACGTTCTTCGATCTCGATCTGCGCGCCGCTCGCCGTCGAAAAATCGAGCGTCGAAGAAGGACACGCCACATAAAACGGAATGCCGAAATACTTCGCCGCGATGGCCACGCCCAGCGTGCCGATCTTGTTGGCGAAGTCGCCATTCGCCGCCACGCGATCCGTCCCGACGATCACCAGATCGACGCGCCCTTGCGACATCAGCGAAGCCGCCGCGCCGTCGATGACGAGCGTGACGTCCACGCCCGCCTGCTGCAATTCGAAGGCCGTGAGGCGCGCGCCCTGCAACAGCGGACGCGTTTCATCGGCATAGACCTTGAACGCGATGCCCGCGCGATGCGCCGCATAAATCGGCGCGGTGGCGGTGCCGAGTCCGGTGGTTGCGAGCGCTCCGGCGTTGCAGTGCGTGAGCACGCCCGCGCCCGCTTCGATCAGCGGCAACCCGTGTACGCCGATTCCTTCGCACAGCGCAATATCTTCGGCATGAATGCGCTTTGCTTCATCGACGAGCGCATCGTAGAGCGTGGCGGAATCGCGTGCATCGCTTGCGTGTGCGCGGCGCAGCATGCGCTTCAGGCTCCAGCTCAGATTCACCGCAGTCGGGCGCGCCGAATCGAGATAGGCCGCGCGCCGCTCCAGCTCCGCGCGAAACTCCGCGACCGGCAACGCGCGCGCATCCTGCATCGCCACGCAGAGTCCGTAGCCCGCCGCCACGCCGATAGCAGGCGCACCGCGCACGCGCAGTTCGTGAATCGCGCGCCACACGGCGGCGGCATCGGCGACATGCTCGATCACGATATCGTGCGGCAGACGCGTCTGATCGAGCAGCAGCAAATCGCCGTCGCGCCATTCGATGGTCGGTGCCAAGGTCGGAAAGTTGCGCTGCGAAACCATGAACGCTCCGGGATCGATCAACTGAAAGAGGATTTGTCGAGCAAGGTTTCGCGCGCGAGCAGCGTGACCTGTTCGATATCGGTAAGCGCGGCGCGCTGCACAAGCAACGCTTCGGCGCAACGCAGACAACGCACTTCGATTTGCGCGCGCAACTGCGCGTCGGGAATGCGCGTAATTTCCGCGACCTTCGCCATGCCGACGATACGTCGGATCATCTTGCAGCCCGCGAAGCCAAGCGTATCCGCAAGCAAACGCCGCATAAAATGCGCGCGATACGCCTCGCCGACGCGCGTCTCCGCCGTGCCGATAAAGCGTTTCCCGCTGCGGCTTTCGTGCTCGCGCCAGAGCGTGAGGAAGGTCGCGCTGAAGCCGTTCCAGATCGTCACGGCCTGCTCCAGCAGCCATTCCTGATACGCGCGCGGATCGCCGCCATCGACACGTCCGTGATAGTCGCGCGAGAAATACGCGAGCAGCAGATTGGCGATAAGCGCGCCGATGTCGAAACCCATCGGACCGTAAAACGCGAACTCAGGATCGATCACATAGGTTTCGCGCGCGTTCACCATGATCGAGCCGGTGTGCAGATCGCCGTGCAATAGCGTCTCCGCGTGATTCATGAAAGCCCACTTCATATCGGCGGCGGCGCAGCGCAATGGCTCGTAGCTTCGCAGACGCGCAATCGCGGACGCGGGCAACGCAGCGCTATACACGTTGGACGAATGATCTTCGTACGGAAACGTAAAGACGAGATCTTCGGTAATCCTGCATAACTCGATGTTCACGCTCGCGCTCATCGCCTGCTTCTTGATGTCCGGCGCGAGGAACAGATCCGAGCCATGAAACAAGGTGTGCGCGAGATAGTTCGCCATGTGCTGCGCAAACAGCGGATAGCTCACGCCGTCCATCAATCCCTGACGCAGAATGCGATGCGAGGCGAGATGCTGCATCACCACCAGAAAGCGCTTTTCGTCGGCGTGATAGACGCACGGCACATGCTGCGGACACAGCGCGCCGAAGCGCCGCAACGCAGCCACTTCATGATCCATACGCTGACACGACAGCGGCCAGTTCTTGCCCACCAGACGCAGGAACGGCGGCGCCTGCTTGACGACCACGCTATGCTCGCGCGCCTTCGCGTTGGTCACGATGTACACGTAATTCAGATTGCCGTCACCGACCTCGGCGATATCGAGATCGGCGGGCGCATCGTCTTCGAACAAGCGCGCGCGCACATCGGCGATGCCGCCGAGATAATCCGCAAGCGCGGATGCAGTGAACGCTTCGAACTCCATCGGTGTCTCCTCCGATGTGTTCCGGCATGCAGACGCCACGCTTTTCAGCGACGCTTGCGCACCAGATCGAACTTGAAGATGCTCGTGTTGTAGTAGTCGTTGCCATAGCAGAGCGGCACACCGCTCTGATCGAAATCTACTTCGTCCAGCAGCAGAAACAGGCCGAAGCCATCGCCCAGTTCCGGCAGATCGCGCGGCGTGAGAATGGTCGGCTGGATCGACGTATGCGTGTGCGACAAACGCCTGCCCGTGCGCGCGAACATGCCGAACAAGGACTCGCCCATTTCGCCGTCGGCGGCATCGAACAGAGCCTTCGGAATCGTGTCGATGCAGTATGCGGCGATGGCGTCGTCCGCGCGGCGCACGCGCTCGATCCGCACGCACGGATCGCCCGGCGCAATGGCGAGCTTTTCCGCCAGACTCTCCGATGCCGCGATTACTTCGGTCTGCATACGGCTCGTGGACGGCACCGCGCCCACGCTGCGGATCATGTCCGTCACAGACATCAGATCATCGAGTCCGCCTTGCAGCTTCAGCGAGATATGTCTGATGAAGGTGCCGCGCCCCTGCACGCGTTCGAGCAGCCCGTGCGAGATCATCTGCGCCACCGCTTCGCGCAGGCTCGAACGCCCCACGCCGAGCAGTTCGCAAAGCTCCGGCTCCGTGGGAATCTGGTCGCCGGGCTTGAGCTTGCGCTCGCGAATCATCGTGAGAAGCGACGCCTGAATCTTGTCGCTCATCGAACGTTCGACGCTTAAGCGCATGGTGCTCTCGTGAGTGGCATCGGCTCGAAGATACATCAGACGTCTGATGTTTTTTCTTGGGACTTTCCCGTAGCACGGCCACGTTATTTCTTATGCGCAATGCTCACGCAAGCGCAGCAAAAATGCGCTCACGTGCTTGTTCACCTTCGTTTGCATCGCACTAAAAAGCGTGCGATCCCACACTTTGCGCACGCATAAAAACGCGTTCGCCATCCAAGCGCGACGCAATTATCGATGTGTAGAATGAGCGCGTCTTAAATGGCCGTGCTCCCTGCGTCAAGCATGACGAAACAAACGCCCAAGAGCCGGACCGCAAGGCATTCTTAAGGAGACGACAATGTGGTTTGTCGGCAAAAGCGAGTTGCTCTCGCTGATCCAGCGCCATTGCCTCGACGAGGTCATGCCCGCCTTCAGCGATCACCGGACGCTGCGCAAGAATACGGTCGTGTATCGCCCGGACGAATCCAGCGAACACGTTTATCTGCTCAAAAGCGGCAGCGTGCGGCTTTATCGGCTGACCGAGGATGGTCAGGAAATCACGCTGGCTTTCGTGAAGGCAGGCATGATTTTCGGCGATGGCGATGTGCTCAATCAGGCCAGTTATTCGCATCATGCGCAAACGCTCGCGCCCAGCATGGTCTGTTATATCCGCAAGGCGGATTTCAAGGACCTGCTTACGCGCTATGACGTCATCAATCAGTTTGTGCTGAGGAACCACTATCTGCGCTGGCAGGAAGCGCAGCAAGTGATCGAAAACCTCTCGCTGCATGATGTGAAAAAACGCCTCGTCAATCTGCTCGTCATGTTCGCGGGACAAGTCGGCACGCCGTGCGATCACCTCAGCGATCAACTCGATCAGGGCGACGCCATTCTTATCGACCTGCCGATCGCGCAGGACAAGCTGGCGGAGTTTATCGGCACGTCGCGCGAATCGGTCAATCGGCACTTCAGCGATCTGAAGGCCGAAGGGCTTGTCGATATGCGCGAACGCAAGATCGTGCTCACGCCCGCGTTCGTCGCGCGCTATGTGAACAAGGTCCAGACGCCCGCGCTTGCGCCGCTTTGAGCGGTCGACAACGCAGGCACAGGCGGCGTGTCACGCCGTGGCGAGCGCCATCACCTTTTCCTGCGATGCCTCGGCGCGGCTCAGTTCGCCGCTGATACGTCCTTCGCGCACGGTCAGAATGCGATCGCTTACCGCGAGCACTTCGAGCAGATCGGACGATATGACGATCACGCCGATACCTTGCGCCGCGAGCCGCGCGATCAGCGCATGCACTTCTGCCTTCGCGCCGACGTCGATGCCGCGCGTCGGTTCATCGACGATCAGCACTTTCGGATGCCGCGCGACCCACTTTGCAATGACGATCTTCTGCTGATTGCCGCCGCTCAGATTCACCACTTTCTGCTCGACGCCCGGCGTCTTGATGCCGAGCATCCGCACGTATTCGCGGCAACTCTCGCGCTCGCGTGCGTGCTGCACGAACTGGAACGGCGAATAGCGCGCCAGATGCGTGAGGCTGAAGTTTTCGCGCACGCTCATGCCGAGCACGAGTCCCTGCGCCTTGCGGTCTTCGGTGACAAAGCCGATGCCCGCGCGGATCGCGTCGTGCGGATTGCGGATGTTCACCGGCACGCCATCGACGAGAATCTCGCCGGTGGCCGCGCGCATGCCGAAGATCATCTCCATGATTTCGGTGCGTCCCGAGCCGACCAGCCCCGCGATACCCAGCACTTCCCCACGATGCAGCGTGAAGCTGATATCGCGGATACGCGCTTCCATTGCGCGGACCGGCTTCAACGCGAGCGCGCGTACTTCGAGCACGGGTGTATCGCTCGCGTGCGATTGCGGCTCGCCGTAGAGTTCGCTCAGTTCGCGATCCACCATCTGACGCACCAGCGTTTCGCGCGTGACGTCCGCAATGGGCGCGCTTCCGACGGTGCGGCCATCGCGCAGCACCGTCACGCGATCCGCGAGTTCAAATATTTCTTCGAGCCGATGCGAGATGTACACCACCGCGATGCCGCGTTCGCGCAGACGCCGCACCAGCCCGAGCAGCACCGTGGTTTCGTGATGACTGAGCGACGCGGTCGGCTCGTCCATGATGATCGCCTTGGACTGCGCGCTGAGCGCCTTGGCGATCTCGATCATCTGCTGTTGGCCCACGCTCAGTTCGCTTACGCGCGTGACCGGATCGATATTCATGTCGATCGTCTTCAATACTTCGGATGCCTGATGATACATGCGCGCGCGATCGATCAGCCCGAAGCGTGTGCGCGGTTCCTTCGCCAAAAAGATATTCTCGCCGACGGTCAGATTCTCCACGACCGCCAGTTCCTGATAGATGATGTTCACGCCAAGCGCACGCGCGTGATTACTGTCGGCGAGCGCAACCTCGTTTCCTTCGATAAGGATCGCGCCGCCGGGATCGGGTGCGTAGATGCCGGTCAGAATCTTCATCAACGTGCTCTTGCCTGCACCGTTTTCGCCGGCGAGCGCATGCACTTCGCCACGACGAATCGTCAGGCTTACACGGTCGAGCGCCTTCACGCCGGGGAAGGTCTTA
The DNA here is from genome assembly GCF_029439455.1 of Caballeronia sp. BR00000012568055. Classification (GTDB taxonomy): domain Bacteria; phylum Pseudomonadota; class Gammaproteobacteria; order Burkholderiales; family Burkholderiaceae; genus Caballeronia. The sequence continues at coordinate 18,885 of NZ_JAQFVG010000252.1, read as the reverse complement.
GAGATGTCGCGCATCTCC
>NZ_JAQFVG010000252.1:0-18843 GCF_029439455.1 Caballeronia sp. BR00000012568055 | reverse complement strand
GCGTATCCGGCAGATCGTCGAAGGCGAGCACTTCGAGCTTGCCTTTCATCGCGCCGAACTCCTTGGTGTTGAGCACTTTCGCCACCGCCGGGCCGCCGACCTGACTCACGCCGAAGATGCCGTTGAGATTCGGATGCGCGCGCAAGGTGGTTTCGACCACCGATACGCCGCGCGCGAGGTCGTCGTCGGTGCCCTGCGTTTCGACAATCTTGATGCCGGGATACTTCGCCAACCCGCGCTTGATTCCAGCGATGCGCTCGTTCAGATTCACTGCGCCAAGCTGGCCCGTCACGATGGCGACTTCGCCCTTGCCGTTGAGCGCCTTGCCCATCGTGTCGGCCATCGTCTCGCCGGCCTGCGTGTTATTGGTGCCGATATACATCGAGCGACCACTGTTGGGCGAATCGGAGTCGTAGGTCAGCACCTTCACGCCGCTCTTTTCGGCGCGCTTCATCACGCTTTCTACTGACTTCGGTTCGTTAACCGAAATAGCGATGCCATCCACATGACGCGAGATCAGGTCTTCGATAATCTGCACTTGCGTGGAGCCTTGCGTGTTCTGCGGCACGACCCATTGATACTTGACGCCCGCCTTGTCGGCTGCGGTCTGCGCGCCCTTGTTGCAGTCGTCGAAGAAGGGCACGGCGACTTTGGGTATTACGGCTACCGAAATATCCTTCGCATCCTTGGCGTACGCGCTTTTGCCCGCCGCCGCGCAGAATGCGAGCAGCGCGCTCGCGGCGAGTTTCGATGTCATCGATGTCATGTGCATGGTTCTGTCTCCTCCCGTTGATGTTCTAGCGACCTTTGCGGCGCACGCGCCAGATATCGATGCTCACTGCGATCAGGATCACGCAGCCGGTAATGGCCTGCTGCGCGTAGGTATCGATATTGAGCAGCACCACGCCGTTGGTGATGATCCCCGCCAGCGCCGCGCCGATGATCGCGCCTTCCACGCTGCCCGCGCCGCCCGACAGACTCGCGCCGCCGATCGCCGCTGCTGCGATCACGTCGAGTTCCGCGCCGAAACCCGAGGCCGGTTCCGCCGATACGAAGCGCGAAAACGCAATGACGCCCGCCATCGACGCGATCAATGCGGAGAGCACATACACCGCGAACTTCACGCGCGCGGTCCGCACGCCGGAAAGCCGCGCCGCCACTTCGTTGCCGCCGGTCGCATAGACATGACGGCCGAAGCGCGTCTGACGCATCACGATGGAGAAGATCACCGTCATCGCCAGAAGAATCACGACGGGAAACGGCACGAAGCCGATATAACCCTGACCGATGAAAGTGAACGCATCGGGCACGTCGGGCGTAACCGGCACGCCCTTGGTGATGATGTACATCAGCCCGCGCCCGATCGAAAGCGTGCCGAGCGTCGCGATAAACGGCGGCAACTGGATCCACGTGATCATGAAGCCGTTGAACGCGCCGACCATCAGCCCGACCGCAAGTCCGCACACGATGGCGACGAACGCGCCCAGCCCGTGCTGGAACGCTAGCGCGGTGATAAGCGAGGACAGCCCCATCACCGAGCCGACCGAAAGATCGATGCCGCCGGTAATGATGACGAGCATCATCCCGATCGACATGAGCGCGACCAGCGAGAAGGAGCGGAACACGCCCATCAGATTGTTGGTGGTGAGGAAATACGGCGAAAACAGGCTGATGACGAGGCCGACCAGAATCAGCACCGACAGCACGTTCAGTTCGCGGATGCGCAGACAGGCACGCACAAACGCGATGCCACGCGCGGGTGGCGGCGGCTTCTTCGACGAAATCGCACTCACCTATCGTTCCTCCTGTACAGGCTGAAGACGATATTAGGGTCGCGGGCGGCGAGGAATCTGTGACGCGCGTCATAGTCGCGTATCGGTGCTAACCCGTATCGAAACGCGCATGTCGTTATGACGCGCGTCACAGAAATGGCGTGTTATCTGGCTCTAGGATGTGTGTACGCGAAACGACTCGAAACACAACCAAGGAGCCACAGCATGACCAAGCGAGTGATCGTAACCGGCGGCAGCGGACTGGCCGGCAAGTGGGTGGTGGAAGATCTGGTGGCGCACGGCTACGAAGTGCTCAATCTCGATCGCGTGCCGATGGCGAAGGCCACCGCGCGCACGCTCATTACCGATATCACCGATGCCGGACAGGTCTTCAACGCGCTCGCCTCCAGCACCACAGCGAAGGAGTTCGACGAGGACATCGAGCCGAAACCGATCGATGCGATCGTGCATTTTGCGGCCATTCCGCGCATTCTCGTTACTACGGATAACGAAGGTTTTCGTATCAACGTGATGGGCACGTACAACATTCTCGATGCAGCGTCGAAGCTCGGCATCAGCAAGGTGATTCTCGCGTCGAGCGAAACGACTTATGGCGTGGTGTTCGCGCACCGGCATCGCGATCCGGCGTACTTTCCGCTCGACGAGGACTATCCCGTCGATCCGATGGACAGCTACGCCACCTCAAAGGTCATCAACGAAGTGACCGCGAAGGCATTTCACGCGCGCACCGGCGCGGATATTTACTGCTTTCGCATCGGCAACGTGCTCGATCCGGTCGATTATCAAAAGTTCGCGACCTGGAACAAGGACGCGTCGCTGAGAAAGCGTATCGCGTGGAGTTATATCGATGGACGCGATCTCGCCACGGCCTGCCGTCTCGGCATCGAAAAAGACGGTCTCGGTTTTCAGGTGATGAACGTGGCCGCAGACGATGTATCGTCCGACCAGCCGACAGCGACGCTCATCGAACGCTTTTACCCTAACGTGCGGGTCAAGAAGCCATTGGGTGAGTTCGAGACGCTGTTGAGCAATGAAAAGCTCACGCGATTGCTTGGGTGGAAGCAGGCTTATAAGTGGCGCGAGCAGGTGGGCTGAACGAACCCGTCATAGCGCGCGGCTTGCAGCGCCTTCACCGAGGCTCAGGCCCAGCGCAAAACCAGCGGGTCCAGCCGCCGGGCGATATCGATCAGTTCGACGCGCGTGTCGGGATGCATCGCGGGCAGCGGATGACGCGGACTTTCGCACGCGATCACGCCGCCTTCCTTCATCAACGCCTTCGCCGCGAGCAGCCCCGCTTGCCGATTCTCGTGATTGATAAGCGGCAGCCAGCGCTGATAGTGCGCGAACGCTTCATCGCGATTGCCTTCGCGAAACGCTTCCAAAATCGGACGAATGCCGTCAGGGAATCCGCCGCCCGTCATGGAACCCGTCGCGCCCGCATTGAGGTCCGCGAACAGCGTGATGGCCTCTTCGCCATCCCACGGGCCTTCGATTGCGTCGCCGCCGAGCCGGATCAGTTCGCGCAGCTTGGCGGCCGCGCCCGGCGTTTCGATCTTGAAGTACGACACCTGTTCCACTTCCCGCGCAAGACGCGCGAGAAACGACGCGGACAGCGCCGTGCCGCTTGCGGGCGCGTCCTGAATCATGATCGGAATGTTCACCGAATCGGACAGGCGCGCGTAGAAGTCGAAAATCTGCGACTCCGGCACGCGGAAGGTCGCGCCGTGATAAGGCGGCATCACCATCAGCATGGATGCGCCCATCGCCTCGGCGCGGCGGCTGCGCTCGATGCAAATCTGCGTGCTGTAATGGCTCGTCGTGACGATCACCGGCACCGCGCCCTTGATGTGTTCGAGCATGGTGCGCGTCAGGGTTTCGCGTTCGTCGTCGGAGAGCGCGAATTGCTCCGAGAAGTTGGCGAGAATGCACAGGCCGTCCGAACCTGCATCGATCATGAAATCGACTGCGCGTTTCTGGCTGTCGAGATCGAGCGCGCCGGATTCGGAAAACGTCGTCGGAACGACGGGAAAAATGCCGCGATAACGCGGCGTGCGTTGAGATGTCATATCGATGAGTGTGTTCGGAAACGTCAATGCGAATGACGCGGAACGGCCGCGCCTCGGCAACCGACGAGAAAATCGAGGTCGCAGCCCTGATCGGCCTGCAATACGTGATCGACATAAAGTCTCGCGTAGCCGCCGTCGCCATGCACGCGCGGCGGCTGGTGATCGCTCATGCGGCGCGCGAGTTCCTCGTCGCTGATGTCGAGATGCAGCGTGCCCGCATCGCAATCGAGTTCGATCCAGTCGCCATCGCGCACGGCGGCAAGCGGCCCGCCCGCCGCCGCTTCCGGCGCGACGTGCAGCACCACCGTGCCGTATGCCGTGCCGCTCATGCGTGCATCGGAAATACGAACCATGTCCTTCACGCCTTCGCGCAGCAGCTTGGGCGGCAAACCCATGTTGCCGACTTCCGCCATGCCCGGATAACCCTTCGGTCCGCAGTTCTTCAGCACAAGCACGGAGTCCTTAGTAACGTCGAGCGATTCATCGACGATACGCTCCTTGTAATGCTCCAGATTCTCGAACACGACCGCGCGCCCGCGATGCTTCAGCAACTCAGGACTCGCCGCCGATGGCTTCAGCACCGCGCCGCGCGGCGATAGATTGCCGCGCAACACGCGAATGCCGCCATCGTCGATCAGCGCGTTGTCGAGCGTGCGGATGACTTCGTCGTTGGTATTCGGCGCGGTCTTCACGTTCTCCCACAACGTCTTGCCGTTGACCGTCAACGCGTTCGGATGCGGCAGCAGGTTCGCTTCGCCCAGACGCCGCAGCACGGCCGGCAAACCGCCCGCGTAATAGAACTCCTCCATCAGAAAACGCCCCGACGGCATAAGATCGACGATGGTCGGCGTATCGCGGCCAATGCGCGTCCAGTCTTCCAGTTCCAGCGGCACGCCGATACGCCCCGCAATCGCCTTCAGATGAATCACCGCGTTGGTCGAACCGCCGATCGCGGCATTCGTGCGAATCGCGTTTTCGAAGGCTTCGCGCGTGAGAATCTTCGACAGCGTCAAGCCTTCGAGCGCCATCTCGACGATACGGATTCCTGACATATGCGCGAGCACGTAGCGGCGCGCATCGACGGCGGGAATCGCGGCGTTGTGCGGCAAGGACGTGCCGAGCGCTTCGGCCATGCACGCCATCGTGGATGCGGTGCCCATCGTGTTGCAGGTGCCCGCCGAGCGCGACATGCCGCTTTCCGCCGATAAAAACTGATGCAGATCGATCTCGCCCGCCTTCAGCGATTCATGCAGTTGCCACACCGCCGTGCCCGAGCCGATATCGCGTCCATTCAATTTGCCATTGAGCATCGGGCCGCCGGTCACGACGATGGCGGGAACATCGCAGCTTGCCGCGCCCATCAGCAGCGCGGGCGTGGTCTTGTCGCAGCCGGTGAGCAGCACGACGGCATCGATCGGATTGCCGCGAATGGCTTCTTCGACATCCATCGCGGCGAGATTGCGCGTGAGCATCGCGGTCGGGCGCAGGTTCGATTCGCCGTTGGAGAAGACCGGAAACTCCACCGGAAAACCGCCCGCCTCGTACACGCCACGCTTCACATGCTCGGCGATCTTTCGAAAGTGCGCATTGCATGGCGTGAGTTCCGACCACGTATTGCAGATGCCGATAACCGGACGGCCATCGAATTCGTGATCGGGAATGCCTTGATTCTTCATCCAGCTTCGATACATGAAGCCGTTTTTATCGGCGGTGCCGAACCATTGCGCGGAGCGGAGTTTGGGCTTTTTGTCCGACATGATCAGGGTTCCATATGATTTTTGATGCCACGTCAGGTCCGTGAAATCATCGCAAGCGGTTCGGCCTTGCTCGCGGTATCGGGCGGCAGCGGCGAGGTCGGCTTCAAGCCTTCGCCAAGCGTCGTGCCGCCGGATTTGCGGCGCGCCGCATGTCGCTCGATCACGCGTTGCAGCAGGCAAAACGCGCACAGCAAGGCACCAATCACGATACGCGTCCACCACGAGCTAAGCGTGCCATCGAACGTGATGAGGGTTTGAATCGTGCCGAGAATGCCGACGCCGAATACCGATCCAATCACATAGCCTACTCCGCCTGTCAGCAACGTGCCGCCGATCACCGTCGCAGCGATGGCGTCGAGTTCCATGCCCTGTCCTTGCAGCCCGTAGCCGGAAAGCACGTAGAGCGTGAACACCACGCCGCCGAGCGCGGAGCAGAAACCGCTCAGCGCGTACACGCCGACCTTCGTGCGCGCGACCGGCAAGCCCATCAACAGCGCGGAGCGCTCGTTGCCGCCCACGGCGTACACGTTGCGGCCGAAGCGCGTGAAGTGCGCGACGAAAATCGCCACGAACAAGGTCACGACAGCGACGAGCGCGCCCGTGGTGACGGACGCGCCGCCGACATCGAGATGAAAGGCGGACAAGGCGTGAAAGGTCGGATCGTTGATGGTGATGGATTGCGTCGTGATGAGAAAGCACGCGCCGCGCGCGAGGAACATGCCCGCCAGCGTGACGATGAACGGTTGAAGCCTGAAGAAATGTATCAGCGCGCCCATTGCTGCGCCGTAAAGCGCACCCGCCGCCAGTACGAGCGGCACGATGATCCACACGGGCCAATGCAGCTTTTCGGCGAACACGGCGCACAAAATGGTGGTCAGCGCGACGACCGAGCCAACCGAAAGATCGATACCGCCCGACACGATCACGAAGGTCATGCCGATCGCCACGATCAGCAGGAACGCGTTATCGATAAGCAGTCCGAGTAAAACCTGAAGCGAGAAGAAGCCGGTGTACATCACGGAACCGAAGCCGAACAGCGCGGCGAACAGCACGACGGTGACGACAATGGGCAGGATGCGCGGGTCGGTCACGCGATCGATGACATTGCTCATTTGGACGCCTCCGCGAGCGGCGCTTTCGGCGCAGGGAACACGCGCCTGAACTGCCGCAGCAGCACCGCGCGCGCGGTGGCCGATTGAATCACGCTGACGGCGAGCACGACCGCCGCCTTGACGACGAGCGTCGCTTCGGGCGGCACGCCGATGGAATACGTCGTGTACGTGAGCGTCTGGATGATGAGCGCGCCGAGCACGGTGCCCGCCAGACTGAAGCGTCCGCCAAGCAGCGATGTGCCGCCGAGCGTGACGGCGAGAATCGCATCGAGTTCGAGCAGGAGGCCCGCGTTGTTGCCGTCGGCGCTGCGCACGTTCGAACTCGCGAGGACGCCCGCCATGGCCGCAGTCAGGCCGGAAAACGCGTACACGCCGAACACGATCATGCTCGAACGCAAGCCCACGAGCCGCGTCGCAACCGGATTCACGCCGATGGCGCGAATAAAAAGCCCGAGCGCCGTGCGATTGACGAGCAGCGCGGTCAGCACCAGCGCGATCACCGCCACCCACACGGAACACGGCACGCCCGCGAGATAGCCGCCGCCGACGAAGAGATACGCTTTTGCGCCGATAGGAATGATCTGGCCGCCCGTCAGCAACTGCGCAACGCCACGTCCCGCGACCATCAGAATCAGCGTCGCGATGATCGGCTGCATGCCGATAAACGCCACCAACAAGCCGTTCCACATGCCCGCAATCACGCCGACGAGCAGCGCCGCCGAAATGGCGAGCGTGACGCGCGACGGGTCGTCGGCGAGAATCGTTGCAGCAGTCGCGCCTGCGATTGCGACGATCGCGCCTACCGAAATATCGATGCCACGCGTCGCAATCACGAGCGTCATGCCGAGCGACACGAGCACGAGCGGCGCCGCGCGATTCAGAATGTCGATCGGCGCGCCGAACAGATGGCCGTCGAGCATCGTGATGGAAAGAAAGTGCGCGTTGTGCGCGAGATCGAGCACGCACAGCGCGATCAGCGTGACGCACGGCCACACAAGCGCGTGCTGAAAAACCGCTTTGATCCGGTTCATTGCGATCCTCCCGCAATCAATCGGTACACCTCATCTTCCGACGCCGTATGTCCCGCGACCTCGGCGACCTTGCGACGGTCGCGCAGCACCGCGATCCGGTCGCTCACGCGCACGACCTCGCTCACTTCCGATGAGATAAAGAGAATGGACAGTCCCTTCGCGCATAACGCGAGCACGCGGTCCATGATCTCGAACTTCGCCGCCACGTCGATACCGCGCGTCGGTTCGTCGAGAATCAGCATCTTCGGTTCGGTCGCGAGCCAGCGCGCAAGCAGCACTTTCTGCTGATTGCCGCCCGACAGCAGGCCGATCGGCTGTTCGGCATCGCGCGCCTTGATGCCGAGTTGCTTGATGTACTCGTCGGCGATTTCACGCTGTTTCGCTTTTCGGATATAGCGCCACAGGCCACGCCGCGCCTGCACGGCGAGGATGATGTTCTCGCGTATCGAAAGGTCGGCGACGATGCCCTCTTTCTTGCGATCCTCCGGACAATAGCCGATGCCGTGGCGCACCGCATCGCGCGGGGAATGCAGCCTGACCGCTTTCCCGCCGATCCGCATCGCGCCCGCATCGGAGCGTTCCGCGCCGAACAAAAGCCGCGCGGTTTCGGTGCGGCCCGAGCCGAGCAAGCCAGCAAGGCCGAGAATCCGCCCCGGCTGCACGTCGATATCGACCGGATTCATCACGCCGCGCCGGCCCACGCCGCGCATCTCCAGAAATGGTTCGCTATGCGTATGAATTGCTGAAGGTTCCGTCGCCGCGCGTTTCAGGCGCTCGGTCATTCGCTCATGCCCGACCATCTTCGACACCAACAACTCGACGGGCAAATCCTTCGCAAGATATTCGCCTTCGCGCTCGCCGTTGCGCATCACCGTAATGCGATCCGATATTGCGTAGGTTTGCTCAAGAAAGTGCGTGACAAAGAGAATCGCCAGACCGGAATCGCGGAGTTTGCGCAGCACGTCGAAAAGCCGCGTCACTTCGCCATCGTCGAGACTGGATGTGGGTTCGTCGAGAATCAGCACGCGCGCATCGACCGACAACGCACGCGCGATCGCCACCATCTGCTGCACGGCAATCGGGTACGTATCGAGCGATTTGGTTACATCGACCGATACGTTCAGGGCCGCGAGCGCGGCGTGTGCGCGCGCGTGAATCGTTTTCCAGTCGATCGCGCCGAGCCGTTTCGGCTGACGCCCCGCGAACATGTTTTCCGCAACCGATAAGTTAGGACACAGATTCACTTCCTGATACAAGGTCTGAACGCCGGCCGCTTCGGCTTCGAGCGGCGCGGCGAAATGCACAGGCACGCCGCCGAGCCGAATCTCGCCTGCATCGTGTTCGTGCACGCCCGTCAACACGTTGATAAGCGTGGACTTGCCCGCGCCGTTCTGCCCCATCAGCGTGTGAATCTCGCCTGAAAACAGGCGGAAATCGACGTTGCGCAACGCGTGCACGCCGGGAAAAGACTTGGACAGGCCGATCGTTTCGACCACGGGAGCATCGGTCATAAAGTCGCCCGAAAATGAAGTCGATCAGTACTTGCGCTGCGGCAGCGTCTGAGCGGCGACACTCATCGGGAAGATCGTTTCTTCCGTCACGATGCGCTTGGGCAGTTGCTTGCCCGCCACCACATCTTTCACTGCGGTCATCAATTGCGGCCCGAGCAACGGACTGCACTCGACATCCACGTTGATCTTGCCCGCGACCATCGCTTCGAAGCCGCCCTTGGTGGCATCGAAAGACACGACGGTGACGTCCTTGCCCGGCTTCATGCCTGCTTCTTCCATGGCCTGGATCGCGCCGAGCGCCATGTCGTCGTTATGTGCGTAGACCACGTTGATTTGCTTGCCGTAGGTCTTCGCGAAGGCTTCCATAACTTGCTTGCCGCCCGCGAGCGTAAAGTCGCCGCTTTGCGACGCGATCACCTTGAACTTCGGATCGTTCTTGATCACTTCGAGCAAACCCGCGCGCCGATCGTTGGCTGGCGCGGAACCTACCGTGCCCTGCAATTCGACAATATTGATCGGCCCTTTATCGTTCTTGTAGTGATCTTCGAGCCACTTGCCGCCGCGACGGCCTTCTTCGAGGAAGTCGGAGCCGATCATCGTTACGTAGAGCGACTTGTCTTTCACGTCGATATTGCGGTCCGTGAGAATCACCGGAATTTTCGCGTTTTTGGCTTCGGTGAGAATCGGCTCCCAGCCGGATTCGACGACCGGCGAGAACGCAATCACATCGACCTTTTGCGCGATATACGAGCGAATCGCCTTGATCTGATTTTCCTGCTTCTGCTGGGCATCCGAGAACTTCAGGTTGATGCCCGCATCCTTCGCGGCCGATTTCACCGACACGGTATTGGCCGTACGCCATGCGCTTTCCGCGCCGACCTGTGCGAAGCCGAGCGTGATCGGTTTATCCTCGGCTTGCGCGTTCACGCTCGCGGCGAACAACAGGACCGAACCAAGCATTGCGCCTAGAACCGTGCGCCGGATCTGTTTCATTGTCGTCTCCTGATGGATCATCTGGATCATCTTGCCGCGGCTCGATGGCCGGGTCTTTGGCCCTGATTTGGGTCCAGCGCAAGATTAGTCCCGGCGACGCATATTGGTCCAATCACTTATTCGGCGTTTGCGATACCAAGCTTGATATACGGGAAAACGCGTAACGCGCTCACATAGAAACGCCGTAGACCTCGGCGGCGGCATCGCGCAACGCCTTCAGGACGACGGCTTCCGCAGGCGAGCCTGCATGATCCTGACGCGTGATGATGCCGAAGGCATCCATCCGGCAAGGCAGATCGATGGCGAGACGCTTCAGCGTGCCGGAGCGCTCGTATTGCCTGGCGACTTCGTCGGGCACCACGGCGAGCATGTCGCTCTGCAAAAGCAAACTGGAGATGGCGAGAAAGTTGTTCGTATTGACGACGTTCTGCGGCGCGTTCAATCCAAGCTCCGCAAAAGCCATATCGATCCGATGCCGCAGCACGCTGCCCGGCGGATGCAACACCCACTCCGCCCCGACAATGCCCGAAAGCGTGAGGTCCGAAGCGTCTTCGAGCGGATGCCCCGGACGCACGACCACGCAGAGCGGTTCATCGGCGATTGGCGTGTATTGCACCGCGTGCTGAAGCTGTACGTGCTGCTCCAGCACGCGACCGATCATGATGTCGAGCTGCCCTTGCGTGACGAGCGGCAGCATCACATCGGACGTCTCCACCTGCAACCAGATTTGCAGTTGCGGATACGCCTCCTTCACGCGTCCGATAGCGAGCGGCACCATGCGCGCCGCCGCCGTCGCAATCACGCCGATACGCACCTGACCGGTCAAACCCGCACGCAACGCGGCGATTTCCTCCTGCGCCTTGTTGAGATTCGACAGCACCATGCGCGCGTGGCGAATCATCACTTCGCCGTAAAGCGTGGCCTGCATGCCGTGCGGCGTGCGATCGAATAGCCGGACCTCCAGCACGTCTTCCAGCTCCTTCAACATGCGCGATGCCGCAGGTTGCGTCATGCCCAGCACGTCCGCCGCGCGCCGCACGTTGCCTTCCTCTTCCATCGCGGCGAGCAAGAGCAACTGGCGCGTCTTCAGGCGCGCACGCACGAACCAGTTCGAATGTCCCTGTCCCAACGCTGACTCCCCTTTTTGTCGTCACCGGTTCTCGCCCCATACCCGTTTTGGTATCGATACTGACGAAAAACTGTTTGGATGGGAATCGGGTGCTTCCTTAGAATCCGATCGTCGCAGCCCAATGCCGATCCGCGTTGAGAAGAAGATCGACTCATACGTGCGCGCTCACTCGCGCTTACACGCACTCCGGCAGACAGATCCTGAACTTCGATCCCACACCAACCTCGCTTTCCACGAAAAAATAGCGCGGCGGCTCGCCCGGCAACTGACTGCTGCCGGGAAAGCGCGCCGGATGCCCCGCGCGCGCCATCGCCATTGCATGCTTGCCGGGCTCGCGGACCGACTCCGGCAGCAAGTCCACCCATGTCATGCCGAAAGGCGAATCGGCGGATACACCGAGGGCCTGGCAGCCTGCCGAATTCATATGCGTCAGCGAGCCATCGGCCGTGATGACCTTGATGCAATCGACACTGGCATCGAACATGCCGTCGCGGATGCGCAATTCGCGAGCGAGCGCGATTTCGTGGGCTTTGCGTGCGTGGATATCGATAAAGCTGCACAGCCACGTGCTGACGCTCGACGACTCGATCGGCCGCGCACTCAGCATGAACCAGCGGGACGTGCCTGATGTGTCCGACACGCGGCAATCGAGTTCGAATGGATCGCTCGATGACCAGAGCGCGCCGAGTAACGCGGCGGCATCGTCGGCTTGCAAATGGCTTTGCAGCGTGCAGGATCGAGTCGCATTTACATCGATTCCGAACAGCGCGTTCGCCAGGCCGTTGCTCGCGACGATGTTGCCATCGACTTGAATCAGGCAGCAAGGAAACGGTATGACCTCAAGGCCGTATGCTTGCGAGCTCGGTGTTTGTATGGAGCTCATATTTGCGACTCTGCTATGGCGAGTGCACTTTGCACGGTAAATATGGACGTCTTCATTTTCGCCCAAAAACTATCATAAAGACATGTGCTTTCGGCAAATCTCGGGACGCCATTTCGAGGTGTGCAGCGGCTTGTCCAGGTCAAAGTCTCGATTGTTATCAAATCGATAAAATAATGAATTTTACTCAGGATGTCGAATCAAATACGCTTGAACGATAAAAGGCAGCGCGATGCGCTGCCTTTTATCGTATAACGACCGTCTTCAACAGCCCGTCAGCTTCACGCGTTCGACTGCAAGCCCGAAGGCCGGACGCAGCTTCGTGCCGATCACATTGCCGCAGAATGCTGCGACGAGCCAGAGCCAGCCATGCAGACTGCCCGACACGATGCCGCTGAAATAAGCGCCGATATTGCAGCCATATGCGAGACGCGCGCCATAGCCGAGCAGCAATCCGCCGACGATCGCCGCGATCAATGAACGCAGCGGCAAGCGCCACACCGGCGCATAGCGGCCGGCGAGCGAAGCCGCGATCATCGCGCCGATAACGATGCCGATATCCATCACCGACTTCACATCGTGGCTGATCGGCGCGCTCAGTGCGGCCGCGTTCGGGCCGGTGCTCCAGATCGGCCAACTGGCGACATCGATTCCCAGCGCGGTAAACGTCTTCGCGCCCCACAGCGCGAACGCCGACGTCACGCCCCACGGACGGCCAGACAACGCGAGCGTGACGAAATTGAGGATCGCGAGCACGACCGCGCCAGCCATCAGCGGCCACGGACCATGCAGCCACGGCGATGCCTTCGGCTCACGCTCCACCTCGCTCACGAGACGGCCATGACGGCGCTTTTCGATCAGCACGGTCAGCGCCGCTATCACCGCGAACACCGCGAGATTCAGCGCGATCGCCGGACCCGCGCCGAGCGTCTTGACGAGCGAAATCGGCTGGAGATGCGGCAGCGCGGACCAAAACGGCAGATGCGCCGTCCCAACCACCGAGCCGACGATGAACGCGATCAGCGTCACCACCATCCGCGTGCTTCCGCCGCCAACGGTGTACAGCGTGCCCGAGGCGCAGCCGCCGCCAAGCTGCATGCCGATGCCGAAAATAAACGCGCCGAACAGCACCGACACGCCGACCGGCGCGACTTCTCCGGTGACCGGATGACCGAACAGCGTGCCAGCGGCGAGCGCCGGAAAGAACAGCAGCACGCCGATCGCGAGCATCAACATTTGCGCGCGCAGACCCGCGCCCCGGCCATCGGCGATAAACACGCGCCATGAGGACGTAAAGCCGAAAGCGGCGTGATAGAGCGTGATGCCGAGCATCGCGCCAAGAACATAAAGCGCGGCCTGTTTCCCGCTGACGGTCTGCGCGAGATAAACCGCACCGAACACGACGAGCGCGAGCGCAACGGCAAGCGGCTTCGGATTGATATTGACGAGGCGGCGAGGCGCGCCGCCGAACGGCGTAGAAAGATCGGACATAAGGAGAAGGAGCAAGCGCGCGCGTTGAATACGGGCGGAAAGCAATAGCGATGGGGGAAGTGGGCGAGTATACCGAGGACTTTTCTTGCGAGAGATGCCCGCTGGATCGCGCTGTTTCATCGGCAGAACCCTGTGCGGCGCGTGGCTGTGCCGCGAGACGCCCGCTGGACGCGGCGTTGCGCAAACCAGCTCGCACATCAAGCAAAAGCCAAATAACCAGCCGTAATAGCGATATTTCGAAATTGAATCGAAACGGGCGATATTCTTTAACGCGGCCAGAGTCGTGTGATAGCTTCTAAAGCTTTTGCCCCTTTAAAGCCATACATGAGCACCGAATGGACTCCCGCACAGATACCGTCGCTGAACGGTCGCCGCGTTGTTGTGACGGGCGCGAACAGCGGCATCGGCTATCACACCGCTGCGATGCTGGCGCGTCACGGTGCCGAGGTCGTCCTCGCATGCCGCGATGCACGTCGTGGTGAAGAAGCGCTTGCAAAGCTGCGGCGCAATCAACCTGACGCGAAACTCGTCTTCGAGCCGCTCGATCTCGCCAGTCTTGCATCGGTCCACGACTTTGCCCGCCGTCAGCTCGATCAGGGACGACCGCTCGATCTGCTCATCAACAACGCGGGCGTGATGGCGCCGCCGCATCGCCTCGAAACCGCCGATGGTTTCGAGCGCCAGTTCGGCACCAACGTGATCGGTCACTTTGCGCTGACCGCGCGGCTGATGCCCGCGCTCGAAGCCGCTGCGCAGCGTGCGAAGGATGCGCCGCGTATCGTGACAGTCGCATCGATCGCGCATAAAACCGGGCGCATCGATTTCGACGATCTCCAATCGACGCGACATTACGGGCCGATGCGCGCCTATCGTCAATCCAAGCTCGCCAACCTTATTTTTGCGCGCGAACTCGATCGGCGATTGCGCGCCGCAGGCTCGCGCGTGATGTCCGTTCCGGCGCATCCGGGCGTCGCGAAAACCAATCTCTTTCGCGACGATCGTTCGGTCATGACGCGCGCGGTGAGAGCACTATTGGGCGAGATGATCGGTGCGTTCCTGAATAGCGATGTCGATGGCGCGCTGCCTACGCTTTATGCGGCCACCGCCCCTGACGTTGAGCACGGTGGCTACTATGGCCCGCTCGGTCTGTTCGAAGCGCGCGGCAAGCGCGTTGGTCCGGCATACGTCGCGCCGCAAGCGCTCGATGCCGACGTTGCGAATCGGCTATGGCAAGTCTGCGAAACGCTGACGGGCGAATCCTTCGTATAACGAATCAAACCGTGTCTTGAAGACTATATAAGCGAAACAATGGTTACACCTTGTTTCATTCTTGTTCGACGGATTATCGAGCCACGTCCGTGTAACTCCTTACAACCTTCAAAGGAGATACCGACGTGAACTCAACCACTCTTCGAATGTTCGCTGCTGCGCTGATCATTGCCGTGCCCCTGTCGGCCTTGTCGCAGGAGGTCCGCAACCGAGAGGCGAACCAGCAGAAACGAATCGGACAAGGACTGCAAAGCGGGCAGATTACCGCGCACGGTGCGAGCAATCTCGAGAATCGCGAAGCGTCCATCAATCAATCGAGAAAGGCCGATCTTGCGGCCAATGGCGGACATCTCACGCCCGGCGAAAAGAATCGCCTGAATCAGCGCGAAAACAACGTGTCGAAGCAAATCTATCGCGACAAGCACAATGACATCGCGCAACCCGGCGTGACGCCGAAGTGATACGTGAGCGGGCTAAACGGATTACGGCGTCTTCACATCCGCTTTGACCGTTCCATCCGGTTGCGGCACCGCGATTGGTTTCACTTCGACCGGTGCCGTGCCGTCTTTCTTCAGCCCCAGCGTGTCCGCGGTCTTCGGCGTCACATCGACGATACGATCCTTCACATAAGGCCCGCGATCCTTGATTTCCACGACAGCGCTCTTGCCGTTCTCAAGATTCGTCACCTTCGCGGTCGTGCCGATGGGAAGCGTTTTGCTGGCGGCCGCATTCGACTGCGGATTCATCGGCGTGCCGTCAGCCATTTTCTTTTTGTAAAAGTTGCGGCCGTAATACGACGCTTTGCCTTTGCGCGGTTTGCCCGAATGATCGAGGCTTGCGCCATTGGCGGCGCGATGATCGGCGGTTGCCTTTCGCGTTTGCCGATCTGCTGAAAACACGGGATTCGCGCATAGCAATGTCAGCGCGCATCCGAGCAATAAAGCGTGACGCTTAGCCATATTCGACTCCTCCGCACGCCGCCGATGCGGACGCCCGATTCTTGTTAAGTGAATCCGGCAGTCGAATTAGATCGTATGCCGAACTAGATTCGGCATAGCACTTTTTGGGCCGCTTTGTTCAGTTCAAAGCTTCGAGTTCGGTAATACGTTTGCGCAGCGCGCGCTCCTCCTGAAACCGCACAGTCTCATCACGAATAATGGCGACGATGCCGCTTACCTCGCCTTGCTCCGAATGCAGGAGCGCGACCGTGAACGCAATCGACATGGCGCGTCCCGTTTTATCGACGGCAGGCACCTTGAGCAGATCGTGTCCGTAGCGCGTTTCGCCCGTCGCCATGGTCTTGTTGTAGCCGTCCCAGTGACGTCCACGCAGACGCTCGGGAATGATCAGATCGAGCGACTGACCCAGCGCTTCGCTTTGCGTGAAGCCGAACATGCGCTCGGCCGCCGGATTCCATAAGGTGATCGCGCCATTCGCATCGGAAATGATCACGGCATCGCCGATGGCGTTGACGAGCTGTTCGTAGTCTATGTTTGTCGTCATGGTTGCTTCCCGAACGCGGGTGACGTGCGGGGAAGTACACGTCACCCTTTCCTGCTATATCAAACCGCGCGCGATTCCTGCATATGCGCGACCTGCTCTGCACTGTAACCCAGCTCCAGAAGCACTTCTTCAGTATGCTCGCCCAGCAGCGGCGAACCGGTGATTTCCGGCTTCAGATCCGAGAATTTGATCGGACTCCCAACTGTCAGATATTTCCCGCGCACTTTGTGATCCACTTCGACGATAGAACCGCTCGCGCGCAAGGATTCATCGTTGGCAAGTTCCTTCATGGTCAGCACCGGCGCGCACGGAATATCGAATTTGCGCAGGATATCGACCGCTTCGAACTTGGTCTTGTCGCTGAGCCATGCTTCGATCGTATTGAAGATATCGAAAATATGCGGCTGGCGCGCTTCGGCCGTCATATAGTTCGGATCTTCGATCCATTCCGGCTTGCCGATGGCGCGGCAGATCGGCGCCCACGCGTGGCCTTGAATCGTGAAATAGATGTAGGCGTTCGGATCGGTTTCCCAGCCCTTGCACTTGAGCACCCAGCCTGGCTGTCCGCCGCCGCCCGCATTGCCGCCGCGCGGTACGACATCGCTGAAGGTGCCGTGCGGATATTGCGGGTACTCCTCAAGATACCCTACGCGATCCAGCCGCTGCTGATCGCGCAGCTTCACGCGGCACAGATTGAGCACGCTGTCCTGCATGGATACGGCCACGCGTTGGCCGCGGCCCGTCTGCTGCCGGCCGATGATCGCCGTCAAAATGCCGATGGCCAGATGCATGCCCGTGTTGCTGTCGCCGAGCGCTGCGGCGCTGATGGTCGGCGGGCCGTCCCAGAAGCCTGTCGTCGATGCCGCGCCGCCCGCGCATTGCGCGACGTTCTCGTAGACCTTTAGGTCGTCGTAATGGTGACCGTCGCTGAAGCCCTTGACCGATGCCACGATCATCTTCGGATTCAGCTCGCGAATGTTTTCCCACGAAAAGCCCATCCGATCCAGCGCGCCGGGACCAAAGTTCTCCACCAGCACATCCGATTCACGAATCAGCTTGGTCAGCACTTCCTTGCCTTCGGGCTTCTTCGTATCCAGCGTCAGCGAACGCTTGTTGCTGTTGAGCATGGTGAAGTACAGCGCATCGGCTTCGGGAATATCGCGCAGTTGATTGCGCGTGACATCGCCCGAACCGGGACGCTCGACCTTGATGACGTCCGCGCCGAACCAGGCCAGCATCTGCGTGCACGCGGGACCGGCCTGCACGTGCGTGAAATCGATGATCTTGATGCCTTCGAGTGGTTTCTTGCTCACGTATGTTCTCCTTAGTATTCCGATTTGGCTCAGTTCAGTTCGATTCGCTTCGGTTACTTTTTCATCGCCGCGCTTTGCGGATTCAGATTGGTCAGGCGGCCGCTTTCCGTGCCCGCCGCTTCATCGATCACGGCGTTGATGAGCGTCGGCTTGCCGGACTTGATCGCCTCTTCCAGCGCATGCGTGAGTTCTTCTGGCGTGGTCGCATGGAAGCCGATGCCGCCGAAGGCCTCGATCATCTTGTCGTAGCGCGCGTTCTTCACGAACACGGTCGGCGCGACATCCTTGCCGCCGGTCGGATTCACATCGGTGCCGCGATAGACGCCGTTGTTATTGAAGACGATGGTGCACACCGGCAGGTCGTATCGGCAGATGGTTTCGAGTTCCATGCCGCTGAAGCCGAACGCGCTGTCACCTTCGATCGCCACGACCTGCTTGCCGCTGGTCACCGCCGCGCCGATCGAAAAGCCCATGCCGATACCCATGATTCCCCACGTGCCGGAATCGAAACGCTTGCGCGGCTCGTACATGTCGATAATGCTGCGCGCATAGTCCAGCGTGTTCGCGCCTTCGTTGACGACGTTGATATCCGGACGCGTCTTCAGCACGTCCCGAATGGCGCGCAGGGCGCTGTGGAAATTCATCGGCGACGGGTTCTTCGCGAGCGTCGCGGCCATCTTGTCGAGGTTTTTGGTCTTGCGCTCGTTGATCGCGCCGGTCCATTCGCTCGACGGCTTCGGAAAGCCCGCATCCATGCCCGACACCAGCGCCGACACGCACGAACCGATATCGCCGATCACCGGTGCGGCAATCGCCACGTTGCTGTCGATCTCGGTCGGCGAGATATCGATCTGCACGAATTGCTTGGGCGCTGCGCCCCAGGTCTTGCCCTTGCCGTGCGCCAACAGCCAGTTCAGCCGCGCGCCGATCAGCACCACGCAATCCGCTTCCTGCAACACGAACGAGCGCGCGGCGGAAGCCGACTGTGCGTGCGT
>NZ_JAQFVG010000251.1:107218-110022 GCF_029439455.1 Caballeronia sp. BR00000012568055 | reverse complement strand
CGCTTCCTTGATCTGCACAGCGACCACATCGAGCGGAATAGCGCGTTGGGGCATACCGACGAGCACAAGACAGCCACCCGGACACAGCAAATCAATAATGCCGTCGAAGGCTTTTTCGTTACCGCTCGCCTCGAAAACGATATCCGCGCCCCAGCCATCGGTCAGTTCCGCGATCACGTCCTTGACGGCTTTGTCGCGGATATTCACCGGCGTCACGCCTTGCACGGTGCCGATCAGATCGAGCTTTTCCTGCACCAGATCGCAGACGATCGCGCGACTGCATCCGCCCGCGAGCGCGGCGAGCGCGCACATCATGCCGATGGTGCCCGCGCCGAGTACGACCGCCACATCGCCCGGCTTGATCGCGGCCTTCTTGGCCGCTTGCAAGCCGATCGATAAAGGTTCGACGATCGCGCCTTCCGCAAAACTCACGTTGTCCGGCAGCTTGAACGTGAAAGCAGCCGGATGCACAACGTAGGGCGCAAGACATCCGTGCACCGGCGGCGTGGCCCAGAAGCGCACTTTCGGATCGAGGTTATACAAGCCTTCACGCGAAGCACGCGACTCCATGTCGGGCACACCCGGCTCCATGCAGACACGATCACCCGCTTTGAGATGCTTCACCTCTTCGCCCACTTCCACGACCGTGCCCGACGCCTCATGTCCCAGCACCATCGGTTCATTGACGACGAACGGGCCGATTCGTCCATGCTGATAGTAATGAATATCGCTGCCGCAGATACCGACCGTATGAATGCGAATACGCACATCGCGCGGCCCCACGACTTGCGGCAGACTGAACGGACGCAAGCTGATGCGCCGTGCTTCTTCAAGAACCAGAGCTTCCATCGTCGTTCCTTTTTTGCTAAGAAAGTCAGCAGGCCTGAAAGCCGCCATCGACTAAAAGACTGACACCATTGACCATGCTCGAATCGTCGCCAAGCAAATAAGCGATGGTGCGCGCCACTTCAACCGGCTGCGCAAAACGATTGAGTGGAATACGCGCAAGCATGGGACCGGATTTAGCGGGATCGCTCCATGCCTTCTCGCCCATCGGCGTGAGCGTAATGACCGGATTGACGGCGTTCACGCGAATATTGTGCGGACCGAGTTCGGTGGCCATCACTCGCGTCATCGCATCGAGTCCGCCTTTGGAGGCGCAATACGCCGCGTGCAGCGCGAAACCCACATTCGCCGACAAGCTCGATACATTGACGATCGCGCCACCCGTGCCGCGCGCGATCATGCTGCGCGCGCATTCCTGCGCGAAGATCATCGCGGCGCGCACGTTGACGTTCATCGTGCGGTCGAAGGATTCGACGGTGGTGTCGAGAAACGGCTGCAATTCAGCGATGCCCGCATTGTTCACCAGCAGATCGACCGGTTGCGCATCGCGTGCTGCGGCGCGTGCTTCGGTGGCGTTAGCAAGATCGACGGTAACGATGTCGCAACCGGTTTCGTCTCGCAGCGAAATCAAATCATCAGTAGTCCGGCTGATTGCAATCACGCGCGCACCGCGTTCACGCAACAACTTCACCGTCGCATAGCCAATACCCTTGCCCGCGCCCGTGACGATCGCTGTCTTGCCCGCGAACTCGCGGTTTCTATCGATATGATTCATAGCGCTCCGATCAAGGCTCGTCGCACAGACGCCGCGCGGTTTCTTCGTCCGTCACCAGCACCGACGGATAACGTCCGCGCAACGCAGCGCGCGTAACATGGAATTTCTTCGCGCCACCGCTGACCAGCACCACGCGCTTAATCTTGCGAAGATCGTCGAGCGTAATGGCGACCGTGCGCCGGTTTAATGGATGATCGATTAGTTCGCCATCCTGATCCATAAAATGACCGAGCATATCGCCCACTGCGCCGGCCTTTTGCAAGGTGCGCAATTGCTCGGGATTGTCGATGCCGTAAGTCACCACGAGCGACTCGGTAAGATCGCCAGCGGTCAGTAAAGCAAGATCGGCATTGCGCGCAAGCTCATACGTCTCGCGCACGGTTTCCTCTTGCAGAATGACATCGCGTGCTTTCTGGCTGCTCACGTAAATTGGCGCGGCAAAAAGATAACCGTCGGCACGGCATATATTTGCGAAGTCCGAGACGATATCGAACGTATTGATGCTTGGACAATGCGACAAGCCGCCTTGCAAAGACACCGCCGATACCGCGCCATAACTGCGCTGCGGCATGGCACGCAATACGGCGCGAATCGTGCGTCCCCAGCCTAAGCCGATGGTCTGCCCCGCTACGATCTGCCTCGAAAAATACGATGCCCCGCCAATACCAAGCGCCGCATTGTTCGCTTCGTTATTCGCACCGCTCGGCACAACGACCGCGCATTCGAGTCCGAAGCGTTTCGTCAACGCTTCTTCCAGTGCAACACACGGCGCAATCTTACTGTTGATCGTAATCTGCACGAGTCCCGATTCACGGCTTGCCGCGAGCAACCGATTCACGCGCACACGATTACTGCCTATACGTTGCGCGATTTCCTGCTGTGTCAGATTGCCAACGTAGTAATGCCATGCGACGCGCGCTTGCAACTCCTCTTCCGAATCGATCGATTCATCCGGCTCTGCAATGGACATGGACGGTGCGCTCTTGCCCGACATCATTTCACCGCGCCCATCGTCAGGCCTTGCACGAGACGGCCGGATACGAGCAGCGCGAACACGACCATCGGCAATACGATCAGCGTACCTGTGGCCATGATTTCGCCCCACGGCAATTCATAGCCGCTCATATAGCTCGTGGCCGCGACGGGCGATGTCATCGCGTCGGTGCGCGTAAGCACGAGCGCA
>NZ_JAQFVG010000251.1:0-107169 GCF_029439455.1 Caballeronia sp. BR00000012568055 | reverse complement strand
CGAAAAGATAAACGCGAAGATCGCCGATACGACGATGCCCGGCATCGCAAGCGGCAGATTGATGCGCCAGAACACGCGCCACGGCGAAGCACCATCGAGCCGCGCGGCTTCATCGAGCTCGATGGGAATATTGCGGAACTGATCCGTGCAAATCCACACGACGATAGGCAGCGAAAAGGTCAGATAAAGCAGAATCAGCACGATATGTGTATCGACGAGATCGAGCTTGGTGGCAATCAGAAAGAACGGCACCGCGAGCACCACGGGACTTACCATACGGTTCGAAATAAACCAGAACCACAAGTCTTCCTTGCCGCGAAATTCATAGCGTGCAAGCGCGTAAGCAGCGGGTGCGCCTAGCAGAATGGCCAGCACCGTCGTGCTGCTTGCGATAATCAGCGAGTTAAGCAAGCTGCCCGCTACATCGTGTTCGAACAGCGCTGCGGAGTAGTGATGCAGTGTCGGACTAAAGAACCATTTAGGCGGATACGCGAGCGCATCGGCCTGGCTTTTAAGGCTCGTCGTAACCATCCAATAGAAAGGAAACACGGACGACA
The DNA here is from genome assembly GCF_029439455.1 of Caballeronia sp. BR00000012568055. GTDB lineage: Bacteria > Pseudomonadota > Gammaproteobacteria > Burkholderiales > Burkholderiaceae > Caballeronia. The sequence goes on along the minus strand of NZ_JAQFVG010000251.1, from coordinate 106,612 downwards.
AAAACACCACTAAAAGGCCGATAAAATGCCATACGGTCGCACGCTTACGCGCCGCACGTGCACGCTTGGCGCGCTGAGTGACTTCAAGGTTAAGCGTACTCACGCAGCCTCCCGATACACAAAACGAATATAAAGACGCGACAGCACAATAGTCAGAATCAAAAGAATGATGGCCTGCGCAGATGCCATGCCTTGATCGAACAAACGAAAGCCCACGCGCTGAATATAGATGCTGATAAATTCAGTGGCAGCACCCGGACCGCCGCGCGTCATGGTGAAGACGGCGTCAAACATCTTGAGCATGTCTGCGGAGCGCAAAATAAGAATGGCCGTGAGTCCCGGCAGCAGATAAGGCCGCTGCAAATGCCAGAGAATCATGCTCCATTTAGGCGTTTCCAGACGGGCGGCCTCTTCCGCTTCCTTCGGCACCATCGACAAACCCGCCAGCATGATGAGCGCGCAGAAAGGCGTCCACTGCCAGATATCCATGATCATCACGGAGACAAAAGCGAGTGTCGGGTCCGCCAGCCAGTCCTGCGGCGGAATGCCGATCAAACCCGCCAGATAGTTCGCCACACCGAATTGCCGATTGAAGATTAGTCGTCCGATCAATCCAACGACCGCGTAAGTCGTCGCCATAGGAATGACGAGACTTACGCGCGCGGCGGTACGCATCCAGCGTAAAGCGGTTCTATGCAGCATCAATGCAGCGAACAGGCCTAAGGCGACTTCTATCGGCAAGGTTAAGCAAAGAAACAAAGCCGTGCGGCCAAGCGCTTGCCAAAAGCTCGGATCGGTCAATGTAGAAACGTAGTTATCGACACCGACAAACGGCGTGCCCGAAGCCAGATCAGCCAGCTTGTACTGATGAAACGAATTCCACAGCGCCAGCAACAACGGATAAATCCCGATGATCGCCAGCGCCGCGATTGCGGGGATCAGAAACCAGAAGGCAGGCGAACGCGGCCACACGCGCAAGCGCCGTGCAGGCTTGCGGCCATGCGTGACTGGTGATGCCATTCCATTCGCCATGCCTTGTCTCCTTAAGCCTTAGCCTTATTTCAGCAAAGGCTTCTTGCCGTCGTAATAGCCCGCTTTCTTGAGAATGTCTTCAGTCTTTTGGCCGATGGTCTGCGCGCCCTCTTTCACCGTCACCTGACCGAGCATCATCTTGCTGCCCCATTCGCCGATGACTTCCGACACCGCAGGCCATTCCGGGAAACGCGGACGATAATCCGGCACGCCGCCTTGCCACGATTCGACCATCGGCTTAACGAACGGATACTTGTCCTGCACGGCCTTGTCGTTGTAGACGGCCATGCGCGCCGGTACGCCGCCTGCATCGAGATACGGCTTGGCCATTGCCTCCGACGTGATCCATTGAATAAACAGCCACGATGCCGCCTGTTTCTTCGCATTCGACTTCGCATTCACCGCAAGCGAGAAGCCGCCGAGCGCAGGCTTGAGGCCAGCCGGACCTTTAGGCTCGGTCGTGATCGCCAGACAATTGCCGAGCTTCGATTTGCTCGGGTCCGTCAGCGTGGGATAGAACGCGGACCACTCGGTGATCATCGCGACCTGCCCTTGCGCAAGCGCATTGACCGCTTCGGCATGATCGAAATCGACGATGCCCGGCGGCATGTACTTCATCAATTTCTGCCGATATTCAAGGCCCGTTTGCGATTGCGGCGACATCAGGTTGGACTTAAATTTGTCGTCGAGCAGCGAGCCGCCATTCGGCCACAGCACACGCATAAAGCTATCTGCCGACTGCGTTTCACCACGACGCGATTGCAGCGCGAAGGCGAACTTGTCGCCCTTGGTGAGCTTCGGTCCATAGACGTTGAGCAGTTCATCCCATGTCTTAGGCGGCCCGTCGAAACCGGCGTCCTTCAGCATGCACTTGTTGTAGAACATCAGGCCAGAGTAGTTATCGAACGGCAGACCATACGTGACCTTGTCCCAGGAACCGAACGAGTCGAGCAGAATCGGGAAGAACCCTTTGAGATTGAGATTCGGGTCCGCGAGTTTGGGGTCGTCGGTGAACTTCTTGATCGGCACCAGCCACTTGTTGCTGGCGAATTCGCCGATCCACACCACGTCCACCAGTACGATGTCCTGATCGCCGCCGCCCACGAAATTAAGCACTTCTTTTTCGCGCGTGTTCTCGTATGGAATGACTTCCCAACGCACCTTGATGCCGGTCTCTTTCTCGAACTGAGGAATCAGGGTTTGCGCGGCCTTATAGCCCGGTCGATCCAGAAAAACCGCCTTGATGGTGGTGCCCGAATACGGCTGCGCCGCTTCCTTCAAAGTCCAGGCCTGAGCATTCGATGCCGCGAATGCAGCGCTTGCCGCCAGCAGCACGACTGCCGTGACGTGTTTGACCGGACCCATTTGGCGGGTCGGGGTAAAACGCTTCTTCATGCCTGTCTCCTTGGTTTTTTTCTTGCGGGTGCGGCTTGAGGGAATGTGTCCTTAAGATGACGTCCTTGTGCTTCGTTTCACTTGTAATTTCAGTTTTACAATTGTATATTTTGGCCCGAACAGCTTGTCAAGAACTAAATCGCTAAAGCCTTAAGATGCTGCGCTGCGATGCAAAGCGATCGTCGCGCAGTGAACAGGAGACACGCATGAGCGCAGTTCATCTGCAGCAGATTCGCAAGACGTTTGCGGGCGTCGAAGTGCTGAAGGGCGTGGATATCGAGGTGACGGACCGTGAGTTCATGGTCTTCGTCGGCCCTTCCGGATGCGGTAAATCCACGCTATTGCGCACGATTGCAGGCCTCGAGGAAAGCGATTCCGGCCATGTGCTGATCGGCGGTGAAGATGTTACGGACCTCGAACCATCCCAGCGCGGCGTGGCGATGGTGTTTCAGTCGTATGCCTTGTATCCGCATATGTCCGTTTATGAAAACATCGCGTTCGGGCTGCGTATGCTGAAGCTGCCGGAAGCGCAGATCAAGGAACGCGTGCAGCGCGCGGCGGAGATTCTGCAAATCGGTCAGTTGCTCGAAAGAAAGCCGCGTGCGCTATCGGGCGGACAACGTCAGCGGGTAGCCATCGGCCGCTCGATCGTGCGTGAACCACAAGTGTTTCTGTTCGACGAACCGCTCTCCAATCTCGATGCCGCCCTGCGCGTGCAGATGCGCCTCGAACTCATCAAGCTTCACAAGCAGCTCAACGCAACGATGATCTACGTCACGCACGATCAGACCGAAGCCATGACCATGGCCGACCGCATCGTCGTGTTGAATCACGGGCGCGTGGAGCAGATCGGCTCGCCGCTGGAGTTGTATCGCGCGCCGCGCAATCGCTTCGTGGCGGGTTTTATCGGCTCGCCCAAAATGAATTTTCTCGATGTGCGCGTGCTGCGTTGCGATGCCAACGGCGTGACGATCGAGTTGCCCGGTGGAGAAGCGCTGACGCTGCCGTTCGCGGCATCGGCGACAAAAGCGGGGGAAACGCTCACGCTCGGCATCCGTCCCGAGCACTTCGTGGAAGCATGCGGCGGCGATATCGACAGTGGTCTCAGCGGCGAAGTGATGGTGATCGAGCATCTCGGCGGCGAAACCTTGCTGCATCTGCGGCTTAAAAACGAGCTGGTGATTCAGGTCAAAGGTTCCGGTGAATCGACCGCCGTCGAAGGGCAAAAACTCAATGCCGGATTCAGCATTCGGCACGTGCATTTGTTCCGCGAAGATGGCAGCGCGCTCGAACGTATGAAGCCGGTCGAAGTCGCCGCCTGAGCACGCGCGCATCACAATTAAGTTTTCGCCTGAAAGTGCCGTAAACGAGACAAGCCGGCGCCATCAAGAGCGCCGCCCTTCACACGCTCCGTTTTTCGTCCACTCATGGCATCCAGCTTTCGTTCGCTGGCGGCGTCGGCCGTCGTGCTCGTGTCCGCGCTCGTCGTCGGGCCGGCGCAATCGCTTGCGCATTCCGGCAATGCCGAACTGCCCGTCACGCTGACCATCTACGACATCTGCACGCTCGATACCAACACCGCGCGCCCAAGCGTCGCGTGTTCCGCTGGCGGGCAGTATCGCGTTCTGGCAGGAGAATTTTTTGCCAGTGTGCGGGTCGCGCGCTTCCGGGCAAATGCGGATCGCGCAGGTTCGATCGTCGAAATCGCCTTCTAAGCCGCGTAAATGAGGCATTTGCACTACCACAAACGATCACAACGATCGTTACAATTTGTTACTACTCTGGTCTGACGAATAAACATAATGAAGGCGTCCACGACGCGCCCCAGAACCTGAGAGAGAGCTGCGCAAACGATGGCGCGACGGGACATTTCACAAAAGAGGTGAAGAAATGCGCCGTCATTCGTTTGCCGTATCCATGTTGTCCCTCGCGCTGGCAACGGGGCCGCTCGTTCCCTTCGGAGCGAACGCCGCCACGCGAAGCACCACGTTCACTGTCACCCTCACGCTGCAAAACGATTGCCAGATCGCGGCCAACGCGTTGAACTTCGGCACGTCGGGCGTCATTGCAGCAAACATCGATCAGACCACCACGCTCACTGTCACCTGCACCAACGGCGCGCCGTATAACGTTGGGCTGGACGCGGGTTCGGTCAGCGGTTCCACGGTTGCCGCACGTTTGCTGCAAAATCCGGCGACGGGTACGCCTACCGTCGCGTTCCAGCTTTATCGTGATTCGGCGCGTTCGCTGGTGTGGGGCCAGACAGTCGGCACAGATACGCTGGGCGGCACCGGCACGGGCGCTGCGCAAACGTTGACGGTATACGGCCGCGTTGCGCCGCAGAACACGCCGGCAGCGGGCACCTACTCGTCCACGGTCACGACGACGATCACGTTCTGACATGCTCAACCAGCAGGTTCGACGAGTCGCGCAGCGGCTCGCGGGGAGCATTGTCGCCAGCGTTTGGATCATGTCGATGTCGATGCACGACGCATCGGCGGCCGCCTTGCAGGTGTCGCCGATCCGCCTCGACCTCGGCGCCGACAAGCCCGCCGCCGCGCTGACCTTGCGCAACGAAGGCGCCGTGCCGCTCAATGCGCAGGTGCGCGTGTTCGCGTGGAGCCAATCGCCCGATGAAGACCGGCTCGAACGCACGGCGTCGATCGTTGCGAGTCCGCCGATCGTGCGGATTGCGCCGAACGCGGAGCAGACGGTGCGCATCCTGCGCGTGGCGGATACGCCGCTTGCGCGCGAGGAGACGTATCGGCTATTGATCGATGAGATTCCAAACGCTCAGGCATCCGAAACGAATGGCGTGCGTATGCAGTTGCGCTATTCGGTGCCTGTTTTCGCGGGTGCGCAAGACTCACGCGTGCCTACCCTTTCGTTCGCGCTGGAACGCAAGGATGCGCAGTGGATGCTGCGCGCGTCCAACGGTGCGGACACACATGCGCAATTGAGCCGCGTGAGTCTCGAATGGCCCAACGGTCAATCGACGGCGGTATCTTCAGGACTGCTCGGCTATACGTTGCCGCATGCCACGCGACGCTGGCCGGTTGCAAGCGTGCCCGGCGATCCCGCGTCCGCCACCGTGCATGCGCTGGTCAACGGCGAGCCGCTGACGGCGCGCATCGCTATCGAGCCGGTGCGGGCGTCGCCGGCAACCGACCACTGAGCCGTGGATGCGATCGCCACATGCGCTTGCGCTTTGCATTCTGCCGATCAGCGCGTTGGTGTCGATGCCCGCGTGGCCGCAATCGAAGGATGCAGCCGTGCCGCGCGCCGCCGTCAGTGAACAGAACGCGCTGTATCTCGAAGTCGCGATCAACGGCACGTCCACGCAGAAGATCGCGCAGTTCTTCGTGACCGACGAGATGATTTACACCACGCTCTCCGAGTTGCGCGATCTCGGCCTGCGCACCGACGACCTCAAGGGCGATGCACGCGGACGCATCGCGCTCGGGCTGATTCCGGGACTGCGTTACAAGTACGTGCCGCAGCAGCAGCGTATCGACCTCGAAGCAACCGATGCGCGCCGCGTGCCGAATACGCTCGCCAATACGCCTGCGCCACCGCCCGTGTCGGTCAGTGGCACGGGTCTCGTCGTCAATTACGAAGCGAGCGTGCAGACCAATTCGCCCACGCAATACGGTCTTTACAGCGAGGAACGCTTCTTTTATCCGGGCGGTGTCCTGGACAATACGGGCACGGTGTACTGGTATTCGACCAGTCATCGCTATGTGCGTCTGGATACGTCGTGGAGTCATTCGGATACCGAATCGATGCTCACCACGCGCGTGGGCGATACGATATCGTCATCGCTTACCTGGACGCGACCGGTGCGCATGGGCGGCGCGCAGCTTTCGCGCGATTTCGGCTTGCGGCCCGATCTCATCACGTATCCGGTGCCCTCGCTGGCGGGATCGGCGGCGGTGCCGAGCGCGGTCGATCTGTACGTGAACAACGTGCGTCAATACAGCGGCAATGCGCCGACCGGACCGTTCGTCATCAACGCGGTGCCGTCGATCACCGGCGCGGGCGAAGCGGTGATCGTGAGCCGCGACGTGCTGGGCCGCAGCGTCATGACCACGGTGCCGCTTTATATCGATTCGCGTCTGCTCGCGCACGGCCTCACGGACTTTTCCATCGAAGCCGGTTTCGTGCGGCGCGCGTACGCGTTACGCTCGTTCGACTATGCGGGCGATCCTTCGGTCTCCGCATCGATCCGTCGCGGCATCACGGACTCGTTCACGTTCGAAGCACACGGCGAAGCCACGCACGGCGTGTATAACGCGGGCGCGGGCGTGTTGTTCCGCATCGGACAGGCGGGTGTTTTCAATGTGTCGATGGCGGGCAGCGCGGGCAATGGCGGCTCGAATCCCGCGCCGATCTATGTTTATCCCGCGAGCTATTACGACGGCTTCGGCGCGATTGCGCCGGACGCGAGCACCATCACGCCGCAGACACCGAATGGCGGCAGCGGTCTGCAAGTATCAGCAGGATGGCAATGGCGCACACCTGCTGTATCGATCGATCTTCAGGTGCAGAAAGCGACGCCTCACTACAGCGATCTCGCCTCCGCCGAAGGCACGCCCGTGCCGCGATCGACGTATCGCGCGACAGTCGCTGCGCCGTGGCGCATGTTCGGCACCACGAGCACAGCAAGCGCGAGTTTCGTCGGTCAGGACGATCCGTATTACGGCGATTCGCGCATCGGCTCGCTGGCCTACACGGTGACCTTGCCGCGCGGCACGTCCTTATCGGCAAGCGTCTATCACGATTTCGGCGATACCCATAACACCGGCGTGTTCGCTGCCCTCACCTTCGCGCTCGGCGGCGCGCTCAACGCGAGCGTCGATGCGGGCACGGATCACGGCAAGCCGCTGTTCGGCGCGGCAGTGACCAAGACCGCGGACTATGGCGGCGGCTTCGGCTGGCAAGTGCAGAGCGCACGGCAGAACGGTGTGCAGCAGTCGCTCGCGCAGACCAATTATCGCGGCCGATACGGCGATCTGCTTGCCACCGTGGTCGATACACAATCGCGCGTCTACGGCGAACTCGATGCCTCCGGCTCGCTCGTCATCATGGCGGGCGACGTGCTCGCGGGCCGCCGTATCGACGATGCCTTCGCGCTCGTCTCGACCGATGGCGTGCCAAACGTGCCCGTGCTGCACGAGGACCGCGAGATCGGCACGACCAACGGCGCGGGACATTTGCTGGTGCCGGATCTGGTCGCGTATCAATCGAACCATCTGGCGATCGACCCGCTCAATCTTCCCGCCGATACCGCCGTCAGCACCACGCAGCTCAACCTCGCGCCGCAATCGCGCGCGGGCGTGCTGGCGCGTTTTCCGCTGCATGATTTCACGGGCGCACAGCTTCAATTACTCGATGCAAACGGCGCGCCGTTGCCGGTAGGCACGGAACTGATTCATCGCGAAACCGGCAAGCATTTCGTGATCGGCTACGACGGCCTTGCGTTTATCGACGATCTCGCATCAAGCAATACGCTCGATGCCGCGCTCGCCAGCGGCCATTGCGAAGCGGAAGTGCCCTTCCAGGCACGCGCCAATTCGCTGCCGACGCTCGGGCCGTTCAACTGCAAGGCGTCCTCGCCATGAGACGCATCGCACTATTCTTCGTCATGCTGATTTTTTTCGTGACGCCGGTGCGCGCGCAAGTTTGCACGGCGTCGATATCGAGCATCAACTTCGGGTCGATCGCGCCTGCCACGGATTCATCGGCGAGCGCATCCGGCTCGGTCACCGTCTCGTGCAGCGGCTTTTTGCTGACGCCGTTCGTGCGCGCGTGCGTGAGCATCGGCACGGGCAGCGGCGGGACATCGTATGCGCCGCGTTACGCGCTGAACGGCGCGAGCACGCTCGCCTACAACCTTTATGTCGATTCAGCCGGCAGCACGATCTGGGGCTCGCGGCGCTCGGGCACGTATGCGGCCGTCGCCATCGACATACCGCTTACGATCCAGCTCGGCACCGCAACGGGCAGCCGCACCGTGCCCTTCTACGGACGCGTGCCGACGGGACAGACGACGCTGGTCGCGGGCACGTATCTATCGACATTTGCGGGCGCGACGCAGGCGGAAATGACGTATCAGGCCTACGTCCTGACGCCGCCCGATTGCTCGACCCTTGCGGCCAATTCCAAGGCGCTATCCTTCACCGTCAGCGCCAATGTCATCAACGACTGCACGCTCGCCGCGACCAACATCAATTTCGGCACGGCGGGCGTGCTGAACGGCACGCTCGCGGCAACCGGCACGCTGTCCGTCTCCTGCACCAGCAACGATGCGTATTCGATCGCGCTATCGGCGGGCAGCGGCACGGGCGCAAGTGTCGCGGACCGGCGCATGACGCGTTCGGGCGGCAGCGAGCAGGTGCGCTATCAGCTTTATCAAAACGCCGCGTATTCCACGCCGTGGGGCGATGGCACCAGCGGCGCCATGCCCGTGACCGGCACCGGCACCGGCACCGGCGTGAGCCATGCCATCACCGTTTATGCGCGCGTGTTGCCGCAGACCACACCGAGCGCGGGAAGCTATACGGACACAATCATTGCGACCATCACGTACTAGGCATCGGACCGGTACGCCTTGAGGATTGCTTGATTGGGATTGCAAAAGTTTCCAAAAGTGCTTAGCGCAAAATTTCAAAACGCGCCAAACCTGCCGTGTCCTCCTGTCTCACACTCGACATGTCACCGTAACGCCTTCACCGTTCGTCACGTAACCGGAACGCAATCTGTTTCGTTTATGAACGGTCCTGCACCGCGAAAAGCCATCGAAAGCCTTATCCGCTGGGGTTTCCCCGGGTTGCTCCCATTGTTCGCGCGTTATGTTGCGCGAAGAACCACGCTGGCACGAGTCCTGCAAACAAAGCAACGGTCCAATCGGAGGGACACGATAATGAAAACTGCGGGCACGAATACAACGACGCACCGTTCGCCCGTCGCGAACGCGGCGCCGGAGTCGGGCCATGCGTTGCAGCGACGCGTACTTGACGGTCTGAGAGCCGGAGAGTTCTGCATTGCCTATCAGGGCATCTACCGAGTCAACGATGGCGAACTCGCGCAGATGGAAGCGCTTATTCGCTGGAATCATCCGGAATACGGTCTGCTGCTGCCGGGCGCGTTCTGCCAGTCATTCGCCGACCCCGAAGTCATCGACGCGGTGACCTGGTTCGTGATGGATACGGTCGCGCGCGACATCGCCGCGTGGCAGCACGACGGCGGCGCACGTTATACGGTCGCGGTGAACGTGCCGCCATCGGTCGCGGTGCTGCCGGGTTTCACGGAGAGCGTCGCGTCCATTTGCAAGTCGCACGATATTGCGATGGAGTGCATCGAAATCGAATTGGCGGAGAGTGAAGACCTCGCCAGTTTTCCGTCGATAGGCGAAGTCGTGCGGCGTCTGAGAGCGCGCGGCGTGAATATCGCCATGGACGATTTCGGCACTGGCTACGCCTGCCTTGCAGCGCTCGGTCCGATCGATTTCGGCACCGTGAAAATCGCCAAGGAATTGCTTAAGGAAGCGCCGCGCTGCCCCAATGCGCGCATGGTGTTTTCATCGGTGCTGGCGCTGATGTCGCGGCTCAAGGTCAACGTGGTGGTCGAAGGTGTCGAAACGGCGGCGCAGGCGCAATGGCTCGCGCAATGGCCGCATGTGCTGGCGCAGGGATTCTTTCTGGCGCGGCCGACGTTCGGCATCGACAAGGTGCCGGGTGTGAAGCACGCCAACACGATTGCACGGCGCAGGACCTTGCGTCATGACCATCAGCATTTGCGGAACAGTATGCGTCTCGCCGATGCAGCCTGATTGTTTGCTCACAGGTTTAACGTTTGCCCGGCTTTTTGTGTGTTGATCCGCACAGGATACGCACAACAATAGTCGGGCCAACGAGAGCTTCTGGCAGCCCTCGAAAGGCCAGAACTTCGCCGACGCTTTGGCAAGCGTCGGCGTTTTTTTTGGCGCTTTTTTGGTTAATCGCAGTCCGAAATATATTGGCTCGAGATTAACTTCCCCTCAAACCGCCGGCTCCTCATCGAATATCTGAAACTTCCGCATCTTCTCCCACAGCACCTTTCTGCTGATCCCGAGATACTGCGCCGTATCCTGCCGCCGCCATCCATTGGCATCGAGCGCGGCGAGCACGCGATTGCGTTCGTTCATATCCCACTTGCTGCGATCGACCAGCAAATCCGCCACCGCATCCGCAGGCGCGGGCTGTGAATTGCGTGCAAGCACGAGAAGGCGCTTCACGCGCGCTTCGTCCCATCCGCCGAGTTGCCGCACCGTCACGCCGATACGCTCCGCCAGATTGCGCAACTCGCGCACGTTGCCGGGGAAGTAGATATCGGCGACTGCATCGACGAGCCAATAGGGCATTTCCGGCAGCGCGGCCAGCTTTTCCTTGCCTACCACTTCGCTGATAAACGCCTTGAACAACGCGATCTTGTCGCACGATCCTCGCTCTTCCAGCGATGGAATCTTCAACTCGATCACCGCGAGCCGATAATAAAGATCCGCGCGAAATGTGCCGTCCTTGACGAGTTGCGGCAAGCTCTTGTTGCTCGCCGCCACCAGCCGGAATTCAAGCCGCACCGGCGATGCCGTGCCCAGCCGCACGACCGCCTGATCTTCCAGCACGCGCAACAGCTTTACCTGCTGATACAGCGGCAAATCCCCCACTTCATCGAGAAACAAGGTGCCGCCGTTGGCCTGCTCGAAATAGCCCTTGTGCGCCAGTACCGCGCCCGTGAACGATCCCTTCGCATGCCCGAAGAACAGCGACTCGAACAGCCCGTCCGGAATCGCCCCGCAGTTGACCGCGACGAACGGTCCTTCGCTGAATGTACTGTGCTTCTCGTGCAGCAATTGCGCGATGCGTTCCTTGCCCACGCCCGTCTCGCCATGCAATAACACGCTGGTGTCGCAGTCCGCGAAGGTTTCGACTTCGTGTAAAAGCGCCTGCATGCACTCGGCCTGCGCAATCAGCGCATGCGATGCCTGCGCTTCCGCGCCATGCGCGCGCAATTGCTGCGCGAGCTTGCCCGTCATCGCGCGCAGTTCCGCGCCGGTGAAATCGAGCGGCAAAATATGTGAGTAGTCCGCAGGAAATGTCGATGAATCGCGTTCGCGGGGCGCGGCGCCGACCCAGACCACCGGCATCGAATGACGCGCTTCCCAGTCGCGCAATGCGAACGCGCCGGTATCGATCACGCTGACACTGATGATCGCCATGCTCGGCCGGTCGCCCTCGCGCGGCGCGTTGATCGACGTGCCGTCGGCGCGGATCACGTCCACTTCGTGGCCCGACATGGCGCGCACGACGCGCTCGACGATATCGGCCTTGCCCTCCCAGACGTAGATATCGATTCCGTCGATTTTGGTGTTCGGTCTCATGTTGGACATTCAGTAAGCCAGTTGCGATTGGCCGCAAGTCAGGGACAAGTCGTGAATCGTGCTCACGCCCACCTGCGCGCCGAGAAGTTGCAGCACCGGCACGAGCACTTGATCGAGTCCGGCGAGAATGGTGCTCAGCACCGGCAGCAGTGCATTCAGTACCAGCGGCGACACGAGATTGAGCACCGGTTGTAGCAGCCCGATCGATGAAGTAATCACCAGACCGCCTTGCTGCGACAGACTCGAACTCAGCGTCTGCAAACCGTTGGCGAGCGTCGCGCCGGGAGTAACCGAAGTTGATTGATAGTCGTCGCTGTCGCCCACCACGCCGTTGAACGTCAACGACGCCGCCGCCGACTTCGGCACCGAGGCGCTCACGTTCGCCGCCATCGTCACCGTCAGCACGCCTGCGTTCAGCAAGGTCGCGGGCGAGCTGCAACTGTAGGGCGCGAGCGTGTTGGTCGGCAGGTTGCCGACGCAGACGTTCGCCAGTCCGCTGATCACGCCGATCGTCGAGGTCCGCGCGGCGGGTGCGCCCTGACAACTGGTCGATGTCAACCACGCCTGTCCCGCGCCGACATCCACGTACAAAGGCAGATTCAGCAGCGCCGAATTGCTGCCGCCGAGGATCGCGCCGAGCGGAATCGTCGCCACGCTGACATTCAGATACGCGCGCACCTGCGCCGTGCTCGCCATCGTGCGCCAGTTGCCGCTGGCGTCCTTGCCCGCTTCGCCGACCGCCAGCACCGGCGGCTGAATCACCTGCACCTGAAGCGCCGCCGATATACCCAGCAGATTCAGCCCGCCCGCCACGTTCACCGCCGCCTTGCCCGCCTGTGCGATTTCCGCCGTCACGAACAGCGCGTCGAGCGGGCTGATGGTGGCATCGAGTGCGGATTGGGTGTTGGCGAGCGCCACTTGCAGCAAACCCGGACTGCTCGCGGTCTTGCCGAGCGCAATGCTTTGATTGCCCGGAATGTTCGCATTGACGATGGTCTGCATCGCGCCGATCGCGGTGGAAAGCTGCGCATTCGCGACCGTGGTGGTCTGCAAGGCCGTCAGCATAAGTTTGGCGATCTGCGCGGCGGTCAGTTGCGTCGCCAGCAATTGATCGACCGTGCCGACGCCCGCCGCCGTCACCAGATCACCGATCTTCACGCGCGTATTCGCCAGCCCCTGATAACCCACCAGCGACAGATTCAGATTGGTGCCGAGCAGCGCGTTGAGCAGGCCGTTGATCGGTCCCGGCCCAATGGTCGCAAGCGTGGTGCCGATGGTGAACGCGCCGATATTCGTCGCGCGCGCCACCGCCGTTGCGCTCACCGTCTGCGTCGGCCCGATAAAGAACGGCTGCACCGTGCGCGTCGCGACCACCTTGACGGCGTTCACGGGCGCGCCGTTCATGCCGTAGTAATCGGGCGCGGCGTACATGGTCGGGTCCCAGCGCCCACAGCTCACGGTCATGCTGTTGCCCTGCGCCGAAGCACTAAAGTTATTGAGCGATGCACTGCCACTCGCCGCCGACGTAGCACGCGTGCAGGCGGCATCGGCGACTTGCGGGCCTGCGCTCGCGGCCAGATCGACCACGCTTTGCAGGCTGCGCCGCGCGAAGAAATAGTTGCCCACATCGATTGCGCCGAGCGCCGCCACCGCGACGACGATCCAGATCGCGGCGAGCGTGCTGGCCGCGCCTCGTTGTCTTGCGCGCGCCGGAGAAGATTTGCGCTTGATCATGACGACTCTTTCAGCATGCCGAATCAATTGGCATCGTGATAATTCACATCGAGCGACGGCTTACCGCCGTTCTCGAACGACGAACCGTAGTGATCGGGAATGGCTGTATCGAACGATTTCAGATAGCGCGCATAAGCCGCGCCCGCCTCCGCGCCGAGCATGGGCTGCACGGGCGCGGCGGCGCTGTTGCTCGCCTGCAGCGCGATCCACGCATTCGCCGATTCACCGATGCGGTCCGTCTGTCCCTGCGCATACACGCCGTGCGCTGCGCTTAGCAAACACGCTGCCAGCAAGCACTTTCCTCGAAATCCATTCATATCGTTATCCTTTCTATTCGATGCTAGCGCGATGCCACGCGACTCGCTTTCACCGCATCCGCCACACGCTGCGCATCGCCGCGAATGGCTTGTTGAATATCGGCCGGCAGCTTTTGTTGCGCCATCAGGTTCTGCGCATTCGCGCCCTGCCCGCTCGCCAGCAGATACAGCGCAAGATTGCTCATGATCTTCGGATTGTCCGGCGCGAGTTCGGCGGCTTTCATCAGCGGCACGCGCGCGCCTTCCACATCGCCCTGACGCAGACGTGCGTAGCCCAGATCCGAGAGCATCGGCGCATCGGTTGGGGCGAGTTGCGTGGCCGCCTGAAAACGCGCCGCCGCTTTCGCAAAGTCGCCCGCTTCGCCCGATAACAGCCCCAGCCCGCGCCATCCGCGTGCAGCCAGTGGCGTGCCCGTCAGCCGATGGTAGGCTGCCTCGCTCGCTTCCGCCTGACCGGTCTGACGCAGCGCATCGGCACGCAAGAGAATGGTGTCGGGCGACTCGCCATACTGCTGCTCGTACGCGTCGATATGCGCGAGCGAGGCGAACCACAGGCCCTGCGCCTGCATCTTGTCGATCAGCGCGAGGTACATGCCGGGGGTATCGGGAATGGCGTCTTTTTTCGATGCCTGATCGAGCGCAGCCTGACGTTCGGCCTGAATGCCGAGTCCATAGCCGCTTTCCATTTTCGATGCACACGCCGAGAGCATGCTCACTGCCAGCATTAATACGGATGCCTGAACGAATCGATTGATATACATATCATGCTTACCTGTGAATGCCCGCGAGCGAATGTACGATTGCGATAAACCCCGGCCCCGCCGTCACGATCAACAACGCAGGAAGCAGCGTAATCACCATCACCCCGGTCATCTTCACCGTCAATTTGCCGATGCGTTCGCGCAGCATCGCGCGGCGGCCATCGCGCAGGCGATCGCCGAATTGCCGCAGCGGTTCCTGCACCGCGCCGCCGTGTTGTTCGACCTGAATCACCAGACGCACGATGGCGGCAAGATCGTCGTTGTCGTAGGTCGTGGACAAGCGTTTGAGCGATTGTTCGCGCGTGCGGCCGGTGGCGAACTGCGCCTGCGCCATCGCGAGTTCGCGCGACATCACGGGCAGCACGGCCTTGAAGTCGGAGATCATCACTTGAAGACTCTGATCGAGCGATAAACCCACGCCCTGAAGCAGACGCAGCAAATCGACGAACATCGGCAATTCCGAGTTCACGGCGCTTTGACGCAGGCTTGCGCGGTTCTTGACGAACCACTTCGGCGCCATAAAGCCCAGCGACAGCGCGATAAACACGTACATGGCCACGCGCGTGCCGTGCGCGCCGTGTGCGGCGTATCGCGCGTAGGCGAGCACGAACAGCGGCATCACGATTGCGCCGACGATGCGCGCCGCCAGAAAATAACCGCGTGCGCGTGCATCGAGATAACCGCAGCGATCCAACAAGCGGCGATCTTCTTCCGCCACCGCGACGCGGCCGATCGGGGTATCGAGCCAACCGGTTCCCGTGCTGCCGATCGCGGCAAGCAGACCGCGCTTCGGCAGCGCTGCTTCGCGCGGCGAGGATGCAGCCGATGGCGCTGCCGCGCGTTGCGTCAACGCCTGATCCAAGGTGCGCGCCGAGCGCTGCATACGCACATAGCGCGACAACGCGTGCAGACCGATCAGCCCCATGCCGATCGCCGTCGCCAACACGGCAAACGCAGCGAGCAAATTTGGCGTGAGAAGCGTGAGAGACGTGGGATGGGTCATCGTCATACCCTCAGTTTCGCCAGCCGATACAGCAGATACGCGCCCAGCATCTGCAAGCCGACTGCCGCATAGACGAGCCGCTTGCCGAGCGGATCGACCCACATGGTATTGAAATAGCGCGGGTTCATCACGATCACCGCCACGCCGAGCACGATCGGCAGCAAGCCGAGTACCCACGACGAAAGCCGCGTTTCCGTCGATAGCGCCGTGAGCTCGCGGTCGGCCTGTTCGAGATCGCGCATCAGCGATGCCATGCGGTCGAGCATCACGTCCGAGCGCCCGCCGTATTTCACCGACACACGCAGCACCGATCCCACCAGTTCCAGTTCCCGCACGCGATACATGCGCGCCACCGCGCCCAGCGCATGATCGATTTCCATGCCGGTGCGCAGCATCGGCAGCGCGCGATCGAGGCATTCGCGCAGCGGCGCTTCGGTGCCCGCGAGCGTGGCCTGGAACGCAGCGGGCACGCTGTTGCCGATCACGATCAATCGAACGATGCCATCGAGAAACGAAGGCAGTTGCCGCGTGATGTGCTGGCGGCGTTTCTGCGCGCGCCACGTCAGCCACGCGTACACCGCGACGAACACGGCGCTTGCCGCGATCACGCCGAACATCGCGCCGACGCGCACGCCCGCCCACAGCGATACGACCGCCGCCACGCACAGCGTCGTCACGCTCAGCGAGCGCGGATTCGCGACGCCTGCGCGCCGCATCAGCGTGACGAGCATCGCCCAGACGCGCGCCGTTTCCCAGACGATGCGCTTCGCGGCATCCGCAGGCGGCGCGGTGACGTTGAGCATCGAAGGCGCATCGGCACGCGGTGCACGCGGCGCATGTGGAACGGCCTGTTGCACATTGCCCGCCGCCTGCACCTGCCGCTCGACGAACTTCGCCGCCAGCGCGCGCTCGCGCTTTTGCACGCTGCGCCACCACAGCGACAATCCCGCCGCCGCGCACAACAGCGCGAACATCGAGACGAGCGCGACGCCCCTAGACATTGAAGCCTCCGCCGAAGCCGAAGCCGCCCATGCGTCCCGGCGGCGCGCCGAAGCCTTCGTTCATCGCTGCTGCGCCGAGCGCCTGCCGGAACTTCGCCAGCTTCGGCGAACTCGGATGAATGCCGAGCGAGGTCCAGTGATCGACGTCATCGCCATTGGAATCCGTGGACGGATCGTAGCGATACAACTCCTGCGTCGCGATGATGTTGTCGGACAATCCCGTTACTTCGGTAACCGAAAGAATCCGCCGCCGCCCGTTCGACAAGCGCCCGATCTGCACGATAAAGTCGATCGCATTGGCAATCTGCCGCCGCAAACTTGATTCGGTGCCCTGAAAACCCGCAAACCCCGCCAGCATCTCCAGCCGATACAAACATTCGCGCGGCGAAGACGCGTGCACGGTGCCCATCGAACCATCGTGGCCGGTGTTCATCGCCTGAAGCATTTCGAGCACTTCGCCGCCGCGCACTTCGCCCACGATAATGCGGTCCGGCCGCATCCGCAGCGTATTGCGCAAGAGGTCGCGGATCGACACCACGCCTGCGCCATCGAAGCCGCCCGGACGGCTTTCG
Organism: Caballeronia sp. BR00000012568055; assembly: GCF_029439455.1. GTDB lineage: Bacteria > Pseudomonadota > Gammaproteobacteria > Burkholderiales > Burkholderiaceae > Caballeronia. The sequence continues at coordinate 89,379 of NZ_JAQFVG010000251.1, read as the reverse complement.
AGCCGCACCACATGCGGATGATTCAGCGAAAGCTCGGCGGTATCTTCGATGGTCACCACGCGTTCGTGCTTCGGAATGAAAAACGCCAGCGCGTTCAACAGCGACGTCTTGCCCGAACTCGTGCCGCCCGACACCAGCACATTGCAGCGCGCCTCGACCGCCGCTTCGAGCAGCGTGGCGATGTCCTGATTGAAGGTGTTATTGGCGAGCAGATCGTCGGGACGCAGCGGATCGCGGCGGAATTTGCGGATCGAGACCATCGGCCCGTCGATGGCGAGCGGTTCGATCACCACGTTCACGCGGCCGCCGTCGGGCAGGCGCGCATCGACCATCGGGTTCGATTCGTCGAGCCGCCGTCCGATCGGCGCGAGAATGCGCCGCACGATGCGCAGCAGATGCGCGTTATCCGCGAATCGCACCGGAATCTTTTCCAGCATGCCGTGGCGCGAGACGTACACGTCGCTGTAGCCGTTGATCAGAATATCTTCGACGGCGACATCGGCGAGTAAATCCTCGATCGGCCCGAAACCCGCGAGTTCCTTGGTCAGCGCGGCAGCGACGAGGCGCACTTCGCTTTCGTTGAGCGGCACGCGTCGCAGGCGCACGAAGCTGTCCATTTCCAGATCGACGAATTGCTGAATCGCCGCACGCGACCATCGGCCGAATTCCGCGCCGAGTTCTTCGATGCGCGTAAGCAAGTGCTCGTGCGCCGCCGTCGCCACATCCTGAAACTGCTGCGAATGCGCGAACGCGACGGCGTCGTCGGCCAGGTCGTTCGCGAATGCGATGTCCTTGCTGAAGTCCTGTGCCATCGTCTATGACCGTCTGAGAAAAGTGGGAAGGAGATGCCCGAGCGTCGGGGCCTTGGTGTCGTTCGTGCGTTTCGTCGCCACGGCCGGTTCGCCCGCGAGCCGCGAGATGAGCGGCGCGAGCGCGCGCACATAGGGATCGCGTTCGTTGAGATCGCTGAGCAGGCGGCCCTGATTCACCGCGCGGCCCAGCGCCTGCGCGCGTTCCGGCAGCACGGCCAGCAGCGGCAATTCGAGCCGCGCGGCAAGCTGGTCTGCGCCGAAGTTAAGCGCCGCATCGAATTTATTGACGATCAGGCTCGGCTTCAGCGGCGTGATTTCCGTGTTGTCCTGCGGTTCAGCGTTCAGCGCATCGAGCATGGCTTTGGCGGAGACGGCCGAGGTCACGTTCGGGTCGCAGACCAGCCACACATCGTCGGCTGCGTGCGCCACTTGCGCGACGAATTCGAGATTCGTGAAGCCGCCCATATCGACGATCTGATGATCGAAGTACGCGCGCAGCCGGTTCAGCGTGCTCACGGCGGACGCGAAGGAAATCGAGCGCATCGCGGCGAGATCGGCGGGCAAGGCGGTCAGCGCGAGGCCGCTCGAATGACGCGCGAACGCAGTGTTCACGAAGGTTTCGTCGAAGCGACGCAGATTGCGCACGGCATCGACAAAATGGAGTTCGCTTTGGGTGTCGAGCAACAAGGCGCTGTCGGCGGCGGGCAGGCCGAGGTCGAGCAGCGCCGTAGTCTTGCGGCGGTCCGTCACGCGCTTCTGCACGCAGATCGCCAGATTCGCCGCCAGCGTGCTCACGCCCATGCCGACGCGCGCGCCCAGCAAGACCGTGATCTTGCCGTGACGGCTGACCGGTTCGGGACGCTCATCCGCCAGACGCTTGACGATGGCGAGCACATCCGCCGGATTGCCGTTGACGTCGATGAAATCGCGCACGCCCGCGCGCAGCGCCAGCACCGCCGAGACCGGCGACGACAGCGTGCCAAGCGCGACCATCGGCACGCCGGGACACGCGTCGCGGACCGCCTGCGCGAGCTGGCTGGCATCGTGCGCGCGCGACAGCGTGCCCGGCGCATTCTGTCCGCACGGCAATTCCGTGAAGTCGATAAACACCACCGCCGGCCCGCTTTCCGCGATACGCGCGACCAGCGCCATCGGTTCGGTCGGCGCGGGAGCGACCGCGCCCAGACTGCCGAGCGCGCGCCCGAGCCACGCGAGCCGCGCCGGATCGGCGCTGACGCTGAGCATGGGCATCGCGGGTGCGAACGAGGTGCCGCCGAGGGGCGCGAACTTCGGTGTCATTGTGAAAACCCCGGCGCGGCATCGCGCGCGAACACGCCGCCGACGAAGCTGCGCCAGACCGGACCGTTGCGCTGCTCAGATTGCTCGCCGGGCGTGCTCGGCAAGGCTGCGTTCTTCGCAATCGGCGCGACCAGATGCGGCGTGACGATAATCACCAGCTCGCGATCCGACTGCGAATACTGCAGGTTCTTGAAGAACGCGCCGATGATCGGCAAATCGCCTAAGAAAGGCACCTTGTTCACGTTCGACGTGGTTTCGCGATCCACCAATCCGCCGATCACGAAGCTCTCGCCATCGCCCAGTTCCACGGTGGTTTCGGCGCGGCGCGTGGTCAGCGCAGGCACCGACACGCCGTCGATGGTGATGGCGTGCGCAAAGTCGAGCTGGCTCGCTTCCGGCGCAACTTTCAGCGCGATGCGTTCGGGACCGAGAATCGTCGGCGTCAGCGCCAGACCAATGCCGTACGGCTTGTACGTGATGGTCGTGGTGCCGAGCGATTGCGGCACCGGCACCGGAATCTCGCCGCCCGCGAGGAAGCTGGCGCTTTGTCCCGACAGCGCGACCAGCGTCGGCTGTGCGAGCACGCGCGCGAGATTGTTGCCTTCGAGCAGACTCAGATTCGCGAAGATGCCGCGCGAGGTCGAGTTCATCACCAGGTTGAACGCGGAGCCGATCGGCGAGGTCGCGGTCACGGCGATCGGCGCTTTCGCCCCGCCCGTCACCGAACTCAGCGAACTCGGCGCGAAGGTGCCGAAGGCGAAGCCCGCGTTGTTCTGCGAGAACAGATTGAAGCCTGCTTCCTTCAGGACCGACTTGGTGAATTCGACCACTTTCACATCGACCTGAACGACGTTCTTGGTGGCGACGGTGGAGGTATCGACGATTGCGCCGTCCTTGCCTGCCGATGCCCGCGCCGCCGCGACGCCCCGCTGATGCGCCGCCATGTTCGCGGCCGTACCGGACAGCACTGCAGTTTGCCCGAGCACGCGCACTTGCGGCGTGTCCGGATCGAGCAGCGCGGCGCTCGCGCTCGCCTTCACGTCGATGGTGTAGGTGATCGGCGTGGACTCGCCGCGCGGCCAAAGCAGGAGATCGGTCGTCCCCGCCGATTTGCCGACGATCAGCACGCCGCCATTGCCGCGCAGCGTGATGACATCGGCGACGGCGGCATCGCCTACCGCGATGCGCGAGAAAGCGCGGCCACGCGAGATCGATTTCTGCGCGCCCACGGTCAGCGCGATGGTTGGCGCGATCGCCGTAACAGGCACGATGCGTTGCGGAGCGCCGATGGGCGCGGCGGTCACGGCATCGAGTTCGGCGGCATGGGCGGCAATCTGAAACGTGAACAGCGCTGCAATCAGCAAACGAGCGCGAAAAAAATGGGTTGGCCGGGTGATCGTCATTGTGATTTATTCATACCTGCTGGGCTTGCTTCGATTCAGGATGCGGTGCGTTCCACGCGGCCGCCGCGAATCACTTCGATATCGTCGCCACGCGGCGCGGCGCGCTGAACCGGCGCAGGCGATGCAGCGCGCACCGGCGCGCGTTCCCGCGTCACATGCGCCGCCGCCAGCGCACTCAGCGATACCCCCGCTGCGGCCAGCGTCGCGCCGTTCTTGTCCGCGCCGGTCTGAACCAGCGGCGTGAAGGCTTGCGGAGGTGCGGCTTCGTCATCGTCGGGATTGCGCAGCGCGAGCACGATGCGGCCTGCGTTTTCCGCGAGCGTGAGAGCATCGACATCGGCGGTGCGGATGGCGAGCACGGCGGGGCGGCCGGCTACCGTGCGATTCACGGGGATGTTGGGGTTCGCGGCGTTCGCGTTGGTCACGCCGTTTGCACCGTTCGCACCGGCATTCGCATTCGTATCCGCGCCGCCGACCGCCGTGCTGCCCACGCTCAGCACACGCACCTTCGACAACAGCAGCCGCGCCTGTGTCGATGCAATCTCGGCGTCGTTGTTCGTGCCGCCGTTTTCGCGCTTGAGCGTGAAGAACACATCGACGAAATTGCCCGGACGCACGTAGTTGCCTACCGCGTTGGTTTCGTCGATCTGCACGGCGACTGCGCGTTCGCCGGGCGCGACGACATCGGCGAGACCGGTGGACAGCGCGTCTTCGGTGAGCGGCGCGCCTTGTGCGACGGCGGCGCGCGTCACGCGGCCGGTGAGCGCGTTGATATCGTTGAACGCGCCGGGCGCGGTTTCGGCCTGCATGCGCACGGTCAGCGCCGACGCATCGAGCGACTGGCCCGCGCGTAGATCGCGTGCGGCGATCACCACCGGCACGAGATGCCGATTGGCGTCGAGCGCCTGCGATTCACCCGGCGCGGACGCGCGGTCCGGACGCGCATCGGGCGAGCGCGCCAGCGTGAAGGCGAATACGCCGAGCGCGACGGCCAGCGTGAAAAACAGGATTGCGAGTGTGCGGGTGACGTTGGCCATGGCATCAAATGAAATGAGTGCGGCGCGTGCTCATAGCACGTTGTTCGGATCGAGCTGGACCATTGCATTGGCCTGCAGCGCCGATGGCAGCGCGAGACTCAAAAGCGGCAGCGTCGGCACCAGCGGGTTGGTCGAATAGGCGTAGTTGAGCGTGACCTGGATGCACGACAAGCTGGCGTTGTAGGTACAGGCGGCGGGCGTCGCGGTGCATTGCGCGAGGCTCGACAGCCAGTTGGTCAGGTTTTGCGCGGTCTGGCAGGCAGCCGTGCTGCGCAACGCGAGCGACTGAGCGACGGTGCTCGCGCCGGTCTGATACCGCAGCGCCGCGCGCGCGCCCTCTTCCGCCGCCAGCGTCAGCGATTGCTGCGCGACGAAGATCAGGCTGTAGGTGACGATCGCGTAGAACACATAGAAAAAGAGCGGAAAGATGATCGCGAATTCGACCGCCATGCTGCCGCGCTGTCGCTGCTTTTGGCGGCCTAAAGGAATCGGCCTGCGCTTCATGACGGATTCTCCAGCGCATGCAGCGCGAGATGCGCGATCACCGCGCACGCGAGCAGCGCGCCGAAAGGCGTACTTGATCGACGATATTCGGCGGCTGAAGTATCGGCGGGAAAATCGCGTATCTGGAATATTGGAATTCGGCGCGCCAGCAAAATCAGCGCGTGGACGAAAGCCGCCAGACTCGCCGCCATCCAGATACCGAGCAACGCATGCGGTCCGCACCATGCGCCGACGGCGGCGAAGAGTTTGATATCGGCGGCGCCCATCATATTGAGCAGGTAGAACGGCAGCAGCGCCGCGAAACCGGCGGCGGTGCCGAGCAGCGCGCTTTCCAGCGTGATATCGAATGGGGACGCGCGCCACGCCGCGAAGGCGAGCGCGGACAGCCCGCCCGCCAATACGAGCGAATTGGGTATCGACCTGCGCCGGCAGTCGGATAAAGCGACTGCGAGCGCCCAGGCGACGAGAATCGCGTTTTCAAATGAAAGCATGACGGCGCACGATCGGCAGGTAAGGCAAAAGCAGCAGGTGAGGCAAAACGTATTCGATTAAACGAACGGTTAATCGAAGACGTTTTAATGCTGATGCGTGAGCAAAAAGAAATCCCCGCGCGCCGGATTGCTCCGGCGCGGATCAAATCACTTTCCGTGAATTAAATATCCCGAGCCGATTAAGCTCGGGATTCGAGGACGCTTTTAGCTGTGGCTGGCCAATTCGGTCTTGATGGCTTCGAACGTGCTGGAAAGTTGAGTCGCGACGTCCCCCACGGCCGCCATGATGCCTAATGCCAATACACCGGCAATCAAACCATATTCGATCGCGGTAATGCCACGGCGGTCGCGGAGGAACTGCAGAACGGTCGCTTTCATTTGTGTTGCCCTCGGAATGGTGAATCTTTGGCCTATTGACGTGTTTATCCTTGCCGCTTAATAAGCATGCCTGCGTCACCCGCAACGCACGCTTATTAAGCGGCATTTCAAATCCACGTTTTCTCTCAGTTTGTTTTATGTTTGCTTCGTTTTAGCTTCGATAACCCCTCCCGCACCGTTTGCCGAAAGAAGAATCCGCTTTTGTGAATTTATAACCCAGACATATCTCAAAATCAATAATCATCTGACAGTAGTTGTACTAGTAGCGACACACGACGCCCGCAGTTCCGCCCCGATTGCACCCTGATTCGATTGAATTTCTCGTTACCTGGTTGTTATCCCGCACGGTGCGTAATTAGCTTATCGCCGATTAACGTCTTATTCGTCGATATTGCTGATAGCCGTCATGAAACTCTTTCCCCTTATTCGATGTAACGCGATCAACCGTAACGCGCCCCTTGCTTCGTAACGTTACGAGAACGTGTTTTCCCTCTTCGCCCGCGTGTCTTGCGCGCATCCTTCCGGCATCCTGAGCATTCGTTAAAGCCGCATCGCATAAGGATTTTTTACCTGTTTCGAGACCCGCGCGCCGCAATCGTTTGGCGTGGTTTGGCGTGATGGCACGGCTCTCGCAATAAATCGGCCGTCGTTCAAACAAAACATACGAGGGCCGAACATGAATACGAGAGATATCGCGCGCGTCACGCTGCGCACCACAATCATCGCGGCTGCGGCGGCGAGTCTGTTGTCACTGGCCGCGTGCGGCGGCTCGGGATCGATCAGCAAGGGCGCGACCGGCAGCAGCGGCGCGGGCGCCGGCACGATCTCATCTGATAACGGCGGAACGGGCGGCGCGGGTGGCGGCACGGATACGGGCACAGGTACAGGCACTGGAACGGGCGGAACTTCGGGGACCACGACCGGCAGCACGGGCAGCACAGGCGGCACGGGCGGCACCGGTGGTGGAGGAAGTGGCGGGGGGAGTGGTGGTAACGGCGGCACGGGCGGCGGCACCGGAACCACTCCGGTCCAGCCGGTCGCAGCGGTCGCCGACAAGACCGGCAACGTGGTGTCCGCACTGGGCGATACGGTATCGGGCCTGGGCACGACCATCGGCACGAGCACGACGCCCGTCGTCAGCGCGGGCACCACGAAAGCCGCAGGCGACACCGTATCGAATCTTGGCGCGGCTGTGTCCACGCTCGGCGACGGCGTATCGGCCGGGCTCGGCACGATTGGTTCGTCGACGAATCCGGTCGGCACCACGGTCTCGAGTCTGGGCGGCGTCGTATCGAAGACGGGCGATGCCGTTTCGAGCGCGGGCACGCTGGTGCAGAGCCTGGGCACCGGCACGCTGTCGCCGCTCGCGCCGGTGACGACGCCGGTGGGCGCGATCGTCGGCATCGTGGGGAACGCGGTCGATCAGACCGGCGGTGTGGTCGGCCAGTCGCTCAGCAGCGCGCCGGTCACGCAGGTCACGCAAGCCGTGAGTCAGGCCATCACGCCGATCACATCGCTCGTCGGCTCGACGACGCAAACGGTCGGCGCGGCCACGGGTCTCGGCCAGCCGGTCAACAACCTGCTGACATCGCTTGGCGGCGCGCTCGATACCACCGGCAAGAACATCTCGGCTTCGGGTGGCAATGCGCTCACGAGCGGTCTGGGCACGCTGGTTTCATCGACGGGACAGACGGTTTCGACGGCGGGCGGGCTGGTCAATGGCAATTCGGGCAGCAATCCGCTCGCGCCGATCACCGGCATTCTCGGCGGCGTGACCGGTGGCGGCACGGGCGCGGGCGGCATCCTGGCACCGGTGACGGGTCTGGTGAGCGGCGTGACGGGCGGTTCCGCTTCGGGCGTGCTCGCGCCGGTGACGAGTCTTGTCGGCGGACTGACGGGCGGACTCGGCGGTACGGTTACGGGCGCAGGCGCGGGCGGCATTCTTGCGCCGGTGACCGGCGTGGTCGGCGCACTGACGGGCGCAACGGGCGGCGCGACCGGCGGCACGGGATCGAGCACCGGCGTGCTTGCGCCGGTCACGGGTCTGCTCAGCGGCGTGACGGGCGCGCTCAGCAGCACGACGGGCGGCACGGGCACAGGCTCAGGCACAGGTTCTGGCACAGGTTCTGGCACAGGTCCGGGCAGCACGGGTGCGGGCGGCATTCTTGCGCCGGTCACCGGTCTGGTCAGCGGCCTGACGGGCGCGGCGACATCGCCGGGATCGGGCGGCACGGCGCCCTCAGGCGGCGTGCTCGGCACGGTGACGACGGTCACGGCAGGCCTCGGCGTCACGGTGGCGACCAATCAAACGACAGCTCCGGCCACGGGCCTGTCATCGTCGTCGGGTGGCACGTCGGGCACGGGCGGCACCGCGAACGGCGGCGGCCTGCTCGGTACGGTCGGCACGCTGGTCGGAGGCGTCCTGGGCAGCAAGAACCGCTAAAGCGCAGAAGTAAAACCGGGCGGGTAAGGCCGAGCCAACGGCCACGCCGCCCGGTGTATCGACGATAAATACGTTGGAATCCGAAGTAACTGCCGCACGTAACTGCAGCACAACACAAACGACGAAGAACGCACGACGTTCTCGCGACATCGAAATCGAGGGAAACACCATGCAGATCCGTGACTGGAAACGGGCGCTCTTTCTTGCCGCTATGGCGGCGCCCTTCTCGGCCCAAATCGCACATTCGCAGACCGTTCCTGCCGCACCGCGCCCGGCCGTCGGCGGCAATCCGCTCGACGCGCTGCCTCAGGTCAAAGCGCCATCCACTCCAACCGTGACCGTCGATGTGCAGAAGCCCTCTTCCGCACTCGATGCGCTGCTCGCACGCCATATCACGCCGAGCAAGGTCCAGATCGAAGGCGTCAAAACGCTGCCGTTCAAGGATGTAGCCGGACGATTCACGCCGCTGGTCGGTCAGGACATCACCATCGGCAAGCTGATCGAGACGGCCAACGAAGTCACGCAGATGTACAAGGACCAAGGCTATGCGCTGTCGTTCGCCTTTATCCCGGCGCAAACCTTCGAGGGCGGCGTGGTGCGCGTGACCGTGGTCGAAGGCTATGTTGCCGATGTCGTCATCAAAGGCAAAGCTGGCGCGGCGGAGAAACGCATTCGCGCCGTGGCCGATCGCATGCGTGCCGACCGGCCGCTGCGGCAGGCGACTTTCGAGCGCTATATCAACGTGCTCGGCATGATTCCCGGCGTGAAGACGCAAGCCACCGTCGCGCCGCCGACCAGCACCGATGGCGCGGCCACGCTCACGCTGGACGTCGATCGCAAGCCGTTCAACGTGAGTACGGGGATCGACTTCAATCATCCGGGCGTGCAGGGTTTGCTGAGCGCAACCGAGAACGGCATGCTGGGGCTGGGGGAATCGCTCAGTGCGTCGGCGCTGCTGCCGAAGGGGCGAAACGATCAGACCTACTACGCGTTGAACGGTACGCTGCCGATCGGCACGGACGGCTTCACCGCCAAGGTCGATGCTTCGCATTACTACGGGCATCCGGTCGATAATCCGGGCCTGCCGTCCTATATCGAACGGACGGTGGTCAACGACAGGCTGGCGTTTTCGGCGGTGTATCCGTTCATGTTGTCCAATACGCGCAGTCTGGTCGGCACGGCCACGCTGTACGCATCGCACGATCAGGACCGGCTGAAGAATACCGTCGTCGAAGGCAATCCGATGCTCTCGCAGCATTCGCAAATCCGCGTCACGCAGTTGCAGCTCGATTACACCGCCATCGGTACGGGCGTGACGCGGCGCATGAGTGTCAATGTGGCGAAGGCGTTCGACGTGCTCGGCGCATCGAAGGGAACGGATACGAATATCGTTGGATATGCGCCGGTGAATCCGGTGTCGCTCACCTTCGTGCGCACGGGCGCGACTTATACGCAGAACAACGACTGGCCGTTCGGCATAGGCACGGCCGTATCGGCGACCGGGCAGTATTCGCCCGATACGCTGCCCACGTCCGAGCAGGTTTCGTTCGGCGCGCAGCATTACGCGGCGGGCTATCAGCCGGGCGAAGTATCGGGCGATTCGGGCTGGGGCGCATCGTTCGAGGTGAACCGGCCGGTGGTGATCGGCATGACGTATCTGAAGACTTTCACGCCCTACGTTTCCGTCGATGCCGCGCGGGTGTATCTGCATGGCGGCACGGCGAATCCGAAGCAGTTGTCATCGGTCGGGATCGGCTTTCGCGTAAGCGATGCGAAGCACTATTCGCTCGATTTGTCCGTGGCCAAGGCCACGGGTGATGCGCCTGTAGAAAGCGCGTCGAGAAGTCCGCGTGTGAACGCGACGTTCTCGTATCAGCTGGATTGAGTTGTTGCGAGGTTAGCGCCCGCTGAATGCCACGCGGGCGCAGTGTCCATTACTGCGTAGTCGTAGCCGGCGCAGGCTTGCCCGCCTTCTGCGCGTCGATCTTCTTCTGCGCGTTTTGCAGGTTCTGCGGATAGTTGGTCTGCTCGCCAGCCGGGTTGTAGCCGTTCTTTTCCAATTGGCTCAGTTCGGCGTTCTTCTTGGCGCGCGCTTCCTTGCGCTGTGCCTTCCTAACTTCCTTCGGCGTGGATGCGCCCGCATCCTGAGCCTGCGCCGATGCAACCGGCAGAGAAATAAGCGCCGCAGCGGATAAAGCGAGGACGGCCAACGGAGCAGTGCGGAGGTTCAGCATGGCGATTCTCCAAAAAGAGGTATGTAAGCCAAAACGCCTGCGCAAAAACCGATCCCGCCCCTTCTCACCGATTCACCGATCGACGATACGGCTCAGATTCCCCCGCACGCGCTGCAACAGGCCGATCAGTTGATCACGTTCCTGCGCGCTGAATCCCGCCAGCGCTTCCTCCGTGATCTCATCGCCCACGCGCCGCGCCCGATCGAGCGCCTGCTCGGCTTTCCCGCTCATGCGCACCTGACGCGCGCGGCGGTCGTCCGGGTCGTCGCGACGTTCGATCCAGCCGCCCTCTTCCATCCGGTCGAGCAGCCGCCCGGCCGAAATCGGCGCGACTTCGAGCAGCCCCGCGAGCCGCGCCTGATTGACTTCGCCGTAATGCGACAGGTACGCCAGCACCCGGCACTGCGCGCGCGTGAGATTGAGCGACGACTTCGCCAGTTCATCGAAACGATTGCCGCACAGGCGGTCCACGTCCGCGACCAGAAAGCCGAAGCGTTTGTCGAGTTGGGTTTCCATCGCGCGATTATATGAAAGCCGACTGCGGCGCGCATATAATAAGCGTGCTTATCATCCACATACTTACTATTCGATGCCGCCGAGCCCCGGCACCCGTCAATGTCCTCTCAAGCCTCCGCGGAAAGCGCCGCCGTCCCGCTGAACCGCACCATGCTCACCGTCGCGATCATGCTCGCGACGCTGATCCAGACCCTCGACAGCACCATCGCCAACGTGGCGCTGCCGCATATGCAGGGCACGCTCTCGGCCTCGCAGGACGAAATCACCTGGGTGCTGACGTCGTATATCGTCGCGGCGGCGATCGCCACGCCACTCACGGGCTGGCTCGCGGATCGGCTCAGCGTGAAGCGCCTGCTGTGCGTGTCGATTGCCGGCTTTACCGTGGCGTCGGCGCTGTGCGGTTTGTCGGAGACGCTGACGCAGATCGTCGCGTCGCGGCTGTTGCAGGGCATTTTCGGCGCGGCGCTGGTGCCGCTGTCGCAGTCCATCCTGCTCGATATCAACCCGCCCGAAAAACAAGGTCAGGCGATGGCCGTCTGGGGCATGGGCGTGATGGTCGGCCCGATTCTCGGGCCGACGCTCGGCGGCTGGCTCACCGACAGCTACAACTGGCGCTGGGTGTTTTTCATCAACGTGCCGATCGGCGCTTTTGCGCTGTTCGGCGTGCTGACGTTTCTGCCGACGCAGGCGGCGCGCCGCTCCGTCAAATTCGACGCATTCGGCTTCGCCACGCTGGGCCTGGCCATCGGCGCATTCCAGGCGATGCTCGATCGCGGCGAGCAACTCGACTGGTTCGGCTCGATGGAAATCCGCATCGAAGCCATTCTCGCCGCCGTGAGCTTCGTTTTCTTCGTGGCGCACACGGCGACGGCGGGCGCGCGATCCTTCTTCAAATACGAGTTGCTCAAAGACCGCAACTTCGCGACCGGCACCTGCTTCATCTTCGTGATCGGCGCGGTGATGTACGCCACGCGCGCGCTCCTGCCGCCGATGTTGCAGAACCTGATGAACTATCCCGTCGCGACCACCGGCCTGGTCACCGCGCCGAGCGGCGCAGGCACGATGGTGGCGATGCTCGTCGCCGGACGCCTGCTCAAGCGCATCGACGCGCGGCTATTGCTGCTCGCGGGCTTCCTCATCTCCGCCTTCGCGCTCTGGCAGATGATGCACTACACGATCGTCCTCTCCGCCTCCGACATCGTCTGGCCGGGCGTGATTCAGGGCTTCGGTCTGGGTTTCGTGTTCGTGCCGCTGTCCGCGCTGACCTTCTCCACGCTCACCGCCACGCTGCGCGCCGACGGCACGGCCACCTACAGCCTGATGCGCAATATCGGCAGCAGTATCGGCATTTCGATCGTGCAGACGCTGATGACGCGCAACACGCAAGTCGCCCACGCCGACCTCGCCGCGCAGATCACGCCCTTCAATCCGCTGATGCAGCCCATGCTCACCAGCGGCACGATGCAGGACATGGCGATGCTCAATCAGAGCATCACGCAGCAGGCGTCGATGATCGCTTATCTCAACGATTTCAAGCTGATGTTCGTCGCCACGCTGTTGGTGGTGCCGCTGATTTTGCTGATCCGACCGGCGCGGCGGGTGACGAACGAATCGCTTGCGCATGCGGCGATGGATTGAGGCTCACGCACTCACCGTCTTCGGCACCAGCAAATCGCCGAACGCATCCGCCGACAGCGGTTTGGCCAGCAGGAAGCCCTGCATCTCGTCGCACATCATGTCTTCGAGCCGGTCGAGTTGCGAGCCGGTTTCGACGCCTTCCGCCACGACATCCATATCGAGCGAGTGCGCCAGCGCAATGATCGCGGACACGATCGCGCGTCCTTCCTGACCGTTTTCGTCCAGCCCGTTCGTGAAGAAGCGGTCGATCTTCAACTGCTTCGCGCGGAAACGTTGCAGATAGGCCAAGCTCGAATAACCCGTGCCGAAATCGTCGATGGCGATCTCGAAACCGCTTTCCTGGAACGCATGAATCATCTCGATGGTGCGCGGCGCGTCCTGCATCGCCACGGTTTCGGTGATCTCGAACATGATCAGATCGGGCGATACGCCCTGCTCGCGCACGATCCGGATCATGTTCTGAACCAGGTCCGTTTCGGTCATCTGACGCGGCGACAAATTCACCGCCACCTTCACCGGCGGCCGGCCTTCCGTGCGCCATTGCGAGATGTGTTTGCACGTCTCGCGCACCACCCAATAGCCAATCTGCACAATCTGCCCCGAACGCTCCGCGATCGGAATGAACTCCATCGGCCCGAGCATGCCGAGTTCCGGATGGTTCAGGCGGATAAGCGCTTCCGCGCCCGCCAGTTCGCCACTCTTGCCACGGAATTTCGGCTGGAACAGCAGGTAGAAAAAGTTGGAACCGAGTGCATCGTGCAAGGCTTGCTGAATCTGCAAGGTGCGCACGGCGGCTTCGTTCATGCTGGCTTCGAAGAAACGATACGTGCTGCGGCCGCCGCGCTTGGCTTCGTACATGGCGACATCGGCGTGCTTGAGCAATTCATCGACGGATGCGCCGTCCTGCGGAAACAGCGCAATGCCGATGCTCGGCATCACCTGAAGCGGATGGCCGCTCGCGACCAGTCCCTGACGCATCACTTCCAGAATGCGCTCGGCCATTTTTTCGGCATCGGTCGGCACGTTGAGGTTTTCCAGCATCACGACGAATTCGTCGCCGCCCAGACGCGCGACCGTGTCGCCGCCGCGCACGCACTGGAGCAGGCGCTTGGAGAATGCTTTCAGCACTTCATCGCCCACGGTGTGGCCGAGCGAATCGTTGATGGTCTTGAAGCCGTCGAGATCCATAAAGAGGATCGCGAAGCGACTGCCGCCCGCCAACGCATTCTTGATCGCGCGTTCCATGCGTTCGGTCATGGTGCGACGGTTCGGCAAGTCGGTCAGCGTGTCGAAACTCGCCATCCGCACGATCTGACCATTCAGGCGCGACACCGAACCGGCCAGCACGGATGTGCGCGCGTCATAGCGCGAAAGCACCAGCGTGATGCTCAGAATCGCCAGCGTAAAGAGCGCGACGGTCGTCGCAAGCCAGCGTCCATCGACGCTGTTCGCCGCGCCGCAAATGGAATTCGGCAGAAAATTGGCCGCCGCATTGCCGGTGTAGTGCATCCCGGTAATCGCGATACCCATTACCACCGCCGCAATCAGCCGTTTTTCGACCACCTTGTCCTGCGTGACATCGGCGAGCGTGCGCGCAATCCACAGCGCCGCGCCCGACGCGCCGATCGCAATCAAGATCGAAGCGGCGAACAGCCACGGATCGTATTGAATCGCCGGGACCATTTGCATGGCGGCATCGCCCGTGTAGTGCATTGCTGCAATGCCGATACCCATCGCCACGCTGGAGATGATCAGCCGCCGCGCCGTCAGCTTCGCGCCGTTGATGACCCACAGCGCGAAGTACGAGACCACGATGGCGATCACCAGCGAGCCTGTCGTGATGCCGAAGTCGTAGCCGAGCGGAATCGGCAATTCGAAGGCGAGCACGCCAATGAAGTGCATCGACCAGATACCGATGCCCATCGATGCCGCGCCGCCCGCCAGCCAGACGTGGCGCATGCGCGATTGCTGGAGCATCGCGATTCGGCCCGAAATATCGAGCGCGGTAAACGAAGCCAGCGACGCGACCACCAAGGACGCCGCGACCAGCCATAAATTGTATGTGCCGTGCATTTTTGATGACCGTGAAAAGAGGCTCAATTACGTAAGCGTCTTATCGGCTGCGGTCAGGCAAGCTTTAGCTTGTAAATGCGAATAATTGTCAGCCAGCTTTTGTCGAGGTCAGAGTTCGGGGTCGAGCAGCGCTGCGACATGCTCCAGAAGCCGCTCGGACCAGGGCCGGCGTCGCCATTCCTCGAGCGTGATGCGCCGCGCCCGCGTCAGATCGTTTTCGATGATCGCCGTCTGCTGGCGTGCGAAATCGCGGTCGTAGATATTGAGGTTGGCTTCGTCGTTCAGTTTGAACGAGCGCGTGTCGAAATTGGTCGAGCCGACCGACACCAGATATTCGTCCACCACCATCAGCTTGCAGTGGAACATGGTCGGCTGGTATTCGTACATTTCGACGCCCGCCGCGAGCAGATCGCCCCAGCACGCGCGTGAGGCCTCGCGCACCGTGTGGGTATCGATCCGTTTGCCCGGTGTGATGACGCGCACGCGCACGCCGCGTTTCGCCGCTTCGACGATCGCGTTGATCGTCAGCTTGTCGGGCACGAAGTAGGCGCTTTCCAGCTGGATGGAATGCGTCGCGGCGGTAATCGCCATCAGATACATGAGCTGCATGTCGTCGCTGCCGCCCGAGGGCGAACTGCTGAACATATGCGCCAGACCCGCGCCGGGTTCGGTGAGCGCAGGAAGCGCGGACAGTTCCGGAAAGTATTCCGGACCATGCAGCACGTTCCCCGTCGCCTTGACCCAGTTGTCCATAAACACGGCCTGCATATGTCCGACCGCCGGGCCTTCCAGACGGAAGTGCGAGTCGCGCCAATGCTTTTCGTCCTGCGCGTGGCCGGTCCATTCTTCCGCAATACCCACGCCGCCCGTAAAACCCACTTTGCCGTCGATCACCAGCAGCTTGCGGTGCGTGCGGTCGTTCATGCGGCCGAGGCCGGTCCAGTGCGGTTTGTGATACTGAATGACTTCCGCGCCGGAGTCGCGCAGCATCGACAGATAGCGCTTGTCCATTTTCGAGGAACCGACCCAGTCGAGCAGCACGTGTACGGCTACGCCACTGCGCGCCTTGTCCGATAACGCCTTCGCCACCTGCTCGCCGATCTCACCGGACCAGTAGATAAAGGTCTCGAAGCAAATGGTCTGCTGCGCGGAGCGAATGCCGTCCAGCATCGACGGGAAGATTTCGTCGCCGTTGACGAGCACCTGAAAGCGATTGCCATCGACCACGGGCGGGCCGAGCAGCAGACCCATCGAGCGGAGAAATTGCGGGTCGTCGCTGGCGTAGAGCCGTTCGATCTTGTGTTCGACCTTCTTTTCGCCGGTCGTGAGATTGGCGATCACCAGAACGACGATGACGGTCACCACGACCGTCAGAACAATCACAGCGAACATCAGCATGCGCGGGCCTCGGCTTCGGTGGGAACCGCTAGTGTAGGCGGTTCCCGGCGCGAGGCTTCAGCCGACCACCTTCGCAATCTGTTTGGCGATCGAATCGGCCAGTTTCTTCTCATCCGACGACACCCCCGCGCGCTTCGTCTCCGACACCGCGTGCATCCCGCCCGATACCGCCAGCGAGCTCGCCACATGCCCCGCCGCCGCGCCGATGCCCGCCATTTCCGCGACGCCGGGCGCGTGGCCGCTGTCGGCATCGGCATCGAACTGTTCGAGCACTTGCGGCGTGCCGTGAGCGGGCGTGAAGACCAGTTGCACCGTCGCGCCGACCTGACTCTTGCCCGCACCGAGGCCGATCAGCGTGCGGCGGCGGCGATTGCCCGCATCGATCGAGTCGATGCTGCCCTGCACCGCAAGCACGTTCTGATCGGACGGCGGCGGGACATCGGCGCGCACGGCGGGCAGACCCATCGACTGGAGTTTGGCGACGATTTCGTCTGCTACCGCTTCACGCGATTGCTGCGCTTCCTGCGCCTGTTGTTGCGCGGCGGATTGGTCGGACATTGCGCCTTTGAGCTTCGAGACGATGCCGTGATTGTCCAGCTTGACGTCGGCGGCGTCGCTCTGGAAGGCGTAGACGTAGATGGTGTCGGGGCGGACCGTTTGCGCGTGAGCGGCGGTGCCGGCGAACAAGGCGGTGGCGGTGAGGACACAAGCAGCAGCGGCGCGTTTGATGGCGAGGGCGAAAGTCATGGTGCATCTCCTGAAGGATTCGTCGGTGCGTGATGCGGCTTTCGGTTCCTGCTCTATCGTTCCCGTCACGCTTGGCGCAACTATGCGGGACGGCGATAAATCAGGCCATCGAGCATTTATGTCGCGGGGTGTCACGGGCCGCCGAGCCTTGTGTGACAAGGTTCTGCGCGCGTTCGGAAAGTCGCGGTCGGGATCGAATCGGCGGCACGATTCGAGCAAATTTCGCCTGCCTGTGATTCACTGCTGTCTCGCGGCGCGCTTATGCCTGCTCAACCCGTCAACGCACAGGAGCACAAATATGGATCTGAAAATCGCCAACAAGCTCGCCTTGGTGTCCGGATCGACGAAGGGTATCGGCCATGCGATCGCGGTGGCGCTGGCGCGCGAAGATGCGCGCGTGATCGTCAACGGCCGCACGCAAGCATCCGTCGATGACGCCCTCGCCCGTCTGCTCGAACTCGTCCCGGACGCGCGCGCCGAAGGCTTCGCGGGCGATATCTCCGATCCCGCGCAAGTCAGCGCGCTGGTCGAGCGTTATCCGCAAGTCGATATTCTCGTGAACAACATGGGCATCTTCGACCCGAAGCCCTTCGAAGACATTTCCGACGATGAATGGCTGCGCTTTTTCAACGCCAATGTCATGTCCGGCGTGCGGCTGTCGCGCGCGTATCTGCCGAAGATGAAGGCGCAGAACTGGGGCCGCGTGGTGTTTATCAGCAGCGAAAGCGGCATTCAGATTCCCGTCGAGATGATCCATTACGGTCTGACGAAGACGGCGCAACTCGCGCTCTCGCGTGGTCTGGCGGAAACCTGCGCGGGCACGGGCGTGACCGTGAATTCCGTGCTGCCGGGTCCGACGAGTTCGGAAGGCGTGACCGAGTTTGTGAACAAGCTGAGCGGCGGCAAGAGCTTCGAGGAATTCCAGACGCAGTTTTTCGAGGAAGCGCGCCCGACGTCCATCCTCAAGCGCTTTATCACGCCGGAGGAAATTGCCAATACCGTGGCTTATGTGTGCTCGGAGTTGTCATCGGCGACAAATGGCGCGGCGTTGCGGGCCGATGGCGGCGTGGTGCGCGCGGCGTTCTGATCCAGCCGCTCAGTTCAGTCACTCGGTTCAGCCGCTCGATTCAGCCGCTTAAATCACGCGCCTGCTCCAGCGCAGCGACGATGGCCGCGACGGTTTTTTCCCGCGCGGCCTCGTCGTTTTGGCGCAGCGCATACGACGGGTGATAAGTCGCCACGATCAGCTTGTCGCGATACGGCACCACGCGCCCCACATGCGCCGATAAAGTCGCGCGCTTGCCGAGCAGCGCGTTCAGGGCCGTCGCGCCGAGCGTGACGATCACGCGCGCGCCGACATCGTGCAGTTCCTGTTCGAGCCAATACGAACACGCATCGATTTCCTGCTGCGCGGGCGTTTTGTGCAGACGGCGCTTGCCGCGCGGCTCCCATTTGAAGTGCTTGACCGAATTGGTCAGATAGACCTGCTCGCGCGGCACACCGGCGCGGCGCATCGCATCATCGAGTAACTGGCCTGCGGGACCGACGAAGGGTTCGCCCTTCAGGTCTTCCTGATCGCCGGGCTGCTCGCCGAGCAGCATGATGCGGGCATCGCGCGGGCCTTCGCCTTGCACGGCTTGCGTAGCGTGACGCCAGAGATCGCAGCGGCGGCAGGTATCGAGCGATGTGGGGGCATCGCGTTCGGGTTGCGCAGCCTGCGCTTCGACCTGCACGGTCTTGCCGCCCATAGCGCCGACATGCTGCGCTTGTCCGACGCGTCGCGCGCCGCCCCGCGCCTGGCTGATCATGCCGGGAATCAACGCGCCTTCGGGCAGCCCCTTCCAGAAACGCACCGGCATATGCTGCTCCAGGGCCCCTTCGTTCAAACGCGCGGGGTTGAAGATGCTGCGGTAGTAGGTCATCCACAGGGCTTCGGCGGCATCGGGGGTATCGACTTTGTGGTCGGCGGCGAGCGCGGGGCGGCGTTCCAGATGCAGATGCGCGCCATCGAACATGGCCGCGCCGTCGGGCGTGGTGATCAGCCACGTCGATTTGCCCATGCGATCGGCGAAATGCTCCGCGCCCCACGCGAGCACATCGTGATCCGGCTCGTACCACGCGATATATTCCGGCGCGCCGAGCGAGGCTTCGCGCTGACGGAATCGCACATAGGCGATCATGTCGTGCTGCGCGCGCCGCACGGATTTCGCCATCTTGTTGAGCCGCGCGCCATCTTCGTCCGCCGCCGACGCCGCCGCGCGATCGCCCTGCGCCCAGCGCCACAACACGCGATAAAGAAAGCCCCAGCGTTGTGGATCGCGGAAATGGGCGGCGTCTTTCAGAAGCGTCGCGAGTTCTTTGGAAATGCGGATGGTTTCTGACTTTGCGGAAACGTCCGGAGAAGCGTCCGAGGCCGAATCGAACAAGGAAGGCGCGGCCTGCTCCGTGCGCCATTCGATCGATTCCGGCGTCAGACCTTGCGCTAAAGCATGGCGCGCCGCGTTGCGCCAGGCATCGAAATCATCGTCGATGGTAATAACGGGCACGTCAGATCAGCGAAAGTTGCACGGGCTGCGTGGCGAGCGCGCGCCGCAGATGGTCGGACTGCACCTCGCGCAGCGGCGGCCGATAATCCTCCGTCACGACGAACGGCTTCACCTTGTCCATGCCGCAGCGCAGCCGCACCAAATCCTGATAACGCACACGCCGCGCGCGCCGCAACTCGACGATACGCTTCGCATTGCGCATGCCGATGCCCGGCACCCGCGCGATCATCCGCACCGGCGCGGTGTTCAGATCCACCGGAAAACGCTCGCGATGCGCCAGCGCCCAGGCCAGTTTCGGATCGATATCGAGCGGCAGATTGCCTGCATCGCCCAGCAATTCGGCGGCGTTGGAACCGTAGCCGCGCAACAAAAAATCCGCCTGATACAGCCGATGCTCGCGCAACAACGGCGGCGCTTTCTGCGGCAAGGCTGAGGGTCCATCGGGAATCGGACTGAACGCGGAGTAATAGACGCGCTTGAGCTGATACGAGCCGTACAGCGTTTCCGCCGTGCCGAGAATGGTGCGGTCGTCGGTTTCGTCCGCGCCGATGATCATCTGCGTGCTCTGCCCCGAAGGCGCGAAACGCGGCGCGCGCGGCTCCGCTTCGGCCTCTTCGCGCGCCATGCGGATATTGCCCATTGCCAGCTTGATGGTGCGACCGCTTTTTTCAGGCGCGAGCTTTTCCAGACCAATTTCGGTCGGCAATTCAATATTCACGCTCAGCCGGTCCGCGTATCGCCCGGCTTTTTCGATGAGTTCAGCATCCGCATCCGGGATCGTTTTCAAATGGATGTAGCCGCGAAACCGATGCGTCTCGCGCAGCGATTTCGCCACGAGCATCATCTGCTCCATCGTGTAATTCGAGGAGCGGATCACGCCCGAACTGAGAAACAGCCCGTCGATGTAATTGCGGCGATAAAAGTCCAGCGTGAGATCGACGACTTCTTCGGGTGTGAAGCGTGCGCGTGGCACGTTGCTCGAACGACGGTTGATGCAGTAGCGGCAGTCGTAAAGACAGAAGTTGGTCAGCAGAATCTTGAGCAGCGAGACGCAGCGGCCATCGGGCGTGAAGCTGTGGCAGATGCCGGAGCCGGTGCTGGCGCCCAAACCATCGATACCGCGCGATTCGCGTTTGGGCGCACCGCTGCTCGCGCACGAGGCGTCGTACTTGGCTGCATCCGCGAGAATTTCGAGCTTCTCGGACAAGTCCATTTTGATGTGATACTGTATGTTTATACAGTATTCTACGGAGTTGATGGGGCGTTGGCAATTAATGAGTCTGGTACGTGTTCGACTCGTTCTCGGATGCATCCGCACGCCCCGTTCCACGGAGACTTTTATGCGTTTCGACTACCGCACGTTTCATATCGACTGCACCGCGCGTCATGACGAAGACGGGCGCTTTTATGCGCACGCGCGCATCGCCTGTCCGCCGGATGAGCGCACGCCGCACGTCCAGGTGTTCGACTCGGACGATCTCGATGGCTTCGACAGCGAGTGGGACGCGCTGCATTGCGCGCGCTCGTGGGCTATCGAGTGGTGCGACGAGATGCTCGCGGGACTACAGCAATAGCAACTTGTCGATGTCCCTTCCCTCACGGCACGTTCATTGCGGAATGTAAGACGACGCTGCATCGCTGAATGCGGCGCGTGGTTCACATTCACCGTCAATGGAAACTGGAAAAGGGAGAGACATCATGAGAACGATCAGAACGAGTATTGCCGCGGCCTTGATCATGAGCGCATCGACGCTGGCGTTTGCACAGTCGGGTGGCGGCGGTGGCGGCACGGCAGGCGGCAATGGCGCGGGTCAAGGCGGCACCGGCATGAGTACGCCGAATGCGCATGGCGCGACGGGTTCGACGTCGGGTGCATCGGGCGCGAACACGATGGATTCGAAAAGCTCGAACGGCAAGATGATGATGAAGAAGAAAGGCGACTCGGGCATGGACGCCAGCGGCGGCGCAGCCAAGTCGAATTGATATCGGTTTAGGAGTAACAGCCCGCGTGCTTCGGACGGAAGCGCGCGGGCTTATTCATGTCCCCGCCAAATGCGTCCCTACGTCATAGGGATTTCGCCATTTCCCCATTCTCCGTAACTTGACCCCTGAACGCTGCGCATCCCGTGCGTTCATTGCATCGCGCGCGCATGGATTCACTCGGGCCTGCTCGCATACAAACGACCACGCGTTGCCCCTGCGGGGACAACCCTTCGGGAACGCCCGAACTCACCCGCATGGCGGCGTCGCGCGTCGCTTGTTTGGATAACCAAACGGCGCTCCTTACTCCTTGCCCTGCGGGCGATTTCGAGCGTTCGCGTGGCCGTTTGTATGCGAGCAGACCCGAAGAGGCGTGTCGGCTGGCCGTCGCATGGCGTCCCGATACGCGTGGACCATGCGCGACGCGATTTTTGTCGTCGAATGAAGGGGAAACGCATCATGAATCGCAAGACCCAAACCAGAGTCGTCACGATGATGGCCGCCTGCGCGCTCGTCGTGAATGCCGCTTATATGCAGTCGTCGCGCGCGCAAGGCATGCCGGACAGCGCGCATCAGATTATCGATACGATGCGGCCGATGTACGTCGCGCAAGACGCGCCCGCATCGGGCACCGCCGCCAATGACAATTCCTATGGCGGCGCCGATTCCGGCAAGAGCGAATCGTCAACCGATACGCGTAGCCAGTGAAAAGCCCGCGCGCATGACTTCACCCGGCGCAAGCACGCCGCCGCCCGCCGACGCGCGATCCGCATCGAGATTCACCCAGTCCGCGACATTGCTCACCGGCTCCACGCACAATAACGATGGAAACGTCGCGGGCGCATAAATCACCATAAAGTCGAACGGCGCGGCCGCTTTCAGCGTGACCGCGCGATCTTCGTCGGGCCACGCAATCGTGGCCGAATGCTTCCAGCCGGTGAAGTGATTGTCGAGATCGAAGGCATCGGGGAGCATGCCTTGCGCGGAATTCAGCGCATCGACGCTGGGGTGCGGCGCGAGATGCATCGGCAAGGGATCGGGCGTGCCGTGCCACATCGCATCGACTTGTGCGCTCACAGTCGTGGCTGGCGTACGTGGAAAATAAGGATGATGGCCGATGCCGAACGGCATCGGTTGATCGGACAGATTGCGCAGCGTCATGGTGACGGACAGCGCGTGCGCATCGAGCACAATTTCCTGCGATGCCTCGTACGCGAACGGCCAGTGATGCGCCGCCGCACGCGACGGCTCGTGCGCAAAGCTCAACGTCGCTCGCGACTCGCTCACCGCATCGACACGCCACGGGCGACGCCACGCGTTGCCATGCAGCGCATGCGGGAACGTATTGCCATCGTCGGACAGATCGATGAGTTCGCCGTTGAATGTGAAGCGCGCATCGCGGATGCGGTTGCAGTACGGCAGCAGCGGAAAGCTCGCCATGCCGAGCGGATTGCGCGCGTCGAGCATTGCTTGCGTCGCGGGACGGAGCCAGTGGATCACGTCGGCATCGTGCGACTCGTAAAACGCCGCGATCGCGCCGCCGATATGCGGCGCGAGCAGCACACGCCGCGCGCCGTGACGCAACTCGACCAAGGGTGTATCGGCGGGCGTGGAGAGAGAAAAACGATCGTCGCTCAATATGCGAACTGCCTGTAGTTTTCGTCGAAGCTACGCGTGGTTTCTTCGACGATGTTGTTGAATCGCAGCAGACGTCTGGCGCGCGCGGGTAAGCCTGCGAGCACGCCGCGCGGTACGTCGATATGCACTTCGGGCCGGAAATACCATGCGCGGCTGTAGCCGATCACGACCATCGGACGCGGCGCGGCGATCAGATTCGGCGTGCCGCGATGCAGTCCGCGTACGTCGCGGATCATCACGTCGCCGAGTTGCATCGGTACGCGTTCCGGTGCGATGCGCCCTGCTTCCATCGCGTCGAGCGCTTCCTCACGTGACATGCGATGCGTGCCACGCGTGGTTTCGAGCGGGCCGTTGCTGTCGTCCACATCGACCAGCGGAAAATTGACCGCGAGCTGGAAGGACGGCGTTTCCGGCGCGTTGTCGAAAAGCGCGGGCGTGTCGCGATGCCAGTCCTGGTTTTGCGAGCCGAGCACGGGCGTATCGGTGGCGAGCTGGCACATCACCGGATCGCGGCCCGCGACGCGTTCGACTATTCCGACGATGTCTTCATCGCAGAAGATGGCGGGATCGGCGAACAGGCCGTCGAACGGCAGCGTCACGTAATAGCGGCCGGGACCGCGATTGCCGTTGGCGTTTGCATCGACATGCGGTTGCAGCAGCGGCATGAAGGCGTCGCGCCATGCTTCGATCGTCGCGCGTGGAAAGTGCTCGCGCAGCATCAGAAAGCCGTCGCGCTCGAACGATGCCGCCAGCGCATCGCGCTCGCTTTCGTCGTATCGGCCCATGCGCGGCTCCTTCTTGTCTCTGTCTCGGTTGGCGAAGAGAATCGCACGGCTGTAATCGAGTCGTCAATATTATTAGTAATAGTCGGTGAAAACCCCGAGTCTGATTGGCGTTCGTGCGCGTTGTTCATCGCTAATATTAGTGGTAAGTTTGCTGCACTCCAGCCGTCACGCACATGAAGAAAACCACTCAGCGCCGCCCGACCATGACCGATATCGCGAAACTCACCGGAGTCTCGCAATCGACGGTTTCGCTCGTGCTGAACAACGCCAGTGGTGCCAAGTTTTCGGATGCCACGCGTGACAAGGTGCTGCGCGCGGCGCAGGAACTCGGCTATCGGATGACACAGCGCGAGCCGAACGCGTTGACGCCGCTGGAAAACGAAGGCGAGCGCAATCTGATCGTCTATCTCGCTGATGAAATCTCGACCAGTCCGCATCCTGTCGTAAGCATCGACGGCGCGCGCGATGCCGCGTTTGCCAACAATCGCATGCTCGCGGTGTATTCGACGCACGGCAACGCGGAAATCGAAGCGCGCGTGCTCGATGCAACGCTCGGCAATCCGAACGTTCTCGGCGTGATCTACGCGACGGTTTATACGCGCCGTGTGAGCGTGCCCGCCGCACTCGCCCGCGTGCCGACCGTGCTTCTCAACTGCTATTCGAACGATGCCAACATCTCGTCGGTGGTGCCGGCGGAAGTCGCGGGCGGACATACGGCGACGGATTATTTGCTGGCGGCGGGGCATCGGCGGATCGGGTATATCAACGGCGAGCCGTGGCAGGACGCGGCGCGCGATCGGCTGAAGGGGTATCGGACCGCATTGGCGACGGCTGACTTGCCGTTCGCGCCGGAACTCGTGCGCGAAGGCGATTGGGGTCCGGCCACCGGCTTCGAAGAAACGCTTTCACTGATGCGCGAGCCGAATCCGCCAACCGCCATTTTCTGCGCGAACGATCTGATGGCGATCGGCGCGATCGAAGCCGTGAAGCAACTCGGCCTGCGCGTGCCCGACGATGTGTCCGTGCTCGGCTACGACGATCAGGAAATCGCGCGTCATACGCATCCGCCGCTTTCTACCGTCGTTCTGCCCAACTACGAACTCGGACGCTGGGCGGTCGAAACGCTTTTGCAGGAAGAACATAACCGCGCGGCGGGTGCGCCGGTGCGGCGTCGGACCGTGAAACTCGATGGGCCTTTGATCGAACGTGTGTCGGTGAAAGTGCTCAGCGAAACGAAGCAACTCGTGACTAATAATATTAACGAATAAGTAATAACTCTCGCAGCAGACAGACCGGGCAACAACAAGCATCGGCATCAATAGAAACAAGAAAGAGGCAAACCATTCCAATCGGAGGAAGACATGCTGTCGCTCAAGAAGAAATCGGGCTTGCGCCCGCTCGCCGCCACACTCTCTGCATTGACCGCGCTTACCTTTACCGCAGGCTTCACCACCGCGCACGCAGCCGATGACGCGCTGCCCAAGATCCCGAACAAGAAACCGCTGAAGGTCGGTTTCGCGCAGACGGAGAGCAACAACCCGTGGCGTCTGGCGGAGACCAAGAGCTTCAAGGATATTGCCGCGAAGTGCGGCTGGCAGATGGTCATGACCGATGCCAACAGTTCCGCCGCCAAACAGGTCGCGGATATCCAAAGCATGATCGCGCAGCACGTCGATCTGCTGGTGTTCCCGCCGCGTGAAGAAAAGCCGCTGGTGCCGGTCATCATGCAGGCGAAGAAGGCCGGCATTCCGGTGATTCTCGTTGACCGTAACGTCGATCAGTCGATGGCCAAAGCGGGCAAGGACTACATCACGTTTATCGGCTCGGACTTTATCGATCAGGGACAGCGCGCCACCGACTGGCTCGTGAAGGCGACGGGCGGCAAGGCGACCATCATCGAACTGGAAGGCTCGACGGGCGCGTCCGCGGCGAACGATCGCAAGAAAGGTTTCGACGATGTGATCGCGAAGAATCCGGGCATGAAGATCGTTGCATCGCAGAGTGGTGATTTTGCGCGCGACAAGGGTCGTCAGGTGATGGAAACCCTGTTGCAGGCGCATCCGGATGTGACCGCCGTCTACGCGCACAACGATGAAATGGCGCTCGGCGCGATTGCCGCGATCAAGGCGGCGGGCAAGCAGCCGGGCAAGGATATCCAGATCGTCACCATCGACGGCACCAAGGGCGGACTGGACGCCATCAAGGCGGGCGAACTCGGCGCGAGCGTGCAGTCCAGTCCGTTCTTCGGGCCGCTGGCGTGTGACGTGGCGCAGAAGTACGCCAAGGGCGAAACCATTCCGCCGTGGGTCAAGGTCTCGGACCGCTTCTACGACAAGAGCAACGTCGATGCGAGCATGAAGTACGGCTACTGATCTTCAGCGAAGTGTGTGTGCCTTTGCGGGCGCTTGCTTTCTCAAGCCAGGCGCTCGCTTTTTCATTTCGATGACGATGGATGAAGCACGATGGCTCAGGCTCCCTTGCTGGACATGCAGGACATCGATATTTCCTTCGGCGGCGTCGCGGCGCTCAAGCACGCGCGGCTGACCGTCGCGGCGGGCGAAGTGCATGCGCTGATCGGCCAGAACGGCGCGGGTAAATCGACGCTGATCAAGATTCTCACCGGCGCGTATCGCAAGAGCGCGGGCGGCATCAAATTCGATGGACGCGAGATCGATTTCCGCACGCCGAAAGAGGCGCGCGAAGCCGGCATCAGCACGATCTATCAGGAGATCAATCTGGTGCCGTTCCGCTCGGTCGCGGAAAATATTTTTCTGGGCCGCGAGCCGCGCCGTTTCGGTCTGATCGACTGGAAAAGCGTGCAGCGGCGCGCGGATGAATTGCTCGAATCGTTCGGACTGAAGATCGATGTGAAAAAGCCCGTGCGTGAATATTCCAGCGCGATTCAGCAGATGGTCGCGCTGGCGCGGGCGGTGTCGTCGGACGCGCGGATGGTGATCATGGATGAATCGACTTCTTCGCTCGACGAGCGCGAAGTCGAGTTGCTGTTCACCGTGGTCAGACGATTACGCGACGATGGACGCGCGGTGATTTTCGTATCACATCGGCTGGACGAACTGTATGCGCTGTGCGACCGCGTCACCGTCATGCGCGATGGACAAACCGTCGCCGAAAGCAGCATGCAGGAGATGGACAAGCTCAAGCTCGTCACCACCATGCTCGGGCGCACGCTCGCCGCTGTGGTGCAGGAAGACAGCGCGGTGAAAGACGCGAATCTCGCCAAGCGCGGCGCGGTGGCATTGAGCGCGCAAGGACTGGCGGCGGGCGCGAAAGTCGCGGACGTATCGCTCGATGTGCATGCGGGCGAAGCGGTCGGGCTCGCCGGTTTGCTCGGCTCGGGGCGCACCGAAACCATGCGCTTGTTGTTCGGCGCAGATCGGCCGGCGAAAGGCGCGCTGTCCATCGACGGGAAAGAGGTCGCGCTCAAGTCGCCGCAAGACGCGATCGCACGCGGCATCGCTTATCTGACCGAAGATCGCAAGGCGGAAGGCATCGTGCCGGAGCTGTCCGTGCGCGACAACCTCACGCTGGTCTGCCTGCCGATGCTGACCAAACGCGGCGTGGTCGATGTCGCCAAACAAAAAGAAATCGTCGATGGCTTTATCGAATCGCTCGGTATCAAGCTGCGTTCGCCCGATCAGCCGATCCGCGAGCTCTCGGGCGGCAATCAGCAAAAGGTGCTGCTCGCGCGCTGGCTCGCCACGCACCCTCGCCTGCTTTTACTCGATGAACCCACACGCGGCATCGACGTCGGCGCGAAGGCGGACGTCGCCAAGATCGTGCGCGAATTACGCGATTCGGGGCTGGCCGTGCTGCTGTCGGCATCGGAACTGGAAGAACTGACGGCGGTGGCCGACCGCGCGGTCGTGATCCGCGATGGCCAGACCGTCGCGAAACTCAACGGCGCGCAGATGAACGAAGCCTCGATCATGGATGCGATCGCGTACGGCGCGGGCCGCGAATCGACGCTGGCCGAGGCGGTGGAGGAAGCCAAACATGATCGATAAGACGCATAGCGCCGCGCCCATCGTCCAACAAGCGCCGGTCAAGAAAAAACGCGGCGTGGCGATCCAGCGTGAGATCGTCGTGCTGCTGGCGATGATCGTGTTCAATCTGCTGTTCACGCAGCATTTCGTGTCGCTGCAAACCTTCAACGTCAATCTGACGCAGGTGGTGACGATCGTGATCGTCGGCATTGGCATGACGCTGGTGGTGGCGACGGGCGGCATCGACTTGTCCGTGGGTGCGTCGATGGCGATCTCCGGTGCGCTCGCGCCGATGCTGTTTATGAATATCGACGGGCCGCTCGGGATCGTGCTCGCGTTCACGCTGCCGATTATCGTGGCGGCCTTGTGCGGCGTATTCAATGGCTTGTTGGTGACGCGGCTCAACGTGCAGCCGATTGTCGCGACGCTGGTGTTGTTTATCGCCGGACGCGGCATCGCGCAGGTCGTCACGGACGGTAGCCTTCAGGCGTTCACCAATCCCACGTTTCAGTGGATCGCGCTGGGCAAGATCGCGGGCGTGCCCTTCCAGATTTTGCTGATGCTCGCGCTGGTCGCGCTGTTCACGTGGATCGTGCGCAAGACGCTGTTTGGCAAGTATCTGCTGGTGACGGGCGGCAACGAGGACGCGGCGTATCTGTCGGGCATTCCGACCATGCGCGTCAAGATGATCGCCTACGCGCTGTGCGCCGCGCTGGCGGGACTGGCCGGACTCATTTCGATCTCGGTGAATTCGTCGTCGGACGCGAACGTGGTAGGTCTTGGCGTCGAACTGGATGCGATCGCGGCGGTCGCGGTCGGCGGCACGGCCTTGACGGGCGGACGCGCGTACATCACGGGCACGCTGATCGGCGCGCTCATCATCCAGTTATTGCGCTATACGCTGCTCGCCCACGGCATTCCGGATGCGGCGGCGCTGGTGCTGAAAGCGGCCATCATCATCGCGGCCGTGTACGTGCAAAGAAAGCGAGGCTGAATCGAATATGAAGAAGAACTTGCCCATTCTGATCGCGCTGGCCGCGCTGCTCGTACTCGGCGTGACCCGTTACGACCATTTCGCCGATGCCTACAACATCCTCTCCTTCTGGCGATACAACTCCATGTTCCTGCTGATTTCCATCGGCATGGCGTTCGTGATCATCACGGGCGGGATCGATCTGTCGGTGGGATCGGTGGCGGCGCTGGCGAGCGTGGTGTCGGCGCTGGCGAGTCCGCATGGCGGCCTGGTCGCCGTGCTTGCCGGATCGATTGCCGGGCTGGCGGTGGGTCTGCTCAACGGCATGGTGATTACGCATATGCGGATTTTGCCCTTCATCGTCACGCTGGCGACCAGTCTCGGCGCGCATGGTCTGGCGCTGCTGCTCGGCCATAACGATGCGGTCGGCATCGCGTCCGACACGAGCTTCGCGGCCTTCGGTCAGGGCGATATCTTCGGCCTGCCGATTCCGGGCGTCGTATCGGCGGTGGCGGCAATTCTGGGCTGGATCGCGTTGCGCTCGGCGCGCTTCGGGCGGCACGCGCTGGCGATCGGCGGCAGCGAAGAGGCATCGCGATTGATGGGGATGAATGTCGATCGCACGCTGGTGGCGGTGTACGCGGTGAGCGGACTGCTCGCGGGTATCGCCGGGGCGATTCTGGCAGCGCAGTTCGGCGCGGGACAGCCGAACGAAGGCGTCGGCTGGGAGCTGTTCGCGATTTCCGCTGTCGTGCTCGGCGGCACGCGTCTGACGGGCGGCGAAGGCTCGATCGCGATGACGATTGCCGGTGTCGCGCTGCTCGGACTGGTGTTCAACCTGCTCAACTTCGAAAACGGGCTGGGGTATATCAGCTTGTCGGCTTACTGGCAGTCGGTGATTCGCGGTTTGTTCCTGCTGCTGGTGATCGTCTTGCAGGCCAGAGTGCTGAAGCGCGGCGGGAAGACGGTGAAGGTGGCGCACTGAGTCGGCGCTGAGTGAGCAGACTCAAGGCTCCGGATTGGCGATATCCGCTTCGACCAATCTTTGTCCGAGCACCTGCGCGGCCTTGCGCGCATCTTCACTCGACTCGTACGGGCCGATGGTCTCGCAGCCATCGAACGGATAGAGCACGCGCTTGTCGCGTTTTCTGACCACCTTCAATGTGCCGACGTGCAGGCCCGTCGCATTCACCACATAAGACGCGTAAATATCGAAGCCTTCATAGACGGAGCCTTCGGAGAGCGGCGAGGATTTCGGCATAAGTCGGATATGGATCGTGCGGTAGACGAGCGACGACAAAGCGTCTCATTCGAGGTGAGACTGCCGCAGCAATTAGTGTTCCGCACGCGCCAGGACAAGGCTTCGGAGCCGATCCCGTATAGTGCGAAACGATATGGCAAAAAAACCGCACCGAACGGATCGAACCTCATGAAAAACTGTATCGCCCGCGCGGCCATTGCTGCGCTTTTCCCCGCATTCATTTCCCTCAATCCCGTCGCCGCGCAAGCCGCCGAACTGCACGTGATGAGTTCGGGCGGATTCACCGCAGCGTACAAAATCCTCGGGCCGAAGTTCGCTTCCGATACCGGCAATACACTCGACACCACGCTCGGCCCCTCGATGGGCAAATCGCCCGAAGCGATTCCCAATCGCCTCGCGCGCGGCGAACCGGCGGACGTCGTCATCATGGTCGGCTATGCGCTCGACGACCTCATCAAACAGGGCAAGGTGATACCCGGCTCACGCGTGGAACTGGCGGATTCGCGCATCGGCTTGTCGGTGCGCGAGGGCGCGGCGAAACCCGATATCGGCACGGTGGATGCGCTGCGCAATACGCTGCTGCAGGCGAAATCGATTGCGTATTCGGATAGCGCGAGCGGCGTCTACATTCAGAACGAGATGTTCAAAAAGCTCGGCATCGAAGATCAGGTCAGACCGAAGGCGAAGATGGTGCCAAAGATTCCGGTCGCGTCCGTCGTCGCGGATGGCCAGTACGAAATGGGATTTCAGCAGGTCAGCGAGTTGTTGCCGGTAAAGGGCGCGCAATTCGTCGGCCGGATTCCGGAACCCATGCAATCCGTCACGCGCTATGCCGCCGGCATTCCCGCAGGCGCGAAGCATCCCGAGGAAGCGCGCGCCCTGCTCCGCTATCTGGCGTCGCCCGAGGCGCTGGAGACGGTCAAAGCCACGGGCCTCGATCCTATCGATGGAAAATGATCGCGGGAAACTGACCGCACGAAACTGAAACGTCCGCGCGTTCCGTGCGAGAATCCGAACACGCCCGTCTGCATCGTTACAGCGGGCGCATCCATCTTTTGAGAGCCTAGCCGCGCCGCACGTCTGAACCTGCGCGCGGGGCCGCCGCGTCACCCCTGTTCATGCGCCGCGAGGAGACACGCCGTCGGTGAAAGCTGACCATTTGATCCCCGATACGAGAGCAGACGGGCTCGACCCGAGCTTTCTGCTGGGCGGCGGTGAAATGGGCGCGCTGATCCGCAATCACGACTGGACGCAAACGTCGCTCGGCTCGCCCGAGCACTGGCCACAAAGCCTCAAAACGGCGATCCGCATCATGCTCACGTCGCGCCAGCCGATCTGGGTCGGCTGGGGCCCGGAGCTGCTGTTTTTCTATAACGACCCTTACAAGTCCATCATCGGCGGCAAGCATCCGCAGGCGCTCGGTCAGCCGACTTCGGTTGTCTGGCGCGAAATCTGGAGCGATATCGGTCCGTTGCTGGATACGGCGCTCGCTGGTATCGAAGGGACGTTCGTCGAGCAGAAGTTGCTCATCATGGAGCGCAACGGTTTTCCGGAGGAAACGTACTACACGTTTTCCTACAGCCCGATTCCCGACGATCGCGGCGGCGCGGGCGGCATCATCTGCGCCAACAGCGACGATACACAGCGCGTGCTCGGCGAGCGCCAACTAGGCGTGCTGCGCGAACTGGCGGCATCGGCGGCGAAGGCGCGCACCTGGCAGGACGCCTGCGCGCTCTCGATGAAAGCGCTCGGCACCGCCCCGCGCGATCTGCCCTTCGCGCTGCTCTATGCGATCGAGCCGGGCGGCGATACGGCGACGCTGGTCGGCACGAGCGGTATCGAACCGGAACATGCGGCGGCGCGCGTGGCGTCGTGGCCGCTTCAGGACACCTTGCGCAGCAATCAGGTGCGCCTCGTCACCAACCTCGATCACGTTTTCGATACCCCGCTGCCCGCCGGCGCATGGAATGTCGCGCCCCAACGCGCGGCGCTGATCCCGATTGCGCCATCGGGCGAAACGGGACGCGCCGCCGTGCTGGTCGCGGGCCTCAATCCGTATCGGCTATTCGATGAAGCGTATCGCGCGTTCATGAATCTGGTCGCGGGGCAGATCGGCGCGGCCATCGGCTATGCGCACGCGTACGACGAAGAACGCCGCCGCGCCGAAGCGCTCGCGGAAGTCGATCGCGCCAAGACCACGTTCTTTTCCAATATCAGCCACGAGTTCAGAACGCCGCTCACGCTGATGCTCGGGCCGCTCGAAGAAATGCTCGCCAAACCCGAACGCATCGGGCGCGAGGACGTGCGCATCATCGAAATCATGCACCGCAACGGGCTGCGGCTGCTCAAGCTCGTGAATGCGCTGCTGGACTTCTCGCGCATCGAGGCGGGCCGGATCGAAATGCACGTGCAGCGCACGGATCTCACCGCGTTCACGGTAGAACTCGCCTCGCTGTTCCGTTCGGCGATCGAGACGGCGGGTCTGCGGCTGTATATCGACATGGCGGCGGAGCCCATCGTCGCGGCGGTGGATCGCGACATGTGGGAAAAAGTCGTGATGAATCTGCTGTCGAATGCGTACAAGTTCACCTTCGAAGGGACCATCGAGATCGCGCTCGGCCATAACGCGGCGGGCGATATCGAAATGAGCGTGCGCGATACCGGCATCGGCATTTCGAAGCAGGAACTGGCGCGCGTGTTCGAGCGGTTTCATCGCGTGGCGGGCGCGGCAGGACGATCGGTGGAAGGCAGCGGGATTGGTCTGGCGATGGTGCAGGAACTGGTCAAGCTGCACGGCGGCACCATCGATGCCGACAGCACGCTGGGCGAAGGCACGCGCTTCGTGATTACGCTGCCGGCGGCGTCGGAATCGGCGGAAGGTTTGTCGCACGCGCAGGCGAGCAGCGGCGCGCGCTCCTATGTAAACGAAGCGCTGCGCTGGAGTCCGGATCGCGAAGACGTCCTGCTGTCCGATGCCGATCACGCGCCGCTCGGTGCATCAGACATGCAGTCGGCTTATGCGGACGTGCAGGGCCGCGTGCTCGTGGTCGATGACAACGCCGATCTGCGCGACTACATGCGCCGCATGCTTGCCTCGGCGGGCCACGAAGTCAGCGTCGCCGCCAATGGCGAAGACGCTTTGCAAATGGTCCGCGATCTGTCGCCGGAAGTGATCGTCTCGGACGTGATGATGCCGCGCCTCGACGGCTTCGGCCTGCTACGCGCGATCCGCGCCGACGACGTGCTCCGCGACACGCCGGTCGTGCTGCTGTCGGCGCGCGCGGGTGAAGAAGCGCGCGTGGGCGGTCTCGAAGCGGGCGCGGACGATTATCTGACCAAGCCGTTTTCCGCGCGCGAGTTGCTGGCGCGCGTGTCGAGCAATCTGCGGCTGGCGCGCTTGCGGCGCGAGACGGAGCAGAAGCTGCGCGAGGAATCGCGCATGCTGGAAGTGCTGAATCGTGTGGGCACGGCGGTGGCAGGCGAACTGGATTTATCGCGCGCGGTGCAGGTCGTGGTCGATGCCGCCACCGAACTCACGGGCGCGGCCTTCGGCTCGTTCTTCTACAACGTGCTCGACGAAGCAGGTGGCCGCTACACGCTCTACACGCTTTCCGGCGTACCGACCGACACCTTCTCCCAATTTCCGATGCCGCGTAATACGGCGGTCTTCGGGCCGACTTTCGGCGGCGAAGGCATCGTGCGCTCGGACGACATCACGAAGGATCCGCGCTACGGCCAGAACGCGCCGCATCACGGCATGCCGAAGGGACACTTGGGCGTGGTGAGCTATCTCGCCGCGCCGGTCGTATCGCGTAATGGCGAAGTGCTGGGCGGGCTGTTCTTCGGCCACCCCGAACCCGGCATATTCGATGAACGCGCCGAGCGCATCCTCACCGGCATCGCGGCGCAGGCGGCGATCGCCATCGACAATGCGCGGCTCTTCCAGGCGGCGCAGGACGAGATCACCGAGCGCACCAAGGCGCAGGCCGCGCTGCGCGAGCTGAACGAAACGCTTGAACGCCGCGTCGCGGATGCCGTCGCGGATCGCGATCGTCTGTGGGAACTGAGCGAGGATCTGTTCGCCGTGACCAGTTTCGACGGCGCACTGCTTCGCGTGAGTCCGTCGTGGTCCACGGTGCTCGGCATGGACCTCGAACGCCTGCACGCGCGCACCATGCTCGATCTGGTGCATACGGACGATGTGGCCGCCGTTTCCATCGAACTGGACCGGCTGCGGGAAACGGGCGTGCCGGTGCGTTACGAATGCCGGCTCGGACGCGTGGATCAGGGCTGGCGGTGGATCGCGTGGAATCTGTCGCTCGATCCGCATACGCGGCGCATTCATGGCGTGGGCCGCGACGTCACCACCGACCGCGAAACCGCCGACGCGCTGCGGCACGCCGAGGAAGCGCTGCGGATGGCGCAGAAGATGGAGGCCATCGGCAAGCTGACGGGCGGCGTGGCGCACGACTTCAATAACCTGTTGCAGGTGATCGGCGGCAATCTGCAATTGCTGGCGAAGGACGTCGCGGGCAGCGAAAAGCCCGAGCAACGCGTGCGCAGCGCGCTTGCGGGCGTGGCGCGCGGCGCGAATCTCGCTTCGCAATTGCTCGCGTTCGGACGACGCCAGCCGCTCGCGCGGAAGGTGGTGAATCTCGGCCGCTTCGTACGCGGTCTCGACGATATGTTCCGCCGCGCCCTGGGCGATGGCATCGAAATAGAAACGGTGGTGACGGGCGGCTTGTGGAACACGCTGGTCGATCCATTTCAGGTGGAAAACGCGCTGCTCAATCTGGCGATCAACGAGCGCGACGCGATGAGCGGTCACGGCAAGCTGACCATCGAAGCCGGCAACGCCTCGCTCGATGAAGCCTACGCGCTGCGCCACGCCGAAGTCACGGCCGGCCAGTACGTGATGGTCGCCGTCACCGATACCGGCGCGGGCATGTCGCCCGAAGTGCTGGAACGCGCCTTCGAGCCGTTCTTCACCACCAAGCGCGAAGGACAAGGCACGGGACTGGGTCTGTCGATGGTCTACGGCTTCGTCAAGCAATCCGGCGGGCACGTGAAGGTGTACAGCGAGGAAGGCCACGGCACCACGGTGCGCATCTATCTGCCGCGCGCGAAACAGGAAGAAGACCTCGAAACCGATATCGATACTGGTCCGGCCAAGGGCGGCAGCGAAACCATTCTGGTGGTCGAAGACGACGAGGAAGTGCGCGCCACCGTCGTCGCGATGCTCGGCGATTTGGGTTATCGCGTGCTGCGCGCGAAGGATGCGCAGAGCGCGCTGGCGATCGTCGAAAGCGGCGTGCCGATCGACCTCTTGTTCACCGATGTCGTGATGCCCGGCCCGCTGCGCAGCACCGAACTCGCGCGTAAGGCACGCGAACGCGTGCCGGGCATCGCGGTGCTGTTCACGTCGGGTTATACGGATAACGCCATCGTGCATGCGGGAAGGCTGGACGAGGGCATCGACTTGCTGAGCAAGCCTTATACGCACGAGGCGTTGGCGCGCAAGGTGCGGCATGTGCTCGGGCTGCATTCGCGTATCGAAGATGCGCCTGCCGCCGTGACGGTGGACGCGCCGCAACCCGACGCCGTGGACGCGATGGCGCGCATGCGCGTACTTTTCGTCGAGGATAACGAACTGGTGCGGGCGAGCAGCGCGGAATTGCTGCGCACTTTCGGGCTGGATCTGACCGAAGCCGGTTCCGTCGATGAAGCGTTGACGCACTTGCGCGAACAGCGCTTCGAAGTGCTGCTAACGGATGTGGATTTAGCGGGCGAATCCGGCGTGCGCCTCGCGATGAACGCCTGCCGCGATGCGCCGCATCTCGGCGTGGTCTTCGTCACCGGCTACGATCTCACGCTCACCGACGATGAACGCCGCGCCCTGCCCCGCGCGATCCAATTGCGCAAGCCCTACGATCCGCTCGCGTTGATGAACGCGTTGAATGCGGCGGTGGTGCGCTAAAAGTCAGAACGCTTTGCGCATCTGCAGCCACGCATGCACGGACACGCTCGCGCTCAACACTTCGGGCTTGCGCCCGAACGGCACCGCGACACTCGCGCTCATCGTGATTCGATACGGCCCGTTCCACTGCACGCCCGCGCCCGCGCTGCTCAATTGCCCCGTATTCGGCCCCGGCGCGAACGCGTTCTTGTAGACCTGCACCCAGCCCGTATCGACGAAAACGGAAAACTGCCAGATGCCGGGAATCGACGGAATGCTCAGATCGTGCCGATACTCGAACGTCGCCAGATAACCGCGCGTGCCCGACAGCACGCCCACGCCATAACCG
This sequence comes from Caballeronia sp. BR00000012568055, assembly GCF_029439455.1. Taxonomy (GTDB): domain Bacteria; phylum Pseudomonadota; class Gammaproteobacteria; order Burkholderiales; family Burkholderiaceae; genus Caballeronia. Next base: position 52,914 of record NZ_JAQFVG010000251.1, on the reverse strand, counting down.
CGCACGCTGTCCGGTCCGCCGAGATAGAACTGCTCGGACGTATCGAGGTTCTTGCTCGCGGTCTGCCCTGAAAAGCCGAGATACAGCGCATCGTGCCGCGTGAGTTGTTGCAAGCGCGACAGCGATACCGAGAGCTTCACGTAATGGCCCGCCGTATCGGTGCCGAGTTGATCGATGAAATCGGTTTGCAGATTGTTCGCCGCGAGCACGCCGTAAGTCATGGCGATGCGGCCGTTCACCACGCCGGTCGAATCGAGTTCATCGCCGGCGAGCGTGGCGGTCACGCTGTTGGTATGGCGATCGTTCTGCAAACCGATCACGTCGATATTGTCGTTCAGCCGCCTGAAGTCGTATTCGACCTGGCCGAACAGATTGCCGCGCGTATTGCGGATCAGCGGCTGCGCCAGCACCACGCCGCCGACGAAAGCGGAGCCATGCGCATCGAGATCGGAAAGATCGCCGCCGAGGTGATAGTCGAGGCCCGAAACGGTCGCGGCGAGCGTGGTGCCCTGCCCGTTCAGCAGATATCGATAATCCATGCGGCCGTAGGTCATGCCGTGTCCCGCCGTCAGCGCGCTCACGCTCAGCAAATCGCCCTGCCCGAGCGGATTACTGACATTCAGCGCGCCGCTGCCGCGGACGCGTCCGGTATAAGGATCGCCGGAATTGTCGATGCCGACATCGCCGCTGATACGCGCTTGCGGCGTGACATCGACAAGCAGATCGGAGGTGCCGACCGTCTGGCCCGGTTTCAAGGTGGCATTTTCCTGCGCGCCGGGAATGTCCTGAAGCAGCAACAAGGTGCGTTCGAGCGCGTATTCGGTGATGGCGTCGCCCGGTTGCAGCGCGGCGAGCGTGTCGTTCAGCACGCGGTCGGAGACGGCGCTTTTATTGGTCATCGATACCGCGCCGTATCGCGCCTCCGCCACCGCGATCCGCACGATGCCATCGTCGATGGTCTGCGCGGGCACGTAGGCCGTGGCGAGCGGGTAACCGTGCGCGTGGTACACGTCGCTCAGGTGATTGGCGAGCGCATCGAGATCGGCCAGCGTGAGATTCTTGTTCTCGCCCGCAGCGATTTCGTCGTGCAGCAGCGCGGTCGGCAATTCGGTATTGCCGGTGATATCGATCCTGCGGACGAAGAAGGTTTTCGTATCGGCGGAAGGCGTTTCGCTGGAACGCTGAATGGTGAGATCGAGATTGGAAGGCGGAACGATCGTCGCGGGTGGCGGCGCTTGCTGGAGCAATTGTCCGCTGTTCGGCGGGAGCGTGCCGCGCACCTGAGCCTGCGCGACGTGTGTCGCGAGCACGGTGGTGGCGAACGTGACGGCGAGGCAGGTTCGGGTCTTGTGGAGAGTGGTCGCGCGTGTCTCGGTCATGGTCTCTGCGGGGGACTTTTTTTCCCGGCGCAGACGGCGCTGCGCACGCTCCTTTCGAACGACGTTTCCATTGACGTTTCAATTGACGTTTCAATTCGCCGGCAATCGAATTCCTCCGTTGATCACCGTCAGCGCGAGTCCGGGATTGAAGTCGGATCGCGCGACGTTGCGCTCGCCGGGTGTGTCTTCCTGCTTCTGATTGCCGGTGGTGTCGCCCGGCGAACCGGCAGGCGCGGTGCCGTACGGCGTGGCGACGCCGTTCGCGCCGACCAGCGCCTGCGTGCTGGCGAAGGTGCCCACGGGCACGGTGGTGATCGGCACGGCCTGCGCGGTGATGTCCGCGCTCAAGGCCGATGGCTGCACGAGCACGTAATTGCCCGCGTCGGTTCCATCGATCGACATGGCCGTGCTGACCGGCTTGCCGTTGCCGATGACCGGATCGTGGAACGCGCCCGATGTGCCGTTGACGAGCGTGACCTGATCGCTGCCGAGCACGCCTGTAAGCGTCGCGCCCGAGAGCGTATCGGCGATGCTGCCGTCGTATAAGCGGCTGGTCGCCTGCGTGCCGACCACGTGCAAGGTCGCGGGCGTGATCGTCAGCCAGTCGATGCCGCCCGCCGGCGTGTAATTGCTCGCCAGCCCGCTGCCGTTTGCGAGCGTCAGCGTGCCCGTCGTGAAGTTGATTTGATTGCCGACGTTCTTGCTTGCGAGCACGCCGCTGCCCGACAACGTGACCGTCTCGCCATTGATGCCATTCAACACGCCGTTCGCGCCGAACAATCCCGCCGATACACCGGTTGTCGCGTCATACACGCGGCTGCCGGTCAGACCGAGCACGACCGGCGTGATATTCGCCGATGCCGTCGCCGTCGAATTGAACGTGTAGTTCCCCGCCGCCGCGCCGCTGCCCTGGATGCCCGTCACCGCGACATCGATCCCGTTCCCCGCATTCGGCGATGCAAAGCTTGCGGACTGCGCGCTGAAACTGACGTCATCGCCCTTGAGCACGCCGTTGCCCGACAGATCGACCGATGCAGCGCGCGTGCCGTCATAAACCTTGTTGGCCGCCGTCGCGCTGACGTTGATGGCAAGCGGCGGGACTGTCACCCAATCGATGCCGCCCGCGAGCGTGTAATTGCCCGCCTGCGCCGAGCCGTTGCCGGTCAGCGTGAGTCCGTTGGTGGCCAAAGGCTGCTGCGTGCCGACGTTTTTCGTCGATAGCGTGCCCGCGCCTGAAACCGTCAGCGTTTGTCCGGCGACGCCGTTGATCACGCCGTTATTGCCGAACAATGTGGAAGCTGCGACGGTCGTGCCGTCATATACACGCGTGCCTGTGAGATTCAACACGACGGGCAAAATCTGCGCGGGCGCGCTCGCCGTGGTACTGAATGTGTAGTTACCCAAACCAATTCCACTCGCCGTGATTCCCGTTAGCGCCACGATATTGCCGCCGCCCACGTTCGGTGAACTGAAGGTCGCGCCGTTCGCGGTGACGGTGGCTGCATCGCCGCCGAGCAGGCCTTGTATATGCAGTCCGGTGAACTGCGCGGCCGTGGTGCCGTCGTAGGTCTTGCTCAACGGCGTAAAGCTGATGACGATCGGCTTCGGCGTAACGGTCACCCAATCGATGCCGCCCGCGAACGTGTAGTTCCCCGCCAACGCCGCGCCGTTGCCCGTCAGCGTGAAGCCATCGGTCGCAAGCGGCTGTTCCGTGCCGACGTTCTTGCTCGGCAGCGTGCCGGCTCCGCTTAGCGTGAGCGTTTGTCCGGCGATGCCGTCGAGCACGCCGTTGGTGCCGAAGAGATTCGCGTTCGCGCCTGTCGTGCCGTCGTACACGCGCGTGCCGGTGAGATTCAACACGACGGGCGCGATGTTCGCTGTGGTGCTTGCCGTTGCGTTGATCGTGTAATTTGATGCGTCATTGCCGCTGGCGGTGATGCCTGCAACCTGCACGGGAATGTTGGTGCCTGCGTTCGGCGTTGTGAAGTCCGCGGACGCATAGTTGAAGCTGACGTTATCGCCTGCGAGCACGCCTTGCTCGTTCAGCGCGACTTGTGCGTTTGTCGTCGCGTCGTATGTTTTGTTCTGGCCTGTGGCTGTGAGCGTGATCGCAAGCGGCGTCACCGTCACCCAATCGATACCGCCTGCCAGCGTGTAGTTGCTCGCGAGCGCCGCGCCGTTGCCCGTCAGCGTGAGGCCGTTGGTTGCCAAAGGCTGCTGCGTACCGACGTTTTTCGTCGATAACGTGCCAGCACCTGAAAGCGTCAGCGTTTGCCCTGCGATGCCGTTGAGCACGCCGTTAGTGCCGAAGAGATTGGCGTTCGCGCCGGCCGTGCCGTCATACACGCGCGTGCCCGTCAGATTCAGCACGACAGGCGCGATGTTCGCTGTGGTCGTTGTCGCTGCGTTGATCGTGTAATTTGATGCGTCATTGCCGCTGGCGGTGATGCCTGCGACCTGCACGGGAATGTTCGTGCCTGCGTTCGGCGTCGTGAAATTCGCGGACGCGTAGTTGAACGCGATGTTGTCGCCCGCCAGCACGCCGGTTTCGTTCAACGCGACTTGCGCGTTCGTCGTCGCGTCATATGTCTTGTTCTGGCCGATCGCGCTGATCGTGATGGCAAGCGGCGTGACCGTCACCCAATCGATACCGCCCGCCAGCGTGTAATTACTCGCCAGCGCCGCGCCGTTGCCGGTCAGCGTGAATCCGTTCGTTGTCAAAGGCTGCTGTGTGCCGACGTTTTTGGTCGGCAGCGTGCCCGAGCCTGAAACCGTCAGCGTTTGCCCCGCGACGCCGTTCAGCACGCCGTTATCGCCGAACAGCGTAGAAACAGCGCCCGCCGTGCCGTCATACACACGCGTGCCCGTGAGATTCAACATCGCAGGCGCGATAGTCGCGCTCGCCGTCGCGTTCGATAAGAAGCTGTAGTTCACTGCATCCGCGCCGCTTGCGGTGATGCCCGAGACTTGCACAGGAATATTCGCGCCCGCATTGGGCGTATTGAAGTTCGCGGAGGAGTAATCGAACGCGACGTTATCGCCTGCGAGCACGCCTTGCTCGTTCAACGCGACTTTCGCGTTCGTCGTCGCGTCATACGTCTTGTTCTGGCCGATCGCGCTGATCGTGATCGCAAGCGGCGTGACCGTCACCCAATCGATACCGCCCGCCAGCGTGTAGTTGCTCGCCAATGCCGCGCCATTGCCCGTCAGCGTGAGTCCGTTCGTTGCCAAAGGCTGTTGCGCACCGACGTTCTTGGTCGGCAATGTGCCCGCGCCTGAAACCGTCAGCGTTTGTCCCGCGACGCCGTTGAGCACACCGTTATCGCCGAACAGCGTAGAAACAGCGCCCGTTGTGCCGTCATACACGCGCGTGCCGGTGAGATTCAGCACAACTGGCGCGATGTTCGCCGCCGTGCTGGTCGTCGCGTTGATCGTGTAGTTGGCGGCATCGCTGCCGCTGGCGGTGATGCCTGAGACTTGCACGGGAATGTTCGTGCCTGCGTTCGGCGTCGTGAAGTTCGCGGATGCGTAGTTAAAGCTGACGTTATCGCCCGCGAGCACGCCGGTCTGGTTCAACGCGACTTGCGCGTTCGTCGTTGCGTCGTACGTCTTGTTCTGGCCGATTGCGCCGACCGTGATCGCAAGCGGCGTCACCGTCACCCAATCGATACCGCCCGTCAGCGTGTAGTTGCTCGCCAACGCCGCGCCGTTGCCGGTCAGCGTGAGGCCGTTGGTCGTCAAAGGCTTCTGCGTACCAACATTCTTCGTCGATAGCGTGCCCGCACCTGAAAGCGTCAGGGTTTGCCCGGCGATGCCATCGAGCACGCTGTTATTGCCAAACAACGCAGAACCCGCGCCCGTCGTGCCGTCATAAACCCGTGTGCCGGTCAGATTCAACACGACACGCGATATCGTCGCGATCGTAGTCGCGTTCGTGGAAAAACTGTAATTGCGCGCATCGGCACCGCTTGCCGTAATCCCCGAAACCTGCACGGGAATATTCGCGCCCGCATTGGGCGTATTGAAGTTCGCGGACGCGTAATCGAACGCGACGTTATCGCCTGCCAGCACGCCTTTCTCGCTCAACGCGACTTGCGCGTTCGTCGTCGCGTCGTACGTCTTGTTCTGTCCGATCGCGCCGATCGTCACGGCAAGCGGCGTCACCGTCACCCAATCGATGCCGCCCGCGAACGTGTAGTTACTCGCCAATGCCGCGCCGTTTCCGGTCAGCGTGAGACCGCTCGTCGCCAAAGGCTGCTGCGTACCGACGTTCTTCGTCGGCAACGTACCCGCGCCGGAAACCGTCAGCGTTTGCCCCGCGACGCCATTCAGCACGCCGTTGCTGCCGAACAACGTAGAAGCAGCGCCCGTCGTGCCGTCATAAACCCGCGTGCCGGTCAGATTCAATACCACGGGCGATATCGTCGCGCTCGTCGTCGCGGTCGTGGCAAAGCTGTAGTTGCGCGCATCGGCGCCGCTCGCGGTGATGCCTGCCACGGTCACCGGCACCGCGCTTCCCGCATTCGGCGTCGTGAAGTTGGCGGAGGTATCGCCGAACGTGACGATGTCGCCCGCGAGCACGCCGGTGCTGTTCAGCGCGACGTTCGCGGCTGTCGTCGCGTCATAGGTCTTGTTCTGCGCGATGGCGTTCACCGTGATCGGCAACGGCGTGACCGTCACCCAATCGATACCGCCCGCGAACGTGTAATTGCTCGCCAGCGCCGCGCCGTTTCCCGTCAGCGTGAGGCCGTTGGTAGCCAAAGGCTGCTGCGTGCCGACGTTTTTCGTCGATAAGGAACCCGCGCCGGAAAGCGTCAGCGTTTGCCCTGCAACGCCGTTCAGCACGCCGCTATTGCCGAACAGCGTAGAAATCGCGCCCGTCGTGCCGTCATAAACCCGCGTGCCGGTCAGATTTAGCACCACAGGCAAAATATTCGCCGATGCCCCCGCCGTCGTATTGAACGCGTAATTGCCCGCATCCGCGCCGCTGCCGGTAATCCCGCTCACCTGTATGCCGATGCCCGTCCCCGCGTTCGATGTGCCGAAGCTCGCGCCGCCGTACCCGAAGCTCACGCTGTCGCCTGCGATCACGCCCGATTGCGCCAGCGTCACGGTCGCGTTCGGCGTGCCATCGTAGGTCTTGTTCTGCCCCGTCGCGCTCACCGTGACGGGACGCGGCGTGACCGTGCCGCTCAGACCGGTGGGCTGCACGAGCACATAGTTCGCGGCATCGGTGCCGGAAATCGTCATGGTCGCGGGCGTGACCGGTTTGCCTGCGCCGACGTTCTTGTTGTTGAACGTGCCGGTGCCCGCGGTGCCGAGCGTGACGGCATCGGTGCCGAGTACGCCTGCGAGCGTCGCGCCGCTCAAGCTTGCGGCAGTGGTTGCATCGTAGACCTTGGTATTGACCGTGGTGCCGGTGACGGCCAGCGTCGCAGGCACGACGGTCACGCCGTCCTTTCCACCCGTGAGCGTGTAGTTGCTGGCGAGCGCCGTGCCGTTGCCGGTCAGCGTGAAACCGCTCAATCCATTCGATGCAAACGCCTGCTGCGTGCCCACGTTCTTCGTCGATAAAACGCCGGTGCCGGAAAGCGTGAGCGTCTGTCCGGCCACGCCCGTCAGCAAACCGTTCGATCCGAACAGGCTCGCGTTCGCATCGGTTCGTGCATCGTAGACGCGCGTGCCGCTGAGGTTCAGCACGAAGGGCGTGATGTTCGCGGTGGCGCTCGCCGTCGAATTGAGCAGCGTGTAATTGGCCGCATCCGTGCCCGTCGCGCCGATGCCCGCGACCGATACCGGCACATTCGTGCCGACGTTGGACTGCGCGAAGGTGGCGGCGGTATCGGTGAAGGTGACTTTATCGCCGGAAACGAGGCCGGGGCTGGTGAACGTGACGCGCGCAGTCGTCGTGCCGTCATAGACCTTGCTGATGCCCGCTGCGTTCACCGTAATGCCCAGCGGCGTGATGTTGGCGGTAAGGCCCGCTGGCTGCGTCAGCGCGTAATTCGCGGCATCGGCGCCGGAGAGGGTCATGCTCGCCGTCACCGGCTTGGCTTGGCCGACGTTCTTGTTGTTGAACGTGCCCGTCGCCGTATTGCCGAGCGTGACGGCGTCCGCGCCGAGCACGCCGACGAGCGTTGCGCCCTGCAATTGCGCGGCGGTGGTGCCGTTGTACGTCTTGCTCAGCGCGCTCGTGCCCGTGACCGTCAGCGGCGCGCGCGTGACCGTGACCCAATCGGTGCCGCCCGTAAGCGTGTAATTGCTGGCGAGCGCCGCGCCGTTGCCGGTCAGCGTAAAACCGCTCAATCCATTCGATGCAAACGCCTTCTGCGTCCCCGCCGTCTTGCTCGCCAGCGTCCCCGCGCCGCCGAGCGTGAGCGTCTGTCCCGCGACGCCCGTCAGCGTGCCCTTGTTGCCGAAGAGACTGGCGGCGGCGCTCGTGGTCGTGTCGTACACGCGCGTGCCCTGGAGATTGAGCACGAACGGCGTGATATTGGCGCTGGTCGCGGCCGTCGGATTGAGCAGCGCGTAATTGCCCGCATCCGTGCCCGTCGCGCCGATACCCAGCACCGCAATCGCGATGTTATTGCCCACATTGGCTTGCGCGAAGTTGGCGGTGGTGTCGGTGAAAACGATGTTGTCGCCCGCGAGCACGCCCGTGCTGGTGAGATTCACGTTGGCCGCGGTGGTCGCGTCGTAGGCTTTGTTGTTGCCGGTCGCGTTCACCGTGATGGCCAGCGGCGTGATGTTGGCGGTGAGACCGGTCGGCTGCACGAGCTTGTAATTGACGGCATCCGCGCCCGACACGCTCATGTTCGTCGATACCGCCTTGCCCGTGCCCGCGTTCTTGTTGGCGAAGCTGCCGGTCGCCGCGTTGCCGAGCACGACATCGTCGCCCGCGATGGCGCCGGACAATTGCGCGCCTTGCAGCGCATCGGCGGTGGTGCCGTCGTACACGCGGCTGCTGGCGATCGTGCCGATCACCGTGAGCGTCGCGGGCGTGATCGTCACCCAGTCGATGCCACCCGCCAGCGTGTAGTTGCTCGCCAGTCCCGTGCCGTTTCCGAGCGCCAGCGTGCCCGCCGTGAACGCCACCTGACTGCCGACGTTCTTGCTCGCAAGCGTGCCCGCGCCGCTCAAGCTCAGCGTCTGCCCGTTGATACCGGCGACCGTGCCCGCGTTCGTGAACAGAGCGGCGTTGGCATTGGTCGTGCCGTCATATACGCGCGACCCGGTCAGATCGATGATCTTCGGCGTGATCTGCCCGAGCGTGCCGGTCGCGCTCGTCGGCAAGCGATAGTTCGACAGATTCGTGCCCGCGCCCGCCACATAATCCGATGGTTCCAGCGTCGCGCTCAAGCCCACATTCACGCCCGCGTTTGGCGACAGATAGCCGCTGGACGCTGCCTGCGCGACCTGTCCGCTCTGATTGCCGACAAAGCCCGTCACCGTGAAATCCGCCGAACCGAGCCTGACCGATGTGGTTCCGTCATAACCCTTCACCGGATTCCCGCTGATCACTACATTGAGCGGCGCAGGCGTGATGTTGGCGAACAACCCGGCTGGCTGCGTCAGCGTGTAATTGCCCGCTTGCGCGCCGCTGAGCGCGTATCCGCTCGACGTCACGCTTAGATTGTTGCCCACGTTCGATGTGATAAAGCGCCCCGTCGCGCTCTCGCCGGTCAGCGTGACGTTATCGCTGCCGAGCACACCGGAGAGCGTGACCTTGCTGTTGTCGATGGTCGCGGTCGTGGTGCCGTCATAGACCTTGCTATTGGCCACCGCGCCACCCACGGTGAGTTGCGCGGGCGTGATGTTCGCCACGAGTCCCGTCAACGGCTGCAACGCGTAATTGCCCGCCGCGCTGCCCGAAATGCCGAAGCCGCTCGCCGTCACCGCGATATTGCTGCCTGCATTGGATTGCGCGAACGTGCCCGTGGTCGATGTATTGAGCGTGACCTTGCCCGCATCGGCGGCGACGAGGCCGGAGAGCGTGGAACGGCTGGTGTCGAGTGTATCGGCGGAAGTGGTGTCGTAGACCTTGTTGGTCGCGTACGTGTTGATGATGTAAAGCGGCGCGGGCGTGATGATGCCGGGACCGGAGGCCATCGTCGGCAGCACGTAATTGCTCAGCAGCGTGTTGGCGTTGGCCGCGTAGTTGCCTGACACGAGCGCACCGCTGATCGTCGATGCGCCCGCGTTCGCCTGCGCATAGCTGAATTGCGTGGTCGGCGTGATCGTCGCGCCCTCGCCCGCGACAAAGCCGTTGAGCTGAAAATTGCCGCTGCTGATGTTTGCGGTCGCGTTGCCGTTATAGACTTTAGTAGGATTCCCTACTATCGATACGGCGAGCGGTGCAGGAAGAATCGTGCCGTTGCCGAAGGCCGTCACCGGAAACACATAATTGTTCAGATTCGTGCCCGGACCCGCGCTGAGTTCCGATGTCGTCAGAGTCGCCTGCACGGGCTGCGGCCCGGCATTTTTGGACGCATATTGCCCGGTGACCGTCTGCGTGACCGTTGCGCTATCCGTGCCGACAAAGCCCGTCAGCGTGAAATCATTGGCGGGAATGTTCGCGACCGTGGTGCCGTCGTAGAGCTTGGTCGGATTGTTCGTGATTGCGGATGTCAATCCCGTACTGATCACTTTCTGCGTGATGGTGCCCATGCCGCTCGCGCTCGTCGGCAACAGATAGTTCGACAACAACGTACCCGGTCCCGCAACGTAATTCGCGCCGCCGAGCGTTGCGCTCACGCCCTGAAACCCCGCATTCGCCGATGCATACAGCGCCGAAGTGGACGCCCCATTCAGACTGATCGACTGACCGGGAATCGCGCCCGACACGGCGTAATTGCCTGCGCTCAGCGTGGCGTTCGCGTTGCCATCGAATACTTTAGTAGGATTCCCAATGATATTCACCGTGACCGGCGCTGGACGAATCACGCCGCTTGTCGTCGTGCGCGTGGCAGGAAACGAATAGTTCGACATCGACGTGCCCGCAGCCGGCGCGAAGTCCGAGGCTTCGAGCGTCGCGGTCACGGTGATGCCGTTGCCCGCGTTCGCCGTCGCATACTGCGCGGACGATTGCGCGACCGTCGCGTTCTGTCCGGCGACAAAGCCCGAGATCGCATAATCCGATGCGGTCAACGTGGCGTTCGCGCTGCCGTCGTAGACCTTGGAGGGCGCGCCGAGCAAACTGATGGTCAGCGGCGCAGGCGTGATATTCGCGGTGATGCCGGTGAGCGCCGACACCGAATAATTACCCGCCGCCGATCCCGCCAGCGCGAAACCGGTTGCAGAAACTGTCAATGCATTGCCGACGTTCGACTGGCTGAACGCGCCTTTTGCGGCACCGGTGGAGAGCGTGACGTTGGCGGCATCGGCGGGAACGAGACCGGTGATCGCGGCGCTGCCGAGATTGAGCGATGCTGCCGTCGTCGCGTCGTACACCTTACTATTCGCGGTCACGCCGGAAACGGTGATGGCTTTGGGCGTGATATTCGCCGCCAGATTCGTCGATGGCGCGATGCTGTAGTTCGATGCACGCGCACCCGTCAACGTCAGTCCCGCAGCCGAAACTGCGATATTGCTGCCCGCGTTCGATGTTGCGAACACGCCCGTCGCGCCTGCCGTGTTCAGCGTGACTTGTCCCACGTCCGTGCTGATGACCCCGAAAATCGACGCGCCATTGACGGTGAGCACATCGGACGATGTGCCGTCGTAGACCTTGTTGTTCGCCAGCAGCCCCGTGACGATCAGCGGCGCGGGCGTGATGGTGCCCATGCCCGTCGCGCTGGTCGGCAGCTTGTAGTTCGACAGGCTCGTGCCGCTATTGGCCACAAAACTGGTCGATGCGAACGTCGCGTTGACGGGGATCGCCGCGCCTGCATCGCCGGTTGCGTAGGAAACCGAACTAGCCTGATTGACTGTCGCGCCCTGCCCGGCGACGAAGCCGGTCAAGCCGTAATTCGCCGCTGCCAGCGACGCCGACGCGGAGCCGTCGTACACCTTGGTCGGATCGCCGACGATGGTCGCGGCAAGCGGCGCAGGCGTGATGATGCCGATATCCGCCGTCACCGCGCCCGCCAGCGCATAACCGAACACGGGAATCTTGCCGCTGGCATCCGTCACGACCACACCCGCACTCGCCGCAGGCGATGACACGCGGATCGTCGTACCCGCGTTGGGCGTGGCGTACGTGCCGGTAGCGCTTTGAATCGTGTTGCCGTTGATGAGGCCGCTTGCGTTGAGATTCGCGCCCGTGAGTGGCGCAGCGCTCGTGCCGTCGTAGACCTTGCTGATGGTGCCGGTCAATCCCGTTACGGTAATCGTCGGCGCAAGGCTGTAAAGAAAGCCGTTTCCGCTCGCAGCAGCGGCTGTCTGAAATGGCGCGTTGTACTGAATAAATGCAGGCGCGAGCCCGCCCGCTGTATCGAGCCGGGGATCGGTGGAATAGATACGCCACGGCGCGGCCGTGCCCGTACTCACCGCCGCGCTCCCCGCGTTGTTCACGAAGTTCGCCGATGTCGCCAGCACCACGCCCGCGCCGCCCGTCACCGATGCGCCCGGCGCGATGCTCAGATTGCCGGTGCCCGCCTGCATCGTCACATTGCCCGCGCCGTTCACCGCCGCGTTCACGTTGATGGCGTTCAGCGCCTGCAAGGTGAAATTCGCCGCCGCGTTGGTCCAGGTGACGGGCGCGTTGATGTTGATATCGCCCGCGCCGGACGATTGCACGCCGGGACCGGTCGCGCCAGTTGCCGTGGTCTGCTCCGTGACGCTGGTGCCGCCTTGCAAGGTGTTCGATACCGTGCTCGCCGTCGTGGCGTCGATGGTGAGATTGGTTGGATCGACGAGCCAGTTGCCAGCGTGTCCATCAGGCGCGGCTGCCGTGATATGCGCGTCCGGCGCGAGATTGAAATGCGCCGCCGATGTTTCGATCGATCCGCCGTCGCCGCCCTCGGGCGCACTTGCATCCAGCGTGCCGCCGACGTTCACCTGTCCCGCCTGCATGCCGCCGAGCAGCACGATCTTGCCCTGTTGCTCGCCGACGGTCCGCGCGCGCACTTCGCCCGTGTTATTCACCACGCTCGCGAGCAGCTCGTTTTTTGCGCCCGCCGTCATGACGACCTGCCCGCCGTCCGCGACCAGCAATTGCCGGTTTTCCGCGAGATTGCCGAGCGTGCTGGCATCGACTTCGACGTGAAGCAGGCGTGAACCGTCGAAGGTCAGCGTCGCCGCGCTGCCGCCCGCGAGCGCCACCGTGCCGAGCCGCGCCGACACCACGCCCTGATTCGACACGCGATTGCCGAGCAGCGCAACATAGCCGCCATCCGCCGCGACGATCGACCCTTGATTGACGATACTTCCGCGCCCCGCGCCGCTGAACGTGCGCGTGTTGCCGCTCAGCGTGTTTGCATCGACATCGAGCGTGGACGCGACAATGCCGCCCACATTGACCTGCGCAGACGGCCCGAACAACACGCCGTTGGGATTGATGAGCCAGACCTGACCATTGGCATTCAGCCGCCCGAAAATCGCGCTGGGCGTGCTGCTTTGAATGCGATTGACGGCGAGCGCGTTGCGGCCCGGCTGTACGAAATCGACGGTATGCGCGGCATCGACATTGAAGCTTTGCCAGTTGAGTCTGAGCGTCTGGCTCGATTGCTGAATCGTGGTGGTCACGCCCGATTCGCTGATACTGCCGACACCCGACACGATCTGTCCACCGCCAGGACCGCCTGCCGCAAACGTTGCGCACGAGGCGCCCGCAAGCACGCACGCCGCAATCCTTCGTCCGCCTTTCGCCAGTTCCGACGCGACCACCCATTGCGCAAGCGAACGATTCCAGCACAAGCGATAGACATGATTCATGGCATCACCGGTCGTCGGGGCGAGGTGTTGCCGGGCATTCAGACCCTATCGCCAAACTTTCCTCTACCCGTATTTACAAGGTAAAGGTAGTGCAGAGTTTGCGGTTTAACCAGTGTGAAGGATGATCGATTCTCGCTTCGTCACGGTATCGTTTCGATTTGCTTAGCTGTTCGTATCAATTGCTTTGCAACGTGAAACGAAGCGCAGCGTTCGGCAACAATCGAGGTGATTCGTTCAGTTTGCGCAGCAACGCCGGACCGACACCATCGCGCGGATCAGCCGCCGCGTTTGTTGCGTGATGGCGTGCTCGTCGGCGCGGGGCGCGCGGTGGTGTCTTCCAGCCAGGCGAGCGAGTCGAGATAGCTGAGAAAATGCTGCAAATACTCGGGCGAGGCTTCGCGCATCAATGAAAGCGAGCGATGCACGAGGCTGCTGGAATTCAAAGGCCCCGCGTTTTTAGGCACTTGCGCAAGCGATTCGCGCAGGCGCTTTTCCGCGCTGACTCTGGACCAAACCGCGCGAAGATAATCGGCCAATTCCGCGGGCGCGGCGTGAGTCCCGGCGCGTTGGTGCATCTCTTGCAGAAGTTGGGCGAGCGGGCTTTCTGCCGAAACGTCGTCTGCTTCTTTTTTATTCGCGACGTCTTGTTCGTACGCTTCGACCAGTGCCGACAAACGCGCGTCCATCACACGCCGCGCTTCGCCTTCGTATTGCGATGCACGAAGCGCGAACGCCTCGATCATACGAAAGCGCACGCGATTCACGCGATCATCGCCGGATGCGCGCCATGCTTCGAGCGATGCCATCACGCGCTCAATCATGTTTGATGGTCGTGCTGGTATTGGTGTTCGTAGGCTTCGGCACCGCCGATATCTCCACGCGCCGATTCTTCGCGCGGCTTTCGTCGTCCTTGTTCGGCGTGACGGGCTGCTCCGATCCGAACGCAGCCGCAAATACCGTGGACGCGGGCACGCCTGCATCGATCAATGCGCGCGTGACGGTCAGCGCGCGCTTGGCCGACAGTTCCCAGTTATCCGCGAAACGCCGATTGCCTTCGTGCACTTGCTGATCGTCGGCGAAACCGCTCACCATCAGCGTCTGATCGTGCGAATCCAGATACGCGCGCAGCGGACCGGCGAGACTCTTCAACACATCGCGCCCTTGCGGTTGCAACTGATCCGAGTTCAGCGCAAACAACACATTCCCGCTGATCCCGATGCGCCCGTTCACCAGCGTCACGCGTCCCGAAGCGAGCGGCCCCGCGAGCGCCTGTTCGAGCGACTTGCGTCGCTGCGCTTCTTCTTGTTGCTGCTTGATGGCTTCATCGAGCCGTGTCGAGAGTTGCAATTGCACGCCGATGACACCGACCAGAATCAGCACGAATGCGCCGAGCAACACCGACATCAGATCGGCAAATGCGGCCCAGACCGGCGCGGCGGTTTCGACACCGCCGTCGAAATCTTCGCTGCTCATGCGGCACGCGCTCCTGTCGCGCGTTGCGCGGCGATATGCTGCAAGTCCTCGACAATCTGCTTCTGCGACATCAGGCTCAGATCGATCACTTCACGCGCCTGCGCAACGTAGTACGCAAGCTGTTCGTCGCTGCGCGCAAGCGACTTGTCGAGCGCGCCTTCAATGCGCTGCAACTGCGTCACCAGCAATTCGTTCGATGTCCCAAATGCCTGCACCGCCGAGCCGAACGCATCCGACAAACTCGCGACTTCCACTGCGCTGCCGGTGACATGCGCGGCCACTTCGCCAAGGCGCGCGGTTTCGGTTTCGACCTTGTCCGTGAACTGCGTACCGACGCGTTCGAGCAGATCGGCGGAACTCGCGACGAGCGCATCGACGGCGACGCGCTGTTCCTTCGATGCGTGATTCACCGCATCGAGCAGTGTTTCGAGCGTGGACAACAGACGCGCGCGCTCATCGAGCATGGCGGTGTCGCGGACCATCGAATCGGACAATTGCTGGCGCAGTTCGGCGATGACCTCGGCGGCCGCCTTCGGAGCTTCGGATGCGGTCTGCACCAGCCCTTCGATCTGCGCGATGGTGGCCTTCGCATGCGCTTCGGTTTGCGCGGAGACATTGCTGGCGGTCTGCTCCAGCGTGTCGCAGATTTGCTTCTGATGCGCCGCCGTCGATGCGTTCGCGGCCTGCCATTCTTCGCGCAATGTGGAGGCGAGCGCGGCGAGCGAATCGTTCCATGCGGTCAGACGCGCTTCGTGGTTCGCGGCGAGTTCGGTGCGCAGGTCCGCGTGCGAGCGGTCCATCGAATTCAATAGCGATGCCGCATGGTGTTCGAAGTTCGCCGATGCCTTATTCAAGGCCTTTTCATGCTGTGCGGCGAGCGTTTCGCCGGCCTGCGTCTGCTGCGTGAGCGCGTCGCGCCACGTCTGCGACAAACCCGACGACGTGGTTTCGAGGCGCGATGCCACGCCATCGATCAACGTGGTCGAACGCTCGTCGAAGCTCTGCGCGATACGCTGCAACGCATCGTTCATACGCGCGGCGATGGCCTCGCCCGCTTGCGCATGTTGCTCGGCGAAGCGATCGGTCGAAGCGTCCATCTTGGTGACCAAGGCATCGCTGGATTGCGCGTGTTTGCTGAGCATCGACTCGAAACCGGCGTTCAATGCGCCCACTTGCGTCGCAACGTTATCGATCAGCCTGTCCGCGCGTTGCTCCGCCGCTTGCGTTTGCAACTCGCTCGATTCGGCGTGTTTCGCCAGCATCGACTCGAAGCCCGCATTCAGCGCGCCGATCTGCGCGGCGACGCCATCGACCAGATTGGCATTCGACTGGCGATGCCCGTCGAGCGAACGCGTCCAGATATCCGCGACCTTTTCCGTCGATGCTTCGAAGCCGTGTTTCAGGCCATCGAGTTGCTGCGCGACGGCTTGTTCCACTTTGCCCTGCAACGCTGCCGTTTCCCGCGCGATGCCGTCCATCGTCGTCTGCATGATCGGCTGCAACGCGGCGCTCGCGGCCCGCGCGCTGTCCGCCACGCTCTGCTTCAGCGACTGCTCCACCGAGTTTGCCAAACGCCGATACGCCGTCTCCGTCTTCGCATGAAACGCGTCCTGATTGACGATCTGCCGCTCGTTCGCCGCCATGCTGTGTTGTTCGATGGCGTGCATCATCGCGTCGAGGCGTTCGGCGAGTTTCGGCATGATGTCCGCCTGCCGCTGCATCAGCCGGAACGATTCCTCGCGCTGGTGGATCGGCGTAAACGAACGCAGCGTCGTCGAGATCTTGAGGTCCAGCGTCTGCGCGGCCAGCATACGTTCGCGGCGGCACAAGGCGGACAGCAAACCCAGCATCGCCGATGTCGCGACGCCCGCGATCGAGGTGCCGAACGCGAAACTCAGGCCCGTCACCGGCGCCGCCAGCGATGAGCGAATCGCGGAAAGATCGGTTGCGCTTTCGAGCGCCGCGCCCGTGCCGCGCAAGGTCACGACCATGCCGAGCAGCGTGCCAAGCATCCCAAGCAAAACCAGCAAGCCGACCAGATACGGCGTCAGCGCCGGGCCCGGCAAGGCGCTGCGCTCGCCTTCCACGCGCAAACGCACGGCATTGCGCAGCGTCGCGGGCAGATTTTCCAGCCATACGCCGAGGCTTTTGGGCGGCGTGTGCAGGGCATCGAGCACGCGCGCGAAGGCTTGCGTGGTCTGCTGATAGCGCTGCAATTCGGATGCGCCGGCCAGATAGCACGCGCCGATCAGCAAGGTGACCGCGAGCGCCAGAAAATTCGAGCCGATATAGCCGACCGCGATGCCGCATACCGCGGCGAGACCGGCCAGAAACACTGCAACGTTCAAGAGATAGCGAGGCATGGCGTACCAGTCAGCGAGGGCTGGAAGGATGCCGGAGCGCCGCGAGCAGCGCTTCGACCGGTTGATAACGAATTTCGAGTTCCGCGAGCAGAACGTGCTGCATGTCACGGCGGAAGTCGTCGAGCCAGGCCTGAGTTTGCGTGCCCGTTTCAGCGTCCGCATTCGCACGCTTCAGGCGCTCGAAATGCTTGCCGAGCAGCACCGGAACCTGCGACAACAACGTGCGTTCGCGTGCGGCGAGCGCCTGTTCCATCACGGCATCGACGACGGCCAGGCGCGTCATATCCGTCGATTGCGCCGCGACCGCCGCGCGCAGCCGCGTGCGCCATGCGCCGATGTCGGTTTCCATCGACTGTTGGGCGGACAGGTAATCCTGCCGAAACACCGCGTAGTCGATGGGCAAATCCGGCGGCGGCGGCATCGCGCGGCGATTGCGACCACGGACTTCCTTGCGCTCGTCGCGGGTCAATCGGCGCATGAGCGCATCGTGCGCGTTCACGACGGCGTCGATCTCGCTTTCGGGCGCGGAAACCGCCGCCGACACGGCGGGCGGATCGCCGGCGAGCGCGGTCGATAGCGCGATCGCGTCCGTCCAGCCGAGCCACTGGCTCAGGCGGTCGGACAGCGAGGACGCCGGAACGGCCACGGCTTGGTCTGGAGCGGCGAAACGGGCCAGCAGGCGCACCAGCGCCGGGCCGCTGATCGCTGTGCGCGGAGCGGTCTGCACGATTCTCGTCGGTGACAAAACCCGCTAGTTTACACAACGGCGAAGGGGAATCGCCCGGACAGGCTAAGGGTTTTCAGGGACCGATGCCTGATCCGCGTCCGTCAGGGTGCTTTTGCAGGCATGAAAGTGAACGCGGGCGTCGCCACGAAATTGCCCGCCGTCTCGCCCGAAAACACTTGCCCGTGGTCGATGGTCAGCTTCATCACCGGCGCGCCCGGATTGAGATTGAGCTTTTTGAGCGACACCCAGAAGGTATCCGGCCGCGTGGCTGAATCGAAGTAATAAACCAGATTCTGCTGATCCGACACCGTGCGCCAGATGGTCGAGGAGAGATTCGGCTGCTGCGGCGTGCTGATGCCCAGCGGCACGCTCACCGAGCGCATCAGGCTCATCACGCTCGCCGCCGCGAAATACGCGCCCGATTGCTGCGGCACGCCCGCCATATAGCTCGGATCGGACTGTTTGGGAATGGCATCGAGCAGAAAGGAAGTACGCACGAAGCGGTCCGCCGCGCGATTGGTGCCCGGCAGAAAGCCCGAGCCGCCGACCGTTCGCCAATACGTGTCGATGGCGAGTTGCTCGTCGTAGATCGGCGAGTTCGTCATGACCTTGTACTTTTTGCCCTGATGAATGATGAGCTTGCCGTTGATGTATTCGAAGATGGCCGAATCGCCATGTGCATCGGACAACGAAAGATGAATGGTGAGCGGTTTGCCGTTCGGCAACGGCGGCGCGATGATCTGGAACGGCTCGCGGCTCATCACGTAGACCGCTTGCCCGACGGTGGCGAAGTTGTCCAGCGCGTATTGCGCCCACAGGCTGATGGACATCGGATCGCGCTTCGGGTCGGGCTTGCCGTAATCCGTCTCCGCGAGATAGAGCGCGTTGGCGACCAGTCCGCGTTCGTTCATGCCATCCACGGTGCCGATTTCATAACCCGAGACCACCACGCTCCCATATTTCGATTTCCACTTGATCGAGCGCGGTCCCGCGTTGCCATCACGTTCGATGCCTGCGGGCATCACCCAGAGATTGGAGCGCATGTCCTCGGACCAGTCCATCGTGCGGCCCGTGATGACGAGCCCTTTGTCGCCGACATACAGCGCGCGCGTGCAGGCCAGCGCGAACGATGTCGAAAGCAGCACGAGCACGACAAAACTGGCGAGTTTCAATCTGATGCGAGGCATGGCATCTCCTTCTGGTTTGAATGCGTTCATCCTTCGTTCAGTGGCGGCAGCGCGGGCCGCTTCGCTGCGCGTGCGCGATTCCATCCGATGCGGCGTCGAAAGCGTATGCGCGGCGCGGCATCCTTTCGTTCGCTCGATGCAGCGTAATGCGCTTCGACCGCCTTGGCGAGGCGCTTCACGTCTTCGTCTTCGGCTTCGTCTTGCAGATCGCTCAGCCGCGCGGGATGCTTCATGCGCGGGTTCACATCCATCCATCGATACAGCGCGGGCACCACGCGTTGCATGATGCCCGAATCAGCGGCTTGCGACAGCGCATGCCATGCGGCGCGTTCGCCTTCCTTGCGTTGCTTGCGCGCGTTGGCAAGACGCGCTTTCAGGCGTGCAAGCCATATGCCGATACGCGGATACCACGCCACGCCCGCCACAATACACGCCAACGCGATACACACCGCCACCACATCGCGCGCATTCAAAAAGATCACCGTATGGCGCGCGGCATCGGCGGGCAGCGCCCACAACGGCTTTTCATGCGCGGCGCGCGCGGTGAAGCTCACGCCAGGAAGGTCGATGGTCTCACGAGAATGTGTCAGCGTGTTCCACCATTCGATACGAACCGGCGGGAGTTCGAAATGTCCACGCCGATTCACCACGTATGTCACCGAATCGACACGCTCGCCTGCAATCAAACCCGCGCGATCCTGCGTGATATTGCGCGTGGCAGGCGGTTTGTCGTTGCGGCGCAGACCGTCGATATCGGTAAAGGCGAGCGGCGGGATCAGCATCGCTTCGGTGGCGTCCGCGCGCTGCGTGATGGTGCGCGTGACGGTACCGCCGACTTCGAGCTTGCCATCGGCCGGATCGATACGCTGCGTCGCGCTCACGTGCGGCGCGGGAAAGAAGGTCGTCATACCTTCTGCGCCGCGTGGAAGCGTCGCGGTCAAACGGAGCGCGGGGGTATCGAGTATGACGGGTGTTTCGGTGCCGCCGGGATGCAGGGTGATCTTGAACGAAGGCACATCGAACGTGCCCGCCGTGCGCGGCACGATGCGATACGCGCGGCTCACGCCAAACCAGTGCACACCGTCGATGGTCTCGTTGAGGTTCTGCGCGTTTTCATCGGGCAGCGTGACGAAGGCGTCCGGCATGTCGAACAGCGGCCAGTCGGGTGCGGCGGTGAACCATGTGGTCGTGAGGGCATCGACGACGAGCGTGATCGCGGTGCCTGCCGTAACCGCGCCCGATGGTTCGAGATGCGCGCGAAGCATGGTGCGCGGGGTGTCGTCGGTGTGTTCGTCGGCGTGCGCCAGCATTGAGCACAGCAGCAGCAAACATAAGACGAATCGGCGAATCATTGCGATGGCCCCGCTTCTTCCTCGAATCGCCGATGCAGAAACGCAGCGGGCGACGTGTTCAAGTTGCGCATCCATGCTTCTTCGGACGGACGCGCTGCGTTTATCGTCACGCGCTGGCCGCCCTTCTCTTTCTGCTTCTTGTTATCGACCTGATCCGGCTTGACGGTGGTCGGTTCGCTGTCGTTCTGCTCCTCGTCTTTGAGCAAGCGCTGCATCAACTCGCGATTCACGCGCGCTTCATCGAACGAAGCGCGTTTGGTAAGCGCGTGATCGTACGCCGCGATTGCGCTCGCGTAATCCTTTAGTTGTGCAAGCGTATTGCCGACGTAGAAGTAACCCTCCGCTGTTTCGATATGCGAAAAGCTTTCGAGCGCGGCATCGTAATCACCGGCCTGATATTGCGCGCGGCCTTTCCACATGGCGTTATCGAAACGCGATGCAGCGCGTTGATAGTCGCCGTGTTCGAACGCATAGCGGCCTTGCTGATCGTGCGTGGCGAACCAGTCTATCCATTCGGCATGCGCGAGCTTAGGCGTCGATGCCGAAGCGATTGCGATGATAAACATGGGCAGCCATTTCACCGTCCATCCGCGTCTGAAGCAATACAGCGCGACAAGCAGGATCGGCATCACGAGCCAGTAGCCCGTTTCCTTCCAGCGCGGCACGACCTTCTCATCCTGCGCGGCTTCGAGATACACCTGCGCGCGATGCTGAACCCAATCGATATCGTCGTCATCGCCACGCATGCTGGCAAGCGGAATCGATGCGGCTTGCGTGATCTTGCGAATGGCGTCGGCATCG
Source organism: Caballeronia sp. BR00000012568055 (assembly GCF_029439455.1). Taxonomy (GTDB): domain Bacteria; phylum Pseudomonadota; class Gammaproteobacteria; order Burkholderiales; family Burkholderiaceae; genus Caballeronia. The sequence goes on along the minus strand of NZ_JAQFVG010000251.1, from coordinate 31,758 downwards.
AACGACGCACCGGATGCGCCTACCGCAAGCCACAGCAGCTGATGTTTCGATTGCTTCGCTATGCGTATGAATTCATCGCTATGGCTTGCATCGAAACCATCGCTCATGAAAACGATGGTGCCAGCGGCTTCGTCCTTTTGCAGCATGTTCTCAGCGATCGATAACCCCGCCGCCGCATTCTCGCCATCATGCGGCATCAGATCGGGCGATAACGCGGGAACGTAGAGTTGCAGCATCGCGGCGTCTTCTGTCGGCGGCACCACGAGATGCCCGCTCGATGCGAATACAACAAGTCCTGTGCGCGCACCTTTTCGCGCGGCTGCAAGATCGAGCACTTTCTGCCTGGCCCGTTCGATCCGCGTCGGCGCAATATCGCTCGAATTCATCGAACGCGCGAGCGACAGCACGACGACGAGCGGCGCTTTATCCTGATCGAACGGCGGGCGTTCTTGTTGCCACGTCGGCCCTGCTGCTGCGATTGCGCCGAGTGCGATCAAAAGCGCAAGCGTGTGCACGGGTTGCATGCCGCGACGTTTAGTATCGCCAATGATCAAATGTTCCAGCAAATGCGGCGCGATGATATTGCGCCACCGCGCCCGCACATCGTTACGGCGCAGCCATAGAAAAGGCAACAGTAACGCGGGAATCAGCAGCAGAAGCCATATCGGTCGCAAGAAATGAAACGCGGTGAGATCGATCGCCATCTCATGCCTCGTTCATTTCGACACGGCGCGGCGCACGCAGCAAGGCAATCAGATACGCCATCACGTGATACAGCGCGAGCAGCGAAACCGCCAATGCCAGCGGCACCCAATAAAATTCCGTCTGCGGCCGATACACCTCGCGCTTGATCTTCTCAGGCGTCATCTTGTCGATAGCCGCATAAACCGCAGCGAGATCTTCCTCGCGGCCCAACGCACGAAACGCGCTGCCATTGGTGGCTTTTGCGATCTGCGCCAGCGCATCGAGATCGACCTTGTCTTCGCCTTCCGTGCCCGGATCGCCGATGCCGATGGTATGCACCACGATCCCGTGCCGCTTCGCGATGCGCGCGGCCTGCATCGGCGGAATGGCGCTGGCGGTGTCGTTACCATCGGTCAGGAGTACGAGCACTTTTTCCTGTGCGGGCGTGGTCTCCATCATCTTGACGGCGAGACCGAGCGCATCGCCGATAGCGGTAAGCGGTCCCGCCATGCCAATGCGCATGGCGTCGAGCAGCATCAGCACGCTGTCGTGATCGAGCGTCAGCGGCGCTTGCGGATACGCGGCATCGCCAAACACGATCAGACCAATGCGATCGCCCTTGCGCTTCGCGATGAACTGCGCAACCACGCGCTTGACCGCGCTCAGACGATCCATGCGTTCGCCGCTTTGCGTGTCGATGAAATCGCGCTCGCTCATCGACTGCGACAAGTCGATGGCAAGCAAGAGATCGCGTGCGGGCAACTCGCGCGTAACGGGCGGCTCCACGAACACCGGACGCGCCGCCGAGATGACGAGCAACATCCACAAAAAAGGCATCAGCAAACGCTGCATCCAATTGCTGCGCAGACGCACGCCGCCGGGCGCGGGTTTCTCGCCGGCGGCATCGGCCATTTCGTGGAAGAACGGCATACGCACGGCGGACGCTGTGGTGCGATACGCGGGCGCGAGCCACCACACCAGCAAGGGCAGTGGCAACAGCGCGAACATCCACGGAAACTCAAACTTCCACATGATGATGTTCGATCCATTCGCGCGCCGCGTTCACGAAGCGATCCGCTTGCTGCGGCGTGATTGAATCGAGCGCTGCACGTGGCGCATAAGCCGATGTGTGCAGCAGTGCGCCGCTTTCATCATCGAACGAATGATGCGCTTTTTGCAGGTACGCAAGCCATGCCGCCCCGCTCAACGACGCGACGTATTCGCGCGGCGCGGCAGCCAATGCGGTGCGCTTGATAAGCGGCGCGATATCGGCAAGTGCGGCTTTGTCGTGCTTGAGCTTTTGCTCGATACGTTCCAGCTCCGCCAGCGCTTCACGCCGATACCGCCCGCGTTCATAGCGCCGCCATGCGATCCACGCGAACATCGCGCCGAGCGCCAGCATCAACAGCAGCACGAACAGCCAGCCGATGGTCTGAGGCGCGTACGATACCGGCGCGGGCAGCGGCAATTCACGCAACGCGGAGCCGTTCATGTCCCGCTTCCCGGTATCCTTCGATTAGGACGTTCTCCGAACAATCTTCGTACCTGATCGACTACAGGCTCGGCTGTCGATAACGCCATCAACGGCACGCCACTCGCGCGCAACAGTTCCGCAATCTGCGCCGCACGTCCTTTGAAAAGCGTCGCCAGCGGTTCACGCACGCGCGCATTGTCGATACGCAACTCCACCTGCAAGCGTCCTTCGCTGACGACTAACGCGCGATGTTCAGGCATGCGCTGCCATAGCGGATCGAAGACCAGCGCGGCGATGACATCGTTATGCGATGCAAGCTGCCGCAGCAATTGCCGCGTGCGTTCATCCGCACCCGCAAAATCACTGATGATGCAGATCAGAAAGTCATGTCCGGCAATTTGCAGCACGCCTTCGAGCGCGGCATTCAATTGCGCGTAGTGCGTGCGCGCGACGCTATCGGCGGATAAGGAACGGTTCATTCGCGCGATACCGTTGAACAGCATGTCGATACGGCTTCTGCTGCGCAAGGGCCGCACGCGCAGCACTTCATCATCACCGAACACGACACCGCCGACGCGATCACCTGCGCTGAAGCCCATCCACACCGCGAGCGCCGCCGCTTCCGCCGCGACCACGGATTTGAACGCGCGCGTCGAACCGAAAAACATATTCATGCGCTGATCGACCACCACGAGCAAGGGACGATCGCGCTCCTCCGTATAGACACGCACATGCGGCTTGCCGGTGCGCAGACTCACTCGCCAGTCGAGATGACGGATATCGTCGCCGGGCAGATAGCCGCGCAGTTCCTCGAAATTCAGCCCGCGTCCGCGCATGCGCGACGCCTGACGTCCCGACAAGATGCTCGATACAGGCGCGGGCCGCAAAAAGCTCAATCCGCGCGCGCGATACTCCAGTCGCGCGAGATGCGCCGCATCGATATAGACGCTCGATTCGTCCTCTTGCATCATCTGGATGCCTTATCAATTTACGCGGGCACGGCGACCTTCTGCACAAGACGGTCGATCACGTCGTCCGCGCTGACGTTATCCGCGTTCGCATCGTAGGACAGGATCAGGCGATGCCGCAGCACCGGATGAACGATCGCGCGCACATCGTCGGGCGTGACGTAATCGCGCGCATCGAGCCACGCGTGCACGCGGCTCGCGCGATCCAGCCCGATCGCGCCGCGCGGACTCGCGCCCACTTCGATCCACTTGCCGAGGTCCGTATCGAGCGCATCGCCGTGGCGCGTTGCGTTGACCAGCGACACGATGTATTCGTCGATAGCAGGCGACACCGCGATATGCCGCACCGCATCGCGCGCGGCAAAAATGTCTTCTTGCGAGAGCGTATCGAACGATTCGTGCGCGCCTTCGCTTTCACGCCGCAGCAAACGCAGCACATCGGCTTCGCTTTGCGGCGCAGGATACGTAATCAGCACTTTCAAAAGAAAGCGGTCCATCTGCGCTTCCGGCAGCGGATAAGTGCCTTCCTGTTCGATCGGATTCTGCGTCGCCATCACAAGAAACAATGGCGGCATGGCGTGCGTTTCTCCGGCCACTGAAATCTGCCGCTCTTCCATTGCTTCGAGCAAGGCCGATTGCACTTTGGCGGGCGCGCGATTGATTTCATCGGCAAGGATCAGGTTGCCGAAGATCGGTCCAGGCTGGAAACGCAGCGTGCGTTCGTTGCCCGATTGCAGCAGCGTCTCGCCACCGGTGATATCGGAGGGCAGGAGATCGGGCGTGAACTGAATGCGTTTCATGCTGCATGCAAGACGCGCAGCAATCGCCTTGACCGTGCGCGTTTTGGCGAGGCCCGGAAGACTTTCGAGCAGCACGTGTCCGTCCGCGAGCAGCGCGATCAGTATTTGCCGCACGACCGCTTCTTGCCCGACCACGGCTTGCCCGATGCTCGCTTCGAATCGCAGGATGGTGTCGCGCATGATGTCGAACAGTCCGCCGGGATGTGACGCATCTGTTACCAGATACCAAAGCGGCGCCGTTTCGTCAAAGCATGTCCGGCGAAAAACGCTTGAAATCGCGGAATCGTTCGTATATTGGTGGCTCGACATGGCGGTATCCGACAAATATGAGGTGACGGATATGGCGCAGGAGTCGGCCTTGAACAAGCGTGCGCGCCGCATCGGCATGTGGGCGGTGTTGCTGTTGTTGTGCCCTGCGCTCGCAGGCTACGCGGTCAATTGGGCGATGAACCAGCAGGCGCGTCCTAAACCGGTGCAGATCGTGATCGGCGATGGCGTCAGCGGCCCGAAGCATATGGCGTGGGTGCCCGACGGCGTGTTTCTGATGGGCAGCGACAGCAAACTCGCGCAAGCGAACGAGCGTCCCGCGCACAAGGTCCGCGTGCACGGCTTCTGGATGGACGAACATCACGTGACCAACGCCGAGTTTCGCGCTTTCGTCGATACCACGCACTACGTCACCACCGCCGAGAAAAAGCCCGACTGGGACACGCTGAAAGTTCAGTTGCCGCCCGGCACGCCACGCCCGCCCGACAGCGCGCTGGTCGCGGGCGCGATGGTCTTCGTCGGCACGAAGGAACAGGTGGCCTTGCAGGATTATTCGCGATGGTGGCGCTTCGTGCCCGGTGCGGATTGGCGACATCCGGAAGGACCGTCGAGCAGTATTGAAGGACGTGACGATTACCCCGTTGTTCAGGTATCCTATGAAGATGCTCAGGCCTACGCAACGTGGGCCGGCAAGCGTCTTCCAACCGAAGCCGAGTGGGAATACGCGGCGCGCGGCGGTCTCGAACAAGCGACTTATGCGTGGGGCGATCAGTTCTCGCCGGATGGCAAGCAGATGGCCAATGTCTGGCAAGGCCAGCAGACGCAGCCCTTTCCAGTCGTGAGTGCAAAGGCGGGCGGCGCGGCGGGTACGAGCCGGGTCGGCAGCTTTCCGGCGAATGGCTACGGTCTCTACGATATGACCGGCAACGCGTGGCAATGGACTGCGGACTGGTATCGCGCAGATCAGTTCCGGCGTGAAGCGACCGCGAACGGTGTGATCGATGAACCGCGCGGGCCTGCGAATTCATGGGATCCGGCCGATCCCGGCGTCCCCGTTGATGCACCCAAACGCGTGACGCGCGGCGGCTCGTTTCTGTGCAACGAATCGTATTGCCTGAGCTATCGCCCGAGCGCGCGACGCGGCACCGATCCGTACAACAGCATGTCGCATCTCGGTTTCCGGCTGGTGATGGACAAGGATGCGTGGACGCAGACGCACGATCGGAGCAAAGGAGTTCCACAATGACAAAACCCACTCTTCGACGCCTGCGCACGTGGGCGGGCGCATTGGCCGCGTTTGCGGCGCTATGCGTGCTGATCGTGCCGCCTTTGGTGTCTCGCGCGCAGTCGCAGAACAACGCCAAGCCGGCGGCGGCGAACAATGCCAAGCCCGCTGCGAACAATCCGCCACCGCAAAATCAGGGGCCGAAGCCGAATATCCTCGTGATCTTCGGTGACGATATCGGGCAGACCAATATCAGCGCATACGGCCAGGGCGTGGTGGGATACGACACGCCGAATATCGATCGCATTGCAAAAGAAGGCATGCTGTTCACGGATTACTATGCGGAGAATAGCTGCACGGCGGGACGTTCGACCTTCATCACCGGTGAAGTGACCTTGCGCACGGGCTTATCGAAAGTCGGCATTCCGGGTTCGACGGTGGGATTGCAGGCATCGAACATTACGATTGCGCAGGCATTGAAACCGCTCGGCTACGCAACCGGCCAGTTCGGTAAAAATCATTTAGGTGATCGTAACGAATATCTGCCGACCGCGCACGGATTCGATGAGTTCTTCGGCAATCTCTATCACCTCAATGCAGAAGAAGAACCGGAGCGTCCCTATTATCCGAAGAAAGATACCGCATGGATCAAGGGAAACGCGCCGCGCGGCGTGATCCATTCGTTCGCAGACGGAAAGATTCAGGATACCGGCCCGCTCACGGCCAAGCGCATGGAGACTATCGACGACGAAACCACGGCGGCGGCGATCGATTTCATGCAGCGTCAGGCCAAGGCCAACAAGCCTTTCTTCGTGTGGATGAACACCACGCGCATGCACTTGTTCACGCATGTGCGGCCATCGATGCAAGGTCAAAGCGGCATGCCCGGCAACGAATACGCGGACGGCATGATCGAACACGACAACGATGTCGGCAAGCTGCTCAAGGCGCTGGATGATCTGAAACTGACCGATAACACCATCGTCATCTATACGACGGACAACGGCCCGAACCAGTTCTCGTGGCCCGATGCGGCGACCACGCCGTTCCGCTCCGAGAAAAACACCAACTGGGAAGGCGCGTTCCGCGTCCCCGCGATCATCCGATGGCCGGGGCATATCAAGCCCGATACGGTCTCGCGCCAGATGATGTCCGGACTCGACTGGTTCCCGACGCTGCTCGCAGCGGCAGGCGACAGCAACATCTCGGACCGCTTGCTGAAGGGCGGAACGATCGGCGGAAAGACCTTCAAGAATCATCTGGACGGATACAACTTTCTGCCTTATTTAACCGGACAAGCGAAGGAAGGCCCGCGTCACGAGTTCTTCTATTTCAATGACGATGGCTTGCTCGTCGCCATGCGTCAGGACGACTGGAAAGTGGTCTTCTGCGAACAGCGTCAGCCAGGCGGTTACGAAGTGTGGGCCAATCCATTCACCTGCCTGCGCATTCCGAAGATCTTCAATCTGCGCATGGACCCGTATGAGCGCGCCGATATCGTCTCTGATCAGTATTACGACTGGACCGTGAAGAACGTTTATATCGCGCAATACGCGGTCGCGAAGGTGGCGCCGTTCCTCGCGACCTTCAAGCAATATCCGCCGAGCCAGCGGCCCGCGAGCTTCAGCATCGACCAGATGACGGAGGCGCTGATGAACAGTCTGAGCGGCACCGGCAAATAAGCCCTTTTTTCAGTACTCGATGACACCCGCTGCTTCGAAAGAGGCAGCGGGTTTTTCTGCAACAGGAGGGACCGTTTGCGATGAAGCCGCTCACTGCCGATATGAAAGCACGTCACGCCGAATCGTCTTATGTTGCGGGCCGTTCCATCGTATTGCCTGCGTTGTTGCTGATTGCGTCGGGTTGCGCGTCGCTGGTGTATCAGGTGATTTGGGTGAAGCAGTTGACGCTCGTGGTGGGCGTCGAAGTGCAGGCGGTAAGTATTGCGATTAGCGCCTTTTTTGCAGGGCTTGCGTTGGGTGGATGGCTGTTCGGCAAGCTTGCGGATCGCACGGCGCGGCCCTTGTTGCTGTATGCCGCGCTGGAAGCGCTGACGCTCGTGACGGGCATCGGCGCGACGCTGGCGTTGGCGCGCTGTGCAGCGCTTTTCGATGCGATGCAGACGCATGCGGGCGTGCTTGCGTGGCTCTTGCCGTTTGCGCTCGTCGGCATTCCGGCGATTGCAATGGGCGGCACCTTACCCGTTTTGATGCGCGTGATCGGGCCCGCGCGATCGCAGATCGGCGGCGCGGGCGCAAAGCTTTATGCCGCGAATACGGCCGGTGCGATTCTCGGCGCGCTCTTGCCCGCGTTCGCGCTGATCCCCGCGTTTGGCGTGCAAGGCAGTGGCTTGTTTGCGGCGGCGCTGAATGCGCTGGCGGCACTCTGCGCCTTCGCGCTTGGAATCATGCGAAAGGCTTCGTTTGGTCGTGGCCATGCGATTGCTGAAGGTGCGAACGTGCGATCCGCTGTTGCGCTCTATGCAGCGGCAGGCGGCATTGCTTTGGGATACGAAGTAATCTGGTCGCAGGCGATCGGACAGTTCATCAGCACGCGCAGCTTCGCATTTTCGATCGTGCTGGCAACGTATCTTCTCGGCCTGGCAATCGGCAGCGCGCTGGCCTCGCGATTCGTCGATCGCGTCCGCGACGCGTGGAGCGTGTTCGGCGTGCTGATCGCATCGGCGGGACTGGTGGCGTTTGCGGGCGTCGCGTGTGCGGGCGACTGGCTCGCGCTCGCTCAACAGCATGCCGCCGCGTTCGTGTTGTCGATGAGCGGCAATCTGCTTGCATCTATGTGCGCGGGCTTTTTTGTCGCTGCCTGCGCGATCGTGCTCGTACCGACCGTGCTGCTCGGCGCGGCGTTTCCGTTTGCCTTGCGCATGGCGTGCGATCGCGAATCGAAACAACATACGGCTTCTTCCGCTTTGGGCGCGGATGTGGGACGCGTGGTGGCATGGAACACGGCGGGCGGCATTGCCGGGACGCTGTTCGCTGGCTTCGTGCTGGTGCCTTCGCTCGGCTTGATTCGCGCACTCGGCGTACTTGCCGTAGCGGGAAGTTTCGTCGGCTTGTCGGCGGCTTTGTCGGGACGCGAGCCGCAGAAAACAGGCATCGTTGCCTGCGTGTGCGTGGCTGTGTTGACAGCGATATTCTTGCTGTTCACGCCTGCGAATCGGCTCGGTATGTTGCTCGCGCAAGCGCATCACGGAACACTTGTGTACTACGAAGAAAATGCGGGTGGCACGGTCGCGGTGCTTGAGCAAGGCAGCGACGCGCAACGTTTTCGCCGCCTCTATATTCAAGGCGTGTCCAATTCCGGCGATGCAATGACGTCGCTGCGCTACATGCGTTTGCAGGCGCTCGCGCCGCTGATCGTGCACAACGGCACGCCGCGTTCCGCGCTGGTGATCGGCATGGGCACGGGCATCACGGCGGGCGCGCTGCTGACGTGGCCGGATTTGCAGAAGCGCGCGGTAGCTGAGTTGCTGCCGGCAGTCGTGCGCGCGTCCTCGCGCTTCGATGGCAACGATGGCGTGAGTGCGGACCCGCGCATCGATATCCGCATCACCGATGGACGGCGTGATCTGCTCGCACGCGATGAACGCTACGACATGATTACGCTGGAACCGCCGCCGCCCTCGGCTGCGGGCGTCGTCAATCTATATTCGACCGATTTTTATACGCTGGCGGCAAAGCGCTTGAACCCGGGCGGAATCGTCGCGCAATGGCTGCCGCTCGCGACGCAGAACGAAGCGCAGACGCGTTCGCTGATTCAGAGCTTCGTGCGCGTGTTTCCGTATGCGGCGCTGTGGACCACCGAATTTCACGAGATGATGTTGGTTGGATCGAATGCGCCTTTGACGCTGGATGTCGCGAAGGTCCGCGCGCGATTCGCGGTGCCGGAGGTGGCGCGCGCGTTGCGCGAAGTGGGAATTGCATCGCCGGAAGCGTTGCTGGCGAACTGGGTCGCGGACGGGCCGGCGCTCGCCTACTACGCAGCCGATGCGTTGCCCGTGACGGACGACGATCCGCGTATCGAATATGCGCCCTGGGTGAATTCGATGGAGTTTGCATCGGCGTTTGCGCATTTGATGGCCTTGCAAAGCGAGCCGGTTTTATCGAACGCAGATGCCGCTTTTGCCGATGCGATGCGTAACGAACGCGCCACGCTGCATGCGTTCTATCGGGCCGGGTTGGATGCGTATCGGGGCGATCGGAACGGCTGGGCGCGGGAGATTCAGGACGTGTTGACGGAGGATCATAGTAATCCTTATTATCGATGGGTGTTGGGCGCAGGCAATTGAACTGTCTCCGCCCGCGCTTCAAAACACCAACGTCGCCGTCGCCAAAAACGTCTTCGTACTGCTCAACCGATTCGTGCTCGTGACCGAAGGCACCCATCGGATACTCATCGACAGCGGCGCTTTCCCGGCCACTTTCATCCCATACGTCAGAATCGGGCCGACAGTAAAGTCGTGGCCGACGAAGCCATCGAGCCGATCCGGAATCGGCCCGGTATCTTTACCAAGCTGCTGCACGGTTCCCATCACGATACCCGCGCCCCAGCCATTGGCGAACTTCTTGAGTCCCATCACATCGAGCGTGAATAACGGTGCGTTCTGATAGTTCGTCGCCGAATTTCGCGTGTAGAACTGAAAACCCATCACCGCATCGAATTCGAGTCCGTATTTCGGCATCAGATGCGTGTACGCAATTTGCGGCACGAAGGTCCATGTGTTCAGACTCGGATTGGCCAGCGCGCCCGCTTCGTAATTGCCCGTCGGCGCCCAGATGTTGAAGCTCAGCGCGATATGGTCGGTCTGCGAAAAATGCCAGCCCGCCAGAATCGGCGTGAAGTACAGGTCGTATAGATTCGATGCGCGGTCGCTCGTCGTTGCGGTTCGCTGTCCTACCGCGAACGTGCCGCGCGCCAGTTCCCACACATACGGCAGCGTAAAACCCGAGGCCAGACTCCAGCCGCCGAAGTTGCCCCATGTTCTGACCAGCGTGGCCAGCGTAAAAGCGACCTCCCCGTTCAGCCCGATCGATGACCGCCCGCCCACCGGCACCTGCCTGCTGCCGGAAATCGAGCCATCCAGATACAACTCCTCGATGCTCGCGATCCACACTTCTTCCGGCGGCACCACGCCGACACCCGACAGCACGCTCGTTCCCGCCACCGGCCGCCCGAGCCCGCCTTCGGTCGCAAATACCGGTTGGGTGCAACAAGCGCCCGCGAGCGCCACCGCGATGGCTATCCGACGAATCTTCATGGCTTCACCTCTCGATCCGGGAATCGCCCCGAAACCGCCCGCCGCTGCCCGTAGGGCCAAGCGTGAAAGGCCGAGGCCGAATCAGCAATATTGGAATTCCCCCGCGTTGTAAAGCGCGCCGCCGGTCATAAGCATCCGCAAAAACCAAACGTTTAAGCAGTCACTTTTACTGAAAAAAATTAATCATCAGACTGCTAAAGAATTTATTTCCGACTGCCGTTATGGTGTTTGAAGCGGACTAAACGGGCTCAAGCGGGCTTTTTCCACATCCCTTCAAACACCAATACACGCATATTCGGAGAGAAAAATGCGGACCTTGACTGAGAGAAAGCGACGCGTCGGACCGCGCGTCGCTGTGACCGGCATGGCGCTCGCGCTCGCCGGTGCAGCACCCCTTCTGGCCGATGCCGCCAGTCCGAAAACGACCACTTTCACGGTGTCGCTGACCATTCAGGCGGATTGCTCGATCACCGCCAATTCGCTCGATTTCGGTACAACCGGCCTCATCACCTCGAACATCGATCAATCGACCAGTCTCGCCGTCACGTGCAGCCAGGGCACGGCGTACAACGTCGGACTCGATCAGGGCTCCGTAACAGGCTCGGCCATCGGCACGCGTCTGCTCGGCGGCTCGGGTTCGAACACCGTCAACTTTGGCCTCTATCGCGACTCGGCACGTTCGCAGAACTGGGGCAACACGGTCGGCACCGACACGCTGTCCGGCACCGGCAACGGTTCCGCGCAAGCCCTCACCGTGTATGGCCGCGTACCGACGCAAACGGCTCCGGCCGCGGGCGCGTACTCATCGACCATTACGGCGACCGTGACCTTCTGAGGACTCAGGCGATGTCTATCTCTCGTTTCAAACGTCTTGCGGCCGTAGCGCCCTTGTTCCTTGCGATGCACGCGCACGCAGGCTCGCTCCAGGTCTCGCCGATCCGCGTCGATCTGTCGGCGGAGCAGCCCGCAGCGGTCATGAAGCTGCACAATCGCGGCGATCAGCCGATCACCGCGCAGGTCCGCGTGTTCGGCTGGTCGCAGACGCTCGACGAGGATCATCTCGACGAAGCGCAGCGCATCGTCGCCAGCCCGCCGATCATCACGATTCCGGCAGGCGGCGATCAGACCGTGCGGATTCTGCGCACGAGCCGCGACGCGCCGCAGGGCGAAGAGACGTATCGCCTGTTGGTCGATGAAATTCCGCAGGCCGAAACCGCGCGTACTTCCGGCGTGCGCATGCAGTTGCGCTATTCGGTGCCTGTGTTCGCGGGCGCGCCCGCCAGCGCCACGCCGAAGGTCGATTTCTCGCTGCAGCGCGTGGCCGGCGCGGATGGCAAAAACGTGCCGGGGCGCTTGATGCTGCGCGCATCAAACGGGGATACGGCGCATGCGCAATTGAGCCAGGTGCGGATCGAATGGGCCGATGGCCACAGCACGGAACTCGCGCCCGGCCTGCTTGGTTACGCGCTGGCTCACGCCACGCGTCAGTGGCCCGTCGGCGATGCGGCGAGCGTTTCTGGCAACGCGGGCAACGCCACCGTCCATGCGATCGTCAACGGCACGCCGGTGACCGCGCAGGTGTCGCTGGACAGCAAGCTCGTGGTGTCGTCGAAGTAAGCCGTCGTGAAACTCCGGGACCCAGCCGTGTGCGGACGGAGGACCGCGCGCGCCCAGCCGAGCAAACGATCGTGCGCGGGTTTGCGTGCGCCTTTGCGCAATCGTTGGCCTGCTGCGCTCGCGGCCGGCGCGACGCTGGCCTTCGCCGTGCATGCGGCGTGGGCGGTGCCAGCGGCATCGGCGGTTCCGGGGACGGCGAGCGCCACGCGCGATGGCGCGCTGTATCTCGAAGTGGTGATCAACGGGGTATCGACGGAACAGGTGGCGCAGTTCGAGATGATCGGCGGCGCGTTCTATGCGCGTTCCGAGGAGCTGGCCGAAGTGGGCATTCTCAGCGGCACCGCGCCCGCCGATGCACAAGGCCGCGTGGCGCTGGCGACGATTGCGGGGCTGTCGTATGTGTATCGGCCGGAACAGCAGCGGATCGATATTCAGGTGAGCGATGCGAGCCGCGTGCCCGCCACGCTCGGCGATATCACGCAGCGCCGCAAGGTGACGTCCACCGCGACCGGCGCGCTCATCAACTACGAGTTTACCGTGCAGCCGCAGGATCAGTCGCGCTTCGGTCTGTTTAGCGAGGAACGCTTCTTTTATCCGGGCGGCACGTTCAGCAATACCGGCACCGCTTACCGATACGGCGCGCGCATGGGTTACACGCGCCTCGATACTTCATGGCGGCATTCCGATCCCGACACCATGGTCACCACGCGCGTGGGCGACACGATCAGTTCTTCGCTTTCGTGGACGCGTCCGGTGCGCATGGGCGGCGTGCAAGTGTCGCGCGATTTCTCGCTGCGGCCGGATCTCGTCACGTATCCGGTGCCCTTGCTGGGCGGCTCGGCCGCAGTGCCGACCGCTGTGGATCTCTACGTGAACAACGTGCGTCAATACAGCGGCAACACCGCGTCCGGCCCGTTCGTCATCAACGCGGTGCCGGCCGTGACGGGCGCAGGCGAAGCCACCATCGTCACGCGCGATGCGCTCGGCCGCAACGTGATGACCACCGTGCCGCTCTACATGGACTCGCGCCTGCTCGCCCCCGGCCTGACGGATTTTTCGATGGAAGCGGGCTTCGTGCGCCGCTCCTACGGGCTGGAATCGATGAACTATACGAGCGAGCCGTCGCTTTCAGGATCGCTCAGGCGCGGCGTGTGGCAGTTGCTGACCGTCGAGGCGCATATGGAAGCGACGCGCGGCATCGTCAACCTCGGCGCGGGCACGTTGATTCGCGCGGGCGCGTTCGGCGTGGTGAATGTGTCGGCGGCGGCGAGCACGGGCAAGGTGAGCGCGCCCGTCACCGGCTACTACGACGCCGACGGCACGCTCGTGCAGCCGCAACTGACGACCGTTTCCGGCACCGGCGCGCAATTCACGGCGGGCTGGCAATATCGCGCGCCGGCGTTATCGGTCGATATGCAGGTTCAGCACGCGACGTCCCGTTACGGCGATCTCGCGTCCAGCGAAGGCACGCCCGTGCCGCGCAATACCGAACGCGCGACTATCGCCACGCCGATCAAGCTCGGCGATATGCCCGCTTCGATCAGCGTCACCTACGTCGGCGTCGATGACGACTACACCGGACATTCACGCATCGGCTCGCTGTCGTATTCATCGACGATCGGCGGCAGCGTTGCGCTTTCGACGAGTCTTTATCGCGATTTCGGCACGACCAAAAATACGGGATTGTTCGTAGCACTGAGCATGCCGATCGGCGGCAATATCAATGCAAGCGTCTCGGGCGGTTTCGATCATCATTCGCCGATGGCCAACGCCTCGCTCACCCGCACGCCCGATTATGACGGCGGCTTCGGCTGGCAGGTGCAAGGCGGGCAGCAGGATCAGAACACCATTGGTCTCGCGCAAGGCACGTATCGCAGCCGCTACGGCGACCTGATCGGCTCGGTGTATCAGAATCGCGGCCATACATCGACGGAACTCGACGGCTCCGGTTCGATCGTGCTGATGGCGGGCGATGTGCTGGCGGGAAGGCGTATCGACGAGGCTTTTGCGGTGGTGGATACCAACGGCATGCCGAACGTGCCCGTGCTGCACGAGAACCGATTGATTGGCATGACGAACGGTTCGGGTCACTTGCTCGTGCCGAACCTGCTGCCTTACGATTCGAACCATCTGTCGATCGATCCGCTCGGTCTGCCCGCGACCACGTCGATCAGTTCGACCAGCCTGAACGTGACGCCGCAGGCGCGCGCAGGCGTGCTGGCGCGTTTTATGATTCAGAATTACAGCGGCGCACAACTGCGTCTCGTCGATGAAAAAGGCCGTCCGCTCGCGCCCGGCGCGCACGCGACCGTCACGGAAACCGGCAAGCAATACATGATCGGCTACGACGGCCTGACCTTCATCGATGATCTCAAGCCGCATAATCATCTGCTAGCGCAATGGAACGGCGCGGACGGCAGCGGCGCATGTCAGCTGGACGTCGCGTTCGAACCCGCCGCCGGCAATGCGCTCGATACGCTCGGCCCCTACGTCTGCACGAAGGTGACACGATGAATCTGCTGCGCCGTGTGCTTTTGCTCGTGATTCTGATTTGCGGCGGATTTGCCGCGAATAATGCACATGCGCAGCTTTGTTCAGCGACATCGACGGGGCTGGCGTTCGGCTCGTTCAGCCCGATCAGCACGGCGGCGACGGTGTCGGGGACCATCGCGATCAAATGCACAGGATTGCTTGCGAAGGCGCGCGTGTGCATCAGCATCGGGCCGGGCGTCGGGCAGACGAGTTACTCACCTCGCTATATGACGAGCGGCACAAATACTTTGCAGTACAACCTTTATACCGATTCGGCTGGCACCAATATCGTCGGAAGCACGCTCGCGCCTGCGGGTTTTCCGGCGGCGGCGTTCGATTTACCGGTGACGGCGGGCAAGATCGATACGACCGTCACCGTGTACGGGAAGCTGATGAGTCCGCAGACGGGCGCGGTGCCGGGCAGTTATAGCGCATCGTTCGGGGCATCGGCGGCAATTGGATTGCAGACGACGGTATCGACGGGAACGCTGTTGGACTGCCTCGCGATTCCGCTGCTGACGGGATCGTTTTCGTTTCCGGTGACGGCGAGCGTGGTCAACGATTGTTCGATTTACGCGGCGAATATCGACTTCGGCACGCAGGGTTTGCTCAAGACGACGCTGAGCGCAGCGGGTGGCGTGACGGTGACATGTACGAATACGGCGGCTTACACAATATCGCTGTCGGGCGGCGCGACGCGCAATATGACGCGCACTGGCGGAACGGAACAGATCGCGTACGGGTTATATACGACATCGAGTTATTCGACGCCGTGGGGCGATGGAACGTCTGGAACGACGACGGTAAGCGGCACGGGCAACGGATCGGCGCAGACGATTCCGGTCTATGCGCGCGTGTTGCCGCAGGTCACGCCGCCACCGGGAAGTTATAGCGATACGGTGATTGCGACGGTGACGTTTTGAGCGTGTCGGTAAGATGAGTCATTTATCGTCGCTCATACGTCATGCCTTCCATTCGCCGCCTGACCGAAGTTGATACTCACGCCTTCCGCGAAATCCGGCTCGAAGGATTGCAGCTTCACCCGTCCGCATTCGGTGCCGATTACGAAGACGAACGCGCGCAGCCCGACGCGTGGTTTCGCGCGCGCGTGATCGATCATGCCGTGTTCGGCGCGTTTCTCGACAATGGATCGCTTGCAGGCGTGGCCGGGCTGATGGTGCCGACAGGCGCGAAGATGAAGCACAAGGGCACGCTCTGGGGCATGTATGTGCGCCCTGTCGCGCGCGGAACGGGGCTGGCGGCGGCGCTGGTCCTTGAGATAATCGACTATGCGAAAACGCGTGTCGAAGAACTCACGCTTCACTGTTCGCCGGATAACGCCGCAGCGATCCGGCTATACGAAGCGGTGGGTTTCAGCGTGTACGCGACAGAGCCAAGAGCACTGAAAATCGACGGGATTTATTTCGATTCGCTGCTGATGACGAAGCGCTTCTGAGCGCTCACCCCACCGACGTATCCAACGCAAACGGCCCCTTCCTCAACCGCTTCATAATAAAGTTCGTACACGTCCTCAGCTTGGGCGATGTCTGCAAGCGCGCCGCCGTCACCGCCCACACATTCGCCTCCTGCCGATACTCCGGCAACACGCGCTGCAATCTCCCCGACTTGAGCGCGGGCGCGACATCCCAACCATTGAGCAGAATGATGCCGTGCCCCGCCAGCGCCCAATTGCTCACGATATCGCTGTGATTCGAGCCGATCGGCCCGGTCACCTTCACCGCTTCGATTCCCTGCGGCCCTTGCAAACGCCACACACCGAACGTCTGATGCCGCTCGCGGTAAAGCAGACAATCGTGCCCGGCGAGTTCAGCAATCGTCTTCGGCGTGCCGCGTTTGGCGAGATATTCCGGCGCGGCGCACAGCACGCGCGCGTTCTCCACCACAAGATGCGTCACCAGATGCGGCTCCGACACTTCGCCCATTCGGATATCGATATCGAAGCCTTCCGCCAACAGATCGACACGCCGATCCATCAATTCCAGCCAGATTTCAAGGTCCGGATGCGCGCGATGCAGTTCCGCGAGAATCGGCGACAAATGATTGCGGCCCAGCCGCAGACTCGAACTGATGCGCAACTCGCCCGTCAGACGCGTCTCCGTATGCGCGACGCTGTCGTTCAGTCCGTCCACCGCTTCGAGCACCTTGCGCGCCCACGCATACGCCGCCTCGCCCGAATCGCTGATGCGCACGCGCCGCGTGGTGCGATGAAACAGCGTCACGCCGAGCGCCTTTTCCAGATCCGCCACGCGCTTGCTGACGTACGCCGGTGAAATGCCGAGTTCGGTGGCCGCCGCCACGAAACTCGAGCGCCGCGCCACTTCGCAGAACACTTTCAGGTCGATGAGATCCCAATCATTATTCACGATTTGGAATGAGTGAAGTGAAGGATGCACGCATTGTAAGCGCATCGGTTGACTTTATTCTGTGCGTCATTGCGATTCATATAACGGAGACAGGCATGAGCAAGACACGCATCGCGGTGGCGGGCGCGGGTTATATCGGACAGGCGCATATCGGCGCAATTCAGCAAAGCGGCACGCGCGCGCTGTCGGCTATCGTCGATCCTTCGCCCGCCGCGAAAGCGCTGGCGGAACAAGCCAATGTGCCGCTGCACGCCACGCTCGACGAATTGTTCGCGAAGGACAAGCCCGATGGCATCGTGCTGGCAACGCCGAATCAGCTTCACGTGCCGCACGCGATGCAAGCGCTCGAAGCACACGTACCGATGCTGCTCGAAAAGCCCATCGCGCCGACCGTGGCGGAAGCGCAATCCCTCGTGCGCGCGGTTGACGATGCAGGCGTGGCGGTGCTGATCGGCCATCATCGCGCGCACAGCCCGATCATGGCGAAAGCGCGTCAGGTGGTCGAATCCGGCGTGCTCGGGCGGCTGGTCGCGGTCACCGGCACGGCCATGTTCCTGAAGCCCGACCACTATTTCGCCGATGCCCCGTGGCGTCGTGAAATCGGCGCTGGTCCGATTCTGCTGAACATGATTCACGAGGTCCACAACCTGCGCATGATGTGCGGCGATATCGTCGCGGTGCAGGCGTTCAAATCGCACGAAACGCGCGGCTTCGCGGTGGAAGATACCGTCGCCATCAATTTACGCTTCGAGAACGGCGTGCTCGGCACCTTCCTGCTCTCGGATACGGCGGCGAGCGCGCGCAGCTGGGAGCAGACATCGCAGGAAAACAAGGCTTATCCCACTTACGACGATGAAGATTGCTATCTCGTCGCCGGAACCAACGGAAGCCTGGCAATCCCAACTATGCGCCTGAAAACCTATGCACGCGATGAAGACCGCTCATGGTGGAAACCCTTCGAAACGGGCATCGTCGGCATGGTGCGGGACGATCCGATCAAACATCAGATGGAGCACTTCGGTGCGGTCGCGCGCGGCGAAGTGAAGCCGTTGGTATCTGCGCGCGATGGACTCAGAAACTTGCTCGTGACCGAAGCCATCGTGACGGCGGCCACGCATGGCACCGTCGTCGAATTGCCGCGCGACTAAATAGATAGGGACACTAATCAAATGAACGTACTCATGCTTCACGGCGTCAATCACAATATGTTCGGCAAGCGCGATCCTGCGCAATACGGCACCATCACGCTCGCTGAAATCGACGACAAACTCAAGGCGCTCGGCCGCGAACTCAATGCCGAGGTCGATAGCTTTCAGACGAATCACGAAGGCGAGATGTGCGAACGCATCCACCAAGCCTTTACCGATGGCGTCGATGCCGTGCTAATCAACGCCGGCGCGTGGACGCACTACAGCTACGGCATCCGCGATGCGCTCGCCATTATGACCGTGCCGATCGTCGAAGTGCATATGTCGAATATTCACGCGCGGGAAGCGTTTCGGCATCACTCCGTGTTTGCCGAAGTGGTGAACGGGCAGATATGCGGCTTCGGTGTCGATAGTTATTTGCTGGCGTTGCGTGCGGCGGTATCGGCAGCGAAAGCGCGCTAAAGCACATACAACCACGCCAGCAAAGTAAGCACGGAGAACAGCGTGCTCATCGATATAACCGCGCCGACGACCTGTTTCTCGACATCGTATTCGACGGCGAGCACATAGGCGCTCTTTGCAGTCGGCACGGCGGCGCACACCACGGCGGCAATCGTCGCCGTGTGATCGAGCCGGCACGCAAGACATAACGCGTAGACGATCAACGGCATGACGAGCAGTTTCAATGCGGTCAGCACCGCATAGAACGTCATGCCTTTGCGCAACTCTTTCACCGTGAGTTCGAGTCCGATTGCGAATAACGCGCACGGCGTCAATCCTTCGCCGAGTATCGACAAAAACGATGCAAACGGCCCGTACAACTTCAGTCCGATCAAAGACCAGATCAACCCGCCGATAGTCGCCAGAATGACGGGATTGGTCGCGATCTGCCGCGCGACGACCGCGAAGCGCGCCGACTCGCCGCGATCCATTTCGAGCAGAATCACCAGTACCGGAAACATGATCGCGCCGACGAACACCGTCGCGATCGCAGCGGCCAACACGCCGGGCTGACCGTATAGCGTCTTCAATATCGGCAGCGCGACGAAGCCCGTATTGGTCATCGATACCGCCGCCGCGAGCATTGCGCTCGTGCGCAGATTCGCGCCTCTTGCGACGCGCGCGAACAGCATCATCGCCACGAAACACAGCATCGATCCACCGCCGAACGCGGCGATAAAACGCCAGTCGAGCAAGGCGCGAAGCCGCTCATCGGCGATAGTCAAAAACACCAGCGCGGGCATGGCGACGTAATACGCGAAGCGCATCAACGGTCCCGACAGTTCGCGCGGAATATAGCCGTATGCGCCCGCCAGCCATCCGGTGAGGATGATCGCAAAGATCGGAAGGATCGTGCCGGCTAGCTGCATAACGATGATCTCCTTTTCTCAGACTTATACGTGGCATCTTCGCTGACTCGATCGCTAAGCATGTCTACACTATGACGAGCGATGGCGCTTTTCAATGTCATTTCACGCTCAACGTCACGAGGAGCACGCACATGTCCACGCAAGCCCACGGCTATGACATCCTCCGCAATCCGCGGCTCAATCATGGTTCCGCGTTCACGCAGGCGGAGCGCGAGCAGTATCGGCTGGAAGGTTTGTTGCCGCCGGGTGTAAGCACGCTCGAACTTCAGGTCGCGCGCACGCATGCGCAACTCGAACAGCTCGACAACGACCTTCAAAAATACCTCTTTCTCTCCGATCTTCAGGCGCGTACTGAAACCCTTTTTTATGCCTTATTGATGTCCGATCCGGCGACGTATATGCCGATTGTTTATACGCCGACAGTCGGTGAAGCGTGTCAGAAATTCGATCACGTTTTCCGGGCCACGCGCGGCTTGTATATTCCGATCAGCGCGCGCGGCCGCGTGAAGGATATTCTGCGCAACTGGCCCGAGCCGGATGTGCGATTTATCGTGGTGACGGATGGCGAGCGCATTCTCGGTCTGGGCGATCTCGGCGTCGGCGGCATGGGCATTCCCATCGGCAAACTCGCGCTTTATACAACATGTGCAGGCGTGCCGCCGATGCACTGCCTGCCCATCACGCTGGATGTCGGCACCAACAATGCCACCTTGCTCGATGATCCCTTGTATCTTGGCTCGCGGCATGAACGCGTACGTGGCGACGACTATCACGCCTTCGTCGATGAATTCGTCAGCGCCGTGCAGGAGATTTATCCAAAGTGCTGCATCCAATGGGAAGACTTCGCGAACTTCAACGCGGTGCCTTTGCTTGCGCGCTACAAGGATAAAGTCTGCACCTATAACGACGATATTCAAGGCACCGCCGCCGTCGCACTTGCGGGCATCTATGCAGCGCTTCGCATCTCTAAGCAAAAGCTCACCGATCAGCGCTTCTTGTTTCTCGGCGGCGGATCGGCAGCGACGGGCATCGCCGAATTGATCAGCCAGGCGATGGCACTCGAAGGCATGGATATCGACAGCGCGCGCAAGCAAAACATGCTGTTCGATGTGAATGGATTGATGGTGAATTCACGCACCGATCTGGCGGATTTTCAGAAGGTCTTCGCGATGGATCACGCGCCTATCGATACTTTCGTCGATGCGGTGCGTGCGTTAAAACCGACTGGGATTATCGGCGTAAGTACAGTGCCTAAGCTCTTTAGTCAACCGGTGATCGAAGCGATGAGTGAGTTGAACGAAAGGCCGATCATCTTTCCTTATTCCAATCCGACATCGCGTTCGGAATGCACGGCGGAAGAGGCGTATCGGTGGTCGAAGGGTCAGGCGATCTTCGCAAGCGGCAGTCCGTTCGGGCCAGTGGAAATCGAAGGACGCACGTTCGTGCCGGGTCAGGGCAACAATGTCTATATTTTCCCTGCGATGGGCATGGCTGTGTTCGCGACAGAATCGACGCGCGTGACGGAGGAGATGTTCATCATCGCGGCGAAGGCGGTCGCGGAACAGGTCAGCGATGAGAGTCTTGAGAAGGGTTTGATCTATCCGCCGCAAAGCCGGATTTTCGAAGCGTCGATGCACGTGGCGGCATCGGTAGCGGAATATATCTTCGATCATGGGTTCGCGCGCGTGGAAAGGCCCGCGAATCTGGTGGAGCATATTAAGCAGGCGGCTTATACGCCGAAGTATTGAGGGGAGCGGCTCCGTTTCAAAACGGAGCCGCTACGCTGCTTACGCGCGCGTTCCGACCTCCACTTCCTGCGCCGTCCACTCCTTCACGCGCTCGCTCAACGTCAGACCCAGCCCCGGCCGCGTCGGCACGATCATGCGGCCGTTCTTCGTCTCAAGCCGCTCGTTGAACAACGGTTCGAGCCATTCGAAGTGCTCGACCCAAGGTTCACGCGAGTAACACGCGGCAAGATGCACATGCAGTTCCATCGCGAAGTGCGGCGCGAGCATCAAACCCGCGTGATCCGCCAGCGTCGCTACCTTCAAAAACGGCGTAATCCCACCGACGCGCGGTGCATCCGGCATCAGATAATCCGCGCCGCGCTGGCGGATGAACTCCCAATGCTCGGACACGCTGGTCAGCATTTCACCCGTGGCGATCGGCGTATCGAATTGTGCGGCGAGTGCGGCGTGACCTTCGGCATCGTAGCAATCGAGCGGCTCTTCGATCCAGATGAGATTGAACTGCTCGAAGGTGCGGCACATGCGCTGCGCGGTCGGTCGATCCCACTGCTGGTTTGCATCGACCATCAGCGGGAAGGCATCGCCGAGATGCTTGCGCACGGTCTGCACGCGATGAATGTCGAGCGCGCAATCCGGCTGGCCCACCTTCAGCTTGATCCCGCCGATACCCTTTTCGCGCGACGCATCCGTATTCACCAGCAGTTGATCCAGCGGCGTGTGCAGGAAGCCGCCCGATGTGTTGTAGCAGCGCACCGAATCGCGTTGCGCGCCGATCAGCTTGGCCAGCGACAGATTCGCGCGTTTGGCCTTCAAATCCCACAACGCGACATCGAACGCGCCGATGGCTTGCGCGGCCATGCCACTGCGCCCCACCGATGCCCCCGCCCACGCCAGTTTGTCCCACAGACGCGCGATATCGCTCGGATCTTCGCCGATCAGCACCGGCGCAATCTCTTTCGCATGCGCGAATTGGCCCGGCCCGCCCGCACGCTTCGAATAGCTGAAACCGAGTCCGCGATGCCCGTCCGCCGTTTCGAGTTCGACAAACAGAATCGCGATTTCCGTCATCGGCTTTTGACGGCCGGTGAGCACTTTGGCATCGCTGATCGGATTGGCGAGCGGCAGAAACGTCGATGCTACACGCACCCACTTGATCTGATCGATCGACGGCGTCGCTGCTGCAAGATTGTTAGCCATGCTCATGAACATCTCTCCTTTGCGGAAATCACATTCGATGCGACGGCGCGCTGCATTCCCACGCCGCCAGGTTCACCCTTTCATTCGATACCCCGATCATAAAATGATTGCGCAATCATTCCAAGCGAAAATGATTGCGCAATCATCATGGTTTACACTGATGCCCGCATCCAGCGTGACGGGCCGTGGGTTCATGGTCTAATCGCGTGGAACAGCGTGTATCCGTATCGAACGACATGGCGAAGAAAAACGAAAAACCGATTGTGATTCCACCCGGCGGCGAAAGCGTCACGCTGATCGATGTCGCGCGCGTAGCGGGCGTCGCGCCAATGACCGTGTCGCGCGCATTGAACCGCCCCGAACTCGTCAAAAGCGATACGCAGCGCAAGGTTCTCGAAGCCGTGCGCGCGACGGGTTATGTGCCGAATCTATTGGCCGGAGGTTTAGCGAGCAGCAAAAGCCGTTTGGTCGCGATCCTTCTGCCGACCATCGCCAATTCGATTTTTTCGGATACGGTGCAGGCCTTGATGGACGGACTGACGTCATCGAACTATCAGACTTTGCTCGGGCTGACCGGTTACTCGCGCGAGAAGGAAGAAGCGCTGGTCGAGGCGATTCTCGGGCGGCGGCCGGACGGGATCGTGCTGGCGGGGACGAGTCATAGTCCCGCGACTATCGAACGGCTGACGAAGGCGCGAATTCCCGTGGTCGAGATTTGGGACCTGACGGATAAGCCGATCGATATGGTGATCGGGTTCTCACACGAGGAAGTGGGCAGGCAAGTCGCGCGGCATCTGCTGGACAAGGGCTATGAGACGTTCGGCATCGTGTCCGTGGACGATCCGCGCGGTTTGCGGCGATGCGAAAGTCTGAAACGCGAGTTGGCGAAGCATCGGGCGGCGAAGCCGGTGTTCGAGGTGCTGCCTGCGCCTGCTACGTTGCAGGCGGGACGCGAAGGATTGAGTCGGATTCTCGATGCTGCTCACGCGACAAAGCCGCAGATCGTGGTGTGCAGTTCGGATACGCTCGCGCAAGGCGTGCTGGCGGAAGCGGCGAGTCGCGGTGTCGCGGTGCCGCGCGATATCGCCGTGATGGGCTTCGGCGATCTCAGCACGGCGGCGCATGTTTATCCGGCGTTATCGACGGTGCGGATCGATGGCGCGCGGATCGGGACCGAAGCGGCGCGCGCGCTTTTGGAGCGGTTCAACGCTGCGGAAAGCGATGCGCCCGTGAAGGCGGTGCGCATCGATACGGGGTTTAGTATTGTTGAGCGGCAGAGTACTTAACGCCCAAACGCCTCCGTCTCCACCCGCTTCCCCATCAAAAACGCATCCGCGACGATCTGCAACGGGCGCACATCGACATCGTCCTGTTTCGATTCGATCAGCGCGTGAAAGCGTTCATACAGCGCCGGATACTCACGCTCCGCACCCAGCGCCGTTTCTTCACCGTCGATCGACAAGCGCTTGCCGCCTTCGCGAATCGACAACCGGCCCGCGTCGGTATCGACATCGATCGCCCATTCTTCGACCGGCCCGTGACGCCAGTCGAAGAACGCCCGCACCGGCGCGCCGCTCGTATCGATGCAATCCAGTTCGGCGGCAATTGGCGTTTCCGTATCGCTCGGCACGGTAAGCACCGCGCCGCGCAACGCGATCTCGTTCGGCAGAATGCGCGTCACGATGGACAAGGCGTTGATGCCCGGATCGAACACACCGAGGCCGCCCGCTTCCCAGATCCATTGTTGTCCCGGATGCCAGCGCCGCACGTCTTCCTTCCAGCGCACTTCCACGCTCTTGATGGCCTTCGATGCCAGCCATTCACGCGCCGGCGCCACCGCATTCGATTCACGCGAATGCCACGTCGCAAACAAGGACACGCCACGCGCCCGTGCGATCTCGTGCAGCGCCTTCACTTCGCTCACGCTCGCGCCGGGCGGCTTTTCGAGCATGACGTGCTTGCCCGCATCCAACGCGGCGAGCGCTTGTGCATAGCGCACTTGGGGCGGCGCGCACAGCGAAATGGCCTGCACGTCGGGTTCGGCGGAAAGCAAGGCATCGATATCGCTGTAATTGCGCACGCCTTCGACGCTCGCGTTACGGCTCGCACACGCGACGAGTTCGAAGCCGGGCTGCGCGGCAATCGCAGGCAAATGCTGATCGCGCGCGATCTTGCCGATACCGACAACCGCGAGTTTGATGGCTTGTTTCATGAGGAATCCCGCTATGTGGTCGGGTCAAAAAGCTCAGGGCTTCAAGCGTAGCATCAACGCTTCCAAGATCGCATACGCGGCCTGCACGCGCTCACTATTTGGATAATTCTTGTTCGCCAGCATCACGATACCCACATGCTTTGCCGGCACAAACGCGATATACGTGCCGAAGCCATTCGTCGATCCGGTCTTGTTGATCCACACATCCTCACGCGGCGCTTGCGGCGGATCGATACGCGTGACCGGCTTCGCATCGAGGATCATGGAATTGCCGTTGCCTTCGAGCAAGGCGTCCAGCTTCACCGGGTACGCGTACTGTTCCCAGATCAAATCCTGCGTCATCGGTCCGACGTTGAAATAGCCCGTGTGCGTAGCGTCGATCGCGCGTTGCCACGGCGCGGCAATACCGCTTGCATCGTTCATATTGGCCTGCAAAAAGCGTGTCATATCCGATGCCGTCGATCGCACGCCATACGCTTCGGATGCCAGCACGCCCGGCTTCATGCGGATCGGCTTCTCATCCTTCGTATAGCCTTGTGCGTAATCGCGTTCGCGCGCGGCGGGCACGTGCATAAAGCTGTTCTTCATGCCGAGCGCAGGGAAAACGCGCTGCTGCATCAGCGAATCGTAATCGGCGTGCATGGCTTTCGCGGTCACCAGACCCAAGGTGCCGATGCCCGGATTCGAATACGTGCGCACCGAGCCCGGCGGATGCGGCGGCTGCCATGCCTTGAACCAGGTCAGCAGTTCGGCGTTATCGTGGATTTCGTCGGGCACTTGCAGCGGCAAACCGCCGGGCGTGTGCGTGCCGAGATTGAGCAACGTGACATCGTCGCCGAACGGGCTGCCTTTGAGCGTCGGCAGGAACTTGCTGACGGGATCGCTCAGAGAAAGCGCGCCCTGCTCGCGCGCATACGACGCCAGCGTGACCGTCAGCGTCTTGCTGACCGAGCCGAGTTCGAACAAGGTATCGCGCGTAACGGACTTCCTGCCTTCCTTCGATGCCAGCCCGTAGTCGTACACATAAGCCTTGCCCTGCACCACCACGCCGACCGCCATGCCCGCGATCGCGTTTTTCTGCATCAACGGCTGAATGGTTTGATCGACGATGGGTTTGACTTCGTCCTGCGCCGCTGCCGCACCTGAAACGATCAGCAGTGCCGCCGCCATCAATAATTTCATAGCTCCGGGTTCCTTAAACGATTGCGCGACGATTGCGCGAACCGCGATTCTATTCCCCTCGCCCGACACGATTTCTTCACGAGAAATTTTGGTTAGATAGGATGCTAACGAATTAAACAGTCGCTATAATCGCGCCCCATGCCCTATCTCGATATTCTTCGCCGCTCCGTCAGCAGCACGCTCGTGCTGGCCGCGCGCCGCTGGCGCCGCACCAGTCATGGGGTGCTGGCGTCGTACGGTGTGTCGGAGGCGTGCGCCGTGCCGCTGCTCACGGCCAACCGGCTGGGCGAAGCGGTTAGACAGGTGACGCTGGCTTAGCATGTCGGGATCGAAGGGCCGTCGCTGGTGCGTTTGCTGGATCAGTTGTGTGCGGCGGGTCTGGTGCGCCGCGACGAAGACCCCGAGGATCGCCGCGCCAAAACCATCACGCTCACCGATGAAGGCCGCGCCGTCACCGCGCGCATGGAAGCGCGGCTGGTCACGCTGCGCGCGCGTCTGCTGAAAGATGTCAGCCGTGAGGATCTGGAGACGACGTTGCGGGTGCTGAACGTCTTCAACGCATCGCTCGAAAGCAAACCCGCCAAACCTATCGACGACTGAAGCCGTGAACTTTCCCTCCGCCCGCGAGTGGCTGTTCTCCGCGAAGACCTTCGCGGCGGCAATGATCGCGCTCTACATCGGTCTATGGCTGGAACTGCCGCGTCCTTACTGGGCGATGGCAACCGTCTATATCGTCTCGAATCCGTTCGTCGGCGCGACGCGTTCGAAGGCGCTGTATCGCGCGCTCGGCACCATGATCGGCGCGGCGGGCGCGGTGCTGATCGTGCCGCCGTTCGTCGAATCGCCCTATATCTTCAGCGCGGCCGTGGCGCTCTGGACCGGCACCCTGCTGTTTCTTTCGATGTTCGATCGCACCGCGCGCAGCTACGTGTTTCTGCTGGCGGGCTACACGCTGCCGCTGATCGCGCTGCCCGCCGTGACCAATCCGACCGCCGTGTTCGATCTGGCGATTTCGCGGACCGAAGAGATTACGCTGGGCATCGTGGTGGCGAGCATTGTCGGCAGCGTGGTGTTTCCGAGCCGGCTCGCGCCCACGCTGATCGAACGTACCGATGCGTGGTTCCGCGACGCCGCTTTCTATGCGAGCGAAACGCTGTCCGGACATCTGGCGGGCGCACCGATTTCGGCGGCGCGGCAGCGGCTGGCGGCGACCGTCAACGGGCTGGAACTGATTCTGAGCCAGTTGACCTACGATCACACGCAGCCCGGCACTATCCGCCGCGCGCGTGCCTTGCAGGGCCGCATGCAGATATTCCTGCCGCTGATTTCCTCGCTTGCCGATCCCCTGATCGAACTGATCGATACACGCGGCACGCAGCCCGAAGGTCTTGTTCCGCTGCTGCAGGACGTGGCGAAATGGGTCGGTCTGCCGGTGCCCAAGCCCGATGAACCCGACGACACGCGCACCGCCGATACCTTGCGCAACCGCATCCTCGCGATGCGCCCATCGGCCGACGCGCTCGCGACCATCGACGGCGCGCTGCTTTCGAACGCGCTGTGGCGGCTCGCGCAGGTCGTCGATGTCTGGCAGGACATCCGCTCGCTGCGCGCCGCCATTCTCCACGACACGGAAGTCTGGCAGCCGCGCTTCAAACACTGGCGTCTGGGCGGCACCGAGCGCTTTTTCGACCTCGGCATGATGCTGTTCTCCACGGCGGTCGCGGTCGGCGCGATCATCTTCGCGTGCGCGCTGTGGATCGAATCCGGCTGGAACGATGGCGCGGGCGCGGTCACGCTCGCGGCCGTTTCATGCTGCTTCTTCGCCACGCTCGACGACCCCGCGCCGCAGGTTTTCAAGTTTTTCCTCGCGACCTGCGCGAGCGTGATGCTCGCCGGTCTCTACGTGTTCGTCGTGTTGCCGATCGTCCACGATTTCCCGATGCTGGTGATCATTTTTGCGGGACCGTTTTTGATTATCGGCACGCTGATTCCGCGCCCGCAATTCACGCTCGTGACCATGCTTGCCGCTGTCAACACGGCCACTTTCATTAGCATTCAGAGCGCTTACGAAGCCGACTTCTTCGTGTTCGTGAACAGCAATCTCGCGGGCGTCGCCGGGCTCTTGTTCGCCTATATCTGGACCACGGTGACGCGGCCGTTCGGCGCGGAACTGGCCGTCGCGCGGCTGACGCGTTCGGCGTGGGCGGATATCGTCGTATGCGCGTCTCCGGGCGCGATTGCGGATCAGCGCAATCTCTATTCGCGCATGCTCGACCGGCTGATGCAACTGCTGCCGCGTCTGGCCGCGACGGACTCGAACAAGCACCCATCGGTGGAAAGCTTTCGCGACTTTCGCGTCGCGTTGAATGCGCTGGATTTGCGGCGCGCGCATCGCAAATTGCCGACGGATTTGCAGCGCTCGATCGAAGACGTACTCGGCGATGTGCGCCGCTACTTCGAACACTGCATCGCGGCGCGCACGCGTCAGCCGGTGCCGCACGAACTGATCGATGCAATCGATACCGCCGCGCGCCAGGTCTCGCGCCGCAACATCGCAGAAGGCCCCGGCGATGCCGACGCCACGAACCCGCAACCGCAAGCCCCCACGCTCGGCGAAAAGTACCTGCGCGATACGCTGCACGCGCTGATCGGCATGCGTTTGTCGCTGCATCCGCCCGCCACGCAGCCGCAACCCGATACCGCTGGCGGCGCGCCGCGTCAGGAACCGGCATGATGCTCACTCAACTTTTCTTCATGGACCGTCAGGCATGATCGGTGAAATCGACATTCTCGGCGTGTTCGTACCCGCCGTGCTGGTGCTGATGTTCATCGCCTATTTGCTGAATCTGGCGATCCGCACCGTGCTCGCGCGTCTGGGTGTTTATCGCTTCGTGTGGCATCGCTCCATTTTCGATCTCGGCATCTATGTGATGGTGCTGGGGCTTGTCGTCATCGTCTCGCATCGGCTCTTTCCGTGAAAAAAACCTGGTTCTCCGTCGGGCAAGTGCTGCTCACGCTTATCGTCGTCGCCATCGCCGCGGTCGTGTTGTGGAAGCTGGTCGATTACTACCTGTTCGCGCCGTGGACGCGCGACGGCCACGTGCGCGCCGATGTCATTCAGGTCGCACCCGATGTGTCGGGCCTCATCACCAGCGTCGAGGTGTCGGACAATCAGCAGGTCAAGCAAGGTCAGGTGCTATTTCTGATCGATCAGGCGCGCTACGAACTGGCGCTGCGCAATGCGCAGGCGGTGGTGCAATCGCGTCAGGCCACGCTCGATCAGGCGCGCCGCGAAGATGCCCGCAATCGCGCGCTCGGCAATCTGGTGGCGCGTGAAGTGGTCGAAGAAACGCACTCGCGCGTGGAGACCGCCGCTGCCGCCATCGCCGATGCGCAAGTCGCCGTGGATACCGCCAAACTCAATTTGCAGCGTACGACCATCGTCAGTCCCGTCGATGGCTATCTGAACGATCGCGCGCCGCGTGTGGGCGAATATGTGTCGGCGGGACGCGCGGTGTTGTCGGTGGTGGATATGCACTCGTTCCGCGTCGATGGTTACTTCGAGGAGACGAAGCTCGGCGGTATCGATATCGGTCAGCCGGTGGATATCAAGGTGATGGGCGAGCCGGGTCTGTTGCGCGGGCATGTGCAGAGCATCGTCGCGGCGATCGAGGATCGCGACCGTCAGCAAAGTTCGACGCTCTTGCCGAACGTGAACCCGGCCTTCAGTTGGGTGCGGCTCGCGCAGCGTATTCCCGTGCGCGTCCAGCTCGATGAAATCCCCGCCGATTTCCGCATGATCGCGGGACGCACGGCGACCGTTTCCGTACGTGGTATTACACCTGCGGGTAAGACGAATGCGGTGCCTGCGACGCCGACTGCGCCTGCCTCGCCTGTTGCGGCGCATGCTTCGGGTGCATCGCAATGAAGATGACGCGTCTGAATGCAGCGCTTGCCGCCTGCTCGCTGCTGGCGCTGAACGGCTGTATGACTGTCGGCCCCAACTATTCGATGCCCGATGGCGCGGCGGCGAAGGCCTCGTACACCAACGGCGCCATCGACGGCGCAAGCGATGCGCCCGTCACTCAAGGCGCCGTGCCCGTCAAATGGTGGCGTCTGTACGACGATCCGGTCGTCGATAAGTTGGTCGATGAAGCGCTCGTCTCGAACGCGGATTTGCGCGTGGCGGCGGCCAATCTCGCGCGCTCGCGCGCGGAAGTCGCGTTCGCGGAGCAGCAAGGAGGATTTTCGGGCAAGACATCGGCGGCGTTCCAGCGGGCGCAGGAATCGGCGGAACAGTATTTGTTGACAGAGAAACTGCCGGTCGTGAACGAAGGCGCGCTCGATCTGAGCGTTTCCTATGAACTCGATCTGTTCGGCAAGCTGCGGCGCGGCGTCGAAGCGGCCAAAGCCGATGACGACGCCGTCGAGGCAGCGAGCGACCTCGCGCGCATCACGGTCGTCGCCGATGTCGTGCGGGCGTATGTCGAATCATGTTCGGCATCTGAAGAACTGGAGATTGCGCGGCGTTCGCTGTCCTTGCAGAAGCAGCGCGTGGTGCTGTCACGCCGATTGCAGAGCGCGGGACGCGGCAACGTGTCCGAAGTGACGCGCGGACAAACTCAGGCCGATACGCTCGCTGCCGATATTCCGCGTTTTATCGCGCGTCAGCGGGTGGCGCGGTATCGGCTGTCGCAATTGCTGGCGCGTCCGGTGTCGGCTTTGCCGCCCGAAGCGCTCGCGTGCAAGAAGCTGCCGAAGCTGCGTCAGCCGATTCCCGTCGGCGATGGCGCGGCCCTGCTCCAGCGCCGTCCCGACGTGCGGCAGGCCGAGCGGCAACTGGCGGCATCGACGGCGCGCATTGGCGTGGCGACGGCGGCCTTGTATCCATCGGTGAGTCTGGGAGCGTCGGTGGAATCGGTGGGCGTGGCGGAGGATTTGTTCGGCGCGAATACGAATCGCTGGGCGTTCGGGCCTTTGATCAGCTGGAGCTTTCCGATCAACGGACAGCGCGCGCGCGTGATTCAGGCGGAAGCGGCTTCCAGCGGTGCGCTGGCTCATTTCGATGCTGTGGTGCTCAATGCCTTGCGCGAGACTCAGAGCAATCTCGCCACTTACGCGGGCGATACGACGCGTGCGGATGCTTTACGGACGGCTTATCAATCGGCGGTTGAATCGGCGGATGAGACACATCGGCTTTATTCCGCTGGGCGGGAGTCTTTTGTCGCTGATCTTGATGCGACCAGGACGCTGACTGGGGTTGCGGCTCAGGTTGCCGCGGCTGAAGGGCAGGTTGCGCAGGATCAGGTGAATTTGTTTCTGGCGTTAGGCGGTGGGTGGGAGCGGGATGACGGCGGTCGGTGAGGTTTTTTTTGCTGCTGGCTTTGTCTTGCTGGTTATGCAGTAGCCGCCTCCCCGGCGGGGGGGTAACTTTCTTTGCTGCTGCAAAGAAAGTCACCAAAGAAAGCAGCTTTTTCAACCGGACACTGCCTCTTGATACGGCAAGTGGATTAATGGTTTCTCTCGGTAACAATAGCCCGCCGCCACGGAGGCCTGCCCGGCCTGTCAAGTGCTCGGTACGCGCCATTTAAGCACCTCTATTTCCTTAACCAAGCGGCACGCGCTCATCCGCGCGGCGTGTTCGGCGCTCACGCGCCATCGCCGTAGGGGTCTAT
>NZ_JAQFVG010000250.1 GCF_029439455.1 Caballeronia sp. BR00000012568055 | reverse complement strand
GTGCGGTCACCCTCATACCGCAACACATTTTGTGTCTAAAACGCGAAAATCAGAAGCACGGAAAAGTTTGTCTGCTTATTATTCATCCCAGCGGATCGGATCCGCCATCGACTCGTTCCAATCGGTCACGGCAACCCGGCAAAAGTTCGGGAATGTTCTTGATGCGCCGCAATGGCCGAACGACTCTTCCGCGCCTCCTGGAAACATAAGTAGCAGAGGATGACCATGCCTTACGCCACTCTAGAACCCGCAGTCATGGGTTGGATGCCGCCTCAGCCGAGACCCGTTCAGGCCGAGGTCAAACGCATCGCGATTCTGCTGTTCGATGGATTCTCGCTCCTGGGCGCGGGGATCGTCGCTGAAGTCTTTCATATGGCGAACGAGCTGTCGTCGGCGAAGACCAAGACCGATTGCACCTACGACGTGCGCTTCCTGTCCGTCGAAGGCGGCAACGTCGCGTGTTCGTCGTCGGTGCGCGTCTGGACCGACGGTCTCGATGCACGCCACTACGGCGGCTTCGACGCACTGTTCGTCGCGGGCGGCCGTGGTGCCGACGAAGCAGCCAAGGACGATCGCATCATCGAATGGGTGCGCCGTGTGAATTCGAAGACCACCGTGGTCAAGGCGATCTCCGACGGCCGCAAGGTGCTGGAAGCGGCGGGTATCGTCGGCGCGCCTGGCGCACACGACGGCCAGCGCTACGGCAACGCCATGATCCATCTCGTGCGCGACGACCAGACCGCCGACGCTGGCGATCGCTATGAATCGATGAAGGGCGCGCTCCTTATCGTCAAGCGCGATCTCGGACTCGACGTCTCGCGCAATGTCGCCGAACGCCTGATGCCCGGTTCCGCCGCCAAGCTCGTCTCGATTCTCGGCGACAGCGGCGCCGCTTCCGCAGGCGACAAGATCCGCGCCGCCGCACGCTGGCTGCAGGATAACTGCGAACGTCCCATCTCCGTGGTCGATGCCGCGCAAGTGGCGGCCATGAGCGAACGCAACTTCCTGCGCCGCTTCAAGATCGAGATGGGCATCACGCCGTCCGACTATCTGTTGCAAGCGCGCCTCGCCGTAACGTGCGCACTGCTGACGGATTCGGAACTGCCCGTCGACAAGATCGCGCGCCGCAGCGGCATGGGCAACGGCGACCGTCTCGCCAAGATTTTCCGCAAACGTCTGCTGATCTCGCCGACTGAATATCGGATGCAGAGCAGACGCGAAGCGAATGTCTGACTAATCGAAGGAACGCGCTGACCATTTGCGGTACGCCGAACATAGATGGCGTAAAGCATCGAACAAATGGCCGAACTATCGCGTTCTGTGAACCAATCATTCTCGGGCAGCACACGCTGCGCTCGCGAAACCGCAAGCAGGAGTCCTTATGACGAATGAAGCAAACACGGCAGGCGAAGTTAAGA
This sequence comes from Caballeronia sp. BR00000012568055, assembly GCF_029439455.1. Classification (GTDB taxonomy): domain Bacteria; phylum Pseudomonadota; class Gammaproteobacteria; order Burkholderiales; family Burkholderiaceae; genus Caballeronia. Next base: position 11,548 of record NZ_JAQFVG010000250.1, on the reverse strand, counting down.
CGGGCACGGCAGACGCAGCGGCAGCGTGCCGCCGGATCGTTCCTGTCATTCTCGCTGGCGGCTCGGGCACGCGCCTGTGGCCGATGTCGCGTGAACAGTTTCCGAAGCAACTGATCGGCATTGTCGGCCGTGACTCGCTGCTTCAGGCGACCGTCGGCCGTATGAAGGATTTCGCCGGCGACTTCAAAGTTGCAGCCGAACCGATCATCGTGTGCGGCGAAGAACATCGCTTCACGACGGAAGAGCAGACACGCGAATCCGGCGTGAAGGCGCACATCATCGTCGAACCGGCTCGCCGCGATACCGCGCCCGCGCTGACGCTGGCTGCACTCGCCGCCTGCCGCGATGGGCGCGACGCGATCATGGTGGCGATGCCCGCCGATCATTCGATCGCCGATATCCCCGCGCTGCATCGCGCAATCGCGATTGCAGCGGAACACGCGGAGCGCGGCGTGATCGCCACGCTCGGCATTCCGCCGACGCGTCCCGACACCGGCTTCGGCTATATCCGCCTGGGCGGCGCGCTGGAAGACGGCGCACATCAGATCGATCGCTTCGTCGAAAAGCCCGCTGCCGAACTCGCGGCGCAATACGTCGCGGCCGGTACGTACTGGTGGAACAGCGGCATCTTCGTCGTGCGCGCGAGCGTGTGGCTGGCCGCGCTGCAAAAGCTCAACGGCGACATGCACGCAGCCTGCTGCGCGGCATCGAGCGATGGCACCGACGACGGCAAGTTCTTCCGTCCGCAGGCAGGCCACTTCGGCCGCGCACCGTCGGACTCGATCGACTACGCCGTGATGGAACACATCGGCACCGCCAACACGCCGTGCGAAGGCGTGGTCGTGCCGCTGGTCGCCGGCTGGTCCGATCTCGGTTCGTGGGACGCCGTGTGGGACGCGATGGACAAGGACGATTCCGGCAACGTCGCCAGCGGCCGCGTGATCTTCGAAGGCGCGACCTCCAGCTATGCGCGCTCGGAAGGCGGACGCCTCGTGGCCTGCGTCGGCACGACCAACATCATCGTGGTCGAAACGGACGATGCGGTGCTGGTCGCCGACCGCTCGCGCGTGCAGGACATCAAGGGTCTGGTCGCGCGTATTCGCGAGCAACACGCACCGGAAGCCGATGCTCACCGCAAGGTGCGTCGCCCGTGGGGCTTCTATGACTCGATCGAACATGGCGAGCGATTCCAGGTGAAGCGCATCGTGGTGTCGCCGGGTTCGAAGCTGTCGCTTCAGATGCATCACCACCGCGCGGAACACTGGATCGTGGTGTGCGGCACGGCGCTGGTCACGCGTGGCGAAGAGACGTTCCTGCTGAGCGAAAACGAATCGACCTTCATTCCGCTCGGCGTGCGTCACCGTCTGGAAAACCCCGGCAAGATGCCGCTCGAAATCATCGAAGTGCAGTCGGGCAGCTATCTGGGTGAAGACGACATCGTCCGTTTCGACGATACGTACGGACGCAGTTAAGCATCAGGAAGTGCAGGTCTCCTTCGCATCGCGGCGTCGAACGACACGAAGACCGTGAGCGAAGGAGGGCTTTGAAGGGCCAGCGAAAGCTGACAAGGGATCGGATTGCGTTCGGGGAAATGACATGCGCGATTTACAGGGATTGTTAGCGCGCCTATTCGACGTCGCCATGATCGTCTTAGGTGCGGCAGTAGCGTCGCAGATCAGGTTCGAGTACATCGAGGCGCACACCTATTCGGTGGCGTTCGTCGCGTTCGCCGCGGCATTCTCGCTCGCGCTCTTTCCTGGCTTCGGCGTGTATCAGTCGTGGCGCGGCCGCAGCAAGCTGCAACTGGCTTGCCAGGTATCGCTCGGCTGGCTGGTCGTGCAGGGCTGTGCGCTGGTGCTGATGTTTTCGCTGCATCGTCTGGATTACGTGTCGCGTCTGTGGTTCGCGTACTGGACGGCGATGGCGGGCGGTCTGGTGATCGCGGGCCGTCTGATTTCGCATGCCATTCTTGCGCATGTGCGTCACGCCGGCATGAACCTGCATCAGGTCGCGATCGTCGGGTGCGGCAAGCATTGCGATTCCGTCGTGCGCAAGATCGATAGTCAGAAGGATTCGGGTTTCCGCGCGGTGGCCGCGTTCAACGCGACGCCGGAAACGCATCTGAACACGCGCGTTCCCGTGTTCGAAGAGCACGATGCCTTCGTGAACTACGTGCGTACGCAGAACGTGCATGAAGTGTGGCTGGCGCTGCCGCTGTCGCAGGAGAAGACGATTCTTCGTTTCACCAATGAATTCCGCGACGACCTCGTCAACGTGCGATTCATTCCTGACGTACGCAGTCTCGCCTTGTTCGAATCGGGCGTGACGGATCTGCTGGGCGAAGCCGCGATCAATCTGGTTGCCTCGCCGCTGTCCGCCAGCGCCATGTTGCAGAAAGAGATTTTCGACCGCATGTTCGCCGCTGCCGCGATCATCGCCGTCGCGCCGTTGCTGATCGGTATCGCGCTCGCAGTGAAGCTGACCTCGCGCGGTCCCGTGTTTTTCAAACAACGCCGTAAAGGCGCGGATGGCCGCGTCTTCACCATCTACAAGTTCCGTTCGATGCGTCTGCACACGGAACAGGCCGGAGTGCTTCGCCAGGCCACGCGCAACGATCCGCGCGTGACCCGAGTCGGAGCGTTCCTGCGCCGTACCAGCCTCGATGAGCTGCCGCAGTTCTTCAACGTTCTGCGCGGCGACATGTCGGTCGTGGGCCCGCGTCCACACGCGCTCGAACATGACGACCTCTATCAAAAGGTCGTATCGGGGTACATCCATCGTTACCGGATCAAGCCGGGAATTACCGGCTGGGCTCAGGTCAACGGCTTTCGTGGTGAAACGGATCGGATCGAAAAGATGGAAGGACGCGTCGCTCACGATTTGTACTACCTCGGTAACTGGTCGTTCGGCCTCGATATGCGAATCATCGCCGCGACGATCTTCAAGGGACTACGCCACACCAACGCTTACTGATGCAGGGGACGACCATCATGCACAACGTACAACAACCGGGCACCACCACCATGGCCGCCAATCTCAACGTATCAAAGCTGTTCCGGGTGTCGAGCCTGGCTGCGGCCGCTTCGCTCTGCGTGCTGTTCGCAGGCTGCAGCGCGGCTCCCGGCATGCACTTCGACAAGCCGGCAGCGCTTGCCGAAACCTCGAACGCGGATGGTGATGTAGCCACCGCACAAAACATTCCCATCACGCCGATCGACCTGTCGCTCATTCGCAAGATGAAGGCATCGCAGCCGGCCGTGACGGACGATCCGAATTCGTCGCTGTATGGCAAGCCGGGCGCGTACAAGCTCGGTATCGGTGACGTGCTCCAGATCACCGTGTGGGATCACCCCGAACTCGTCGCCGCACTCGGCCAGCCGCAGCAGCAGACGCGCACGTCCGACGCCGCGCCCGGTTTCGTGGTCGACGCCGACGGCAACGTGCAGTTCCCGTATGTAAATCGTCCGATCCACGTCGTGGGCAAGACGGAAACGCAAGTGCAGCGCGAGCTGTACACGGAGCTGTCGAAAGTATTCGTGAAACCGCAGGTGACGGTGCGCGTTGCATCGTTCCGTGCGGGTCAGGTCTACATCGACGGCGATGTTCGCACGCCGGGGGCTCAACAAATCAACGACATTCCGATGACGTTGCCAGAAGCCATCGGCCGTGCGGGCGGTTTCGCACCTACGGCGGATCAAAGCCGTGTCACTCTTATCCGTGACGGCGTGACGTACCACATCAACATGGCCGGCATGACCTCGAAGGGCCGCAGCCCCTCGGACATCATGCTCAAGCCGGGCGATGCACTGCGTATCGATTCGCGTGACGACAACGGCGTGTACGTGATGGGTGAAGTGACCAAGCCCGCCACCGTGATTCCGATGAAGAACGGCAAGCTGACGCTCTCCGACGCGATTTCGCAAGCGGGCAGCTTCAATGCCGAGACGTCGGACCCGAAGCAGTTGTACGTGATCCGTAATGGTCAGTCCGATCAGCCCGAGGTGTATCACCTCGACGCGAAGTCGCCGGTGTCGATGCTGCTCGCGAACGGTTTCGAACTGCAGCCGCATGACGTCGTGTATGTCGATAACAACGGCCTCGTCCGCTTCAGCCGTGTGTTGAATCTGCTGCTTCCGGCGATCAACGCAGGTCTGACGGCGGCGGTGCTGACCAAGTAAGCCAAACGCCGGCGCGGGGATGCGCCGGCAAAACCAGTGCGATCCATAGAAAAGCGAGCGAGAAGACCATGGCCATGAACTTCGACACACGATACACGGACGTCTCAACAGGCGACGAGTTGCGATTATCCGATTATCTAGCTGCCGTTCTCGGCAACTGGAAGCTCGTGACAATGATCACGCTCGCTGTGATCGCACTGGGAACCGCCTACGCGTTCATCGCGCCGCCGACGTACAAGGCGGATGCGCTGATCCAGGTGGAAGAATCGGCCGTGGCGGGCAACAACAACAACGCCAATGCGAACGCGGTGCAAGCCGTGTCGCAAATGTTCGATGCCAAGTCGACCACCGCTGCGCAGATCGAACTGCTGCGCTCGCGTCTGGTGGTGGACGACACGGTGCGCCGCATGCACCTCGATATCAGCGCGGTGCCGCACTCGCTGCCGTTCGTCGGCGGCCTGGTGGGCAGCGCGTTCAATCTGTTCCATATGCCGATTCCGGCGGGCTATCTGTCGCACTTCGCATGGGGCGACGAACAAATCGACGTGCCGCTGTTCGACACGCCGAAGGAGTTCTACGACAAGAAGTTCACGCTGGTCGCCGGCGACAACGGTACGTACGCACTGAACGACCCGGACGGCGTGGCGATTCTCACCGGCAAGGTCGGTCAGGAAGCCAACGGCGTGACGCCGCAAGGCCCGGTCAAGCTGATAGTGGACAAGCTAGTCGGCGCCCCCGGCGTGCAGTTCGAACTGACGCGTTTCTCGACACTGACGACCATCGACAATCTGCAGAAGCGTCTGACGGTCGCTGAAACGGCGCTGCAGTCCGGCATCATCGGGCTGAGCCTGGAAGGTGGCAATCCGAAGGAAGTGGCGCAGATCGTCAACAACATTGCGAATCGCTATGTTGCTCAGGACTCCAACAAGCGTTCGGCGGAAGCGGAGCACACGCTTGCGTTCCTCGACCAACAACTGCCGGTCCTGAAGAAGCAACTCGACGATTCGGAACAGAAGTACAACAACTTCCGTAACAAGCAAGGCACGGTCGATCTGTCGGAAGAAAGCCGTCTGCTGCTGCAACGTATTGTCGATAACAAGACCAAGCTGTCGGATCTGCAAGCGCAACGTGCCGAACTGTCGCTGCGCTTCACCGCGAATCACCCGTCGGTGCAGGCACTCGATGCGCAGATCAACGCGCTGTCGGGTCAGCAGGCGCAAATGGCGAAGAACGTTTCGACGCTGCCGGATACGGAACAAACCGCACTGCGTTATCTGCGTGATGTGCGTGTCAACACCGAGCTGTACACGAACCTGCTGAACAGCGCGCAACAACTGCGTATCGCCAAGGCTGGCCAGATCGGCAATGTGCGCGTGGTCGACTTCGCACAGACGCCGGATGATCCGGTCCGTCCGAAGCGTTTGATCGTCATCCTGATTTCTGCTGGCGTGGGTCTGGTGCTGGGCGTGATCGTCGCGTTTGTTCGCAAGTCGCTGTATGGCGGTGTCGAGCGTCCGGAAGAAATCGAGCGTCAACTCGGCGTGCGTGTGTTCGGCATCGTGCCGCGTTCGAATACGCAGCTTCGTCTGCAACGCAAGGTGGGTGATCGTCGTGAAGGTCTGCATGTGCTGGCCGCGCAAGCACCGGAAGATGCAGCAGTGGAAGGCATTCGTGGTCTGCGTACGTCGCTGCAACTGCAAATGGCCGATGCGCGCAACAACGTCGTGATGCTGACGGGCTCGCGTCCGGAAGCCGGCAAGTCGTTCCTGTCGGTGAATCTGGCGACGCTGGTGGCATCGACCCGTAAGCGCGTTCTGCTGATCGACGGCGATATGCGCCGTGGCGATATCCACTCGCACTTCGGCGTGCGTCATTCGCCGGGTCTCTCGGATGTGCTGATGGGCGCAGACGTGATGAGTTCGATCCTGCACGATGTGTTGCCGGGCGTTGACCTCATCACCAAGGGTTCGCTGCCGTCGCATCCGGCCGAACTGCTGGCGAGCGACCGCCTGGGTGAAGTGCTCGAACAACTGAAGCAACTGTATGACCTCGTGATCGTCGATACGCCGCCTGTGCTGGCTGTCACCGACGCAACGGTCATCGGCAAGCACGCGGGCACCAGCCTGCTCGTCGTGCGGCATGGCAAGAACCAGGTGCAGGAAATCGGCGAGACGATGAAGCGCCTGCACCACGGCGGCGTGAACATGAAGGGCGTTCTGCTGACCGATGTCCCGCAATCGAAGATGTTGATGGGCAGCACGTATGCCGGTTACTACGGCTACGAGAGCATCGCCGAGTAAATAAAACACCGTACTAAAACAATGTATGGCGCGCTGGCCGCGCGCCGCCTTCAGACCGCATATATCGAGGTTTCGCATGGACCGCAAAGTCGCTTTGATCACGGGTATCACGGGGCAAGACGGGTCGTATCTTGCCGAGTTGCTGCTGGACAAGGGTTACGAAGTGCACGGCATCAAGCGCCGCAGCTCGCTCTTCAACACCGACCGTATCGACCATCTGTATCGTGATCCGCATGATCCGGACCAGCGTCTGTTCCTGCATCACGGCGACCTGACCGACTCCACCAGCCTCGTGCGCATCATTCAGCGCGTGATGCCGGATGAAATCTACAACCTCGCGGCGCAATCGCACGTTGCCGTGTCGTTCGAAGAACCGGAATACACGGCCAATGCCGACGGCCTCGGTGCGCTGCGTATCCTTGAAGCAATCCGCATTCTCGGTCTGGAAAAGAAGACGCGTTTCTATCAGGCTTCGACGTCCGAACTGTATGGTCTCGTGCAGGAAATTCCGCAACGCGAAACCACGCCGTTCTATCCGCGCAGCCCGTACGCCGTCGCCAAGCTCTACGCGTACTGGATCACGGTGAACTACCGCGAAGCGTATGGCATGTACGCGTGCAACGGCATTCTGTTCAACCATGAATCGCCGGTGCGTGGCGAGACGTTCGTGACGCGCAAGATCACGCGCGCCATCGCTCGTATCGCCGTGGGTTTGCAGGACGATCTGTACCTCGGCAACATGTCCGCGCTGCGTGACTGGGGCCACGCACGCGACTACGTCGAAATGCAATGGATGATGCTGCAACAAGAGCAGCCGGAAGACTTCGTGATTGCAACGGGCGTGCAGTACAGCGTGCGTGAATTCGTGCAGCAAGCGGCCGCCGAACTCGGCGTGCACGTGCGCTTCGAAGGCACGGGCGTGGACGAAGTGGGTATCGTCGATCGCGTCGACAGCAAGGACACGAAGCTCAAGCCGGGTCAGGTGATCGTCAAGGTCGATCCGCGCTACTTCCGTCCGACCGAAGTCGAAACGCTGCTCGGCGATCCGACCAAGGCGCACACGAAGCTGGGCTGGAAGCCGGCCACGTCCTTCCAGCAACTGGTGAAGGAAATGGTTCGCGCCGACTATCAGATCGCTCGTCGCGATGCACTCGTGACGCTCGCCGGTTTCAAGGCTCTCGAACATCACGAGTGAGCGTCATGGATAAGAACGCACGCATTTTTGTGGCGGGACACCGCGGCATGGTGGGTTCGGCGCTGGTGCGCCGGCTCACCGAAGCCGGGTATCAAAATATCGTGACGCGCACCAAGGCGCATCTCGATCTGACGGATCAGGGCGGCGTGAATCTCTTCTTCGAAGAAGAGAACATCGACGTGGTGTTCCTCGCAGCGGCACGCGTGGGCGGAATTCTGGCGAATTCCACCTTCCCCGCGTCGTTCCTCTACGAGAACCTCGCGATCGAAACCAACGTGATTCAGGCGGCCTGCAAGTGGAACGTGTCGAAGCTGGTGTTCTTCGGCTCGTCCTGCATCTACCCGAAGAACTGCCCGCAGCCGATCCGCGAAGAGTACTTGCTGACCTCGCCGCTCGAACCCACGAACGAGGCGTATGCCATCGCCAAGATCGCGGGTCTGAAGATGTGCGAGGCGTACAACAAGCAATACGGCACGCGCTTTGTGTCGGTCATGCCGACCAACCTTTACGGTCCGAACGATAACTACGACCTGAAGAGCAGCCATGTGCTGCCGGCACTGATCCGCAAGGCGCACGAAGCGAAGCAACGCGGCGACGCGACGCTGCCGGTGTGGGGCTCGGGCACGCCGCGCCGCGAGTTCCTGCATGTGGACGATCTGGCCGGCGCGGCCACGTATCTGATGGAGAACGACGTCAGCGAGGGCGTGTTCAACGTCGGCGTGGGCCACGATCTGACCATCCGCGATCTGGCGGAAATCGTCTGCCGCGTGGTGGGCTTCGAAGGCAAGCTCGTGTTCGATCCGAGCAAGCCGGACGGCACGCCGCGCAAGCTGCTGGATGTATCGAAGCTGGGAGATATGGGCTGGAAGGCGTCGATCGAACTCGAAGACGGCATTCGCGCAACCTATGCCGACTTCCTCGATAAGTACGCGTCGATGCAGCAAACGGCTGTAGCTGCCTGAAAAACAATGATAGCGGGCCGACTGCCCGCACATCTTCTTCCAGGACACTATTAGAAAATGAATGCTTCAGTGACCATCTTTCATAACGTGGTGTGGTCGCGGCACAAAGGGGAAGTTCTCTCCGCGCTCCACAGCATTTCGGGGTCCGGCTCGATCCGCTACTCGATGGTGCAGATCGCGGACACGGAGCACGATCGCATCGGCTTTTCGGATGTCGATTATTCGTTCCACCGTTACCCGATGAAGAAGCTCTACGAGGGCTGCTACGAAGACGTGCCCGCGTGGCGCATGACCATGCGCCTGACGTGGGAAGTGCTGACCACCAAGGCCGATCTGGTGGTGTTGCCGGGCTATCACCGTCCGGAGTATTGGGCGATGCTGCTTGCCTGCATTCTCACCGGCAAGCGCCGCGCCGTGTTCTGCGACTCGACCGGCCGCGACAACCCGCGCCGCATGCTGACTTCGGTGCCCAAGCGCGTGTTCTTCTCGCTGTGCGATGGCTTCTTCGCCTTCGGCGAGCGTAGCCGCGAGTATCTGATGTCGCTCGGCGCGAAGAAGGAAAAGATCTTTATTCCGTGCCAGGCTGCCGCGCTGCCGCGTTCGTTCTCGCCGGAAACGGTGGTGCCGGATCGCATCGAGCATCGCGCGAGCGTGGGCAACAAGCCGGTGTTCCTGTTCGTCGGACGTCTTTCGGCGGAGAAGGGAATTAACACGCTGGTCGATGCGTTCAAGCAATTGAAGACCAGCATTCCCGATGCCGAACTGCGTCTGGTCGGCACGGGTCCGCTGGGCGATCAGCTCAAGCAGCAAGTGGCGGAATCGGGTCTGTCGGATTCGGTGAAGTTCCTGGGCAGCTTGCAGGATGCACCGCTCTCGCGCGAGTACTTCAGCGCGACGTGCATGGTGCTGCCGAGCACGCGCGAACCGTGGGGCCTCGTGACCAACGAAGCGCTGAGCCACGGCTGCCCGGTGGTCGTGAGTGAGAGCTGCGGCTGCGTGCCGGAACTGGTGGTGGATGGCGTGTCGGGTTACGCATTCCCGGCGGGCGACGTCGCCGCGCTGCATCGAACGATGCTGAAGTCGCTGGAAGCGTTCGCGGATACGGCTGGCGTCGCGCGCCGCTGCACCGATGTGATCCAGCGATTCGACCCGCCGTCGGCGGCGGCGAATATCGCACGAGGCTGCGCGTTGTTGCTGATGCATTGATTGGCGAACGCCATGAATCGAAGGAGGTTTTTCAAGCTGTGATAGAAGCCGCCAGCGCGTGACTCTTGCGCGCCCGGCGGTAAGCGCTTTGCACGGACGGCGAGGACACCCCCGGCATCAGAAGCGCGACAAGTCGGGCGAGGGACCAAATGAGAATATTGATCTACGGGCTGAACTACGCGCCGGAACTGACCGGTGTAGGCAAGTACACATCGGAGATGGCGGAAGCGCTGGCTGAGAGCGGTCATGACGTGCGCGTGGTTTGCGCGCCGCCGTACTATCCGGAATGGAAGATCGGAAAGGGCTACAAAGGCTGGCTGCATCGGATTGAAACGATGCGTGGCGTGCGGATCTGGCGTGCGCCGATCTGGGTGCCTAAGAAGCCGAACGGCAAGAAGCGCATGCTGCATCTTGCTTCATTTGCGCTGAGTTCGTTGCCTGCGCTGATTGCGCATGCGGTGTGGCGTCCTCATGTGGTGATGGCAGTCGAGCCGAGTCTCATTCATGCGCCTGCCGCGTTGGCGCTCGCACGTCTGACGCGCGCGCGCACGTGGCTCCACATTCAGGATTACGAAGTCGATGCCGCGTTCGATCTCGGTTTGCTCAAGAGCAAGCGCGCTTCGGACATGGCGATGTCGTTCGAAAGCAGTCTGATGAAGCGCTTCGATGTGGTGTCGTCGATTTCGGACAAGATGGTCGAGCGTGCGGTGACCAAGGGTGTGGATCGCACGAACGTTTTTCATTTGCCGAACTGGGTCGATACGGGAGCGATTTTTCCGCTGGACCGGGCGAGTGAGTTTCGCCGCGAGTTGGGCATCGGCGAGCATACGGCCGTGGTGCTTTATTCCGGCAATATGGGCGCGAAGCAAGGCCTCGAAGTGGTCGCCGATGCGGCAGTCGCCTTGAAGGCGCGTGAAGATATCGTGTTCGTGTTCTGCGGGAATGGTTCTTCCAAGGCTGATTTGCAACGGCGTTGTGCTGATCTTCCTAATACGCGGTTCCTGTCCTTGCAGCCTATCGAGCGCTTGAACGAACTGCTCAATCTTGCGGATATTCATGTCTTGCCGCAGCGTGGCGATGTGGCTGATCTGGTGATGCCTTCCAAGCTGACCGGTATGTTCGCCAGTGCGCGCGCGGTTGTGGCGATGGCGCATCGCGGGACTGAATTGCACGAGGCTGTTTTTGAGCGCGGTGAAGTGATCGAGCCTGAATGCGTTTCGGCTTTGACCGACGCGATTACTAAGCTCGTTGCCGATCCGGTCTTGCGTGCGCGGCATGGGGAGCGAGGGCGCCTCTATGCGCAGGAGCGGTTGTCGCCGGCTTCGGTTTTTGCCCGGTTGGAAGATCGGTTGATTTCGCTGATTGGCGCAGTGAGGCCGCCGCATGTGGCGGATGCTGATGTGCGGATCAAGGAGGCTTCTGTTGATGCGGCTTCGGCTTCTGCTGCTTCTTCTTCGGAACTCACGCGGGTTGGTCGGATGACCGAGGCGCCAATCTTGCCGCAGGTTGAGAAGATCGATTGATGCTTTTTTGCTGCTGCTTTTGGCTTGCTGTTTATGCAGTAGCCGCCTCCCCGGCGGGGGGGTAACTTTCTTTGCTGCTGCAAAGAAAGTCACCAAAGAAAGCAGCCTTTTCAACCAGACAGTGCCCGTTGAAAAGGCAAGTGGATTAAAGGTCTCCGTAGGTGACAATAGCTCGCCCCCACGG
>NZ_JAQFVG010000249.1:20907-32315 GCF_029439455.1 Caballeronia sp. BR00000012568055 | reverse complement strand
CACGAAGCACACGGAATATCACGGTTCGTTGTTGGTTCGCACGATTTGAGATTTTGCTAACCAGGTTTTGCGACTGCTGGAGATTGATGGTCAACGGCTCAGCGACCGGACGAATAACCTGACAAGTTCTACAGCTCACAAGCAGCTGCCGACATTTTGAGGTTCGACCGGTGCGGTTTTCATCTCGGAACAACGGACGAGCGTCCGGCACGATTCCGGATAGATTTGCGCAAGCCACACACTGTCAAAACCAAAGGTTGCAAAATTCGGGCTGGCCATAGATTTGAACTTAGCGGCAACATAACTAACCAGTACGTTACATCCCCCAACGCATTCCCGCAGTCCAAACCTCGCTATCCCAATGCCTGAGCATCTCATCATCGAGCGTGCTCAGCGTAATCGACGCACCGGCCATCTCCAGCGACGTCGTCAAGTTGCCAACCTGCACGCGCGCGATGCTGAAACCTCGCGCCTCAAGCCAGGCCCGCGCCGATCCGAATAACAGATAAAGCTCCGACAACGGCGTCCCGCCCAAACCATTCACCATAACAAGCAGCGGCGTCTCAGAAGCAGGCTTGAGCTCATCCACAATCGCAGTCAGCAACTCAGCAACAATCTCATCAGCCGATTCGAACTTCGCCCGCCGACGCCCCGGCTCGCCATGAATGCCGACGCCTATTTCCATTTCATCGTCGCCGAGCTTGAACGTGGGCGTGCCCGCAGCAGGCACCGTGCAACTCGAAAACGCCACGCCCATCGATGCCGTTCGTGTCGCCACATGCTCACCGAACGCTTTGCACGCTTGTAGATCCGCGCCGCTTTCCGCCAGACTCCCGACGAGTTTTTCGACGATCACCGTGCCTGCCACGCCGCGCCGTCCGGTCGTGAAGCTGGAGTTTTCCACCGCCACGTCGTCGTTGACGATCACGCTTGCGTTCGGCATCTCGCATAGCTCGGCGGCCATTTCGAAATTCATCAGGTGACCGGAATAATTCTTGACGATGAACAGCACGCCTGCGCCCGTATCCGCCGCAAGCGCGGCGGCCATCATCTGATCGGGTGTCGGCGAGGTGGACACCTGGCCCGGACACGCGGCGTCCAGCATGCCATGTCCGACGAAGCCGGCGTGCAACGGTCCATGTCCCGAGCCGCCGCCCGAGATCAGTGCGACCTTGCCTGGTTTGAGCGCCTTGCGCACGACATAAAGCGGTTCGCGGTTCAGCGTCACGAGATTGTCATGCGCAGCCGCAAAGCCTTCGATGCTTTCGCTGAGAAAATCGTCGACACGGTTGATGAATTTCTTCACGTCCCCTCTCCTGTCCGATGTCCGATTCATTCGCCAAGCCGCGCGCATATCGCTTCGATCATGACCTGACTCGAACGCGCGCCCGGATCGATATGGCCGCGCGATCGCTCGCCCAGAAACGATGCGCGTCCCTTGGTCGCCAGCATATCGCGCGTGGCGAGCATGTGCTCTTCCGCGACGCGCGGAAGTTTGGCCAGCACGTCATGCGTGGCGGCTCCTTGCGTGGCTAGCGTGCTGAAACGCTCGGCCACGGGTATCAGCACGTCCATCATCGTTTTGCTGCCGAGGCCGGTTTTACCGCGTTGACCAACCGCTTCCACGCCGGCCGCGAATGCGCGCGCGAAGGCTTGCAAATCGGCATCGTCGGATAAGGCTTTGGACATGCCGCTGAGCAATGAAAAGAATAGGGGTCCAGATGATCCGCCGACCGTCGACAATACCTTGGTGCTCGCAAGCTTCAGCGCACCCGCCAGCGATTCGGCTTCGATTGCCGCGCGCATGGCAACGAGCGCATCCATGCCGCGCAGCAGATTGATGATGTGATCGCCGTCGCCGATCGCCTGATCGAGCGAGGCTATTTCATCGTGATGGTGTTTCAGCGCCGCATGCGACGCGTCGATGCAGGCCATGACCGTCTTGCCGTCCACGGAACGTTCCTCCCAATGACATCATGAATGAGAGGATGCACCGACATGCGGCTGCGTTCAAGTCCACGGCACATGAACGCGATCGATATCGCGATCGAGCTGATATGCGGCGCTTATCAGTGCAAGATGCGTCAGTGCTTGCGGGAAGTTGCCCAATGCTTCGCCGCTGGTCGAAACCTCTTCGGAAAAGAGTCCGACGTGATTCGCATAAGCAAGCATCTTCTCGAACACGAGCCGGCCTTCATCGACACGTCCCGCGCGCGCCAGCGCTTCCGCGTACCAGAACGAGCACGCAGAAAAGCCGCCTTCCATGCCCGGCAGACCATCGAGCGTCGAGCCGCGCGTATAACGAAAAATCAGCGGATCGACCCGTAATTCACGGCCGATTGCATCGAGCGTGCCGATCCAGCGTGGGTCTTTCGGTCCGATGAAACGTACCAGCGGCATCATCAGAATCGAGGCATCGAGTGTGGCGGAATCGGGCGTCTGAACAAATGAATTCAGGTCCGCATTCCAGAATTGCTCGTGAATATCCGCATGTATTTCATCGCGCGTCTTGAACCACGTGGCAAGCGGCGCAGGCAGCGAGCGCTTCTCCGCCAGACGCAGCGCGCGATCCACCGTGACCCAGCACATCAGGCGCGAATGCAGCAAAGGGCGCGTGCCGTTGCGGAATTCCCAGATGCCGTTATCGGCTTCGCGCCAGTGTTCGACCACATAGTCGATGGTGCGCGTCACGTGACGCCAGCCTTCGTATGAAATCGCCGCGCCGTATTTGTTGTAGAGATAGATCGAATCGAGCAAGGCGCCGTAGACATCGAGTTGTGTCTGGCTGCGCGCTTCATTGCCGATCACCACGCGCCCTTCGCCTTCGCCCACGAGACTATCGAGTGCGCCCTCTTCCAACGCGTCTTCTCCATCTACCGAATACATCACGCGCAACGAGCCGTTCGAACTGCAATCGCGGCTGCGTTCGGCGATCCACTTGCCGAAGCGCTCGGCTTCACCCGTGTAGCCCAGACGCAGCAGCGCATAAACGGAGAACGCGGCGTCGCGTATCCACGTGAAGCGATAGTCCCAGCGGCGCGAACCGTCCTGCGCTTCGGGCAATCCGAACGTGGGCGCAGCGACGATCGCGCCGAACTCATCCGAGCTCAGCATCTTGAGCGTGAGCGCGGAACGCATAACGACTTCGCGGTATCGACCGCGATAAGTCGAACGCGATGACCACGATTTCCAGTACTCCATGGTCTCGCTCAGGATATCGTCGAAATTGTCCTTGAGTTTGGGTAGCAAACCGGCAGGTCCGAAGGCGAAGTGAACCGAATCGCCCTCTTTCAATTCGAGCGTTGCATGCGCGATGTTTTTATCGATCGACAAGGGTAAGCTCGACAGCAGTTGCACCGGATCGCTGCCGTCGTCGGGTTGGAATTCGACGCCCTTCTCCACGGCATGCGCCTGATGTCCTGCACGCGCGTAATCGAAGCGCGGATTGCAACGGACATCGAGCGTCATGGTTCCATACACGAGCCGCACGATACGCATCACGCAGTTCGGCACGGCCTCCGCGCGTGCTTCGCTGGAAGGCACGGGCATGAGATCGAGCAACTCGCATACGCCATCGCCGGTCATGAAGCGCGTGAGCAGCACGTTGGTTTCGGGCAGGTACATCTGCTTGACGTTGGCGTGCGACTCGCGCGGCGTGATGGCGAATTCACCGCCACGTTCGCCATCGAGCAAGGCGGCGAATACGGTCGGTGAATCGATACGCGGATAACACATGAAGTCGATCGAACCGCGCAGCGAAACCAGCGCGGACGTCTTCATATTGCCGATCATGCCGCGTGCATCGACGGGCAATGCAGGAGGTGGAACCTGCTGGGACGCGTGACCCATGACGATATGCTCCGAATGGTCATCGGAGCACGGTGCGCAAGTTACGTTCCTGTCGGATGTAATGCAGAAAACAAAACTTCGACGTTATGATTTCAACGCGCGGCGGTCTGCGCTTCGGTATCCGATGCAGCGTGCAGCGGCGTGATCGTGAAAGCAGCGTCGCTTGCTGCGTGTTGTTGCGCGACGGCTTCGTTCTGCATGACAGGCGCGTCCGCATGATGCGACTTGCCGAAGCTCGCGATGTAAAGCGTAGCCGCAACAGCGACGCCAACCAGTATCGCCACCACGGCCACGCCCGATGACTTTCGTCTCATCTCTACTCCTGATCGGATACGATGTGCCGGGCTTAACACGTCATCAAACCCGGCGGTCTGGCCGATGTTAGCAGCGCAGTCACGCGCCCATCCGTGGGATGCCGCGCATTGTCATTCAATTTACTTGGAACGGTACCAAGGAGACGTTCATGCACGCCGTAGCGGCATTCAATCTGATGCTGGTTGCGCTGATCGCCATCATCGCGCTGGAAGTGCTGGCCAGACGCCTGCGTTTGCCGCCTGCCGCGGCCTTGTTGGTGGGCGGCGTGGCAATGGCATGCGTGCCCGGTCTGCCGCGTTTCGAACTCGATCCCGAACTCGTGCTGGTCGTGTTTCTGCCGCCTTTGCTGATGTACGGCGCGTACTTCTTCGTGTGGGAAGACTTCAAGCGCAATCTCAGCGGCATTTTATTGCTGGCGATCGGCGCGGTCGCGTTCACCACGTTCGTGGTGGGCTATGCGGTGCATCTGGTGGTGCCGGCTTTGCCCTGGGCCGCGTGCTTCGCGCTGGGCGCTGTAGTCTCTCCACCCGATGCAGTCGCGGCCAAGGCGGTGCTCGAACGTGTCGCGTTGCCGCGTCGTCTGATGGTGCTGCTCGAAGGCGAAAGCCTGCTCAACGATGCCGCGGGTCTCGTGCTGTTCCGCTTCGCCGTGGTCGCCGCATTGAGCGGCGCATTCAGCGCGCCGCGCGCGATGGGCAGCTTCGTGCTGCTTGCGGTCGGCGGTATCGCGGTGGGGATCGTGGCGGGTTTTATCGGCGTGAAGTTGCTGCGGGCGCTCGAAGACGATTACCTCGTCATCACCACGTCGATGCTAATGTCGTGGGTCAGCTATATCGCGGGCGAAATGATCGGCGTGTCGAGCGTGATCGCAACCGTGACGTGCGGCATGGCGATCGGCTGGCATCAGCATGAAATTTTCAGCGCGGCGCAGCGCATGCGCGGGACGGCTTTCTGGCAAGTCGTCGTGTTCGTGCTCGAAGCGCTCGTATTCGTGTTGATGGGGCTTTCGCTGCGCGGCATCGCGATCAAACTTGGCGGCGTAGGTCATGCGTTCTCGTTGCTTGCACCGGCAACGGGCATGGTGATCGCCACGGTGATTCTGTCGCGCTTTGTATGGGTGTACGGCATCGAAGCGATCAAGGGCGCGATATGGGTTGCGACCGGCCGCAAGGACACGAGCGAAGACGGCGAGCCTTGCGGTCTGATGCCGGACTGGCGCGGCGCGACGGTGCTGAGTTGGGCCGGCATGCGCGGCGTGGTCACGCTGGCGGTGGCGCTTTCGCTGCCCGAGGACATGCCCGGACGCGATCTGATCGTGTTCGCGGGCTTTGCGGTGATTCTCGTCACGGTCCTGCTGCAAGGCACGACAATGGGCCCGCTGATCGCGTGGTTATCGATTCGTCGCGGACGCGAGCGCTCGTTGCACCATCTGAGCGAGCCGCAGGCGTGGGCGCGGCTCGAAGCGGCGCAACTGGCCGCCGTGCATCCGCTGGTTCACGATGCGGAGGGCAAGGTGATTCATCCGCGTTTGCTGGAGCAATACACGTATCGCGCAACGCTGTCGAAGCGCTTCGAAGATCTCGAAGACTTCCCTACCGACGCGCGATATGCGCACTACGACATCGTACTGTCGGCGATTGCGGCGGGCCGTGCGGAACTGTTGCGGATGCATCGCGCGGGGCAGATTCATGATGAACTGCTGCATTCGCTGGAGCGTGAATTCGACTTGCAGGAAATCACCGCCATTCACGCACGCGGCTGAGGCGCGCGGGAAACGCTTGCTTGCCGCGTCGAAAAATAAACCGCGTTGATTTTCGATTCAGCGCGGTTTCGCAGATGAATCAGCCAATCGTCCGTCGATGCCACGCCTGCTGCCATCGCGACGAGAATCATATGTCCATCGCCGCGCGCGCCTCTGCCCTGATGAACGACAGTGCATAACGCGTCTTCGTCGCAGGCATAGGTTGCGACTTCGCCCAGCGCAATCCATTCGCTAACCGGCCCCGCAGGCGGCGCAATGCACACATCCACCAGCGGATCGCGCACATTCGCGGGCAGCCATATTTCGATGAAATTCGGCGCGCGGCCAATGTGCGGCGCACGCCAGCGCAGCGTCGCTTCATCGCCTATCGTCACCGAGCCGTGACAGCGCGAAGGATTGCTGCTGCCGCCCGGAATCACGATGGAACACGTGCCCGTGTCCATCATTTCATCGAGCGCGCTTTCGATCAGCGAACTGCCGTCACGTGGCCCGGCGATCGCGCCATAACTCAGATTCACCATCGCATGACAGCCCGCGCCGGCCGTATCCTGCGCACGCTGCACGATATAGCGGATGCCATCGAGCGCCTGCACATCGAGCCAGAAACCCGGTGCATCGCGATGTGCGCGCCCCGGCGTGCCGAACTGCACGCCGATCAGCGGCAACGGCGATTCATGCGGCTGATGATCCTCATGCGGCCGCCGTTTCGCCTGATGATCCGCCATCTGATGAATATTCGACTGCGCCGCGCCATGCTCGTTTTGCTCGTGCTGCTCGTTTTGCTCGTTGTGCAGTAACGAATCGATCTGCGCCTTCAGCAGTTCACGGCCATAACCGAGACCCGGCGCATCGTTCGCTGAATCGTCCTGTTTCCATACGGACTGAAAGCGCGTGCTTTTTCCAGCGGTATTTTCGAAGAAACGCCGATGCATATACGCAATGTCGTCGTCGCATACACCGACGATCACCTTGCCGATATCGTCGCGTTCGGGTGCGTGGCGAAGCGGTTCGATCACGGCGCGCAAAGTGTGATCGATAAGGATATCGCTGTTGCGCCGGTCGATCGGCATGGCGAGCGTGAAGCGTTCGATCAGACCGTCGAGTTCCTGATCGAGATGGCCGAGAAAGTCGCGCGTGACTTGCGCCGTGCAGAAACGCGTATCGGCAAGTGAGTCGGGAGCATGGCGATAAAGCGCCGACATCCAGATCCACTCGTGCCATCCATTGCGTTCGACCGCGCGCGCAAACTGTTGCGCGGTCTGTGCGCCCGCTTTCATTTCGATCGCAATCGGAAGACGTTTAGAAGCGCATATTTGCCGATACCGCGTGATATGCGCCCACACGATGTAAGGATCGATACGCGGCACATTCGCCATCACCGGCGACGCCGTGATACGCCATGACGAATGGCGCGCATCGGCGGGCGGGCTCATTTCATCGCCCCGTCAAGCGTCTTGCGAGTGAACCTGCGCGGCCCCGCGAACAATGTGTGCATGGCCTGGATTTTCTTGAATGCCTGCCACATCGTACGCGTGGTAAAGCCGCATGGACAGCTTAATATCGGACGCCTTCCGTCTCGGTGGATTGACGAACGTTCATGCGCGCGTTCGTCTCATCCGTCACGCGCTGCTCACGCTTTTTCTTCAGACCACGCGAGAGCAGATTCAAACCTTCGACGAATCCGGCGAAGCCCATTGCTGCATAAATGTAGCCCTTGGGTACGTGCGTTCCGAAGCCTTCAGCAATCAGCGTCATCGCAATCACCAGCAGAAAGCTCAATGCCAGCGTCACGACAGTCGGATTACGTTCGATGAATCGCGACAGCGGTTGCGCCGCAAAGAGCATGGTCGCGACCGCGAAGATCACCGCGATAAACATTACCGGCAAGTGCTCGGTCATGCCGACCGCCGTAATGATGCTGTCCACCGAGAACACGAGATCGAGCACCAGAATCTGGCCGATCGCCGCAGCCGCAGTCAGCGTAACGACCTTCGACCCATGGCTCGATGCTTCCG
Organism: Caballeronia sp. BR00000012568055; assembly: GCF_029439455.1. GTDB lineage: Bacteria > Pseudomonadota > Gammaproteobacteria > Burkholderiales > Burkholderiaceae > Caballeronia. Next base: position 24,374 of record NZ_JAQFVG010000249.1, on the reverse strand, counting down.
AATCCTTGTTGACGTGATGGTGCATTTCCTTGGTGGCCTTCCACACGAGGAACAGACCGCCCGCGAGCAGGATCAGGTCGCGCCACGAAAACGCGTGACCAAAGACCGCGAACGCCGGCTGCGTAAGCTGCGCGATCCACGCCACGGTGCCGAGCAAGCCCAGACGCATGACAAGCGCCAGCATGATGCCGATACGCTGCGTGCGAGCGCGTTGCTCCGGCGGCAGCTTGTTGGTCAGGATGGAAATGAAAACGAGATTGTCGATGCCGAGCACCACTTCCATCACGATCAGCGTGACGAGCGCGGCCCAGACAGCGGGATCGGATGCGAGGGTAAGGAGATATTCCATGAGCGGGTGGGGAATTGATCTTGAGGCTCGATCTTCGGTGAAAATGGGTATCGGAAAAATGGGTGATAATCGAACTCAGACTTCGGTTTTTTCGAACCGTCGTTTTGTTCGGTCAAAGGATCACGCCATGCTCAACTATCGTCATTTGCACTATTTCTGGGTTGTCGTGAAGGAAGGCGGCTTTGCGCGCGCGGCCGAGCGGCTGGATATGGCCGTGCAGACCATCAGCGCGCAAGTGCGTGAGCTGGAGAAATCGCTCGGGCATCAATTGCTCAAACCTTCCGGGCGCGGCGTGAGCATGACCGAGGCCGGACAGGCCGCTTTTACGCGGGCCGAAGAAATTTTTCAGATCGGACAATTGATTCACGACGAAGTGCGCGAAGCGGCCAGCGGCACGCTCGCGCGTCTGGCCGTCGGCTTGTCGGACGGTATTTCCAAGCTCGCGGCGCATGCGCTGCTGGCGCCCGTGCTCGACAATCCGTCGCTGCGCCTGCTGTGTCATGAAGGCGAGACGGACGAACTGCTCGGTGAGCTTGCGCTGCATCGGCTGGATTTAGTGCTGGCGAGCCAGCCTGCGCCGCACAATCACAATCTCAGGCTGACGAGCGAACGATTGATCGCCTCGCCGGTGGATTGGTACGGGCCGGCTGCGCTCGTGCGCAAGAGCGCCGTCGATCACTTTCCGCATTGCCTGAACGATCTGCCGATACTGCTGCCCACGGGACATTCATCGCTGCGGGCGCGGCTTGATCGATGGATCGAGGCGCAGCGGATTTCGCCGCGTATCGTCGGAGAATTCGAGGATAGCGCGCTGATGGCCGTGTTCGGTGCGCGTGGTCTCGGCGTGTTTCCGCTCGCCGAACATGGCGCAGGCGATGCACCGTTGTTGCGCGGTCTGCGCTGGCTCGGCCGCTCGCCCGATGTGAAGGAGGAAGTGCATGCAATCGTCGCGCGACGCGGACGTCATCATCCGTTGACTCAGCAAGTGCTTGGCAGCGCGGGTGTATCGATTTAAACGGTTCGGTTTTTTCGAAGCTTCATTTCCATTCTCTCTGCTTTTTCAGATGCGGTGATCGCCTTACGCTGGACTCACGTTCAACCAAGGAGACGTAGATGAGAGTCCTGTTCAAGTCCCGCGATCCCGAAGCCATCGCCATGCATGAGCTGGCGAAAGCGCGCAGCGAATTCGTATTCCGCCGTCTCGCGTGGCTGATTTCGAAGGCGACGGTGAGTCTGTCGGATATCAACGGGCCGCGCGGTGGCGTCGATAAACGTTGTCAGGTCGAGGTTCAGGTCGATCGCACGCGCACGGTCGTGGCGACGTCGATTGCGCGCGACTGGCGCGGCGCAATCGATCTGGCGCTGGCCAAGGCGGTCAAGACGCTGGTGCGCAAGCGCGATAACCTCAAGCCGACGCGCCGCGTGCGTGCCAAAAGTCTCGCATGGAAGCTTGCGCCCGAGATGGCGCTTCAGGAAGCGCGCTGAATTCGAAACGTCGCGGCATCGCCCGATCTTGTACATTATTGCGTTCGTCGAAGCATTGGCCGGTGCGTGCCGCCAATCAATGGTAAGACGTGATGATTCGGGAGAGCCGCGATGTCCACCGAAACCGACGTTTTCATCGCAGGCGCGGGGCCTGTCGGGCTGATGCTTGCTGCTGAACTGCGCCGCAACGGCGTGAGCGTGCGTATCGCCGATGCGAACGCGCAGCGCAGCTTTTTCGTCAAGGCGCTCGGCGTCACGGCGCGCACCCTCGAAGTGTTCGAGGATCTCGATATCGCGCACGAAGCGATCGATGCTGGCGTGTGGATCGCGGGCATGGACACGTATCAGGACGGCGCGCTGTCCTTCAGCATGGAAGTGCCGCGCGAAGGTCTGCCCTACGGCGCACTTTCGCTGGCGCAATTCGACACGGAACGCTTGCTCGAAGCGACGCTTGAACGCCACGGCGGACGCGTCGAATACGGTTTATCGCTCACCGGTTTCACCGAGACGGAAGATGCGCTCGTCGTGCAACTCAGCGATGGAAGCGAATCGCGCTGCCGCTGGCTGGTCGGATGCGACGGCGCGCGCAGCACGGTGCGCCAGCAACTCGGCGTGCCCTTCGAAGGCGATCGCTATCCGCAGACTTTCATGCTCGCCGATCTCGACGTCGACTGGACTCTGCCGCGCGGCCGCATGATCCGCTTCAACGTTTCGAGCGATGACGGCAAGGCTTCGACGACACTCGCCGCCATGCCCGTGCGCGGCTCGCCACGCCGTTATCGCCTGTCGATGGTACTCGCGCCCGAAGACGCCACGCGCCTCGCCGATATCGCCGCGCCCGACTTTGCAGAGATCGAACGCATCATGTTGCCGATTCTTCCGCACGGCGTGCGTCTTTCGTCGATGCGCTGGTCGTCGGTGTATCGCGTGAGTCATCGGATTGCGCAGCATTACGCGCGCGCACGCGTGTTCCTTGCCGGCGATGCCGCGCATATTCATCCACCTGTTGGCGGTCAGGGCATGAACACGGGCTTGCAGGACGCGCACAATCTCGCGTGGAAACTCACGCTTGCCGCGCGCGGCGTCGCTGGCAAACCCTTATTGGCGAGCTATGAGGCGGAGCGTCGCCCGGTCGGACTCGATGTGGTCGAAGCCACGAGCCGCGCCTTGAACACGGTGCTTGCGCACGGCGAAGTGCGGCCTGCGATGCGCGAAACGCAGTTGCTCGTCGGCTATCGCGGCAGCCCGATCGTTGCGGATGAATGCGCGGATATGGCGCCGGAATTGCCCGCGCCGGGTGATCGCGTGCCGGAAGTCGGCGGGCTGACGCAGTCTTTCGTCGGACATGCGCAGCGCTTGCAGGCGCATATCGGACGTGGACGTCATGTGTTGATCGGCTACGGCCGTTGCAATGAATTCGATGCCGCCGTCAGCGCGTTGCAACGCTCGCTTGGCGACGCAACCGGCGCGCTGTCGATCGTCGATGCATCGAATAACAACGCGGTCGAAAGCGAGGCGTATCGCACCTTGCGCGATGCATCGGGTGCGTTCGCGCAGGCGTTCGGCGCGCGCGATGGCATGGTGTGGATCGTTCGTCCCGATGGACATATCGGCTACCGCAGCGACACGTGCT
>NZ_JAQFVG010000249.1:0-20866 GCF_029439455.1 Caballeronia sp. BR00000012568055 | reverse complement strand
TAGACAGCCCCGGCATCAGCCGCATATGCAGCGCATCGAGTTCGGCCTTGCCGTATTCGAGCGCGGCCTGCTCGGCATCGTGCGCGGTCGCGAAGGCGCGAAACGGACCGATTGCATGACGCCTTCCACCGGGCTTTTCGATCAGCAGCATCGAAGAAAATTCGCCCGCGCGATGCGTGACGATGGCCGAAAGCTCACAGCCGTGATATTGGACTGGTATGGCGTCCATCGGTCACCTCGACAGGTCGGTTTAAAGATTACGGGTCTCTTGACTGCAATCTACGCAAGCATTGCGTCGAGCAAAACCCTGCATGTGAATGGCTCGTTGGGCGGCCCACATTTCGTGGGAACGAATGGCGCTCGCAAACGTTTGATGCGTTTTTCAAGCCTCGGGCCGCGGTCTGCGCGCGCGGCCAATCGATCGCACTGGCGTGGTGATCAACAACGAAGTCACGGTGATGGCCGCCCCACAATCCTTAACAGTCTCGATTCGGAATCGAACTTGGCGGACATCATCGAGGCGGGCGTGGGCCTGCGTTTCTGAGGCGCTGTCACGGAAGCGAAATATAGAGCCGTTAAAAGTTTCGTAGCGCGGTCGAAAGGTATGCACGGCCGTCACGATAATCAACCGGCAGTTCGTCGCCATGACCGACCTCAAACCCGGAGTTCTGGTGGTTTCCCCTCACCCAGGCGTCGCCGTGTTCGGCTGCGGCGCGTCGCTCGCGGGCGTGACGGATGCGCGCGTCTGCACGCTGTTCGCCGGGCCGCCGACCGAAAACGTGATGACCGACGAGGACACGCGAAGCGGCTTCACCAGCGCGCGCGATGCACTCGCCGCACGTATCGAAGAAGACGATCGCGCGTTGAACCTGCTGAACGCGGCGTCGATCCGTTTGAACTTCGTGGCATCGCGCTATGCGGCGCGGCGCGCCACGCGTGCGGAAATCGCGCAATCGCTGCAAAGCGTGCTGCGTGATTTTCGTCCGCAAGTGCTGATGATTCCGCTCGGCCTCTTCGATGCAGACCACGTGCTCGCGCATCAAGCCTCATGCGATGCCTGGCTCGCGCAGCCGGAACTCACGTGCTTCGCGTACGAAGAGAGTTTTTATCGGCGTGAACGCGGACTCGTGCAGCAACGGCTGATCGATCTTCACGCACGCGGCATCGACGCCACGCCGATGTGCGCCACCGCCGCCCAGCCTTTCGATGCCGAACGCCGCCACGCGCTCAAGCGTGAAGCGGTGAGCGCGTATGCCAGCCGCGTCGCCTCGCTCGGTCCCGACAGTTTCGACGATGTCTTCCACTCCGAGCGCTACTGGAAACTCGAACTCGCGGCTAGAACAGTTCCTGCTGGCCCGTCAGCAGCGTCATGAAGTCATCGCGCATGAACGGCAGAATGCCGTCCGCAATCGGCTGCAACTGCTTGCCGATGTAATGCTCGTAGTCGATCGGCGCATGGCGCGCTTCGACGGGTTCGGGACCGGCCGTGGTCATCACATAGCTGATCCAGCCGCCGTTCTGATATTGCTGCGGGCGGCCATGCTGCACGTTGTATTCATCGGCGATACGGGCGGCGCGTACATGCGGCGGCACATTGCGCTGATAGTCGCTCAAGGTGCGGCGCAGCCGCTTGCGATAGATCAGCAACTCGTCCAGTTCACCGCGACGTGTGCGTGACACGTAATCGCGCACGTAGTCGTCGTAGGCTTCGCCTTTGAACACGCGCATGTATAGCTCTTGCTGGAAGCGTTGCGCGAGCGGCGTCCAGTCCGTGCGCACCGTTTCCAGCCCTTTGTAGATGATCTCTTCGCTGCCATCCGCGCGTTTGGTTAGTCCAGCGTAACGTTTTTTGCTGCCCTCTTCCGTGCCGCGAATCGTCGGCATCAGAAAGCGTTTGAAGTGCGTTTCGAATTGCAATTCGAGCGCGCTCGTCAGGCCGAATTCATCTTGCAGATGGTCCCGCCAGTATTCGTTCACATGCGCAACTAAAGCCCGTCCGATGCGCGCGGCATCGTCTTCATCGCGTGCGCGGCGCAGCCAGACGAAGGTGGAATCGGTATCGCCGTAAATCACGCTATAGCCGCGCGCTTCGATCAGCTCGCGCGTGCGATGCATGATCTCGTGGCCACGCATGGTGATCGACGAAGCGAGACGCGGATCGAAGAAACGGCAGCCGCTGGAACCGAGCACGCCGTAGAACGAATTCATGATGATCTTCAGCGCCTGCGAAAGCGGTTTTTTGTGCTGACGTTTCGCCGCTTCACGCCCTTCCCACACCTGTTCCACGATGGCCGGCAGACAATGCTTGTCGCGTGAAAAACGCGCGCCGAGAAAGCCTGCAACCGTGGCGTCTTCCGCTTCGCTCATGCCTTGCGCAAGACCGACAGGATCGATCAGAAACGTGCGGATAATCGACGGATACAGGCTCTTGTAGTCGAGCACGAGCACGGAATCGTAGAGGCCGGGACGCGAGTCCATCACGAAGCCGCCGGGACTGGCTTGCTCGGGTACATCGCCCAGATTCGGCGCCACATACCCCAGCCGATGCATGCGCGGCATATACAAATGCACGAACGCCGCCACCGAGCCGCCGCTTCTGTCGGCCTGCAAGCCCGTCACGGTCGCGCGTTCGAGCAAGAACGGTAACAACTCGGTCTTCTCGAAGACCTTGGTCACCAGTTCGCAATCCTTCAGGTTGTAACGCGCAAGCGCCGGTTTGTCTTCCTGAAAACGCCGCTCGATCTCGTCCATGCGCGCGTACGGACTGTCGATCGCCTTGCCTTCGCCGAGCAAGGATTGCGCGACATACTCCAGACTGAACGACGGAAAATTCCACGTCGCCGATTTCAGCGCTTCGATGCCGTCGATCACCCATCGGCCAGCAATCGACACGAACCAGTGATTGCGATTCAGCCCGTGCTCGCGCCATTCCATCACGCCACCATCACGGCCGATGGCGAGCGGCACGCCGTAGTCATCGGCATGTTTCTGTAACACGCGCAGATCGAACTGCACCACGTTCCAGCCAATGATCGCATCCGGATCATGCCGCGCCATCCATGCGTTGAAACGGCGCAGCATATCGGCGCGGCTTTCGCAGTATTCGAGCGCGAAATTCTCCTTCGATGATTCGCCGTTTTGCGGGCCGAGCATATAAACCTGACGCTGGCCGCACCCTTCGAGTGCAATCGAATAAAGCTCGCCGCGAACGCTCGTTTCAATATCGAGCGAAACCAGTTTCAATGCCGGACGATAGGCGGGCGCAGGTTTGAGTTCGCTGAAGATGTAACTGTCGCGCGCACCATCGGCATCGAACAAAACCGGTGCAGTGATGAATCGCTCCATCAGATATCGCTCGTGCGGGCGGATATCCGCTTCGTAAACATTCACGCCGGCCTGACGCAAGGTTTTTTCAAGCGCAAGCAACTGGCGATATTGCGGGCAATAAAGCCCCAGCACAGGTTTGTGACGAAAGTCGGTCAGCGGCAATTCGCGCAATTGCGCATCGCGCACGGTGGCAACCAGCGATTCGGCACGCGCGCGATCTTCCGCGCGAATAAATGCGACCGGCGTTTGTAATGCAATGCGGATTGTGCGCGGGCCGTCGTCAGTGGCGAGCCAGAAATCGACTTCGACACCGGACGCCGTATCGCGCCAGTGACGTGTCAGTAAAAAGCCGTGTCGATGCGTGGCCAAACCCGTTCCTTCGAAATTGCCTGCAATCGAAGCATTTTACTGTTGGCACACAAAATACAAACGGGCGCTCACAAGAGCGCCCGTCGAAGAAGAAGGAAATGCGGCAGCGGGAATCCGGTCGTCCACCATCCCTCTCGCGGATGGTCCCCGAAGGACGGGCCGGGCCCGCTGCCGCTCAAGCAGCCTGTGCGACCAGGCTTGGCCGTGGCGGCATCGAGACCGCCACGTTTGCGAGCGCCGCTTCTTGCAGTTCCTGCGATTCGGGCACTTCGTTCTTGATGGACACAACCTCCAGAACGGCTTCTTGATTGGCCTGTCGAGCGGCCGCCGCTTTCTTGGTCTTCCCCGCGCGTGACGGCGGCTGGCAGGCCCCGCACACCACGTTGTTCTGCAAATCATGCTTGTGTGCGACAAACTTCCCGGTGCAGCGGCAGCACGACGTCATCTGCAGCATGCCCGCGTCGAAGAAGCGCACGAGAGTCCAGGCCCGCGTGAGATCGAGCACCGCCTCGGCATTGCTATGGCTGCAATGCTCCAGATACAGGCGATACCCCTTGGTCAACGCATCGAGATGCGAGCAACCGGCTTCGTTCCGAAGGAACTTGTAGGTGTTGTAGAACAGCGATGCGTGGATGTTGGCCAGCCACGTCATATACCAGTCCGCGGAGAACGGCAGCATGCCTTTGGGCGGCGATGCACCCTTCACTTCGCGATAGAGACGGATCATGCGGTCCCGCGAGAGCGTCAGTTCGCTCTCCAGCACCTGCATGCGCGCGCCGAGTTCGATCAGCGCGATCGCACGGAACACTTCCTGGGCGTCTTCGGTGAGGCTCTTTTTCAGCATGGCTCGCTCCGTCACTAACGTTTGCGGATTTAAGCGAACTGTTCCGCCGGCTGGCCAGCCAGCAGGATTGCCGCGTGCGTCGGCGCAATTTCCGCATTCTTCGCGGGTTGCGTCAGGGCCGACAGCATCGTGTGATCGTTGAAGCGGAAGGCGCACAGCAGGTTATCGGCCGATGCGAGCTTCACCACTTGCGCGAGCGAGAGGCTCGACAGCAAGTCGGCGAGTTCCTTCGACAGACCGAGCCGGAACATGCCGATAGCGCGATCCTCACGCAACAGACGCTGCGCGAGCATCAGGTACGACAAGTTGATTTCCCGGATCGATTCAAGCGTTTCGCGACCATTCATGGTTGCAACTTCCAGTAAATCCCCGAATTGCTTTGCCGGCTTTTGCCGATATCTTTTTTGTGCCTCACCGCACCTTGGTCTGTCCGGCTACGTACCGCGTATGTTTTGTTTCAGGCCGTTACATCTTGTAACAGCACTGTGAAACGGATTCTAAGAACAGTCTGAGATCAAAGCAAGAGTGTCTTAAAAATATTTTGTTGCAAACAACACTTTGGATCGGTCAAATTTACGATGCGGTAAAACCGGGTAAGGCGACCGAGATAACCGTGACACGTATTTGAAGCTGGCGCTTAATGAGACAGGCTCGATTTTGGTTAGATTAATTGCCTGACGCCAGCAATAACGGGGGATTCGCCGCTTTGGTTGACGGCTTTTCAAGGTATTTTTGAGACAAATACGCGTGCTGAAAAATCGGAAAAAATGCCGCGATAACCGGATTTACCGATTCGCGGCATTTTGAGTAAACACGACCGACACGGTGTTACACCTGTGTGAAGCCGATTGTTGTGAGTTGAGTTAACACAAATTCAGCGCTGCGGAACGCCCTTACTCCACGCGCCCCAATGTGTAACGATCTCCTGCACAAACGGATTACCCGTCAGATACAAATTCTGGATAGCCGGTGCAAAACCGCCCTGCGCCGCGTAGTTCAAAAGATTGTCCGAGGCCGTTTGCCCGTGATAAGGCCGGTCGAAATCCGAACCGGCGCGCAACACCGCCAATCGCGACAAATCCACCCGATTCGTACTTGCGGCGCGTTTCAGCGCTTCGTAGGTGGCGTTGTCTTCCTGCTGCGTCGTACAGTAGATGCCCTTGCCGTCCGTCAGCAGCCTGGTCCAGTAACGCGCCCGCTCACCGATATATTTGCCCGACCACCAGGTATCGCCGGCGAGCGTGTCGCATTGAATGACCTTCGGCGGTTGATTCGCGGGCGCATAGCTGAACTTCGCGCGCGCAACCTTGGCGTCGTCGCTATCGGAGAGCGTGACATTGCGGGAAATCGCGTAAGCCGCATCCGCAAGCGATGCATTGAGCGCATAGGCCTCGGTGCGGTAATCGGGCGGCGGCTTCTCCGTCGGCCCTTTCGTGTTGGTGCCGATGAAACCGCTCGGCCAGTCGGCGGGCTTCTCGCGGGCATCGAGTTCCCACTGAATGCCGAAATCGACCAGATACTTCGCCCATGCGGCCGAACCGAGCGTACCGCGCGCCGGATCGATCCCGGCGATACCCGCGATCAGAAAGTACGTCTTACGCAGATCGAAGCGATCGGAAAACGTCAGCGCCATGATCGATGCCGCCGCGTTGGTGTGACCCATGCCCGTCGTCATGACGCAAACGTCGTTGCGATTGCAATGCACCTCGGGATAGTCCGGCGACAGACCCGGCACCTTGACCGCATCCCACGGGCCGAGATTGTCGAGCCATACCTGGCCCTCGGGACCGAACATCGAAATGATCATGACCTTGACCTGCCGGCCACCGTGGCCGTCGCCATGACGGTCGAAACCGTGGTCATCGTCCTGGGCGAAGGCACAGCCGGTGAGTACCGAGACACTCGTGAGGCCAGCAGCGAGCACGCTGGCACAGACGGTTTTGCGAAGGGTCTTCTTCATGGCAGGCAGATTCCTCGTGAAGGTTCGAACTTCGAAGGAAAGCCGCGCCCTTTGCTGCGTGGATGGTTTCGATTGCTCGGGCGCGGCCAGCCCGAGGGATTATAGGAGGGTCAATAAGATTGGGAAGGGAAACGTAAGGGGGATGCGTTTAATGACGGACGTTCATCGGGCCGTCATTCATATCGGCATTTTGTGGTGGCGAGAAGTCATCGGACACAGGCGCGCCTCGCCAATGCAAACCTTGTTCTGCAAGCGCGATTCTGATCTGCTCTTCCCCTTCAGGCGAGTCGAGCCGATAAAGGTCCTTTTGCCGGAACGTCCACCATTGCGGCTGCATGCGCGGTTCGAAGAAGAGCGTTGCCGCCGCGCTGGCGCATTGACGCGAATACCAGCGAAGCGCCGCGCCGTGCTCGTGGCCGGCGGCGCGCAATTGCTCCATCGTGCGCATGGTGAAGTTGTGCGTATTCGCGTGATCGGGGTCTTTGAGCATGCGCTCCCACTGCTCATCGAGTTCAGATGAGGCATTCACTACGGCCCGGCGATACGGCGAGCGAAGATCGAGCACGGATGCGTCGAACGTTAGTTCGAGCCGCGCGAGCATCATGCCCTTGAGATGAAAGCGATCCGTATAGACATACCCGTTGTCGATCGACGCATATCGCAGCACGGTCTCCCATAATGCGGCAGCGCGCGTCTCGCCCGTGTAGAACATGCCGTGCGCGCCGTCACGCCAGGCAAGTCTTGCCTGCGAGTGGGGATTGGATGCGGTCGGCGCGTACCGGCTTGAATAGACATGCCAGTAGGTGCCAAGTCCTGCCTTCGACAGTACGACCTTATGCAAAACATCGATATCACCAGCCCGCATCCTGCTCCCCACCAAACTCTTGCCTTGCAACGTCGATGACCCGCTGCGCAGCGGTGACGAAGACGTCGGCAGGCTTGTTGCCATCGAGCAAGGCATGCGGCGAATACAGCCAGAAGGCGATCCGCCAGCCGCCGCTGTCCTCCAGCGCTGCCAACACGCTCAACAACTCCGCCGTTTCCGGACGAAGCATGCCGCGTTCGAACTGAAAATCCGGATACCGGTAACCGCGATCCTTCGCCGACCAGACGCCAAACAGCGCACCGTCCTTTCGCAGTCGATAGGCATACTGATTGGGATTGGCGACTTCCGTTGCCATGCCGAGCAACGCCGCGACGCCTTTGCCATCGCGCCAGTTTTTCGCGAGCAACTGATTGCGGAAGTCGATGGCCGCTTGTTCGGGATCGGGCGCGCGCGCAGGTCCGTTCGCTGGTTCGTTATCGCACAGCGCGTCAAGCAACTCGACCAATTCCGCATATTTGCCATCGGCTTCGACGACGACCGAGTCTTTCGACTTCAGCCACATGCGGACATCGTCTTCCGCGACGCTCGCGAATTGCGTTGCATCGGCGGAAGGCGCGCTGAAAAAACGCCGTACCGCATCCGCATGGTCGTAAAGCCCTTCCCGTACCGAAGAATGCGGATTGGCAACCAAAGGCAGCATCGCCTGAAACTGCCTCAGCAGTTCATAGCGAAATCGCGTCTGACGATCTTCGTCACGAACGTAAAAACACAGCCGCACACCGTGCGCGCGACGCGGCGCAATGGCATCGCGCACGCTGATCTTGCCCATATCGACGAACCGATCGTGACCTTGCTGGGCGACTTCAAAAAATATGAGTGATGACATGACTAAAGACTCCCGATGCCTCCGAGACCTTTAGTCTAACTACGGTTATTGTAGTTATCAAGGTTATTCTAGTTATCCTCGTTCCGCGAGGCTAACTTCCGCTTCCCGAAGCCCGCGGCGGCGGCGCGTTCGATGCCACACTCGCCGATTGCTGCGCCTCGCTTGTCGGATGCTCCGCCGCCTTCGACGGCTCGCCGCGCTGATCTGCGCCTGCATCGCCATCGGTGCCGTCTTGCGGCGAATCCGGGCCGCCCTCCGCGCCGTTCCCGTTGACGATCACGAAGTTCCGCTGCGGATTGGCAATCTCTATCCCCCGCGCCGTGAACTCGTTCAAAATGCGCCGATTGAATTCGCGCTGCACCGGCCAGCGCGAACTGTCGCGGCATTGAATCTGGCCGGCGAGCGTGACGGTCGAGCCATCGACGGCATCGACGCCCCAGAAGCTGAAGTCGGAGAGAATGCCATCGCGGAATGCCGCGTCTTCGCGCAGCGCCGCGCCGATTCCCTTGAGCGTCGATATCGCCAGATCGACGTCCTGTCCGAGTGCGATCGACACGCGCACCGCCGCATTGCCGATACCCCGATTCGTGTTGTTCACCGTCGATACCGAACTGAACGGCACGGTGTAAAGCGAGCCATCGCCGCCGCGCAAGCGCACCGTGCGGATCGACAGATATTCGACCGTGCCGGATACGCCCGCCACCGTCACCCAGTCGCCGACCTGCATCGCGTTTTCCATCAACAGGAAGATGCCGGTGATGAAATCCTGCACCAGTTTTTGCGAGCCGAAGCCGAGCGCCACGCCGAAAATGCTTGCGCTCGCCAGCAAGGGCGCGGTGTTCACGCCGAGTTCGGACAGCCCCGTCAGCACGACTACCATGGCGATGACGATGAACAAGGCCGTGCGCATCATCGGCAAGAGGGTGCGCAGGCGGGCGGCGCGTACGCGATCGCCGCTGGTGTTCCATTGCTCCAGCCGCTGTTCGACCAGCACGTTGGCACCTTCCCACACGATCACCGCGAACGCTGCCGCGACGGCGATCGTCGCCAGCGCCGAGGCGATCTTGTTGCCCACGCCGCCCGACGTGAAGAAATGCACGATATGCACGCCCCACACTTCGAGCAAGGTCACCACGGTCGCCACCGCGATCACCGTCTGGATGACGCGCCGAAACACCGGGTAATAACGGTACGCATGCTGATGCAGGATCGATTGACTGGACAAATCGACGTTTTCATCGTTCTCGTGAAAGATGCGTCCCAGGCCGCCGAACGCGACGATCGCGGCCACGCGCGCGCCCACCAGCACGAGCAAGGACACACCGCCGAGATGGAACAGCGTGCGATAGCCGTTCTGCACATCCAGTGCCCACACGAACCACAGCGCGATCACAAAGAAAATCGCCACGCTCGCCCATACGTCCGCGACCCAACTGCCGACCAGCGCAGTCGATTTGTAGCCGTGCATACGACCGCGAATGCGCTCGGCCACCGGCTGGCGGCATTCGAAAATCGTCCACGCGAGCATCAGGTGAATGTCGAGCGTGACGATCTTGAGAATGGCGATACGCGCGGCATCGGATAAACCGAGTGGCTGGAACGCGTTGGCGATCGCAATGCCCACACCTCCGACGATCACCATGCTGCGCAGCTTGCGATACGTGTAGATCACATAGTCATCGCGCATTTGCAGCAGCCGCAAACCCTTCGCATGCGGCGCGAGAAAGAACCCGCTCACGATGATGATCGAGCGGCAAATCAGATACACGTCGATGATCGCGCCCGCCACGTGCGCCTCCGTGGTGTTGTCGTCCATGATGACCGACATCAGCAGCGTCACCACGCCGACGAAGGCCAACAGCGGCACGAACTTCAGCACCAGATAAACCAGCGCGTTCGGCAGGCGTTGCAGCAGCGTCCAGTGCTGCGCGGCATGACGCTGCCCGCGCGCGGTCTCGACTTTCTGCTCGGCCACGTGCATGGCGACGGCATCGCCCGTTTTCTCGGCGATTTGTTCGGCGTGCTCGGCTTTGCGCTGATCGTGCACGAGACCGGGATCGGCGACTTCGGCATCGACCACGCCGCGCGCCGCGACCTTCGCCCGCAATCTGCGCAGCAAACGCGCGCAAAAATATTCGATGAGGAACGCCGGCAGCAGCGAAGCGAGCACCGTCCACGCGACATGCCCGAGCACCTCGCGCGCCTCGGGCGTCGCGGTGCGGTCGTGCCACCATTGCGCGACGGATCGGCCATTGAGCAGCGCGGCAATCGATGTGCGCAAATCCCGGCCGAAGCCCACCAGCCAGTTGCTCGCCTGCCGCGAAACCTGCGATGCCAGCCCGTTCGCCGTCAACGATTTCGCCAGCACGCTCGATGCGCCCGAAGCCGGCGCAGCGCCAGACGCTGGCTGCGGCGCGCTCGCAGGCGCAGGCGTAGCCAACGCGCCCGCAGCGGCCACCGCGCGTAATGTATCTGCGACTTGGGCGCGTTTTTGCGGATCGTCGAGTACGCTGAGTGCATCGCGCGCCTGCTGCGGCGTCAGCGCGACGGCGGGCTGCGATGCGTGATGCGCGGCATCGGCTGCGAAAGCGAGAGACGGCGCGAACGATAGCGCCAGCAGAAACACGAAAGTGATGGTTTTGCGCATAGGTCGAATGACGATCACGAAATGTCAGGAACTGGATGCGGACGACGCGCACGGCCTATGTTAAAGCCATCGGCTTGCGTGCGACGAGCCGGTTTCGGCAACGATCCTGAACAATGAATGCAGAACGCGCAGGCGTATCAGCAAATCGCCGAAGCCCGCAACGCCGCAATGGGCGGTCGTATGTTGCGTAGCACAAGCCGCACCCGCCCTGTGCGCTTTCGCATGATGGAAAATCGGCGCGTTTCTTAGTGCTTCTCGCGCGCAATATCCGGTTCGAAGAACACCCAGCGCACTTGCGGAAAGGCCCGCTGCAAATCGTCTTCGATGATATTGATGGCGTCGATCATTTCGCGTCCGCTGGCGTATTCGATCATTTCCGCCTGCACCGCGACGACCACGTGCTTACCCCACTGCAAGGTAATCAGGCTGATGATGCCGGTGATTTCGCTGCGCGCACGCAAATGCGCATCGATCGATTTGCGCACTTCCGGACTCGCCGATTCGCCCACGATCATCGACTTCACTTCGCGCGCGACGAGGTACGCGATCACCATCAACAACACGCCCACGCCGATGGAACCGGCTGCATCGAATGCGGGATTGCCGGTGAGCATGGTCGCGAGCACCGCGACGAACGCGATCGCCAGACCGAGCAGCGCGGCAACGTCTTCGCCCGCCACCACCAACAGCTCCGATTCACGCGTTTCGCGGAACCATCGCCACATGGTCTTGCCGCCCGATGTCTTGCGAATCTCGCGCACCGCGCCCGCCAGCGAAAACGCTTCGAGCACCACGGAGATACCGAGAATCACCAGCGCGACGATCGGATTCGACAAAGGTTCGTGATGTGCGAGCCGATGCACGCCTTCGTACACCGAAAACGCCCCGCCGACGAAGAACAGCAACAGTGCGACGATCAGCGCATAGAAATAAATCTCGCGTCCCGAGCCGAGCGGATGCAGCGCATTGGCCGGGGCTTGCGCGCGCTTGAGTCCGAACAACAGCAACAGTTGATTGCCGCAGTCAGCGGTGGAATGGATCGCTTCGGCGAACATCGAGCCGGAACCCGTGTACGCCGCCGCGCCGAACTTGCACACGGCAATGCCGAAGTTCGCGGCAAGCGCGTAGAAGATGGCTTTCGGAGATTCTTCCTTCATGCGCTTATTTTGATTGTTGAGTTGAATTAAGCAACTTCGACGCGGCTCGCGCCATCGACCATTTCGCCGATGACGGCGGCATCGTTGAAACCGTCGGCGCGGAAAATGGCGAGCACTTCATCGACGGATTCGGGCGCGCAGGACACCAGCAGTCCGCCCGACGTTTGCGGGTCGGTGAGCAAGGCGCGGGCCTCGTCGCCTTCCACGTTCAACGTGATGTCCGAGCCATACGCGGTCCAATTGCGTCCCGACGCGCCCGTATAAACGCCCGCGCGCACGAAGTCGCGTACTTGCGGCAGCCACGGTAAATCGCTATAGCGGATGCGCGCGGTCAAACCAGCGCCGCGCGCGAGTTCGAGCGTGTGACCGAGCAAGCCGAAGCCGGTGACATCGGTCAATGCGTGGACGCCTTCGAGTTGCGCGAGGTCCGCGCCGGGACGATTGAGCTTGGTGGTTGCGTCGATCATGGCCTGGTAGCCGGCGGCATCGAGCTGATCTTTTTTCAGCGCTGCGGACAGCACGCCGACGCCGAGCGGCTTGCCGAGAATCAGCACATCGCCGGGGCGCGCGGCGGCGTTGCGCTTCACCTTCGACGGATGCACGATGCCCAGCGCCGCGAGCCCATAAATAGGCTCGACGGAATCGATCGAATGGCCGCCCGCGACGGGAATGCCCGCCTCCGCGCACACCGCTTCACCGCCCTTCAGCACCTGCGCGATGACTTCGTGCGGCAACACATTGATCGGCATGCCGACGAGTGCGAGCGCGAGGATCGGTTTGCCGCCCATCGCGTAGACATCGGACAGCGCATTGGTCGCGGCGATGCGGCCGAAGTCGAACGGATCATCGACGATCGGCATAAAGAAATCGGTCGTCGCGACGATGGCTTGCTCGTCGTTGAGCTTGTAGACGGCGGCATCGTCGGCGGTATCGTTGCCGACCAGCAGATTGGGGAACGCCTGCATCGGCGCGCTGCGCTTAAGCAGTTCGGCGAGCAGTCCCGGCGCGATCTTGCAGCCGCAGCCGCCGCCGTGCGACAGGCTCGTGAGACGGGGAGAAGTCGTATCGTTCATGGTGTTTCAGCCGGACGAAAGAGCCACATTATCGCCGCTCGGTGACATCCTCGCGTTTGAAGAGACCGGGATAGTCGAGCACGAAACCGTCGGTATCCACTGTCAGTTCGGCGGTGAAGTGCGTGTCCAGCCCGTCATAGCGATAACGCCGGTTCGGTTCGATACAGCAATACGCCTGCTCCACCGCGCTCACGGTCAGCGTCGGCACCTGCACGTAGACCACGCGAATCACATGCCGCTCGCCTTCCTGCAAACGCAGACGGCGAATCGGCAAGGTATTAGTGAATGGCGTCGCCGTCAGATCCACGTCGATGCAGCCGCGCAGCGCTTCCTGCAGCACGCCATCGGCATCGGTCCATTCGGCGAGCGCGTGCTTATGCGCGACGTCGCATGGTGTGCGATGCAAATCGAGCGTGCGGCCATCGGCAAGTCTCAGCGCGAGCCGCGTGACCTGCCAGCGCGTATCGCATTCGATGCGGTACATCAGGCCGAACGCCTGCGCTTCATGTTCGCCCGCGACCACGCTTTCGATCACCACGCCCTGCGCGTCTTCGTGCATCACCAGATGTTCCAGCCCTGCGCCGTCCTGTTGCGACCATCGCACCGCTTTCATCGCGCACCTCGTTCGCCGTTAAGCGCCAAGTAAGCGACAAGGATACAACGCGCGGCAAGCCTTTCGGTCACCCTTCCAATTTCGATTCGCGCTCGACTCGCAAAAACATCGCACGATATACTTCAGGCCATCTCGAAAATGCGTGTTTCAGTCCCTCCACGCGATCCGCAAACCGCGATCCGCGCAGCACGTTCACCCTCTTCAAGCGCCCCAAGCCCAATCGACATCGCATGAAAAAGTCCTTCGTCCCCGCTTTGTTCGCGCTCGTTCTATCGGCCTCGATGTTTCAGTTCGTTCAGGCGCAAGAGACGCCCGATCTGCCGGAAGATTATTCGTATCTCACCAAACTCCACGTGCCCGATTCGGTCGTGCAATGCGTGGCCGCGTTCGATCACTGGGTCGAAAACGCGCCCAAGTGGGACACGCTGATCGTGCCCGACCGGCGCGTGCTTGCCGCGAAGATCGACAGCGAAACGCCGATCTTCAGCACCGGAAATCCGATTCCCGTCGATCAGGTGATCGTCATGCGCGCGTTTGCGAAAGCACGCGGCACCGCGAAGTGGACCCGCGTAGACAGCCGCTGCGGCGTACGCGATGGTCACGTGGTCGGGGTATCGCTGACACCGAATATCAAGGCTCAAATCGTTCGTTAAGCGTTCTGCTTGCGACTCCTTTTCGTGAATATTTCAAGCCACACGTTTGCTTACAAACGAACACGGCTTGTCATTTTGCCAACCGCTACATTGGTCCTCATGGATTCACACGGAGAAACCCATGAAGAAGTTGGCAATCGTTGCGGCACTCGCTGCGTTGCTCGGTAGCACGTTGTCGGGTTGCATCATCGTGCCGGACGGCGGTGGCGGTGGATGGCATCACCATCACGACGACTGGCGTTGATTCGTGACGTCGCTCGATGATTGAACGACGTTAATGATCCGCACACACGAAGGGAGAACGAACATGTTGAACAAGACGAAGAAGACACTGCTTATCGCATCGCTGGCTGCATCGCTGGGTTTGGGGATGGCGAGCGTGGCATCGGCGCAGGACCATCATGATTATCACCATGTATCGGTGACGGTGGGCTGGCATGGCGATCGTTACTATGATGGTCACCGCTACTGGGAGCGTCGTGACTGGGAGCGCCATCACCCGGTTCATCATGAACCGCCGCCTCCGCATCGCTACTAATTACGCTTGATACGGTTGATTGAAGGTGAAAAAGCCGCAGCGATTTTTCATGTCGCTGCGGCTTTCGCTTATGGTCTCCACGCGCCCTACCAACTCTTCGGATCGCCGCCCAGTTCCTTGCATGTGTCATAGGCGATCGCCTGCAATTTCGCTTCGCCGATTTGTCCCGACAGCGCGTATCCGACGCGATCCCACGCCCAGTAATACGTCGTGCGCGGACCATCGCGCAGCAAGCGGACCTTGCTGTCATTACGGCGGATGGTGGCGGTCGTCATGTACAGCGTGAGACGTTCGCCCGCTGCGTTCTGATACATGAATTGCGCGGCCGGTCCTTCTTCGTCCGGCAGCAAACGGCCGCCGACCAACTGAAAACCGTACTCGGTCAGCGATGGAATCGTCACGCTGCGCTTCAACCGATTCGATAGCCACGTCACCAGATGATCCTGCTGCGTCGCATCCACTTCCACGGCATGACGCTTCTCGGGCGCATACACCGCATACGCGATATCCGCGCGCTCGGCAAAACGCATCGGCGATTCGCCGCGTAATGCGGGCAACAGCATATGCATCAAAAACCCGCACGCGATGCCAACCACCAAGAAGCACGCAGCCAGCAAATAACGCTCTTTCGCGCGCGGCCGCATCAGAACCACTTGCGGCTCGCTCTGATCCGCGAACAACGCGCGCAAGGCATTGTCCTGCGCGCGATATGCCGCGACCGTCGCCGCACTGTCCGCATCGTTGGCGATGCGTGATGCGACGGCATCGCGTTCGGCGCCTTGCAGTTCATCGTCGATATAAGCAGACAGCGCCTGCAAGTCGCGATCTTCCGGAGTGTCCTGAATTTTCATGTGCGGCTCACTACTTTCAAGGACGACGCCGGCTTCCTGCCCGTCTCTTCACCGAGCAGCACGCGCATATGTTCGCGCGCTCTGGAGAGACGCGACATCACGGTTCCGGTCGGCACGTTCAACACCACCGCAGCCTCCTGATAAGTCATATCCTCGACGCACACCAGCAGCATCACTTCGCGTTGCTCGACCGGCAGACAGTAGAGCGCGCGTTGCACATCGCGCAGAACCAGACCGTCTACTTCGCCGCGCGGCGCGGCCATCTGACGCCAGGGCGCGGTTTCATCGTCCACGGCGATATCGCGTTTGCCGCGCAACTGGTCGATAAACAAGTTGCGCATGATCGTGAATAGCCACGCGCGCAGATTCGTTCCCGCGTGAAACGACTTGGCGCGATTGAGCGCGCGCTCGGTGGCGTCCTGCACGAGATCGTCGGCCCAGGCGCGATCGCCCGTCAGCGCGCGCGCATAGCGCCGCAACTGCGGCAGATGCGCCAGCAGATCGCTTTCGAAACTCAAGGCTGCACGTCCCGTGCCGGGCCGAACGCGCCCGTGCGCGCCATCGTGCCGATCGCTCGCTTCATGTTCGATTTCCGTTGTTTGTTAGACGCGCAGGCCCGTGCGTTTATTCCTTCTTCACGAGCCCGCGCCGTGTTTCCTTCGATGTCAGGGCTTGACGACGTGCCACATGTTCTTGAAGTTATCGCCGTTCATATCGCCGGCCTTGGTGTCCTTCTTGAACGTGTAGACGCGCTTGCCGTCATAGGCCCATTGCTTGCCGCCGCTGGCATCGACCGTGGTCCATTTGCCGGACGGCTGATCGGAGCCGGACGCCATTGCGGCGGGCCATGCTTCGGCGCATCCGCCGGTGCACGCGCTCGGACCGCCTGCGGAGTCTTTATCGAAGGTATAGAGCGTCATGCCTTTCGAATCGACATACATGCCGTTCGATGCTTTCGGCGCATCGGCATAAGCCGTGGAAACGGCACACGCTGCGGTGGCTGCAAAAACGCTCATCAGGATTCGCTTCTTCATTGTCGTCTCTTCCTTGTTGTCGAAGTATCCGTAGAACGTTCCGAGGCGCTGCGCTATTCCGCGGACGATGAAATAAACCGGTGCGGCAGCGCCCTCGCACCGTGATTCGTGCCATCCCGCCGCATGTTATGCGCCCGCGGCGGCCGCGTCGCGCCAACGACGCGTATCGCGCAGCGGCGGCGCACCGAACAGGCGGCTGTACTCGCGGCTGAATTGCGACGCGCTTTCATACCCTACGCGATGCGCGGCGGTCGCGGCATCGGCAATTTCGAGCAGCATCAGCCGGCGCGCTTCCTGAAGGCGCAATTGCTTCTGATATTGCAGCGGACTCATGGCCGTCACCGCCTTGAAATGATGATGCAGCGACGAGACGCTCATATGAACGTCCCGCGCGATATCTTCCACGCGCAAGGGTTGATCAAAATTCTCGCGCAACATTTGAATGGCCTTGGCGATGCGATGCGTCTGACTGTCCTGCAACGCGATCTGCCGCAAGCGCGCGCCCGACCCGTTCATCAGCAATCGATACAGAATCTCGCGCTTGACCAGCGGCGCGAGAATCGGCACGTCTTCGGGGCTGTCGCACAGATGCAGCAGGCGCAGCACGGCGTCGAGCATGGAATTGCCGAGACGGTTGACATAGAGGCCGCGCGAGGCATCGGCGTGCGTGGTCGGCGGCAGATTCTGGTCCTGAATCAGCGAAGTGATTTCATCGACATCCAGATCCAGCCGCAAACCCAGATACGGCTCGGATTCGCTCGCCACGGACACTTGCCCGCACACAGGCAGATCGACCGATGAAACCAGATAGTGCATGGGATCGTAGTTATAGACCTCGTCGCCGACCATCAGTCGCTTAGAACCTTGCGCGATCAAGGCCAGCGCGGGCGTCTGAATGCCGTGCTTCGGCCCGCCCGGATTCATGATGCGATGCAAAAACAGCCCCGGCACCGGCATTTCGATCGAGCCTTCGCAGCCGATGGTAAAGCGGTCGATCAGCGAAACGAGATCGAGGCGAGCTTGATCCAGCGCGGCATCGGGCACGCCGCCGCCGTGGCGCGGGTCGTGCGGGTCTTTTTCGGTGAAGCCGGGAGTGTCGTTTAGCGCCATGATTTCCGGAGTCATTTGTACGTCGAAGATAGTCCGTCTAGCTTACTCGCGCGCGTGCGACCTTGCCCACGGCCTGCGCCGCCCTTTGCAGGAAAAGGCAATGATTCGACAGAATCAGGCTATGCCCCGGCTCCGGGCGAGGACGATACTGCATCGTCGGCGCGGATGGATCGCCTCGTCCGCGCCTTATCGGTCACACAGGAGCCACCATGCGCTACAGGAAATTCGGCAATACCGGTCTTTTCGTCTCGGAACTCTGTCTCGGCACGATGACGTTCGGCGGCGACGGCAACGGCATCTGGGGCAATATCGGCCAGTTGCAACAGGCCGACGCGGACAAACTGCTCGGCCGCTCGCTCGACGCCGGCATCAATTTCATCGATACCGCCGATGTCTACGCCGATGGCCGCTCGGAGATCATCACCGGACAGGCGCTGCGCAATTTGCAGGTGCCGCGTGAGAACGTGGTCGTCGCGACCAAGATTTTCGGCGAGACCGGCACGAAGGGCACGAATTCGCGCGGCGCGTCGCGCTATCACATCATCGATGGCGTGAAGGCGAGCCTCAAACGCCTGCAACTCGATCACGTCGATCTCTACCAGATTCACGGTTTCGATCCGGCGACGCCGATCGAAGAAACCTTGCGCGCGCTGGATAACCTCGTGCAGCACGGGCATGTGCGGTATATCGGTGTATCGAACTGGGCGGCGTGGCAGATCATGAAGGCGCTCGGGATTTCGGAGCGGCTCGGGCTGGCGCGTTTCGAGTCGCTGCAAGCGTATTACACGATCGCCGGGCGCGATCTCGAGCGCGAACTCGTGCCGCTGCTGCAGAGCGAAAACGTCGGCTTGATGGTGTGGAGTCCGCTGGCGGGCGGCCTGCTTTCGGGCAAATTCACGCGCGAAGGCGGCAAGGAAGAAGGCAGCCGCCGCACCAAGTTCGATTTCCCGCCGGTGAACGTGGACCGCGCGTACGACTGTATCGATGTGATGCGCAATGTGGCGGAGTCCAAGGGCGTGTCGGTGGCGCAGATCGCGCTGGCCTGGTTGCTGCATCAGAAGGTGGTGTCGAGCGTGATCATCGGTGCAAAACGTGTGGATCAGCTCGATGACAACATCGCGGCGACGCGCGTGACGCTCAATGAGGATGAACTGGCCGCGCTGGATGAAGTGAGCCAGTTGCCTTCGGAATATCCGGGCTGGATGTTCGCGCGGCAGGGGGAGTATCGGAAGAATCAGTTGAAGGAATTGGCGGCGGAGTGAGTTGAGCGTGGGTCGCTTGTCTCAGTACTTTCCCTGACAAAGCGACCCAAAACCCCGATTTTCCGCCCTTTATCTCAAAAATAGATACGCGCTATCCGCCGTATCGCGTTGCGGCATAACACCGCTCTGCCGACACTGTACGCACAACATCTCAACCGCATCACGGAGACAAACATGCGTACTCAAGTCGGCATCATCGGCGCTGGTCCTGCCGGGCTTCTGCTCTCTCATCTGCTGCATCTGCGCGGCATCGAATCGGTCGTGCTTGAAGTGCGCAGTCAGAACGATATCGAATCGACCATTCGCGCCGGTGTGCTCGAACAAGGCACGATGGACTTGCTGAATCAGGCCGGTCTCGGTGCGCGCATGCAGGCCGAAGGCGCGCTGCATCACGGTTTTGAGTTGGCGTTCGAAGCTCAGCGCAGGCGGATCGCGCTGACGGAACTGACCGGTCATTCGATCACCGTTTATGCGCAGCACGAAGTGATCAAGGATCTGGTGGCGGCGCGCATCGCGGCGAATGGCGCGCTGAAGTTCAATGTATCGAACGTGACGCTGCATGATTTCCACGAAGGCAGCGACCGCAATCCGCGCATCAAATATCAGCACGAAGGACGCGACGAAGAACTCGAATGCGATTTCATCATCGGTTGCGATGGTTCGCAGGGCGTCTCGCGCCAGCAGATTCCGGAAGCAGTTCGTCAGGACTACCAGCGTATCTATCCGTTCGGCTGGTTCGGCATTCTGGTCGAAGCGCCGCCCTCTTCCGATGAACTTATCTACGCGCGCCACGATCGCGGCTTCGCGCTGATCAGCACGCGCTCGCCCGGCGTGCAGCGCATGTATTTCCAGTGCGATCCGAAAGATTCCGTCGATGCCTGGTCCGACGACCGCATCTGGGCCGAACTCCACGCACGTGTGGATACCGCCGATGGCTGGCAGATCACCGAAGGCAAGATCTTCCAGAAGAATATCGTCGGCATGCGGAGCTTCGTCTCCACGCCGATGCAATCCGGCAAGCTCTTCCTCGCGGGCGACGCCGCGCACATCGTGCCGCCGACCGGCGCGAAGGGGCTGAATCTCGCGGTATCGGATGTGCGGGTGTTGAATGCGGCGCTGGTCGATTTCTACAAGGAAAGCAGCACCGAAAAGCTCACGCGATACACCGAAACCGCGCTTAAGCGCGTCTGGCGCGCCGAGCATTTCTCATGGTGGATGACGCGCATGCTGCACAAACTCGACGATACGTCGCCGTTCGAGCAGCGACTTCAGGTCGCCGAACTGGAGCATGTGACGACGTCGCGCGCAGCCGCGACTGCGCTGGCCGAGAACTATGTCGGCAGCGTGGCGGTTTAAGCGCTTCGCAAAACGGACGCCTCGAATACTCAGGCGTCCGTTCCGCTTTTAAAGCACCGCGACGACCCGCGCCTCGCCGTCCACCGACGGCACCACTTGCCCGCCGACGCGCCGGAACGTAATCGTCACGTTCTTCTCGCCCAGTCGCAAATCACCGATTTCCAGCCAGTCGATACCTTCCGGTAACTGCGGACGATCGATGCGGATTTCATTGTTGAGCGCATCGACACTGACGCCGAGACAGGCTTCCAGAATCATGAACGGCGCGCCCGCTGCCCACGCCTGCGGCAGACACGCGACCGGATAGGCGATCGGCCGTTCGCCGCGCTGTCGCGTGAAGCCGCAGAACAGTTCGGGCAG